>JAEWBG010000099.1 GCA_023391335.1 Pseudomonadota bacterium | reverse complement strand
CCCCGACAAGCGTTGGTTGCTGCTGAACGGTGCCGAGTGCGAGCCCTACATCAGCTGCGATGAAATGCTGATGCGCGAACGAGCAGAACTGATCGTGACGGGTGCGCAAATCCTGTTACATGCCATGGAAGCGGATCGATGCATCGTCGCGATCGAAGATGATGCCCCTGAAGCCGAAGTCTCTTTGCGAGCCGCACTGACCTCTGCAAACGATTCACGCATTGAGCTACGCGTGATTTCGAGCGTGTATCCGGCGGGTGGCGAGCGCCAACTCATCTCGACGATATTCGGACGCGAAGTACCGTTCGACGGGCTGCCCGCCGATATGGGCGTGTTGTGCCAGAACGTCGGAACGGCAGCCGCAATCGCGCGCTGGATTACGGAAGGCGAGCCGCTCATTCGCCGCATCGTCACGATTACAGGCGACGGGGTGACCGATGCCCGCAATCTGGACATTCGCATCGGCACACCGATCAGTACAGCCATCGCACATTGCGGTGGTTACACGGCGCGTGTGTCGCGACTCATCATGGGTGGAACGATGATGGGCGTGTCGTTACCGCACGATGACTTACCGATCGTCAAAGCAACCAATTGCGTACTGGCCGCATCGGAACTAGATCTCCAGCCGCGTGCACCGGAGATGCCTTGCATCCGCTGCGGGAACTGTTCAGAAGTCTGTCCCGCTTTCCTGTTACCGCAGCAGCTTCACTGGTACTTGCGAGAACCCGATCTCGGCGAACTCGAGCGCCACGGGCTGCTCGACTGCATCGAGTGCGGATGCTGCGACTACGTGTGTCCGAGCCAAATTCCTTTGGTGGAACGATTCCGCGAAACCAAACCAGTGCTGGAATCTGCGTTAGGCGCTCGAGCAACCGCAGCGCTCTCGCGACGCCGTTTTGAAGCACGCAACGAACGGCTAGAGCGCCTCGAGCAAGAACAGCGCGAGCGTCTGCAGCGCAAGCGCGATCAATTGCGTTCGTCGAGCGAGTGATGTTCGCGACCTCCGCACCACCGCATGTAGTTGCGCCTGATCGAGTCGCACGAGTGATGCGGCTCGTCATTTATGCACTCGTTCCAACGTGCGTCCTGCAAGTCGTGGTCTTCGGCCCAGGACTGATCGTGCAGCTCGCACTTGCCATCGCAACCGCGCTGGTTGCCGAATCGATCGCCCTGCGCATGCGTGGCAAGGCGATCCGTACGTTCGTGCTCGATGGCAGTGCGATCATCACTGCGATCTTGCTTGCGCTCTGTCTTCCGCCGCTCGCCCCATGGTGGCTTGTCGTGAGCGGCACCGCGTTTGCAATTCTGCTCGCGAAGCATGCGTTCGGAGGGCTGGGCGCAAATCCGTTCAATCCGGCGATGGTCGGTTACGCCGTGCTGCTCGTGTCGTTTCCCGCGCGACTCTTGCAGTGGCTGCCGCCAGAACTCGAGGGCATGCCGCATACTCACCTCACGATCGCGCAAACGTTGAGCACCATCATGACGGGGCACTTGCCGGATGCACTGCGTTGGGACGCCATCACCTCACCGACCCCGCTCGATGCATTGCGAACGAATTTGAAAATGGGCATGACCATGCAGGAAGCTCGCACCGATGTCGTGTTCGGCGGTTTCGGAGGGCGCGGGTGGACATGGGTGCATCTAGCCACGCTCGCCGGAGGACTTTGGCTGCTCGCGCTCAAGATCATTCGTTGGCACATACCGGTCGCCATGCTTGGTGCACTCGCCGTGTGCGCGTCACTGATGTACATGATCGATCCCGGTATCTACGCCGGCCCGATCTTCCACGTGACCACAGGCGCAAGCATGCTGGGTGCATTCTTCATCGCGACCGATCCGATCTCCGCGGCGACGAGCGATCGCGGGCGTCTCGTGTACGGTGCAGGCATCGGTGTACTGACGTACGTCATTCGCACCTGGGGCGCGTACCCAGACGGTGTCGCCTTCGCGGTGCTGTTGATGAATGCAGCCGTGCCGCTGATCGATCGCTATACGATTCCTCGTGTGTATGGCCATCCGCGCTGATGCCCGATCAAAGCTGCGCTCGGCGC
Source organism: Pseudomonadota bacterium (assembly GCA_023391335.1). Classification (GTDB taxonomy): domain Bacteria; phylum Pseudomonadota; class Gammaproteobacteria; order Steroidobacterales; family Steroidobacteraceae; genus Steroidobacter. The sequence goes on along the minus strand of JAEWBG010000099.1, from coordinate 42,567 downwards.
TAGCGGTCGCCGCGCTGGCGGCAATGTTGACGCTGGCGTTGGCCGCTCTCGCTCATTTCACCCAGGATCGCATCGCGCGTAATCGTCAAGCGTGGCTCATGCAGCGGTTGGATGCGTTGATTGCGCCGGAGTCTCACGATAACGACCTGTTCGACGATCGCATTCAAGTGACAGCAGCGGATCTCCTCGGCACCGACGTGCCCGCCGAGATCTTCAGGGTGCGCAAGGCAGGCCAACCCATTGCCGTCGCCATTCGATACGTCGTGCCCGATGGGTATCGCGGCCCAATTGAACTTCTGACCGCCATCCAATACGACGGCACACTGATCGGCGTGCAAGTTTTGCGTCACAACGAAACGCCGGGCCTCGGCGATGCATTCGAAACGCGCGATCCGCAATGGCTGCGGCGGTTCGAAGGGTTATCGCTTAGCGATCCTCCACAGCAACGTTGGACCGTACGCAAGGAAGGCGGCGACTTCGACGCATTCACCGGCGCAACGACGACACCACGCGCCATCGTCAAGGGAGTTCGTCGCGCACTGGAGTTCTACTCAGCGCAACGTGATCGGCTCTTTTCTCTCCCCTCGGGGACTCGCAATGAATAGCACCATGTCGCCCACTCGCGAACCGTCCTGGGTTCTGCTAGCGGTCATTGCCGTGTGCCCTTTCATTGCCATGAGCGACACCGTCGTCGATGCGCTTGGCATTAGTTTGGCGATGATCGTCATGGTCCTGATCGCCAGCTCTCTGATGACGTTGATCGGCAAATTGATCCCTGAGCAGGCGCGATGGATCGCTGCGGTCTTGATCGTATCGTGCACTGCCGCCGCGGTGGCAATCGGTTTCGATGCGTGGCTACACGACTTGCACGATCGCTTGCATGTGTTTCTCGCGATGCTCGTTTGCAATCCCGTGCTACTTGCCGATATTGGATTTCGCAGCGATCGTCCAGCTCACCCTATTCGTCAATCCTTCGTTCGCAGTCTGCTGGCGGCCTGGATATTGATTGGGCTGAGCATTGGACGCGAACTCGTCGGCAGAGGCTCGCTGCTGCATGATTCGAGTGCACTGATCGGCAAGCAAGCCAGCGAATTGATCGCATTTCGTTCCGACATGGGATTCCTGCTCGCGATGCTTGCGCCAGGCGCCTTCTTCGCCATCGGAATCGCATTCGCCCTCTACCAAAGAATCGCGCGTACTGACAAAGAATGAACCGAAAGAAAGTTCACCTGATTTTTTCGCGCCTGCGCGATGTGACCCCTAATCCCACCACCGAGTTGGAATACAGCACCCCGTTTGAATTGCTCGTTGCGGTGATCTTGTCAGCTCAAGCGACCGACAAGAGCGTCAATCTCGCGACGCGCGTGTTGTTCAAGCACGCGAACACGCCGCAGGCGATTTTGAAACTCGGCGTGCCAGGCCTCTCGCGCTACATCAAGACGATTGGCTTGTATAACGCGAAAGCAAAAAACGTCATCGAGATGTGCAAGCTGCTGCTAGATAAACACGGCAGCGAAGTGCCGCGTTCTCGCGAAGAGCTGGAAGAACTGCCCGGGGTGGGACGCAAAACCGCGAACGTGATTTTGAATACTGCGTTCGGTGAGCCGACCATCGCGGTAGATACACACATCTTCCGCGTCGCCAATCGCACCGGCCTGGCACCGGGAACCAATGTTCGCCAAGTGGAAGACGAGCTGGCGAAGATCGTGCCCGAAGAGTTTCTAAAGAACGCACACCATTGGCTGCTGCTTCATGGCCGCTATGTGTGCGTCGCGCGCAAACCGAAGTGTCCGGAGTGCGTCATGCGCGATCTTTGCGAATACACCGCTAAGACAAAGGCAGAAGAGCAAGAAGTAGAACGCACCACAAACGTTGCAAAGACACGCCGAGAGAAGGGAAAAGACGGAACACAAAGAGCACAGAAAGCCACAAAGCGCACAAAAAAGAAGCCTGGATCGTAAGAGGCAGAAGATCCGGCGGGAAGAAGGTTAGCGCCCCACTCCAGCCTCCCTTTCAGGACCGCGCACGAGCACGTCCATGTGGCGCTACGAAAAAAAGGTCCGTCTTTTTGACGTTCCTGAAAGGGAGGCCGGAGTGGAGCGCCAAGCAGTGCTCGGGTCGAGCAATGCGGGATGTTGCTGTAGCGAACGCCGCGCTTCAGACGCGCGTGGCTTTGCACGCGTCGTTTGCGACCGCTTGTTATCCGATGAGCTTGTCATACTCGGCATGGCTTCCTATCCAGAACCAAGAGATGCCATCTTCTACGTCCGTACCTACGGCGCGCCAGTGAAGACCGACGCGAGCAGACCAGAACTGGCCGACGTGCTTGAGATGAATTGAGGGGTGACGCGGATTTGATTTCATGAGATCAAAGCAGCGATCCGCAAGCTGCTGCACGTCGGCGGGCAACGCGCGATAGTGATACCAGAAGTCTGGTGAAGCGAAGTGCTTCAAAACTCTGTGCTCTTTCCTTCCCTATGAGCCTTGCGCGCAGCTTCGGCGAGCTTATCCAATTTTCCGGCCTTCACATCGGCCTCAAACTGAACATCCCAAGCTTGTGCATCGAATTCCGCGTACCACTTCCGAAACTCCACAAGTTCGGTATCGGTCAGATTCCGAATCTGCTCCTCAATATCTTCCAGTTTGCGCATATGTCACCTCAAAGCCCGAGTATACGCCGGCATCTCTGCTAGCGTCTTCTCACCGGATAACGAGCCTGTAGAAAAACTCGATTTCCCGGCAGCGGCGTACCCCGCCGTTTAGCTGATTCACTGAGTTCGCGGGAGTTTTCTCCCGGTTGGGATCGCATCGTTGAGATCGATTTGTTCGAGTTGGTGTTCATGGTGTGTGCTCATCGGCACCTTACGCGGTGAGTGCCGGTCCGTAGCGCTGAAGCTTCGCGATGTTGTGCACCAAACAGTACATCAACCACTGTCCGTTCACTTTGCGCTTGCCTCGAAGCGTAAACCGATCGAGCTTCAGCGTGTGTCGGATGTGACCGAATACCGGTTCGATCGTGCCGAGGCGACGACTGTATTCGTAGCGCCCGAGGGCGCTATCGATCTTGCGCTTCATCTTATCCAAGAACTTCTCCGGTCGCTTCGCCGAGAAGCCTCGGAAGAACACCACCTGCCGATAAGGGGTGCGCTGCGGATCTCGCAAGCACTTGGCTCGCAGCACACAGTCGCGGCAGGCTCGATGGCTGCCTCTGAACTTCGTGCCGATGCGGCCATCGATGATCACATTGGCGCCGTTGCGATGCAGTCGTTGACCGGCGGGGCAGATGCAGTGGTTTAGATCTTTCGCCGGTGTGAAATCCTCAGGACGAAACAGTCCATCCTTCTTGGGCTTGGCGAACGGCTCGTCTTCACGCGTTGGCTTGTGGCGCTGTGCTGTGGCGAAGCGGGGGTCGCGTTTGCGGAAGAGCGTGTCGGCAACATACGCGTCGATGCCGTTCTCGATGAGGTACTGTGCGTTCGCTTCGCTGGAGTAACCCGCATCAGCGGTGATCTTCACTTCCTTGATGACATCCTTTGACAGACCCAGCTCGTCGAACGAGTCTCGAACGCCCTGGAGCATCGGCACCAACAAGCCATGTTCTTGGCCTTCTCCGAACACCTCGGCATGCACGATCACCTGATGTTTGCTGTCAGCGACCGTGGCCGCATCGTAGCCTTGGATCACGCCCTTGCTGGTCGGCATTTTGGCGGAGTCGTTATCGGTGATGTTGCTTTGCTTCGGCTGACCAGACCTGCCGATTTTGTCCTCGTGCGTGGCGAGAAAGCGCTCGATCTTCTGCGCCGCCGCCTCCAGCGTCGCCATCTGCTTGACTTCAGCACTGTGCACGCGTGCATCGTAGTCCGCCGCATCATTGGCGTGGTGCTTGGCCACGAGGTGTTCCATCGCTCGTTGAATCTTCTGCGCCTTCTTCTTAAGATCTGCCTTGGTGCCACTCCACTCTTTAGATGCGTTCGAGGGCAGCTTCACCCCATCGATCGCGAACATCTCCTTGCCGATCAGTCCTGCCTCATCGCACACCAGCAGTACGTTGCGGAAAATCACCGCGATCTCTTCAGAGCACGAGCTGATGAACTGCGCGATCGTCGTGAAGTGAGGCGTGGTGTCCGCCGAGAGCGCCATGCACACCACGTTCTCTCGGCACAGCTGCTCGATCTTGCGGCTGTGAATAATCCCTTTGCTGTATGCGAACAGCACGATCTTCAGCAAGATCGCCGGATCGTATGCGGGGGCGCCGTTCTCATCGTTCTTATAGCGCGCTTCGAAAACAGACAGATCGATCTTCTCATCGATCAGGTAGTTCAAGGTGTACTCGAACGTACCGGGAAGCACTTGCCGATCGAAACTCACCGGCAACATCTTCGTCTGACGATAGTCGTAGTGCTTGTAGCGCGCCATCGACTCATCTCCCTGACTGAGCTGTCCCAACAGCTCGATAAACCCGATCACATCCTATGTCGCTGCTCAAATCAATACTTTTTCTACAGCCTCAACGTTTAGCTTGAGGCGCGAGCGGCTTTGCGCGAGTCGCCTCCAAGCGCTTGTTCGGCTCTTCGGTTGTGTACCAGCTAGAACTCTGCATAGTTTTCCTGTCGCTCTCGCTCTCTGCGTTCATTTTCAGACATGTCTTGTGCCAGGAGGACGAATCCGAACTGCGCAAGGAGGGTGCCCACACACAGTAAAAGGAACACGACGATGTTGAACGGATGCATTCTGGTGAAGTCGAACATCTCCATGCCGTAATGACGACGAGCCGATACGACGAACCAGAGCAGTGGAGTCCAGAGACCGATAACCAGCGCTATGCCGGTGTAACCATACAGTCGGGAACGCCACTTGCTCATCGTTTAAGAGTCACCTGCTCCTAAGCCGAACAGGTATTCAAAGGACGCGGGCGTCCGGACATTCTTATTATCGGGGACGGCATTTTCGATCCCTAAGCACCTGATCCTTGGGTGATTTGATTTTGAGCTGTCTCTTTATTCACCGCAATAAGGAGACCGGAAATGCGTGACCGCATCACCGAGACGCGAGCCAAGCGGCTGCGTTTAGATTGATCTAAATCCCGCAACGAGAATGTCCGCCTAGGGTCGCTAGCGACGTTGGGTCATCAACGAGCCAAGAGCGGACAGAAGAATATGGCTTGTGATGGTTAGGTTAGCCGCGCGCGCGACGGTAGTGCATGACGACCGCGCCACAGCGCAGTGGCTTGGCTGATACGAGTTCAAGGCACCGCCTGCTTGAGAGCCCGCTCTCGAACAGTGTCGGGCCGTGACCGACGATCCTGGGGTGAACGAGAAACTTGTATTCGTCGATCAGATCCAGCCGATCGAGTGCCGTTGCGAGTTTGCCGCTACCGAGCAGGACGCCGGCCGGACTCTCGTCTTTGAGCTTCTGCACGCCGGTGCGCAAATCGCCAGCAATGAGGCGGCTGTTGGTCCAGGGGAAGTCCTTGCGCGTGGACGACACGACGTATTTCGGCTTCGCATCAAGTTTGACCGCCCACTCGCGCATCGCTGGTGGCGCTTGTACCTCGCCGCGGGCAACCGCTGGCCAATAGCTCTCCATCATTTCGTAAGTTACGCGGCCCCAAAGCATCGCCCCACATTCGTCCATGAGACGAGTGAAGAAAGCGTGTGTCTCATCGTCGACGATTCCCTCGCGGTGGTCGACGCACCCGTCGAGGGTGACGTTGATGCTGAAGGTCAGGATTCCCATGTGGCGAGTCTATACCGAACTGGGAGAACCGCCGGCCACATGTATTTCAATGGACATCACCGTCATACATATGGTGTCCGCTATTTTATCTTTGTGCCCTTTGTGTTCCTTTTTGTGCGCTTTGTGTTCCTTTTTGTGCGCTTTGTGTTTCGTCTTGTTCCCTGCCCTTGTCTATCGTTTCCCTTGTGCTCTTTGTGTTTCGTCCGTCGATCTCGTGCGCGCAGCGTTTTTATCGAGAGATCTTTCGCACGCGCTCCAAGTACGCCATCTCATCTGGCGCGCGCCCCGAGCGCTGTGCATCCCACAAGGCTTCCGCGAGGCATTCGATCATCTGATGTTCGGCATCGTGCGGCGATCCGAATTTTTTTACCGCTGCGTCGAACGCAGCGCGAATGCCTTTGGGGCGATCGGTGGAAACCTGCTCCCGAATGGCCAAATGCAATCCCATATGCAAGAAAGGATTGGATTGCCCGCTTTCAGGCGTGTAGTCCTTATCGAGCGCGTCGGGATTCTCCAGCGCCGACTGATACTCCGGATGAAGTGCGATCACATCCGCGATCTGCGCTTCCAACGGTTCCATGGGCAGCCGCTCGCGATGCTTGCGCCATGCTTCCAGATAGAAGCGCCTGAGCTCGTCTCGATTTTGATTGTGGAAGAAAGGCATACCTACGCAACATGAGAGCGCGGAGCTCAATATCAAGCCCACGCTCTTTCTAGGAGTTGATGACGCCTTTCCTTTTTGCGCTCTCTGCGGCTAACAATTTTCTTCGCTACTTGACCGCGCGAAGGTTCGAGTCCGCGCTCTTGCTCGGCGGCATGCCATCGAAGAACTCGACCACGCCGGTTTCGAGGGAATATTCAGCGCCGACGACCATCAGCTTGCCTGTCTGAATAAGCTGTTCGAGGATCTGCGAACCATGGCGCAAATGGTTTGCCGAAACACGGATGTTTGCACGCACCGCTTCGCGAACCAGGTGGTCGTGATCGCGAATCACATCTGTGTGCATGAACACTTCCACGGAGAGCCGCACTCGATCGACGATCGAACGCAGATTGCGCGATTGATTTTCAGCCGGACGTTGCAGCTCTTCGATCGTTGCTTGGATCGCACCGCACTTCGAATGTCCGAGCACCACTACGAGCGGGGTGCCGAAGCGAGACGCAGCGAATTCGACGCTGCCAACTTGCGACGGAGCAACGATGTTGCCCGCGACGCGAATGACGAACAGATCTCCCAAACCCTGATCGAACACGATCTCCGCCGGGACGCGCGCGTCCGAACAACCGAGAATAATTGCAGAAGGCTTTTGCTCCTGCGTCAGCTCGAATTTGCGCACGCCGCTCGAATTCGGATCGCGATTGCTCAGGTTTTCGACAAAACGACGATTGCCTTCTTGCAACCGCTGCAGCGCCTCGAGGGGTGTAATCATCGGGGTTCTCTCCGGGGTCAAAACTGGCGGGGCATTCTACTCGATAGCGGCCGCCTTTCGCTCGTCCTTCTCCCCCGCGATCGGGATCGTCAGCGGGATCTCCGGCCCCTTCCGCTGCTCTGACCGCGTCCGTGTGATAGATTGCGCCACCCTTGAAAAACAGCCGTTTCCGCTCATGCCTATCATCAAACAGGACGACGTGATTCAGAGCGTCGCCGACGCGCTCCAGTACATCTCGTACTACCACTCTCCCGATTTCATCGAAGCGATGGCCGCCGCGTACGAGCGCGAAGAAAGTCCCGCCGCAAAGGACGCGATTAAACAAATCTTGGTGAATTCGCGCATGTGCGCCGAAGGGCATCGGCCGATTTGTCAGGACACCGGCATTGTCACAGTGTTTGTAAAGGTGGGCATGCAAGTTCAGTGGGACGCGAAGATGAGTCTCACGGACATGATCAACGAAGGCGTGCGTCGCGCGTACAACAACCCGGATAACAAGCTGCGCGCATCCATAGTCAACGATCCTGCGTTCGAGCGAAAAAACACTCGCGACAACACGCCGGCCGTCATTCACATGGAAGTCGTTTCCGGCGGCGAAGTGGAAATTTCGGTTGCTGCTAAAGGCGGTGGCTCGGAAAACAAATCGGCGCTCACCATGCTCAATCCGTCCGATTCCATCATCGATTGGTTGATGGAAATTGTCCCTGAGATGGGCGCGGGTTGGTGCCCTCCCGGCATGCTCGGCATCGGCATCGGCGGCACCGCAGAAAAGGCCATGGTGCTTGCGAAAGAATCGCTGCTCGATCCCATTGATATCCATGAAATCCGTGCGCGCGGGCCGCAGAACAAACTCGAAGCGTTGCGCTTGGAGATCCTGGACAAGGTGAATGCACTCGGCATCGGCGCTCAAGGGCTCGGCGGCCTCACGACCGTGCTCGATGTGAAGATCAAAGACTATCCAACGCACGCAGCCTCCCTGCCCGTGGCCGTGATCCCCAATTGCGCAGCCACGCGCCATGCGCATTTTGTGCTCGACGGATCCGGCCCTGCGAAGCTCGATCCGCCTAACTTATCTCTGTGGCCCAAGCTCACATACCAAGCATCGAGCGAGTCACGCCGTGTGAATTTGGACAGACTCACCAAGGAAGAAGTGGCGAGTTGGCGACCTGGCGAGCGACTGCTGCTCAACGGGAAAATGCTCACCGGACGCGACGCCGCACACAAACGCATTCACACCCTGATCGAGTCGGGCCAGGGGCTGCCTGCCGGGCTGGATTTCACGAATCGCGTGATCTACTACGTAGGTCCCGTCGACGCAGTGAAGGACGAGGCCGTCGGTCCCGCCGGTCCGACGACGGCAACGCGAATGGATAAGTTCACTGAATTCATGCTCGCCAAGACCGGATTGATCGCCATGGTCGGCAAAGCCGAGCGCGGTCCAGAAGCGATCGATGCAATTCGCAAGCACCAAGCCGCTTACTTGATGGCAGTGGGTGGCGCCGCGTACTTGGTCTCGAAGGCAATTCGCTCCAGCCGAGTCGTTGCGTTCCCCGATCTCGGCATGGAAGCCGTGTATGAGTTCGAAGTGAAAGACATGCCGGTGACGGTCGCCGTGGATGCACGCGGTGAATCGGTGCACGAAACAGGGCCGGCGCAGTGGCGTGGAAAGATCGGAAAGATTCCGGTCAAAGTGGCGTGAGAAATCGGCGGAACGAATAGCCGGGATTCTTCAACGCTTCCTCACTGGCACATCTATTCTTAGTTTTGGCTATGACACCGGATCGCGCCATATTGCTGCCCTGTCTCGCGCTGGCAGCGCTTGCGTTTGTCGTATTAGGCCGCACCGGATACGTGCGCATTAGCGAATTGCGTCGTCGGCGCATTCATCCGCAGAAGATCGCCAGCGGCAAAGCGCTCGCTGAACTCGAAGACACGCGAGCTGCGGATCACTTGCGCAATCTGTTCGAGATGCCAGTGCTCTTCTATGTCCTCTGCGTATTGCTCTCGATCACCAAGCTGACGACGCCATTTCTACTAGCCTGTGCGTGGGGCTATGTTTTCCTTCGCGGCGTGCAGGCGTCCATCCATCTCACGCACAACACAGTCGTACGACGCTTCCAAGTTTTCGTTGCCGGCAGTTTCGTTTTGTTCGTGATGTGGATTGTTTTCGCGGTTCGGCTGCTTTCAGCACCTTAAGAGGCAGGGCGCAACACATAGATCACACCGATAAACAGAGATCACAAAACAGAACTGGATATCGTAATTCCAGAAATCTTTGTGTTCTTTGTTTTTCTTTGTGCCGTGGATGCGCTAAGCGCGCTTAAAGCGCAGGTTTAGCCGGATCGATCGCGCCGGCGGGCGCCGATGCGGAGTCGATCTTGAGAACGTTCGTGGCGGCAACAGCAGCAGGCGAATGCGTGCCATCGTCCGTTGTGGGTGCCGGCGCCGATATCGTATCCATCTCATGAGCTCCGTAGGTGATCACCATTCTGGCGATCTGCGGATGCTCGCTGCTCCACTGGAGAAAATTCACGCACACGGCTTTGGTATCGGCACTCTGCGCGTATTCAAATGACTTACCCGTGAAGCGCGCGCCACCCAAATCCTGCTCGAACGCGACGCGATGATCTTCCCAGGAGTGCTGAGCCGCATCGGGTTGGGCAAATAGCTCGATCTTCTGCGCCCGTGCGTACGACGGGACAGTGCCGCACAACGCAACTCGCTGGGCTTCGCTCTCCTGGCACGCAGCGCCGACCGCCTGGGCACGACACGCCGGCACATAAACAATGGATTCGACCGTGCTGCTTTGATCTTCTAGCGACGTAGGCAACGACGCAGGCGTCAGGGTGGGTTGCGGCGCAGGAGCCGGTGCAGCTGCCGCGACGCGCTCTGCGAGAATTGAGCGCCTCAGCTCCTGCAACTCATCGCGCATCGCACGAATGTCTTCACCCGAGCGTTGCTTCAAGAACTCGGAATACAAGAACCCGCCTGCTGCAGATGCGGTCATCAGTGCGAGCACGGCAACCAACGAGCGCGTGGTGAGCCCACGCTTCGGACGCGCATCCACTCGCCCCTTGGCCTTGAAGGCGGTGAACAATTGAAACAGCGCGGCGCTAACGGTTGCGATCGCGCCGATCATCGCGGCGAGGATGGTTTCGGAAAGCCCCATGAGTTATGTCCAATGGTTAGTGGGCCGGGGTCACACGCAGGTCGTCCAAGAGCGTCCGACTGTACTGCGTCACACTTTCTCGCTCTGGTACGCAGTTGGCACTTTGGCGTGGATGAAGGCCAACCCCGAGCCTGCAGTCATCCGACCGACGCGCCAGATTTTTGTGTTGTTAAAACCTATCGCAGAATCCCTGAGATTCGCTCTAGTGCGATCCAGGTCTCTGTCTCGCACCTAACTGCCCACGACTGCTCAACTTGAGCCTACCGCCGCCGCTATACGCAGCTAGGCACCGATCTTGGGCGTGGGGGCCGCGCCCGAGGGTATTACATGAAGAGGTAGCATATGGCGGGGGCCACCCAAGTCATTCTCGCAGTCGATGACTCAGCATCGATGCGCCAAATGGTTCGATACACGTTAGAAGGTGCCGGCTACAAAGTGATCCAGGCCGCGGACGGCCTTGAAGCACTCGATTTTGCACGCAACGGTTTCGCCGACCTCGTGCTGACCGACGTCAACATGCCGCGTATGGACGGACTCACGCTAGTGCGTGAACTGCGCACGCTGCAGACATACAAACACACACCTGTGCTCGTGCTGACGACGGAGTCAGGCCAAGAAACCAAGCAGCGCGGCAAGCAAGCCGGCGCAACAGGGTGGATCGTCAAACCCTTCAATCCTGAGCAATTGCTCAACACGATTGCGCGCGTACTGCAGTGAGTTTCAAAGGTTCCGGACCCAAGTACATGCTGGCTCAACCCATCGAAACCCAAGAAGGCGGGGCGTCGGATAGCTGGACCCCCGAGCAGCAGATCGCTCACATGCTCGATTTGTGCGAGGCGCAGATGGAATCTGCCCTTTCGGAATCCGACCAGGCCGTGGAGTCATTGATCAAGGCATTTACTGGGCTCGCGGATTCAACGCGCTCGGTGAGCGAGCTTGCGGACAAATTGCCCGCCGAAATCAAAGAGGCGGCAGTGAGTGGATTGAATCAGCAGGTCGACACGATTTCCAAACAGATGGCCGCGGCGATCGTTGCGTTTCAGTTCTACGACAAGCTGACACAGCGGCTAGGTCACGTTCGCTACAGCCTCACGACACTGGCGATGTTCGTCTGCGATCGCGCGCAGACAAGCCAAAAAGAACAGTGGCGCCGTTTGTTCACGACGCTGCAACGCCTGTATCGCACCGAGGAAGAACGCAAGATCTTCCAGATGATGGTCGAAGGTGCATCCGCTGAAGAGGCTCGCGCGTACGTACAGCAGACGACGCAGACGATCCGTTCGACTGCAACCGGCGAGATCGAATTGTTCTAGTGACCCGGTGATGAGGTGAAGGAGTGAAGGCGCGTTGCGCGCGAGCGCGTCGCGAATCGAAAGACAACAATCTTCACGTAGAGATCACAGAGCGCAAGGAGGAGCGTAAAGAAATTCCTCCCTTCGCAAATGATTGCACCCCTACTGTGAACGTGACGATAAGCGTGCTATCAAGTTCGCAATCGAACGGGCACACACATGAAAGACGGTTGGAAAGAATTCGCTGCTTACGCTGACGCAGCTTCAGCCGAAGTTGCGGCTGGCCTGCTGAGATCCGAAGGTATTTCCGTGGAGATCGTGTCCGACGAACCGATACCGGGGCTGGCGCGTGGGTTTCGATTGATGGTGCCAGTGGCAATGATGCATCGAGCACGATCTGCCGCGTCGAATGCGGCATTCACAGACGAAGAACTCGAATCGTTCGCAGCGGGGCAACTGGGCTCGGATGAGAATGCCAACTAACGATTTGCGTGACCCGAAGATGTCCTTCGACACAGCTCAGGACGAACGGAATCAGAGGAAATTGCCTAGAAAATCGGCCCCAGGATTTTCTGCGGGCACATCCGACATCTGCTCTGTTAATCCTGGATACGAAGCATCCGTCCTATTTTCACTCTGACCTGACGGTAGTCTTTCCCGACGCGCAAGCGTCCTACCTGACGCGAGTCCTTCCTGATCGCAAAGCGATCCGCCGTGCACCTCCGATTCTGTCCCGACGAAGTCCTTCCCGATGCGACAGCATCCTTCCCGACGTTAGTCCTTCCCGACGTGCAGCGTCCGTCCTTTCCTTCTCTGACCTGACGCTAGTCCTTCCTGACGCGCGAGCGTCCTACCTGACGACAGTCCTTCCTGATCGCAAAGCGATCCGTCGCGCTCTCTGTGTCTTTCCCGACGACGTTGTCGTCCTTCCCGACGTCCGTCCTTCACGATGCGAAGCATCCGTCCTCCTCCGCGTCTCACGCAGATTATGTTCTGCGTATTTGACTTACATCAGCCTACTCTGAGACCTGTGTCGCGAACGCTCGTAAGGCTTAAAAAACGCCCTTCTACACTGTGAAGCACGGCACGATGCGTCGCCATAAAGAGACTATCTTGTAACCCGAGTTCTTCTTTAACGCGCTGCTAGTGGAGGCACACAAAACCGCTAGTCGCGCATCCGCAGGTGCGGTCAGGAGGGTGAGATGGTGATTCAAGCGCGAACGATCGTTGGGGCGGCGGCCGCTTTCGCATTGGTCGGTGCGGCTGTTTGGGGTACGACGTCGATGGTGAGTGTGCCTACAAAGGCTCACTCAGGTCATGTCGAAGTGACTGCCATGGACGAAAAGGCTTGGTCGGTTGAAGTCACGCCAGTGGATGACTCCAACGTGACGCGAACCGCGGCCAACCGCTAACTGAAACGTCAAGTAACGAAGGCTGCAGCGTGGCGAACGCTACGCTGCAACCGCCGCCGAACGACGCACTCTGCGTCGGTCAACGCAGTACGACTGCACACAACTCCCACTCGATTCGTATACATCCGCTCGCTCGCGTCTAGCACGCATCGCGAACGTCGCAGAGTCGGTGCTATGGTCAGGCGATGAATCGCTTGCCGGACGCACCTACCCATCAGCCAGTCGCTTTGCGCGGCGATTACAGCCAAGCAGCAGCCGACTACAGCGTTGCGCAACAGTGGGATCGCTACTCGAGCGAAGACCACGCCATTTGGAAGACGCTCTATGCGCGCCAAATTCAGCTCATCGAACGCTATGCCGCGCCTGAATTCGTTGCTGGGACGCGGGCACTAAACGCTTCGCCGCAACGCATACCGCGAATCGAAGAGACCAACGACGTCTTGGATCGGGCCACGGGCTGGCAGATCGTCCCCGTGCCAGGATTGATTCCCGAAGAACAGTTCTTTGCACATCTCGCACAGAAGCGCTTCCCTGTAACCGTCTGGATTCGCAAACCTGAAGAGCTCGACTATTTAGTCGAGCCGGACATCTTTCATGACTTCTTCGGCCACGTGCCGCTCCTGACCAATCCGATCTTCGCCCAGTTCATGCAGGCTTACGGACGCGCCGGACCGAAGGCGATTGCGGCGGGCGCTCTTAAAATGTTGGCCCGTTTGTATTGGTACATGGTTGAGTTTGGGTTGATCCGAACGCCGCAAGGTCTGCGCGTTTACGGCGCGGGCATCCTCTCCTCCAAAGGGGAGACGGTGTACAGCGTTGAGAACTCAAAGCCACATCGCATACGGTTCGCGCTCGAGCGGGTCATGCGCACCGACTACCTGATCGACGACTTCCAGCAGACCTATTTCGTGATCGATAGCTTCGAGCAGCTGTTCCGCGCCGCCTACGATACGGATTTCGCACCTATTTACGCCCGCTATAAGGACCAGCCCGCGATCCAACCCGATCAGGTGCTCACGACGGATCAACTGCTCGTTGCGGACCGACCTAAATAATTCTTCGCTCGCATTGAACCGCCGACCAGGCGCAGGGTACTCAGTTCCATAAACTGCCTGGCTCAGGATGCTGGCCTAACTGAATCTGGGCGTATCCAACGAATGCAGCACTTCCGAACCCTGTTCGCCTCGATAGTGTTGTGCTGCGGCGCAGCCGCGAGTGCGCGCGCGGCCGAAAACATCGGCGGTTCGCTCAGCCTCACGAACGATTATGTCTACCGCGGCGTCTCGCTTTCTCAGGGTGATGTCGCGGTGCAAGCGAGTGCGTATAGCCAGCCGCTAACCGGCCTCACCATCGGCGCCTGGGCTTCGACTCTGTCTGCCGAACGCAGGCCCTGGGCCCACTACGAAGTCGACTTGTTTGCCTCCAAAATCTGGGCATTCGACGAAAACTGGTCGGCGCGCCTATCGCTGACGCACTTCGCCTACTTGCAGAGCCGCGTGGGAACGCGCTTCGATCACGACGAAATCGGTGCCACCTTGAGTTTTCGCGATCGCATCAACGCGACGGTCGCTTGGTTGCCGAACCTTGCCACCTATGAGCTGAACCGTATCGAGCGACGCGCCGCTCAAGCCTATGAAATTACCGGGACCCAGCCCCTGTTTGGATCCTGGTCGTTCTACGCGGGCGTGGGCTATTACGATCTGCACACCGTATACCCAAGAAGCTATTGGTACTGGAACACCGGCCTAGCCTTCAGTTGGCAGTCACTGCAGCTCGACTTGCAGCACATCGACACCAACAACGATGCAGAGACACTCTTCGGGCCGCAAAGCACCGGTTCCCGCTGGGTTGCGTCCGTGAACTGGCGTTTCTGAACCGGGCACGAATTTCAGGGTACTCATACGCAGCATTCACCAGAGAATCCACGAACTTGAGCGGCGTGCAATCGCAAACGACCGGTTCGGTATCCAGCAACGAGCGGGAACTCGAATTGCTGCGCCTCATCGTGCTGCAAGACCGTGCGGCCTTCAAAGAGCTGTACCTTGTGTACCACCGCCGACTGGCTCGCTTTCTGATGCGCATCACGCAGCAGCACGATCTGATCGAAGAAGTCATCAACGACACGATGTGGACCGTGTGGCAGAAGGCCGCGAGCTTCCGTGGCGCATCGCGAGTCTCGACTTGGATTGTCGGCATTGCGTATCGACGAGCGCTCAAAGCGCTGCGCCGCGTCGGCAACGCGATGAACACATCGGTCGATGAAGCCGCGTCGATTGCGGCTCAGCCGGTGCAGGATGAAGAACGTGAATGGCTGCAGCAAGGATTGGACGAGCTGCCCTTGGAACAGCGCATGGTGCTCGAGCTCGCCTACCTGCTCGGCCATTCCTGCGAAGAAATCGCTGAAATCATGCAATGCCCGACGAACACCGTGAAGACGAGGATGTTCCATGCACGCGAAAAAATGCGCCGCTCGCTACCTCGTCTCGCGGGAATGCCGGAGAGTTTGAATCCATGATGCGTCGAGACGCCTTATCGAGCCGCGAGCATCGCGAGAGCTGGGACCTGCTTCCTTGGCTGGCCAATCAACGCCTGACCGAAGCACAGACACAGCAGGTAGAAAAGCATCTGCAGCAATGTGAAGCCTGCCGCACGGAGCTGGAAGAGCAGCGCCGCCTTCGCGACGCGATTCGGGCCGAGGAGGCAGTCGTGCTCGCGCCGCAGACATCGTTCAACAAACTCATGCAGCGTATCGATAGCGAAGCAGATACGGAGTTCGACTCCGAGGTTCCGACGCGCGCGGCCGTAGTAGCACGCACTCAGCGGATGCCGAAGTGGCTGGCCATCGCCGCCAGCATTCAGGTCATGGCCGTGGCTGCGCTGCTAGGGTCGTTGTGGTGGCAGCAGCGCGAAGTCCAAGTTGCGCCGCGTTTCGCCACTTTGACCGCCCCGAACTCGACGGCGAAGGGACCCGTGCTGCGCGTGGTGTTTGACGACCAGACAAAATTGGCTGACATCAGCACCCTACTCAAGAGTATCGACGCCCGCGTGGTTGCGGGCCCGACCGATGCCGGCGTGTTTACGCTGATGCTGAATAGCAAAGCGTCGTCTGCAGATGCACTCAAGAGCGCGGTCGTGCAACTTCGGCAAGATACACACGTCGTGTTCTGCGAACCGGCCGTGTTGGAAAGCGAACGGCAATGAACCGCGCGTCGCATCGCGGATCGGCCTGGGCTGGATGGCTGCTCGCTGCAGGCCTGCTAGCCGGGTGCGGCTCGTTACCAACGAGCCCGCAATCCGCCGCTTTCGTTTCGACGGATCAACAAGTCGATCGCGCGCGCTTGCTCGTGGTGACGGTTCGCAATCCGTCTCCGCCGAGCATTCCTCATGCCGGTTCCACGTCGCGCACGTACGATCATCCGACGCAGTACTCAGTCGCTCCGAGTGCGCAATCGCAAGCCAACGCGATCGGCCATGCGTACGGACTGAAACAAGCTGCGGCCTGGCCCATCGCGATGCTCGGCGTGCACTGCATCGTGTTCGAGACTCCGCCAGGCGCCGATCCCGCTCAGCTCCTCGCGCGTTTACGGCGCGACAAGCGAGTCGAATCAGCACAGCCGATGCAGTCGTTCAGTACGCTCTCCGCAGACTCGGGCGATCCCTATCGAAAGCTGCAACGCAATCTCGATGAGATGAACGTTGCCGGAGCCCATCGCTGGTCGCGCGGTGAGGGCATTCGCGTGGCGGTCATCGATACCGGCATCGATGCAACTCATCCTGATCTGCGGGGGCACATCGCGCAGCAAGAGAATTTTGTCGATGCGCGGCCCGCCGAGAGTGTGCGCGAGCGGCACGGAACAGCGGTCGCGGGAATCATCGCAGCAAGCGAGAACAATCGCGAAGGCATTGCGGGCATCGCCCCGCGCGCGAGCTTGTTCGCTTATCGCGCCTGCTGGCCCACGCAGGAAGCGAGCGCGAGCGCCACGTGCAATACGCTGACGTTGGCGAAGGCCTTATCGGCGGCGATCGATCGCAAGATGGACATCGTGAATCTCAGCCTGTCCGGCCCTGCGGATCCGCTGCTGGAGCGAATCGTCGAAATTGGCTTGCATCGCGGCACGCTGTTCGTCGGCGCCGCTCCACCGCGCGGTTCAGGTGCTGAGAACCAGCAATTCCCCACCGCGATTCCAGGGGTGATCAGTGTGGATCGCACATCTCACCCTGGCGCCGCGGATGCGGCGCTTTTTGCACCTGGCGACGAAGTGCTGACATTGGTTCCGAACGGCACCTATGACTTCATGTCCGGCAGTTCGCTTTCGGCGGCGAGCGTATCTGGCGGTCTTGCGTTACTGCTCTCGCGCGACCGTCATCTGACCGCTGCCGCGGCACTTGAGCTACTCGAACGATCGAGTCGGGTCACAGGTGACTCGCAAGCCAGTACGGTGAATCTGTGCACCGCGCTGAGCCTGTTACTGAATCAGGATGGTTGCGGACCGTAATCAAGAAGCCGGACGAAACACAAAGCGCGCAAAGACTAAGAAAAACTTAGCCACATAGAACGCAGAAAAGAGGATGAACGACCAGGAGCCGAATACACGCTGTGACGACGAAGCGTAGCTTGGTTGACCCGCTTTTTTTGCGTTCTCTGCGGCCAATTCTTCTTAAACCGTGCGTCTCTGATCCTTTGTGCTCTGCGTGTCGCGTCCGATCCCGCACCTCTAAATCAAACTAAATTCACGCCCTGAGCCGAGAGCGGCAAGCGGCGAATCGTCTGACCGCTATACGTCGCTAGCGCATTCACCAACGCTGGTGCAATCACGGGTGTGCCGGGCTCACCCACACCGCTGGGTTTGTTAGTCGAAGGCACGATGTGCACTTCGATCGCAGGCATCTGATTGATGCGCAGAACCGGATAGTCATCGAAGTTGCTCTGTTCGATCACGCCATCCTTGAGGGTGATCGCACCCGTGAGCGTCGCACCGAGTCCGTAGCCGATGCCCGATTCCATCTGCATTGCCACGATGTTCGGATTCACGGCGAGGCCGCAGTCGACAACGCAAACGACCTTTTCAAGTTTCGGACCATTTGCGGTTCGCTTCAGTTGCGCGACTTCGCCCACGACGCTGCCAAAGGACTCGTGCAGTGCGATTCCGTAAATCTCATCCTTGGCTCGTGTTGCTTGCCAATTGGATTTCTGCGCGAGTAATTCCAGAACGGCGCGATGTCGGGGCTGATTCGCCAGCAACTCGCGGCGCAATGCGTACGGATCCTTGTTCGTCGCACGCGCAATCTCATCGATGAAGGACTCGACCGCGTATGCCGAATGCGTCGATCCCACCGAGCGCCACCACTGCACCGGTACATTGACCTTTGGGCTGTGCAGCTCAACGGTGATATTCGGAATCGCGTACGGCAAGTTGGCGGCGCCTTCGACCGATGCAGGGTCGATCTTTGCATTGCCCATGAACGGCGTGCCGCTCAAAATCGATTGGCCGACGATACGGTGGTGCCATGCGACGATGTTGCCGTTCGCATCCAACCCCGCTTTGATCTTGTGCAGGAACATGGGGCGATAGAAGCCCGCGCGCATGTCGTCTTCTCGAGTCCACACTAGCTTCAGCGGGGCTTGTAGACCTGCACCTTTCGCGATCGCGGCCGTCTCCACCAAATAGTCCGAATACGCATTCGCGCGTCGTCCGAAGCTGCCACCTGCGTAGAGCTGATGGATCTGAACTTGTTCAGGCGCCAGCCCCAGCAGTTTTGCAAGCGCGAATTGATCACCCGTTTGGAACTGTTCGCCGTTCCACACTTCGCATTCATTCGCACCGATGCGAACGACGCAATTCATCGGTTCCATCGTCGCGTGAGCGAGATAGGGCACTTCGTAGGTCGCCTCAATGACGCGAGCCGCGCCAGCCAGCGCTTTCTCAGCATCGCCTTCCTTTTTGGCTGAGTCGCCAGGCTGATCCGCCAACGCTCGATATTGCGCCCACAATTCCTCAGTACTGCCGTGGAAAGCATTGCTGTCGCCCCACTCGATCTTGAGTGCATCGCGTCCCTTGCGCGCGCTCCAGAAGTCCTTCGCCACGACTGCAACACCAGAGCGAACAGCGGTTTCGAACGGCACCACAGCGACCACGCCTTTGATGGCCTTCGCTGCAGTGGGATCGAAGCTTTTCACCTTGCCGCCAAAACGCGGTGGATGCGCCACGACCGCGGTCAACATGCCGGGCAACTTGATGTCTTGTGTAAAGATCGCAGTGCCCGTGGACTTTTCACGTGCGTCGACGCGTTGGATCGGCTTGCCGATCAGCTTGTACTGCGATGGATCCTTCGGCTTGACCTGGGTCGGTATGGGAAGCTGCGCAGCATCGGCTGCAAGCTCGCCAAACGATGCCGAATGGTTCGAACCGAGATGCTTCACCACGCCGGACTCGATGACGATCTCGCCTTCGGAGACGTTCCAGCGCTTGGCTGCCGCGCTCACCAGCATTGCTCGCGCAGTCGCGCCGGCATTGCGCAGTTGATCGAACGAGTTTGCAATGGCGGTGCTGCCGCCCGTGCCCTGAAATGGGCCCCAACTTAGATTGTTGTAGCGCTTCGCATCTGCGGGCGCGCCTTCAACGCGAACCTGGTGCCAATCGGCATCGAGTTCCTCGGCCACGATGGTGGCGAGGCCCGAATACGCCCCTTGCCCCATCTCCACGTGTTTGGCGATCACGGTCACGGTGTTGTCCGGTGCAATGCGCACGAATGCATTCGGCTCGAGTGTGTTCGCTGCGTTTGCCTTCACCTGCGTTGCGGCATGTCCGGCCGGGAGCCACACGGCAATGGTGAGTGCGCCGCCCGCTTTCAATAGCTCGCGGCGGCTCGTATTGAACGACAAGGAATTCTCGGCAGTGCTCATATCGATCCTTATTCGAGAAGCTTAGGCGAGCGATTGCGCTGCGCGTTTGATGGCGGCGCGAATGCGCACATACGTCGCACAGCGGCAGATGTTGCCTGCCATGGCAGCGTCAATGTCCGCATCGCTCGGCTTGCGGTTGTTCGTTAGGAGAGCGGTAGCGCTCATCACCTGTCCGGACTGGCAGTACCCGCATTGAGCGACGTTCTCGGCGATCCATGCCTCTTGAACTGCTTTGCCCACTTCGCTAGCGCCGACCCCTTCGATGGTCGTGATCTTCATGTTCGCTGCGGCGGAAATTGGCAGCACGCAACTGCGAGTCGCGGATCCATTCGCGTGCACTGTGCAAGCGCCGCACAGCGCCTTGCCGCAGCCGAACTTACTGCCGGTCATATTGAGGTGATCGCGCAGCACCCAAAGCAGCGGCGTGTCCCCATCCGCATCGGTTTGCACTTTCTTACCGTTGATGTCGAGCGTGATCATGAGAACCTCGATTGAAGAAGCGGCCGGATTGTAACGCGCAATCGTTTGCGCGCCAGTCGTACAGCTCGCGCGCGGGAGCGTCGTTGTTGGGTCAATACAGAAAAGACGAACTGCGTGTCGCTTAGTGTATGAAAGCGCAGAAGGTCTAAGAGTGAGGAGGTGATGGAGTGACGAGCTGACAGGCTGCGCGCGGAGAGCAACGGCACAATCCGAAGACATGCAGACCACGGATCTGAACCACGTCCGCCGCCAATTGCGCACCTAATTGTTCATCTATGCGCGCTTTGTGTTGCGTCCGAGTCCCAACGCGCAGCGCCCTTCCAATAGCTCTGATCTCACTCCAACCACACTTTACACACGTCCATGCGATCTGCGGTCGAGCCGCGAGGGCGGAACAAGGTCATTCCGGCGATCTGACCCAGATCGAGTGTGCGGTTCACTGGGCCGTGTTCGATCTCGCTGAGCGGTACTTCCAGAACCGCTCGTGAATGCGGAGCGACGCTCAGGGTGCGATTGAAGCGATCCTCATGACCGTGGTTGTGACGCCGATCGTGCACTCTCAAAATGAAGGAGAGTTCTTGGCCGGTTGGATTGGCGATGTCGAGCGCAAGCGTTTTGTAACCGCGCCAGTCTGCATGCGGCTCGATGAAATCGATCCCAGGATATGCGCCGCGTTGAAAGCGAACCTCGAGCGCATGTTCATCGGAATGGCGCGCAAGCTCGGACGGCAACTGGATCAGCGTGAGCACGCTGCGATCGCCGCTCAAGAAGAAATCGTTTACGTACTGGTCGAAATCTGCAAGCACCGGAAACGAACTTTCGCGATACCAGTAGGCACGCGCGGCGGTCGCCGCAGGGAACAGCAAAAAACCCAACCCGGCAACTACCATTAACACCAAGACAGACCGAACGAGCAAAGTTCGCTCTCTGCCGATGTATTTCACCTCGTACCAGGCGAAAGCGCCGACGAATGTCGCAGCGCCCACAAGATCGTTCAGTGCATCCATCCATGAAGGGTCACGGTGCGTGAAGGCTTGTAGCGCCTCCGCAGCCAATCCCAATCCAGCCGACCCGACCACGGCGCAGACGCATTGCAACGCAAGCGGCCAATGGCGGAAGGTTCGATGAGTTCGAGCTGCGATCAGCAGCAGGATCGCCACAAGGCCAAATATGGGTCCGTGCCCAGAGTTGTGCAGCACCTGCACCCATTGAAGCTGACCGGATCTGGGCGAGTAGACCACCCAAACCGTTAGCGCTGCCGCGAGAACCAGCGAACCCCACTCACGGATCGACGGCGAGGTGCGAAGGTGTGGGTGGTCCGCAATCGGATCGATCTGATCCATCAAGAAGCGCGGACTCGCAAGACGATCTTGCCGATGTGACTTCCGCGCTCCATGTACGCGTGAGCTTCAGCGGCAGCTTCGAAGTCGAACACCCGATCGACAATCGGTCGGATCTTGCCTAGTTCGATGTCGGGCCACACGTGCGTTCGCAGTTGATCGCGGATGTGGCGCTTGAAAGCAATCGAACGGCTGCGGAGGGTCGAGCCAGTCACACGCAAGCGGCGCTGCATGATCTTCAGCACATCCAACTCGCCTTTCGTACCGCCTTGAGTTGCGATCATGACCAACCGCCCATCTATCGCCAATGCGTCCAGGTTCCGCGAGAGATATGAGCCTCCGATCATGTCCAGAATCACGTTAACACCAGCACCGTGCGTGGCCTCACGAGTCACTGCGACAAAATCCTGATCGCGATAGTTGATCGCTCTATGCGCACCCAGCTGTTCACAGAATGCAACTTTCTCTTTGGATCCCGCGGTAGCGAAGGCGATGTGGCCTCGCGCCGTCGCGATTTGTATTGCCATCACGCCAATGCCGCTCGTTCCGCCATGAACTAATAGCGACTCACCGGCAGACAAATTCGCAATCTCGTAGACGTTCGTCCACACCGTGAAACAGGCTTCCGGCAGCGCTGCTGCATGCACGAAATCCATCTCATCCGGGATCGGTAACACTTGCCCGACATCGGCAATGCAGTGCTCAGCGTATCCGCCACCCGTTAGCAACGCACACACTCTTTGGCCGACCGCAAACTCAGAAACATCAGCGCCGCACGCGACGATCTCGCCGGCAACTTCCAGCCCCGGATGCTCCGGAGCGCCGGGTGGCGGCGGATACTTTCCCTCCCGCTGCATCAGATCCGCACGATTTAGACCCGCAGCGTGAACTTTGATGAGAACTTGCTGCGCCGACGGCGTTGGCGTCTCGGCTTCAGCAATGGATAGAACTTCAGGACCGCCGCGGGTTTTGGCTGTGATGATCCGCATCGCGATACCTGCTTTTGAAGAGAAGACGCAACGCAAAGCGCGCAAAGAATCCGAATCGGTTAAAGCAGAAGCAAGGCAACGCACGAACAGGCCGGAAAGCTCCTGGCACTCGTCTTCCTATGCGTTCTTTGTGTTGCGTCCGATGCGATCCCTGCAACTCCAACCGCCGAAACACAGGAGAGGAGCTCCGATCTTCACGTCATCACTCCATCACTGCTGGTCCGTGAAGCGCTGCGCCCCTCACCTCATCACTCCCTCACCTCATCACTTTTTCTTCTTCGGCACATACAAATCCGTAATCGACCCGTCGAACACTTCGGCCGCGAATGCAACGGTTTCCGAGAGTGTGGGGTGCGGATGGATCGTGAGTCCGATGTCGTGCGCGTCGCAGCCCATTTCGATTGCGAGGGCCACTTCGGCGATCAGGTCGCCCGCATTCGGGCCGACGATGCCGCCACCGATTACGCGGTGCGTGGTGGGATCGAAGATCAACTTGGTCATGCCTTCATCACGCCCGAGGGACAACGAACGCCCGCTCGCCGCCCAAGGGAATGTCGCTTTCTCGTAAGCAATGCCCTTTGCTTTCGCATCTGTTTCGCTGAAGCCGACCCAAGCCACTTCAGGATCGGTATATGCGACTGACGGAATCACCCGGGCATCGAACGCACGCTTCTCGCCGTGAGCGACTTCCGCCGCAAGTTTGCCTTCGTGCGTCGCTTTGTGCGCAAGCATGGGCTGACCGGCGATATCGCCGATTGCGAAGATGTGCGGCACGTTCGTGCGCATCTGCCGATCGACTGGAATGAAGCCGCGTTCATTCACGACCACACCCGCCGCTTCGGCGTTGATGCGCTTGCCATTCGGGCTGCGTCCCACAGCAACCAGCACCTTGTCGTAAACCTGGGGCTCGGACGGCGCTTGCTCGCCTTCGAAAGTCACGCGGATGCCGGACTTGAGCGCCTCGACCTTGGTGACTTTCGTCTTCACCATGATGCTTTCATAACGCTTAGCTAGACGCTTCTCGAGTGGCCGCACGAGATCGCGATCCGCTCCTGGCATCAAGCCATCGGTCAATTCGACGACGCTGACCTTCACGCCAAGCGCGTCGTACACCGTCGCCATTTCTAGACCAATGATGCCGCCGCCGATGACGAGCATGCGTTTCGGTAGATCTAACTCGAGCGCGCCGGTGGAATCGATGACGCGCGGATCTTCCGGCAATCCTGGCAAGCGAATCGATTCAGAACCGGCGGCGATGATGCAGTTGGCGAACGAGACCTTGCGAGTGTTGCCGCCATCCGTCACTTCAAGTTCGCGCGGCGACACAAACTTACCCACGCCGCGAATCACTTCGACCTTGCGTTGCTTCGCCATCGTCGCAAGGCCACCGGTCAGCCGGTTCACGACCTTGTTCTTCCACTCGCGCAGTTTCGGCGCATCCACTTTCGGCTTACCGAAATGCACGCCGAACTCTTCCATCGCCTCCGCTTCTTCGATCACTTTTGCTGCGTGCAGAAGTGCTTTCGAAGGAATGCAGCCGACGTTCAGACAAACACCGCCCAATGAACTGGAGCGCTCGATGAGCGCGGTCTTCATACCAAGATCGGCGGCGCGGAACGCAGCGGTATAACCGCCTGGACCGGAGCCGAGGACGACGACGTCGAAATCGTAGGAAGAAGAAGTGACTAGCGGATCGTCCGCACGGGATTCCTTGGAGTCACGGATAGCGGATGGTTCAGATGAAGAACCGGATGGAGAGAGGGGCTTGGGAGCTTCATCCTTGAGGTCCTTGCGAACAATCGTCTCTGTAAAAGCGGTGTCGTCAACGCCGGACGAAGCGCTCTTGCTCTGACTATCCGCTATCCGCGATCCGCTATCCGCCTCGATGATTGCGATCATCGAGCCTTGGGAAACGCGATCGCCCTTCTTCACCGCAACCGATTTCACGACACCCGCTCCGGACGAAGGCACGTCTATGGTGGCCTTGTCGGTCTCGAGCGTAATCAACGGGGTTTCAACAGCCACCGTGTCGCCGACTTTCACCAGAACATCGATGACTTCGACGTTCTTGAAATCGCCGATATCTGGAACGCGAATTTCTTGGGCCATATAGATAGTGACTAGTGACTGGTGACTAGCGGATAGAAAGAGCGGATAGCGGATAGCCGAATACGGCCCCATCAGTTCTTAGCGAACATTGCAGGTGGAGCGCGGCGCACGGAAGCGACGAGTTCTTGCTAGTCACTATCCGCAATCCGCCAGTCACTACGCTCATGGCACTGCTTCCAGCAGACCCTTTACGTCAGCGAGCTGTTGTGCGAGTGCCGTGGTGAAGCGCGCACCGGCTGCGCCATCGATCACGCGGTGATCGTAAGCGAATGTGAACGGCAGGATGAGGCGCGGCACGAACTGTCCATCTTTGTAGACGGGCTTCATGCTCGATCGCGCAACACCTAGGATCGCCACTTCCGGTGAATTGATCAGCGGAGTAAATGAGGTGCCGCCGATGCCGCCAAGACTGGAAACGGTGAAGCTTGCACCCTGCATCTCATTCGCGGACAGCTTGCCCGCACGAGCCTTCTCCGAAAGCGTCGCCAGATCGCGGGCAATCTCGTAGATGTCTTTCTTGTCCGCATCACGAATGACTGGGACGACAAGGCCATTGGGTGTGTCAGCAGCGAATCCAAGGTGGAGATATTTCTTCATCACCAGATTCTGGCCGCTCGAATCGAGCGAGCTGTTGACGACCGGGAATTGCGTCAACACTCGGGCACACGCGCGCAAGATGAATGCGAGCGGAGTCAGCTTGATACCGCGCTCGGCTGCTTGGGTCTTCAAGCGATTGCGCGTTTCCTCGAGCTCCGTGATATCCGCCTCATCCATCTGCCAGACGTGCGGGATGTTGACCCAACTTGCGTGCAGGCGCGGTCCGGAAATCTTTTGAATACGGCTGAGCGGCTTAACTTCGATCGCACCGAACTTCGAGAAATCGACTTCGGGAAGTTTAGGCAGACCAACGCCGCCGCCAGCCCCAGCACCCGAACTCAAGGCTTGCTTGACCCACGCCTTCACATCATCTGGCGTGATGCGACCTTTGATGCCTGAACCTTTGACCTTGCCGAGATCAACGCCCAATTCGCGAGCGAATCGACGCACGGATGGGCTCGCGTGCGCGCGTGAGAAGCCAGCTTCGTCGATAGCGGGCAGCGACCCGGTAGAGGATGGCGGATTGTGACTAGCGGATGGGCTAGGAGCTGCCTGCGTTGCAGGCGCAGCAGCGACCGCTGGCGCTGCGTTCTTTTCCGCACTATCCGCTATCCGCGATCCGCTAGTCCCTTCCAAAATTCCGATCAATGCCCCCTTCGAAACGCGATCGCCCTTCTTGATCGCCAGAGACTTAATCGTCCCTGCGTTCGTCGAAGGCACATCCATCGTTGCCTTCTCGGTCTCGAGCGTGAGCAGAGAAGAATCGACTTCCACTTTGTCGCCGACTTTGACGAGCACATCGATGACTTCGACGTCTTTGAAGTCACCGATATCGGGAACGCGAAGCTCGATCGGAGCAGCGGATTGCGGATTGTGACTTGCGGATGGGCTCGGAGGCGGCGACTTCGCAGCCGGCGCTGCAGGCGCAGCTGCGGGATTCGCCGGCTTCCTTTCTGAACTATCCGCTATCCGTGACTCCAAGGAATCCCGTGCGGACGATCCGCTAGTCCCTTCCAATACAAGGATCAACGATCCCTTCGAGACTTTATCTCCCTTCTTCAACGCGACCGATTTGACGACACCGGCTGCGGTCGATGGCACGTCCATCGTTGCCTTGTCGGTTTCGATCGTGAGCAGCGGGGTATCGACCGCAATCGTATCGCCGGCCTTCACGAGCACATCGATGACTTCAACGTCTTTGAAGTCGCCAAGATCGGGAACGAGGACTTGTTCGGACATAGCGTGTTCTTAGAAGCGGATAGCGGATTGCGGATAGCGGATAGTCAGACGGCGCATCAGCACCGATGCGACCAGTACGCGAGCGAAAGCGGAGCAGTGATCGGTTTGCATCGCCTATTCACTAGTCACTAGTCACTATCCAACTTCTTTCTTACTGCGTGACCGGATTCGGTTTCTCCGGATCGATGTTGAACTTCTTCATCGCGCCCTTCACGGTGGCGGCATCGAGCTTGCCCTCATCGGCGAGCGCTTTGAGCGCAGCAACGACGATGTGATTGCGATCGACTTCGAAGTGCTTGCGCAACTGGGCGCGCGAGTCGCTGCGGCCGAAGCCGTCTGTACCCAGGACGACGTAACGTCCAGGCACCCATTGGCGAATCTGGTCCGGCACTGCCTTCATGTAGTCGGACGCTGCGATGAATGGCCCTTGGCGATCGCCGAAGCACTCGCGCACATACGGGACCTTCGCCGAACGTTCGGGATGCAGCATGTTTTGACGCTCGACATCCAGTGCTTCGCGGCGCAGCTCGTTGAAGCTCGGTGCGCTGAAGATATCGGACGGCACGCCGTAATCCTTCTCGAGGATCTCAGCAGCAGCAATCACTTCGCGCAGAATGGTGCCTGCACCGATCAGGTTCACGCGGACCTTGCCTTTGCCGCCGCTCTGGAACAGGTACATGCCCTTGATGATCCCCTTCTCCGCGCCCTTCGGCATGGCCGGGTGCGCGTAGTTCTCATTCATCGCGGTGATGTAGTAGAAGATGTCTTCCTGCTCCGCGTACATGCGACGCAGTCCGTCCTGGATGATTACGGCCAATTCGTAAGCAAAGGTCGGATCGTACGCGACGCAGTTCGGCACCGTGCTCGCGTGCAGCAAGCTGTGTCCGTCTTGGTGCTGCAAGCCTTCGCCCGCCAATGTCGTGCGTCCTGCCGTGCCACCGACGAGGAAGCCGCGAGCCTGGCTATCGCCTGCCGCCCAGATGAAATCGCCGACGCGCTGGAAGCCGAACATCGAGTAGTAGATGTAGAACGGAATCATGCTCACGCCATAGTTGGAGTAAGCAGTGCCCGCCGCGATCCACGAGCATGTCGCACCGGCTTCGTTGATGCCTTCTTGCAGGATCTGACCCTTCTTATCTTCCTTGTAGAACATCAACTGATCGGCGTCCTGCGGGGTGTAGAGCTGGCCCGCCGAGGAGTAGATGCCGATCTGACGGAACATGCCTTCCATGCCGAACGTGCGTGCTTCATCGGGAACGATCGGCACGACGTGCTTACCGATGTTCTTATCCTTCACGAGCACCTGCAGGATGCGCACCAGCGCCATCGTGGTCGAGAACTCGCGATCAGCCGAGCTCTGCAATAGCGAATCGAATGCATCCAGGCCCGGAACGGCGAGCGGTGTCGCCTTCGGTTTGCGCTGCGGTAACGACCCGCCAAGCACCTTGCGACGCTCGCGCAGGTATTTCATCTCTTCGCTGGTGTCAGGCAGCCGCTTGAACGGCGCCTTGAGGATTTCTTCGTCGGAAATGTCGATGCCGACGCGGTTGCGGAATTCCTTGAGCGCCTCATCGTCCAGCTTCTTTTGCTGGTGCGTGATGTTTTGGCTCTCGCCCCAGCGTCCCATCATGAAGCCCTTCACGGTCTTCGCGAGGATGACCGTCGGGCCGCCCTTGTGATTGTTCGCGGCGTTGTATGCATTCCAGACTTTTTGATAGTCGTGGCCGCCGCGGTTCAAGTGCCAAATGTCGTCATCGGACATGTTGGCGACTATTTCCTTCAGCTCAGGATACTTGCCGAAGAAATGTTCGCGCGTGTAGGCGCCGCCCTTGGCCTTGAAGTTCTGATACTCGCCGTCGACGCACTCTTCCATGCGCCGACGCAGCAGACCCTTCGTATCGCGCGCGAGCAGCGAATCCCAACGCGAACCCCACACGACTTTGATGACATTCCAACCCGCGCCGAGGAATGCGGCCTCGAGTTCTTGGATGATCTTGCCGTTGCCTCGCACCGGTCCGTCCAGACGCTGCAAGTTGCAGTTGATGACGAAAACCAGGTTATCGAGCTTCTCGCGGACCGGCATCGTGAGCGCGCCCATCGATTCGGGCTCGTCCATTTCACCGTCGCCCAGGAACGCCCAGATCTTGCGATCGGATTCCGGAACGATGCCGCGGTGCTCGAGATAACGCTGAAAGCGAGCTTGATAGATCGCCATCATGGGACCTAAGCCCATCGACACCGTCGGGAACTGCCAAAACTCCGGCATGAGCCACGGGTGCGGGTAGGACGATAGGCCGTCTTCGCTCGCGACTTCCTGGCGGAAGTGGCGCAGATGATTTTCGGTGAGCCGGCCTTCCACGAAGGCTCGCGCGTAGATGCCTGGCGAAACGTGCCCTTGGCTATAGATCAAATCGCCGGGATGCGCATCCGACGGTGCACGCCAAAAATGATTGAACCCGACCTCGTATAGCGTTGCAGAGGACGCGTAGCTCGCGATGTGGCCACCGTATTCGGAGCTCTGACGATTCGCGAGTACGACCATCGCCATTGCGTTCCAGCGGATGTACGCCTCGATGCGGCGTTCAAGTGCGAGATCGCCTGGGTATGGCTTCTCCTGCCCGGGAGAAATCGTATTCAAGTAAGCGGTATTGGGACGGAACGGCAAGTACTTGCCAGATCGGCGGGTGAAATCGATCAGCCGCTCGAGCAAGAAGTGCGCACGCTCGGGGCCATGCGCCTTCAATACCGAGTCGATGGATTCCAACCACTCCTGGGTCTCTTGCGGATCCAGATCATCAAACCGTGAAGGTTCGGACATTCGTTGCTACTCGTTGGCCGGTTGAACACGCCGAATCGACGTGCTTTTGAAGCCCATATGCGAAACTGCGGCGGGTCTTATAGGACTGCGCGCGGGTGCGCCGAAGGTGTTGTTCCGTAGACGTTTTGCGTGCTACGGCCCGAAAACCGCGCGTATGATCGGAGTTTGATTTTTTGACGTCAAGGAACCCAGCATTCGTGGAACTTCTTCCCGCACAGCGCAACGTTCGCATTCGCCAGCGCGAGGCAGAACCGAACTCCGCCTCGCTAGAAACACATGACGCAGTGCTGATTCTTTGCCCCAGCGATGCAGGTGCGAAATCGCTCACAGGGCTCCCACATTCGACCCTTTGGAAGAAGCTCTACGCGGCAGCAGCGGCACAAGGTCCCGTCGCTCACATGAGTGCGCGCGCTGCCGAGAGCGGAAGGCCTACCGTTATCGCGTTCATCAAGCCAAATGCGTCTGCATTCGAACGGCTTTCCGCAACCGCCGCCGCATACAAGGAATTCGGAACGCTGCCGGAAAAGTGCCGGATCCTGATTGCCGCGATCCGGTTTGGCAAAGACGCAGCGGCCCAGGTTCTCGAAGCAGCACTCAGCAGCGTATTGGCTGGATCCGCCCCGCTGCCGGAGATGAAATCGAAACCGTCGCGCAAACCGGGTGTGAGTGAAATCACACTTCTCCATTCAGGCGTCGCGGTGAACGTCGAGGCCGCCCGTGCGCTGGATCGGGGCAATCACGTGGCTCGCTGGCTCACCTCCCTGCCTCCGAACATTCTGGATGCGCCGACTTACAGGCGCGCGGTCCGCGACCTCGCCAAGCGCGAGGGGTGGAAGTTCACGTTCTACGATGAAGCTGCTCTTGAGCGTTTGCGGGCAGGCGCATTTCTGGCTGTGTCACGCGCCAACGAGCATCGAGGTGCAGGTATCGCATGCATTCGCTACCGACCGCGCGCACGTGGTAAATCTCAGCCCCGCTTGGCGCTGGTAGGAAAAGGGATTTGTTTCGACACCGGCGGCATCAATCTCAAGCCGCACAAGAGCATGTATCACATGCACGAGGACATGCAGGGCAGCGCAGTCGCCTTGGGAATGCTCCTCGCCTTGAGCGCCTTGGAAGTGCCGTACGAAATCGACTGTTGGCTGGCAATCACCGAAAACGAGATCAACGCTCGCGCGTATCGACCGCAAGAAGTCGTACGGGCTCTGAACGGCACGACCATCCAAGTCGCGCATAGCGATGCTGAAGGACGCATGGTGCTTGCGGATACGCTCGCCCTCGCCGCGCGCGAACAACCAGATCTCATCGTCGACTACGCGACCCTGACAGGCTCGTGCATTTTGGCGCTGACTGAGCGCTACAGCGGCGCATTCACAAACCAGCCGCAGTTGCATCCGCAGTTGCTGGCTGCAGGCGTTCGCAGCGGCGAACGCGTGTGGCCTTTTCCTATGGACGAGGATTTCGACAGCGATTTGTCTTCGAAGATTGCCGATGTCTTGCAATGCACGCCGGACAGCAAAGGCGATCACATCCTGGCCGCGCGATTTTTGAAACGCTTCGTACCCGATACGATTCCGTGGATTCATCTGGATCTCTCATCCAGCAATCGCTCGGGCGGCTTGGCACACATTCCCAGCGACTTCACAGGGTTCGGCCTGCGCTTCACGTACGAACTGCTGCAACAGCCCGACGTATTTCACGGCCGCGCCTCCAAACGCGGTTCACCCAAGAGATCTCGATGACCGTATTGAAACTTCGACGCCCTGACGATTGGCATCTACACGTGCGCGATGGCGCTGCAATGCAGAGCGTCGTGCCATTCACGGCTCGCCAATTCGGGCGTGCCATCATCATGCCGAATCTAAAGCCGCCAGTGACGACGGCGGCGGCAGCGCAAGCCTATCGCGAGCGAATCCTGCAGGTACTGCCGCCGAACACTCGCTTCGAGCCTTTGATGACGCTGTATCTAACGGACTCGACCTCGCCTGAGGAGATTCGCACTGCAGCGGCGAGTGGTTTTATTGCAGGCGCAAAGCTCTACCCAGCGGGGGCGACAACCAACTCCGATTCCGGCGTCACCGCGATCGAGAAAACTTATCCAGCACTCGAAGCGATGGAAGAAGTCGGATTGGTCTTCCAAGTGCACGGCGAAGTCACGAATAGCGATGTCGATGTGTTCGATCGCGAAACGGTGTTCATCGACCGCGTGCTGGCACCCTTGATCGAGCGATTCAAGAAATTGAAGGTCGTGTTTGAGCACGTGACCACACGCACTGCGGTTCGATTCGTCGAGTCCGCGCGCAACGGAATTGGCGCAACCATTACGCCTCAGCACTTGCTGCTCAATCGCAATGCGATTTTTCAAGGTGGCATTCGCCCGCACTTGTATTGCTTGCCGATTCTGAAGCGCGAGCACGATCGAGAAGCGCTCATCAAAGCAGCGACCGAGAATCCACGGTTCTTTTTGGGCACGGACAGCGCACCGCACGCTAAACACACCAAAGAGAATTCGTGCGGATGCGCGGGCATCTTCTCCGCTCACGCAGCGATCGAACTCTATGCGGAAGCCTTCGAGAAGGCGGGTCGATTGGATGCCTTGCAGGCATTTGCATCGGAACGTGGCGCAGATTTTTACGGCAAGCCTCGCAATCAGGACTTCATCGCTCTTGAACGCAGCGAATGGAAGCCACCAGCTTCTTATGTATTCGGTGAGCACGAACTCGTGCCCTTCCGCGCGGGCGAGCCAATCCTGTGGCGCATGAGCGAAGGAGCCGCATCTTGAAAGCCCGGATGGCAAATCGCTTTCGCGGCTTCTTGCCCATTGTCGTCGATGTGGAGTGCGGCGGATTCAATCCGAACACCGACGCGCTCCTCGAAATCGCCGCAGTGTTGATCGAGATTCAACCCGATGGAACGTTGAAGCCCGGCGAAGGCTGGCGCTATCACGTCCAACCATTTCCTGGCGCGCGCATCGAAGAAGCTTCGCTTGCGGTGAATGGCATCGATCCCTTTCATCCGCTGCGGCCAGCGCTGCCTGAAAAGGAAGTGCTCACCAAGCTATTCCAAGATCTACGTCAAGCAGTTAAGGACACGCATTGCACTCGTGCGATTCTCGTCGGTCATAACGCGTACTTCGATTTGAATTTCCTGAACGCGGCGATCGAACGCACGCAAGTGAAACGCAGCCCGTTCCATCCGTTCTCGAGCTTCGACACCGCAACGCTTTCAGGTGTGGCGTATGGCCAAACGGTGTTAGCGAAGGCATTGCACGCTGCGGGACTTGATTGGGACCAAAACGAGGCCCATTCCGCGCTTTACGATGCACAGCGCACGGCGGAATTGTTCTGTGCCATTTGCAATAAGTTCGGCGGAATCATGATGCCACCGGGCAGTCGGGAGTCACCCGTCACTGGCCACGAATAAGACGAAGAAATTTAGCCGCAGAGAACGCAGAAAAGAAAAATAAACGCGACCATTGGCAATACGTCGGTTGGAGTGGTGCTTGCGACTTACAAATCCGTTCGTCTTGAGCCCGTCCGATCACTCACAATTCAGTCGTATCCACAGTTAACTGCGACGGGATTGGAAGCTCGCTCGCGTTGTGACCAGTTAATTCTTTTTTGCGTTCTCTGCGGCTAAGTCTCCGTCTGCAGTCTTTCTACCGGTGAGTCGTCGGTTATGTGCTTCGGCAAGCCATGCCCAGGCACGCTCATCAAAATGGAACGGGGAGTATTGGCCGCTAAGCTTCGTAAGCGATCGTCGCAGCCGCGCAAGCACATCCTGCTCCCACGAACCGCGAGGACGAATGCGACCGCGATCGAAGTCGAGCAAGTACACATCGCCCGATGCTCGATTAAGAAGGATGTTATTGGCGTTGAGATCCGCGTGATGCACGCCATGCGAATGAAAGCGCGCGATGGTTTCGCCTATGCGATGCCATTCGGCTTCGGGTAGCGGCGCAATTCGTAGCGCTTGCGCCAACGTAATGGTGTCGACGAGCGCTTCGGTGATCAGGTCTGCAGTGTAGAAGAGACCACCCCTGCGGTAGCAAGCGGCGATCGCTGTCGGCACGGGTAAATCCAGGCGCTTCAACTCCGCCAGCAATCGCCACTCCGCAAACGATCGAGTCCGATCCTCACCGCGCCACAGATAGCGATCCTCAAAAAGGCGAGCGATCAATCCGCCGCGCCGATAATGACGCAGAACCCAGCGTTGATTGTCAGCCTCTACAAACGCAACTGACCCGCGACCACCCGGAACCTCTTCTAGCCCGTTGCGCACGCGCCAGTAGTGCCGATCGAATAGATCCAACTCTGGCTTACGCACGCGTGCGGCGTCGTATACGATGCCGGCGGCTTCGAGCCTGAGAACCTGTTCGTGAGTTGCGGCCATGCGTGAGTGGGCGTTGTTGTTGGCGAAAGATAACTCAATTGCTCGCTGAAGCGCTTGGCGAGCCAATTACAAAGACACTAATGAGCTCACCGTTCGACACGATCCCAAAATCCGTTTGCATTTTGCGCCTCTCGGCAATTGGGGATACGTGCCACGTGTTACCCGTGGTCCGAACGCTGCAGCGAGCGTGGCCGGAAACGCGTTTCACTTGGGTCATCGGCAAAGTCGAGGCCAAGCTGCTCGGCCATATTCCCGATATTGAATTCGTCGTGGTGGATAAGCGCGATCTGCTTGGATCGATGCGAACCGTGCGAAAGACACTTCGCGGCCGTCACTTCGATGTCCTCATGCACATGCAGCTTGCATTGCGTGCGAGCCTCATCTCCACCTGCATTCCTGCTCGCATTCGGCTGGGCTTCGATCGCAGGCGCGCTCGCGAGCTGCAATGGCTGTTCACGACCAATCGTCTACGACCGGCCGAACGCCAGCACGTGATGGACGGATTGTTCGGGTTCGCGGAAAAGTTTCACGTCTACGAGAAGCTGTTGCGCTGGGATATTCCCATTCCCGATTCTGCCCTCGCCTATGCACAACGAATCATCCCTAATGGCGAGAAGGCGCTGATCATTTCTCCGTGCTCAAGTCATCCGCTGCGTAACTGGCGATCGGAGTACTACGCCCAAGTGGCAGACTACGCGAGTGGCGCGTTGGGGCTCAAAGTCATCTTGTGCGGCGGCCGCAGCGAATTGGAAAAGCAGTACGGGGAGGAGATCAGCTCCTACGTTCGCAATCCCGTACTCAACACAATCGGCCAAGACACCCTGCTGGAATTTCTTGCGACTCTGAAGCGAGCTGCGGTCCTCATTTCTCCCGATTCGGGCCCTGCGCACATGGCAACGACGGTCGGAACGCCTGTCATCGGTCTATATGCCGCAACGAATCCAGCACGCAGCGGCCCCTACCTAAGCCGTCAATGGTGCGTCGATAAATACGATGCTGCAGCTCGTACGTTGCTCGGCAAACCCGCATCTGAATTGCCATGGACTACGAAGATCGAACAACCGGGGGTGATGGATCTGATCACGCCCGAGGAAGTGATCAAGAAACTGCATTCGGTGATGGTGGCGGAGGCGAGGAAGGGATAGCGGATAAGAGGGCAGCGCTGCGCGCAGGGAAGCCATCGGCAAGGAAGCCATTAGCAGGGCAGCGCGCTGCGCAGGCCAGAAACACCTCTGGCTTGCCGAGTTCGCTCGGCCCGCCTGCCGTGCTTTGGCGGCCACCTTGCCGTTAGCCTTCCTTGCCCGAAGGGCTCGCCTCTTATTTCCCTGCGTATCTCGTATCCTGCTTCGCCAACTCCGGATACACGCTCAGCAGTTTCCTCAACACTCCATTCGTCCACCCGAATCCATCTTGATTCGGATATTCACCACCACCGCCTTCGCCGGCGCTTTCGACGTTGTACTTCTCCACCAACTTTCCTGAGCGGCAATATTCCGCGACGTTCGCGGCCACCCAGCGTTGCGCAATGGTTGCTGCGAGCTGCTGTTGCCCGTGCGTTCGCAAACCTTCGATGGCCATCCACTGCAGCGGTGCCCATCCGTTCGGCGCGTCCCATTGTTGTCCGGTTTCTTGTGTCGTGGTGGCCAAGCCGCGCGGCTTAAGCAACTTCTCTCTGATCGTTGTTGCCAGCGATTTGGCCTGCTGATCGTTCGCGACATCGAAGTAGAGCGGATACACCATGGCTGCCGTGAGATTTGCCATCGGAGCGTCATGCACCCAATCGTAATCGACGAATGCTTGCTGCGAGTCGCTCCATAGCACCTTCTGCATGGCGGTCTTGCGAGCAGCCGCCCGATTCTTCATCGAAGTCGCGCACGATTCATCTTTCTGAATCTCACATGCGTGTGCGATCGTCGATTCCAATCGATACAGCAGGCTGTTGAGATCGGCGGGGATGATCTCAGTCGTGCGAATCGTCGCCAGGCTCTTGCCATCCGCAAGCCAACGCGAGCTGAAATCCCATCCGCTCTCGGCCGCTGCACGCAAGTTGCGATACACCTCGGCCGGATCGCGTCCTGATTCTTTCGCGGTAGCGACATCTTGCCGATACGACTCATCGCGTGGCGTATCGCGATCATCCCAATATCGATTCAACACCTCGCCGCTCTTGAGCTTCACCACGCGGCGATGCGCGGCACCCGGCTGCAGCGCTTCGGCTCCTTCCATCCAAAACGCATACTCACGCTTCAACTGCGGCAATCGCTTGAGATATGCGGCATCGCCCAGATGCTGCGCCTCGAGCTCGACCATTGCCGCAAAGAAAGGCGGCTGCGACCGACTCAGGTAATACGTGCGATTCCCGTTCGGAATGTGTCCCCATTGATCGATGAGGAAAGCGAAGTTCGAGATCATGTCCGTGACCAACTCATGTTCGCCGCTCACCTGCAATCCGAGCATGGTGAAGTACGAGTCCCAGTAGTAAATCT
Organism: Pseudomonadota bacterium; assembly: GCA_023391335.1. Taxonomy (GTDB): domain Bacteria; phylum Pseudomonadota; class Gammaproteobacteria; order Steroidobacterales; family Steroidobacteraceae; genus Steroidobacter. The sequence goes on along the minus strand of JAEWBG010000099.1, from coordinate 6,174 downwards.
CTTGGAAGCGCCCGCCCGGCACGACATACGGAAGCGGCAGCGGCAATCGCGTCGAGAACGCGGGCTCGGCTTGTGGCATGCGCGTTAGCACGCCCCACAATCGATCGATGTGCTGCGCCACTTTCTCGTTGGGCAATGTGTGCGACGTATCGCTGCGACCAGCGGGCGCCTCAAAATTCTCGTCCACGAATTTCGGCAACGAAAAACTCGGGTCGGATCGGTGGGCATGAAAGCGCTCGAGAATCTCCGCCGGCGTCCGCTTAGGAACAGCATCTGCAAACGTCTTGCTATCTGGGAAGACAGCTTGCACCTGAACAGCAGTAAACAAGTCCCCATAGACGTCCGCCGGACTGGCGGGCAGATCGCGCGCGCTAATGTTGAAGCTCAAGAGAACGACTGAGATGAATGCAAATACAGCGCGCATGAATGCTCCCAACTTTCGACGGGCACGATTCAGCGTGCGAACGTGTGTTCTAGTTCCAATAGCCCAAGCGCTTGCGCGCCTGCAGGCGCCTCCACAGGTTTAGAGGCTTGCGCCGCAATCCAGCGCCTCCTTGCTCGATGGCCTCGTCCGTCGCGGCCAGCACACGCTCGCTCGATCGTCCGTCCCGATACGGGTGAATGTGATTCGCATAACGAACGATCGCTGCCTGCAGTTCGTCGGAAGGCGCGAAAGCACGTTCCAGCGCGGGCAGCACATCGCTCACGTTTTCGATGTTAATCAGATGCGGCCCCGGCTTGCGATTGCGGAATGTGACGACGGGTTTGTGTTGGGTGAGAAATTCCGGCACGACAGACGAGGTATCGGAGAGCATCACATCAGCTTGAACATACAGCGAGAGGATGTCGTCGGTTTCGACGAACTCGAGATGCGGGTTCTGAATCGCCTTGTAACTCGCCACCACGTCGAGCGCCATCTTGGGATGCAATGTCACCAGCCAACGCCAGCGCCCGGTCGTTGAAAGCTGCGCAATCGTCGAACACAAAGTGCGCGCGGAGCTGATCGCCTCAGTGAACGTCGATGCATACAAGACAGTCGGCCGACGCTCGCCGGGCACGTCGAGGGCACCTGAAAACAGGGGATCAAGCTTGGGCCAACCGGTCTCGCGGACTCGGAAGTAGCCATGCTCTTTCGCGAGTTTCTGGAACGGTTCTGTCGTGTCGGGGCCGTGTGTGCAATACAAGTCGAACGAGCCGCGGATGCGAAAGTGCCCTTTGGATTCGCTGCGCTTACCGACACTGAATCCGTGGAACACCTCGACTTTGAGACCAGGAAAAAAGTCCGGCACCCAATTGCCTGGCACGAATACCGCGTTCGCGTTCCACTGCACAGCGTCTCGAGCTTTAATCAACCGCCTTTCGTCCGTTCTTAGATAACGAGCATCGCGCTCGTTTTCGAAGAACCATGCCGCCTCGTGCCCGCGGGCACGGATTGCCGCTTGTAGTGGCCGCAAGATCGCGAATGCGTATGACTGGGAGACGAAGAAGAGGTAGCGCGCCACGAACTAGTCCGCTGTGAGGTTCCTTGATTGTAGCAGCGAGACTCAGAGCCGGACGCAACACAAAGAACGCATAGATGAGTGAGGCATACGAATGCTCAAGGGCGGTGCACGCCATCTTCCGGCGACCAGTCGCATTTGATGAACGCTTTGATGCAAGCAGCGGTTAATGTACCAAGGCGGAAGAACGAATCGTGCGCGTCATCTGCGAGGCCATTCCCCTCGACAGTCGCATCCTCGGACATCTATCGATTCTATGTGCGCTTTGTGTTGCGTCCGGTTGCCTTCGCTTGAGAAACTCGCGGCATGCCCAAGCTGCCCATTTCACTCGTCATCATCGCGCGCGATGAGGCTGGCGCGATCGCAAGATGCCTAGACAGCGTGCCTTTCGCGGCGGAGAAATTGGTCATCGATTCGGGCAGCACGGATGGCACGCAGCAAATCGCGATTGAGCATGGAGCACGAGTCGTTCACCACGATTGGCTCGGGTTTGGACCGCAACGAAACTTCGCGACGACTCAAGCTCAGTACGATTGGATCTTGGTCCTCGATGCGGACGAGGCGCTCTCGCCGGAGTTGCAGTCCGAGCTTAGCCAACACCTTCCCGACCTGTTCAGCTCATCTCATGCCGGCGCGGTGTTGCGCAGACAGACTTGGTACATGGGCGCACCCATGCGGTGGTATCGGCCGATGACGGGCGAGAAGATGGGACGCATCTATCATCGTGAACGTGCGCGGTGGACCGACGCGCGGGTGCACGAATCGCTCCGATTCGATGGACCAGTCACCACCTTCACGCATCCGTTCGTGCACCTGCACAATCCAACTCTCGTTCACAAACATCTGAAGACGCTGCTGTACGCAGAACTCAAAGCGCGCGACTGGCAGGACAAAGGCCGCCAAGCGCATCCATGGATGACCCCTTTCGTTTTCATCGCCGCTTTCTTCAAAGATTACTTCCTCCGCCTGGCGTTCTTAGATGGCTGGCGCGGATACGCCGCAGCGCACGTTGCCGCCTCTTACGCCGCATACAAACGGTTGCGATTCTTCGAGATGACCCGCAATCCGGAATCGCGCGCCATCGCAGCGCAAGCGATGGTCAAACATGGATTGGAACGCCCTCGCGCCGAACCCGGCTCCGATGCGTGACTTGGCGCCTCCCGCCTTGTAGCCTCTGCGCCCTTCTGCCGCGAGCACACCCATGTCCACCGATATCCTCGTTCCCATCTCCCCCGGCGAACTGATCGACAAGATCACGATCCTGCAGATCAAATCGGCGCGCATGACCGATACCGCGAAGCTCACCAACGTGCGTGCCGAACTTACTGCTTTGGAAAAAACGTGGCGCGAGTCGCCGCATGCGTCGGTCGACATCAACGAGGAATGGGCTTCCCTCAAGCGGATCAACGAAAAGCTCTGGGTCGTCGAAGATGACCTGCGCGAGAAAGAGCGCCAGAAGCAATTCGATCAAGAGTTCATCGAGCTCGCCCGTGCGGTGTACTTCACCAATGACGAACGCGCCGCCGTCAAACGGCAGATCAATGTGAAGCTCGGCTCAAAGCTGATCGAAGAAAAAAGCTACGCGAAGTATTAGGCGACGCGGAGCGTCGCCGTGATGGGGTGATGGCGTGATGAGGTGAACGGAGCACCCTTCATCCATAACCACTTGAATTCGCCTGCCTGAGCCGTTTCCGCGTCTGGGCTTTGACGCGCGCAGCGCATTCACCTCATCACTTCATCACCCGATCACCGTTCCGCCCTTGGGACGTCCTCCAATCTCAAGAACACCGGCTTATTCATTTCGCGAGCTAGCGAGACCATCTCATCCGCGCCTTTCGATGGGCCGCCGATGCGAAGGCACGCATCGCACTTGGCGATGAGGCGACGCGAGACGGGATGAAAGATTTCGTTGAACACGTCATCGCCGATGCGACCTGAGCCGGCATGTTCAATCAAGGGGAGTGCGAACCATTCGCCCAGCACCGGTAGATGTCCCATTCTGAATAGTTTGAGCGCCATGTCCGACATCGCGCGGACATTCGCTTCCAGCAGTTCAGGGCGATCATCGGTGCCGGATCGATATGGACCGGCGACCAGGATCATCAACGGCTTGTTTGATTCCATGTAACCCTACTTCGCGAGAGTGGCCGGCGCAGGCGGCGACTCCACACCTTTGCTACTCCACTTCCACACGACGAATCTCAGCGGTGTCTTGCCGGTGTTGGTAATCCCGTGCAAATCCCAGGGGGCCGCGTACAACATGTCGCCCGCGTGCGCCGGCTTGGTCTGCTTGTTCAGGGTCCACGTGCCTTCACCGGAGACGACCATCAAGTACTCTTCGTCCGCGTGTTGATGCGGCGGATGGATTTGCTTGCCAGGCTCGATCACCGCCACCGCGGCGAGATCCGTCTTCGAGCTGAAATTCTCGCCTTCGAAATACGTGTACATCTTGCCCCAGTCGAACTGCTCTTGTTTCGATTGAGCCTGCGGCACAATCGCGGATGAGCGCACCGCGGTCGTCTGCGACACAACAACGCCGGCACACAAACCCAATACCAATCCAGATGACAACGCAACGATTGCAATAGCGGTTCGATTCATTCGGCTCCTCCTAGATCTGAGACGTCATTCTGGCAGAGCACCGCGATCGCGAATACGAAGAAGAGTGAGGAACCGAGCGCGCTATGCGCGTGAGCAGGGGCTCGCTTTCCCCACTCCTCACTCCTCACTCCTCACTCCTCACTTCTCACTTCTCACTCCTCACTTCCCCACTCGAACATCTTGGTCGGATCCGCACTGCCGGGCAGAGTGGCCACGTGAGTAAAAACAAAGCCGAGCTTCTCCAACACTCTCTCAGATGCGAGGTTCTCGAGCGAAGTAATGGCCAACACGCGGCGCAATCCAAGCCGCGTGCCGGCATCCCGCAAAATGGTTTCCGCCGCTTCCAATGCGTATCCGCGTAACCAGTATTGCTCCAACAGCGCGTAGCCGAGATCAGGTGCGTCAAGGGTATCGCGCTGCAAGAGCCCACATATTCCGATGGGCTCGCCGGACGATTTCAACTCCACCGCTGCGAGCCCGAATCCGTGACGTTCGTAGCTCGCCATCGCACCGGATCGAATGTAGGAGCGAGCATCTTCCAGCGTACGAACTGATTTATCCCCGATGTTCTTCAGAAACCCGGGCTCATTGACGAGCTTGAGGATAAAGGGCGCATCGGCCTCGGTGAGCGCCCTTATCCGAAGCCGCGAAGACTCCAAAACTGGGATGATCGAAGCCTGGGTATCACAAACACACTGCATTCGCCGAGCGTAGCCTCAAGGCTGCAATGACGCACCTTGTGTCTTGCCGTAGCCGGTGGACTCGTCGTAACGACGCTCGCGAACTCGATAGTCCGCTAGCACTCGATAGCCTAGGGTGTTCGCATCTTCTGCAAGTACGCGACAGCTGGACACGCTAGGCAGGTTGTAGATGCCACGATCGATCGCATCGGCAGCATCCTTTCCGAATTGATAGTGCCCGAATTCATGCGTGCGTAGCGCGGCAAGGTACGGATAGAACTGTTGCCTCTGCCGCAAACTTCCACCGATCAACCTCGGCAGTTGCATCGTGGAGGTGAGATGGACCGCAACCGAGGTGATCCGGCATCGTCCGTCCGGCGCCCGAGAGCGTCGAAAGTTCCAGCGGACGTTCCATGAAGTGAATGCGTGATACTTCTTGCCCTTGAAGACGATGGGAGTCGCGTTGTTCAGCAGATTCAAGAGCGAACTCTCTTCATCGCCGTGAACGTCGTATTGAGATTCTGAGAACTTCTCGTGCACATTCGCGGCTGCTGTCGATGCAAACCCGAAAGCCAGCACGGCACACGCCCAAGTCACCGCGAGGCCGAATTCCGATCTGCGATCGCCATGACGAGATCGGGGCGCAAGACCAGATGCTCGAGACGGACTAGAGGGCGGTAGATACAAGCGAGCGCCAGATGGTGAGAGCTCCGCCGATCTTAGCCGGCGCGGCCCTCGGCGCAAGCGATCAAGGGCTCGGTATGATCTGGAGCGCTGTAAAGGCGAGCATGCCCCCAATTGCAGCACCAGCGAGCACATCGCTGGGATAGTGCAACCCGAGCACCACGCGAGATGCGGCCACGAGCATCGCGAATGGCGCCACTAAGATCGCGAACTCAGGGAATGCATTCAGGATCACGATGGAAAAGCTCACCGCGTGCAGAGTGTGACCCGAGGGAAAACTGTATCGATCCAGTGGCGGGATTCCCGGGACGATTCCAGCCAGCGAGATATAGGGCCGCTCTCGAACCAGGCGCGACTTCAGTGCTTTATAAATCGCCACACCCGCAACGCCGACCGCAGCCATGCGCAAAGCCGGCACAACGCCATCAGCGCCATACAAAACGGGTAGGAGCACCATCAAGGCGTACCAGAACACCCCGTCCCCTAGCCGGCTCACCATCGCAAAGAAACTGCGCACCGATGATTGCCGACAACTGCGATTCAATCGCAAACACCAGGCGTACTCGAAAGCATCGACCCGGCGGAACAGCTCTGCAGCTCGAACGGAAGGCGTCATGGCGCCACTCTCTACCTGACAGGCTGCAATGAAGTGACGATTGTGTGACGATTCGATGGCGGATAACCGTTGGCAGTTGGCAGTTGGCAGTTGG
>JAEWBG010000065.1 GCA_023391335.1 Pseudomonadota bacterium | reverse complement strand
ACCCACGACCCACGACCCACGACCCACGACCGCCTCATCCTATCCCACATCCTGGTTGGAAAAAGTCCAATTTTCGTTGCCATTTCTCCATCGTCAGATGTCGCACGCCGCCGCATCGTGTACGTAGATTTAGTCTGAGGATTCCTATAGTGGATCGCACCCAAGTTGCAATTATTGGAGCCGGGCCGGCCGGTCTGTTGCTTGGACAATTGCTGCATCGTGCCGGCATCGAGGCCGTGGTGCTCGAGCAACGTACGCCGGAATATGTCTTGAGCCGGATTCGCGCGGGCGTTCTGGAGCAAGGCACGGTGGAGATCCTGCAGCTTGCGGGTGTGGCGGACCGTCTGCATCAAGAAGGTCTCACGCACGACGGCGTCGACCTGTCGTTCGACGGCGAGCGGCATCGCATCAATTTCAAGTCGCTCGTAGGTCGAAGTATGACGGTCTACGGTCAAACAGAAGTGACTCGGGATCTGATGGAGGCCCGCGAAGCGAGTGGCGGCCGCTCTATTTACGAGGCCGAATCCGTTGCCCTGCACGAGGTGACCGGACGCAAGCCGCGCGTCACGTATCGCAAGAACGGTATCGAGCACGAAATCGAATGCGACTTTATCGCCGGATGCGATGGTTATCACGGTGTCAGTCGCAAGAGCATTCCTGCCGATGTGCTCAAAGTATTCGAGCGTAGCTACCCATTTGGCTGGCTCGGCGTTCTCGCAGATGTGCCGCCGGCATGGGATGAGTTGATCTACGCGCGGTCGACGCGAGGATTCGCATTGGCGAGCATGCGTTCCCCCACACGTGTTCGCTGTTACGTGCAATGCCCGTTGGATGAACACGTGGAGGATTGGAGCGACGAACGTTTCTGGAGCGAGTTCAAATCGCGCATCGGTTCGGACGTCGCCGCACGGCTCGAAACCGCGCCGTCGATCGAGAAGAGCATTGCACCGTTGCGTAGCTTCGTCGCCGAGCCCATGCGTTATGGCCAGCTATTCTTGGCCGGCGATGCCGCTCACATCGTGCCTCCCACCGGCGCGAAGGGTTTGAATCTCGCGGCAAGCGATGTGTTCTATTTGTATGAAGCCCTCCTCGACTACTATCGCGACGGGTCCACACACGGAATCGACAACTACTCGCAACGCGCGCTGCAACGCGTGTGGCAAGCAGAACGTTTCTCGTGGTGGATGACCACGCTGCTGCATGACTTTCCGAGCGAGGATGGGTTTACTTCGCGGATTCGGCAACGTGAACTCGAATATGTGTTCGCGTCTCCCGCCGCACAGCGCGTGCTTGCGGAGAACTACGTCGGCTTGCCACTGTAGTTCCTACGGTGGACGCACCGTTCGTCACACCGACACAATAAAGTAGATAGGCCCTGGCGCCCGCCTCGGCCAAACAAGGGGGATCAGAATGGTCGCAAGTGCCCAGGCAAAGCCCATTGTCGGCAGTGCCGCAATCACCATCGCATTGTGTTTTTTAGTTTCCGTCGTGGAAGGATTCGACATCCAAGCGATGGGAGTCGCGGCGCCAAAGTTGGCACCGCAGTTCGGCTTTTCACGCGAGCAGATGGGATGGATCTTCTCCATCAGCAACGTCGGGCTCGTGATCGGCGCTTCGTTCGGTGGATGGCTCGCCGATCGTATCGGGCGCAAACCAGTCTTTATCGGTGCACTGGTGACGTTCGGCCTATTCACACTGCTTACAACACTCAGCACAACGTTCGCCGTGCTGTTTGCAGTTCGCTTCTGCGCCGGTCTCGGTTTCGGCGCGGCATTGCCAAACATGATGGCCGTTGCGGCGGAAATCAGCGTTCCGCAGAAGCGAGCTTTGATCGCCGCGGCAATGTTTTGCGGCATGCCCCTTGGCGGAGGTACGTCTGCCCTGCTGACGCAACTTTTGCCGCACGATTTCGATTGGCGCGTGCTGTTCATTATCGGGGGTGTATTCCCGCTTCTATTGGCGCCCGTCATGCAGTTGTTCATGGCTGAGACTCTGCAGCGCAAGGAAACGGCGTCCAAACGAATCGATGTCTGGCTCGCGCTATTCGGCGAAGGTCGTGCCGGTGCGACGCTTCTTCTGTGGCTCGCGTTCCTGCCGACACTGTTGATTCTCTATTTGATTCTGAACTGGTTGCCGACTCTGGTAACCGCGAAGGGAATGGAAGCCGCAGTTTCTCCGCAAGCGTCGCTCATGTTCAATTTTGGCAGTGTCGGCGGCGCATTGCTCTTCGGCTGGTTGGTCGATCGATTCGACGCTCGCATACCGCTCACCATCGCCTATCTCGGATTGATCGGATCGCTCTTTGTGCTCAGCGAATCGCACACCACTACTCTGCTGCTGCTCCTGAGCGGTGCCGCGGGGTTCTTCCTGCTTGGCGCTAACTACGCGCTATATGGCGTGGCCCCTGCGTACTATCCGGCGGCGATACGCGGCACAGGATCAGGTGCGAGTGTTGCCGTTGGACGCGTCGGTTCGATCATCGGTCCACTGCTCGCAGGTGCGCTGCTCCAAAGCGGCATCTCAGCGTCCGGCGTCGTCGGCTACATGATTCCTTTTGCGGCCACCGCGTGCGTTGCGGTGTTTTGGCTGAGTTTTCTGCGGCGGACACACTAGAGACTAAGACGCAACACAAAGAACACAAGGAAAGACAGAGAGCACAAGGACGACGAGTACGCCGGTCGGCAGTCAGTGTCTCTACGTCCCATTTCGTCGAGGCCCCGGAACTGCCCGAAGGATTCGACTAACGGTTGCATCCGGGCGTGTCCACAACCAAGAACGCGATCGCGTTGCTGGAAAAGCTGGGCTTTCCCCCAGGCATCACTCGAGAGGCGCAACGGCTCTTGGACCAGCACTCAGAAAAATGAGTCGTCTGCTGCTGCGTTTGCTTTCGCAAACGAGCGTTTGTCAACGTGAAGAGCACGTCGAACAACAACATCAACTCGAACATGGGTTGACGCTTGCGGTAGCATCCCACGCTGATAAGAACAAACTAGATCTCCACGACTCTGGAGAAAAACATGGTTGGCTTTCGCGCTCGCGCCATCGAAGTGCTGGTACTCCTACTGATGGCCTCGCATTCGTGGGCAGATGCTTCTGCTTCTACGAAGCCCGCCTTTGTCGACATTCACGAGGTCGGGTTCTACGCCCACCTCTATTTACCAGCCGGATCCGGTCCTTTTCCGGTACTGCTCGTCGTTGGCGGGTCGGAAGGCGGGTTCATCACGGCAGATGCTTTCGGCCAATTCATGCCTCCCGCCGGAATTGCGGTATTGGGGCTCGCCTACTTTGGAATTCCCGAACTTCCTCCTGCGATCGATCGAATTCCGATCGAATACTTTACTAGCGCGATCGATTTCATCGCACGGCAGCCATTTGTGGATCCCGAGCGAATTGGATTCGTCGGAGGTTCGAAAGGCGGCGAGCTTGCTTTGCTTCTTGGTTCGCTCGACAAGCGCCTGCATGCTGTCTGCGCAATCGTTCCGAGCCATGTGGTCTGGCAAAGCGCCAGAGCGGTCGATCGCGCCTCTTCATCTTGGACGCTCCATGGTCAACCTTTGCCCTTCGTGCCGTACAAGGGCCCTCTCACGCCAGAATCGAAACGGCTTGCTGATCTCTTTGAATTGAGCCTCCAAAACGAGCGCGCAGTCCGGGCAGCCACGATTCAAGTGGAAAAGATCAACGGACCTCTCTTACTCATTTCGGCCGCACACGATGAAATCTGGCCATCGAAACAGATGAGCGATGCTGTCGTTGCAAGGTTGAAGGAGAAAGGGTTTCCTTACCCGGTTCACCACTTGAGTTACGACACGGGGCACGGGTTCTCGAAGGAACTGGCGCCTGAAGTGAATGGCGAAATGGTGGAGTTCTTTCGCACGGCGCTGGCGGCTCCGACGGGTGCAAGCCAAGCTCGTGATTCGCACTAAGAAGCACAGTTCGACATCGTCTATTTCGTGAGCCCAGTCACGTCTGCGTGCGTGCCGGAGTAGCCAACCTTGAATTTACCTCTCCCGCCGCAAACTCGTGAACCGTAGAATTTCGATAACGGCGCGCAACTTCGGTGGGCGGTACGCGTCGGCAATAGCCCACGGCAACTGAAGGAGGTGATCCAATGGTTCATTCAAACGTTGGTTCGGTCGCAACTCTGGGCTCGCTGGCTGGCGAGGTTCGTCGATAGACGGTAAATCTCGTTAGCCGTAAGGCCTCAAGAGCATGCGCGCAGGCTTTCGTCACGCGCGCGACCGAGGTCTCCAACGGCCGGACGCTCCGATGCAGTTGCTGTGCGGGTGCCTTGTACCGCATGGATTCATGCTCGAGCAGGGAATGGCGGAGTCCGCAAGGGCTCCGCCGTTTTCTTTTGAGGGTGTTCTTTCGCGCGATTCCAGACGTTCACCTCTTGCCAAGTCGTAGTCGCACTGACACCTTGCGCGACTTGCTGCAAAAGGTAGATCGGTAAGTGCCTCAGCCACTCGACGTTACAAGCACAGGCAAAGAACATTTCGAGGTACTCGATGGATTGCGCGGTAGTGCAGCGCTTCTCGTAGTCCTCTTCCACATTCAAGGCATCACAGTCGACTTTGCGCAGGGCAAGCTGCTCCTGCCGCACGCTTACTTGGCTGTCGATTTCTTCTTTGCGCTCTCCGGGTTCGTCATCGGTTACGCATACGATGACCGATGGACTCGGATGTCGACTGCCGAGTTCTTCAAGATCCGACTCATCCGCCTTCACCCGCTCGTCATCCTGGGTGCTGTGCTGGGGTTCCTGTCGTATCTGTTCGATCCCTTTGCCGATTCGAAACAGCACGCAACCGTGTTCGCGTTGACGCAAGCACTCGTACTCGGATTGTTGCTGTTACCTGCTCAGCCGCTCCCGAATCGTTGGGAAGACACGCATACGTTGAACGGTCCTTCGTGGACCTTGCTGCAGGAGTACCTGGGCAATATCGCGTATGCGCTGATCCTGCGTCGCTTATCTTCGCGTGCACTCATCATTTTGGCCGTGCTGGGGGCTCTTGCGCTGGTGGCGACCGGTGCTTCTCTCGGTGCGCTCGACGGCGGATGGGGCTGGAGCAATTTCTGGATGGGCCCACTGCGACTGTGGTTTCCCTTCCTGATGGGTTTGTGGCTCTACAGGATGCGAGATCGCCTACCGAAGATCCGGCTCGGTTTTTTGCCGCTGACAATCCTTCTTGTGGTCGCCTTCGTGGTACCAACGTTGCCGGTTGCGTGGGGCATCAAGTGGAATGGCATCTACGAAGCGTTATGCGTCGTGTTGCTGTTCCCGTTCGTCGTCCTGTGCGGAGCACATTCGGATGCCGGTATGGGTACCGTGCAGGTGTGCAAATTCAGCGGCCGTATTTCATACCCGATCTACATCACGCATTTTCCGTTCATGTACGTTTGGATGAACTACGTCGCGGCAAATCCAGGATCCTCGGCGACAAAGAATCTGATCGCGCTCGCCCTCATACCGTTCACCACCGCGCTTGCCTGGCTAGCATTCAAGTTCTGGGATGTGCCGATTCGAGAAGCGCTCCGCAAGCGGTTTGTCGCGCGAACGCCCTAAGGCACTTGCTCTAGCGAGGCGATGGTTGCAGGAAACTGGCATTTGATTGGATGAGCGGCCGCCGAAAAATAGGTTGCCTCTGGAACAATATTTCGATAACAATGGAAACATGGAATCGAAAGCAGTCGTCAAAGCGCTCGGTGCCCTCGCCCAAGAGTCGCGGCTGAGCATCTATCGTTTGCTGGTCGAACGTGGGCCGGAGGGCTTCACGCCCTCGGAGCTAGCAGAGCAGCTCAGCGTTCCAGCGCCGACCCTCTCTTTTCATCTCAAGGAACTGCAACACGCCGATCTGGTTATCTCGCGGCGCAGTGGGCGCAACCTCTTCTATAGCGCCAATTTCGCTTCCATGAATGAGTTGGTGACTTACCTCACCGAGAACTGTTGCAGCTTGGCCGACCCCCATTGCGGCCCAAGTTGTACGCCTACCCCGAAACGCAAGGCGACGTCCAAGACCAGGAGAGTGAAATGAAACGCTTCCATGTACATGTTGCTGTAAAGGACCTGGGTGAAAGTATTCGCTTCTATTCGAGCCTCTTCGGAGCACCGCCCAGTGTCGAACGATCTGACTATGCCAAGTGGATGCTCGAGGATCCCCGAGTGAATTTCGCCATCTCCAATCGCTTGGAAACGACGGGCCTGAATCATTTGGGATTTCAGGTGGACTCCTCCTTAGAGCTGGCAAGCATGAAGGATCAGCTTGTCTCCGCTGACGCAGCGATGACGCAAGAGTCGAACAAAGCGTGTTGCTACGCGCGCTCCGACAAGTACTGGGTGAAAGACCCCACAGGGATCGCGTGGGAGACGTTCCATACGCTCAGTTCGGCACCCGTTTACGAAGAGACCGATTCGAAAGTCGGCGAGGCGTCGGGCTGCTGCGTGCCGTTGGCCGAAGCAGAGCCGGCGTCACCCTGTTGCGTTGAGAGCAAAGTCGATCCGGTTGCTCAGCGTGGCTGCTGCTCATAAAGCGGCGGATCGAATTCTCCATTTCAAAGTCGGCGAGAACTGCACATGAGTGAACAGCTCTACAACGTCCTGTTTCTTTGCACCGGCAATTCCGCTCGCAGCATCTTGGCCGAAGTGCTCATGAACAAGTGGGGAGCCGGGAAATTCCGCGGTTTCAGCGCGGGAAGTCATCCCAAGGGCGAAGTGAATCCCCATTCGATTGAGTTGTTGGAGAGCCTCGGCCTGCCGACAGAAGGCCTGCGCAGCAAAAGTTGGGATGAGTTTGCACAACCCGATGCCCCGCCGCTCGATTTTGTCTTTACGGTTTGCGACAACGCGGCGGGCGAAGTGTGTCCGATATGGCCGGGACATCCCATCTCTGCGCACTGGGGAGTTGAAGATCCCGCCGCCGTAGAAGGCAGCGATGAAGCCAAGCTCGCGGCTTTCCACAAGGCATTCCGCGAGTTGGAATCGCGGATCAAGATTTTCAGTAGCCTCTCCATTCACGCGCTTGATCGCGCCAAGATCAAACAACACGTCGATGACATCGGCCGTTCGCCGTTGCAGGCCTGAAACATGCGCGCGGCCGCACGCCTTTCGTTTCTTGATCGATACCTCACCGCGTGGATCCTCCTGGCCATGTTGGTCGGGACTGGCATTGGATAGGCCTTCCCGAATGCCCCTGCACTAATCCAACGCTTCGACGTCGGGACTACGAATGTTCCGCTGGCGATCGGTCCGCTCGTCGAAGTACCCGCCTTGCTGGCGCTGGTGCATGCCGCCTTCGCATTGGGAAAGCGTCTGTACAATTCAGATGCGAAGCGGGCGAGCTTGATTGCATAGTAAAGAACCCTCTGAATGACTCAGCTGAATCGCGGTGAACTCGAGCAAGGCACCTGGCGAGATGTCTTCGCCACGTTTCTGAAGCTAGGCCTCACGTCCTTCGGCGGTCCGATCGCACATCTCGGATATTTCCATCGAGAGCTCGTGCAGAAGCGCCGCTGGATTCATGACGCTCACTACGCTCAACTGTTAGGTCTTTGCCAATTCCTGCCTGGACCCGCGAGCAGCCAGCTTGGGTTTTCGCTCGGCCTGTTACGTGCGGGATGGCTGGGCGGGATCGCTGCGTTCGTTGCATTCACCCTGCCCTCTGCCTTACTGCTCTTTCTGTTCGCGCAGCTGATGCCGTCGTTGGGTCATCCGGTTTCTCAAGCTGCGATACACGGCCTCAAATTGCTTGCCGTTGCGGTTGTCGCACAAGGTGTTCTCACGATGGCTGAGCGGCTCACGCCTGATACGCAGCGGCGGATTATCGCGCTGATAGCCGCTGCTGTGATGATCACGACGCACGCCGCAGGGACGCAGCTTGCGCTGATAGCTGCGGGCGCCATTGTTGGTTCATTGCTGTGTCGAACGTCCAATGCGGGCGAGTTGCCCAACCTCACTCCTCGTTACGGTGCCCCGGCCGGTATTGCGCTGTTCGGCGTATTCGCCGTTTTGCTCGCCGCTTCCTTTCTGCCGTTCAGCGGAGTTTCACTGAACTCGGTAGGTGCGGCATTCTATCGAGCAGGCGCACTCGTCTTTGGCGGCGGACACGTTGTGCTGCCCTTACTGCAGCAGAGCGTAGTGAAACCAGGGTGGGTCGATGGCGGAGAATTCTTGGCCGGTTACGGCGCCGCGCAAGCAGTGCCCGGCCCCATGTTTTCTTTCGCGGCGTTTCTGGGTGCGCGAGTTCATGAGATGGGAGGAGTCACCGCGGCGGTCGTCAGTACGATTGCCATTTTTCTGCCCGGGTTGCTACTCGTGTCAGGCTCGCTGCCGTTTTGGCATGGCATGTCGCGAGGCAATCTTGCAGCAGGTGCGATTGCGGGAGTGAACGCTGTTGTCGTCGGAATCTTGGCAGCTGCGCTCTACAACCCAGTGTGGACCAGCGCAGTTCATAGCTGGATCGATATTGCGATCGCCATTTTTGGATTTCTGCTGCTGTCGCGGCTTCCGGTGTTAGTCGTGGTGGCGTTTTGTGTTCTCGCGTCGGTCGCGTCGTATGCGACGTTTCAATCGTAACCGGGCGTCGACGCGAAGGAATCAGAGAAAAGAAATTTAGACAGGATTAACAAGATGAACAGGATGTATGAAGCAAGAGCAGATCGCATCCACTCCGGTCATCCTGTCAATCCTGTTCATCCTGTTCAAAGCTGCTTCGTTTCCCTTCCGTAGAGACAAGAGAAATTTTGACAGGATTAACAAGATGAACAGGATGTATGAAGCAAGAGCAGGTCGCATCCACTCCGGTCATCCTGTCAATCCTGTTCATCCTGTCTAAAACTTCTTGCTTTTTTTCTTGGTACTCCGAATTCAACTCATGCTGAGCTTGGAGCAAGCTTCATCCCCACACTTCGCGCGCAGTTTCGACGACCAATCGCAATTTCGCGATTTGCTGTTCGACCGCAATGTCGTTGCCGTGCACGGTGCTGGAGAAGCCGCATTGCGGTGAAAGTGCGAGCTGCTCTAGCGGTGCATATTTCGCAGCCTCATCGATGCGTCGCTTGATGTCGTCCTTGCTTTCGAGTTGACCCAACTTCGTCGTGATGAGGCCTAAAACGACCGTCTTGCCCTTCGGCAGGAATCGCAAGGGCCGGAAGTCGCCGCTACGTTGGTCGTCGTACTCCAAGAAATACGCATCGACATTCATCGCTGATAGCAACGCTTCGGCGACAGGTTCATAACCGCCCTGCGCTGCCCACGTGCTCTTGAAATTGCCGCGGCACAGATGCACCGCAAGCGTCATCCCTGCTGGTTTCAAAGCCACCACTTTGTTGATGAACGCCGCGTAGCGATGCGGCAGTTCGTTGGGATCGTCGCCACGTTGGCGCGCCGCCTCGCGCATTTTCTCATCGCACAGATACGCAAGATTCGTGTCGTCCATCTGCACGTATCGGCAACCCGCCTGTGCGAGTGATTGCAGTTCTGCGGCATAGGCTCGAGCTACATCGTCGTAGAACTGCTCGAGATCGGGATAGTGCTCTTTGCTGATGCCTGCACGTCCGCCACGGAAATGCAGCATCGTGGGAGATGGAATCGTGACCTTGGGAGTCTGTTTCGTATGCGCGGCTAGATATTTGAAATCCGCGAGTTGGATATCTTTGACGTGCTTTACTTTGTCGATGACGCGCATGACTGGAGGCGCCAATTCTTCGGTGCCATCCGGCTTCTTGATGGTGACGGGTATATCGGTCTTCACCCCACCGAGCTGCTCGAGAAAATCGATATGGAAGTATGTGCGGCGAAACTCCCCATCGGTGATGCTGCGCAGCCCGACGTCCTCTTGCAATCGGATCGCGTCGTCGATCGCGCGATCCTCCACCTCACGCAATTGTGCGGCGGTGATCTCCCCTTTTGCGGCGGCGGCTCGCGCATCCAGCAGGAACTTCGGCCGGAGCAAGCTGCCGACGTGGTCAGCGCGAAACGGTGGCGATGTGTTCATGAGCGTCCCCTGATATGAGTTGTGTTGGCAAAGATGTTCGATGCCGCGGCGGTCGCGAGTTGAAGCGACTGCGCGGCTGAAACTCCCAGTGAGCGCAGCAGTCCCGCCGCTGCGTGTTGGGCAATCTTTTTCGGTGGCGTGACGATGCGCTCTTCGAGCGCGTGACGCAGTGTCACGATGATGATGCCGATGACGAGTAGCACCGCCGACTCGATATCGACGTGCTTGAATCGTCTGGAGCGAATTCCTGCGAGCAGGTTCTCCCGCAATGCGCGATTGATCGGCGCGTCCGCCATCGTCGCTCCGGCATTCAAGCGCCACAGCACCTGAGCGCTTTCGCGATGTTCGATGGCGAAGCGTACGAACACGCATACCGCGCGCGCGAGATGCTTGGCTGGGTCTTGCACACCTATATTCGCCTCATTGACGGCTTGTTCGGCGTGACGGCGCACCATCGTGCCAATCTCGCGTGCGAACACGTCTTTGTCGGCGAAGTGGTTATAGAAACTTCCCTTTGCAACGGCTGCGGCTGCGACGATTTCATCGACACTCACGCCGTCGACGTGCCGCTGAGCCAGCAAAGTACGTCCTGCATCCATCAGCGCCTGCCGCGTTCTAGCGCGGCGGCGATCGGATTTTGGCGGCACCGACAGCGCGATGACTTTAGCCGTCATGGATCTCAAGGCTCGTGGAAAGTGACTGGGCCGTACATTACTGACTAAACGGTCATAAGTCATGTAGACCGCTGCGCCCATTGTGAATTTCACGCGCGCATCGTGTAATCCCCGCGTGCCTTACAACAACAACGCTCACGACGTGCTGTGGTGCCGCGCATTCGCGGCCATGCTCGGCGTGCAGTTCATCCTCGCGGCCGCGTTCTCGATCGTTCCTCCGGTGATCCCATTGCTGCTGCCGGATCTGGGTGTAATCGATGCCGGTGCGATCAGCACCTGGTCCGGCGTGCTCTTGGGAGTGACGCCCCTGACCGCAGGGTTGATGGCTCCGGTCTGGGGCCGCGTGGTGGATCGCATCGATCGTCGCAAGATCATTCTCATGGCGTGCGTGGCCGCGGGCATCAGTGCATTGCTCATGAGTGTCGCGACTGCCCCTTGGCAATTGCTGGTGCTACGAGCGTCGATGGGCTTCTTCGGCGGGCACATCGTTGCGGTCATGGCGTTGATGACGAGCATCTGCCCGCCACTGCGTTTGGGCTGGGCATTGGGATGGCTGTCCACTGCACAGCTTGCCGGTATGTTGTTGGGCCCGCTCATAGGAGGAGTGATTGCGGATGCGCTGCACAGCTATCGTTCGCCCTTCGTTGCGGGCGGATGCGCATCGCTGATCGTTGCGCTCGTCGTATTGCGCTTGCCGAAGCAATCCGCTTCCGATTGCGCTTCGAGCGTTCCGCGACCACCCACGGGTACGATCCTTTCGCGTTACCCGAATTTGCTCACGATGGTGCTGGTCCTCTTGCTTGCTCAGCTCGCAATGACCAGTGCTCAACCCATCGTTTCTTTGTATGTGAGCGATCTCGTCGGGCCGGTCTCCAATCTGGTAACCCTGGCAGGCCTGGCCTTCTCCGTCATCGGAGTCAGCGGTCTGCTCGCTGCCCCTCTCATTGGCAGGGTCGGCGACCGCGTCGGACGTCAGCGGTTGCTGACTGCAGTCCTCTGCGGGGCTGCCATCCTCACCTTCGTACAAGGGTTCGCCCTAACCTATCGATGGTTTGTCGTCGAAAGGTTCGCGGCCGGTTTGTTTTTGGCCGGCGTGGTGCCCCTTGCGAACTCGCTAGTGGCGCAAACCGTCGATCCGCAGGATCGAGGCCGCGCGTTTGGACTCACCGGGGGCGCCACCTTTCTCGGCGCATTCCTGGGGCCTTTCGGCGGCGGCATTCTCAACGCGAGGTTCGACGTATCGCGCGTGTTCGAATCCGCCAGCGCGGCGTTGTTGGTTGCGGCGGCATTGGTCTACGCCTCAATGAGGCACGCACAGCAATCGCCAGCTCGAATGAGCTGAGACTCGCTTCTGCGGTTGACTTGCGCTGGCTCCACGCGACACATTTCGCGGATGAAACGCAAAGCAGCCGCCAGATCTACGAGTCGCTCGAGCAAGCCAACCCCTACTAAGCCCGCGCAGGCGAGTCGCACCGTCGACCGAGATGTCTTGCCGACACTGCTCGGCTACAACATCCGACGCGCCCAAATCGTTCTGTGGCGCGACTTCGCCCGCACCGTTGCCGAAGGCGAAATCCGTCCGGGCATGTTCAGCGCCCTCGCCCTCATTCGCGCCAATCCCGGGATCGCGCAGGTCGAACTGGGCAACGAGTTGGGCATCGACAAGGCCAGCATGGTGGCGCTGTTGGATCGACTCGAAGAGCCGGGTTGGATCTTGCGCACTCGCTCCAGCGAGGACCGGCGTCGTCAGGGCCTCACACTCACCAGCGATGGCGAACGCATCTACAAAACGCTCAAACAAGAGATGCTCGAACACGAAAAGAAATTCACCGACTTGTTCAACAAGCAAGAACGCGAACAGTTGGTCAAGCTGCTGCAGCGGTTCCTTGAAGTGCAACTGTAAAAGGGTGACTGCTGACTAATGACTGGTGACTAGCAAGAGAACTTCGTGGCTCCGTCTCCTCAGTGGAAATCGTTTCCGTTGACGGTTTTCGGTTGGCAGTTGGCAGCGGGATCCGCTTCGCGAAGGAGTGTAGCTAATCGACACGCGCAGCTCACACGCAACACTCCCCGCGCTTTTCTGCTTGCCGCGTCGTCGCGGCTTCCCTGCCAACGGCTTGCTTGCCGACGGCTTCCTTGCGCGGCAGCGCTCACCTCTTCATGCATCCTCACACCTGACACCTCACACGCGCAGTGCACAATGCCCCATGGAGATCGTCTTCTGAGTTATCAGTTGTCAGTTGAGCGTTGACGGTTGGCAGCGAGACATCGCAGCTCACACGCAATCTGCGCGTTCTTTCGTGTGGCGGCTCCGGCTCTCCGTGATCTCCGTGTCCTCCGTGTGAAACTTCCATCTCTTAAGGGCAGGCCGACCGCATCGGCACGGCCGCCAACTGTCAACGGTCAACTGCCAACGTCATAGCCCCATATCACTGCACCCATAAGGGAATCGTATGAGGCCCGCCCTTTTCCCCGCCTCGCCGATGACTTGTCAAAACACTTGGAATTTTCTTCCGTATATGGTTCGATCAGCGTATGGTTCGTACAACGAACTATTCGCCAGATGATCTGAGCGACGCGATTCGACTCTGAAGTTCGACTTTCACGAACGCCACTGCAAGGCGTCACAAAGATAGGGGGCAACTATGCGATGTCCGGCCATGATCGGTGCCTGCGCGCTGATCTCGACAGTCTCGATGACGGTACATGCGGCAGACGGGGCTGACGCAGCCAACGTGGAGGAAGTGGTGGTCACCGGCAGCAGCATTCGCGGCGTGGCCAGTGCCGGCTCGCCGAGAATCGCGCTCGACCACGAAGCCTTCGTTCAATCCGGTGCCGCAACAAGCAGCGACCTCGCACGCAATCTGCCCCAGGTCATGAGCTTGGGTGCCGACGAGAGCCGGTTGGGCGGTGCACAAGATGGCGCTGCAAATACGACACGCGTTTCGGGCATCAATCTTCGCGGCATCGGTAACGAAGCTACGCTGCTGCTCATCAACGGTCGCCGCCTCGCACCGGCCGGCATCATCAAGAGTCTTTACGACCCCAACGTGATCCCTGCCGCCGCAGTGGAACGCATGGAAGTCGTCGTCGATGGTGCCTCTGCGATTTACGGATCCGATGCAGTCGCAGGCGTTGTGAACATCATTACTCGCAAAGACTTCAGCGGCGCGGAAACGTTCCTGCGCTATGGCAGCGCAGACGGCACCGATCAAATCGTCGCCAGCCAGAATTTGGGACTCACATGGGACGGCGGCAGTTTATTCGCTGCGTTCGAACACTTCGAACGCGATCGACTCGCCGGCGCCGATCGCGATTTCACCACCAGCGATCGTCGTGCCCGCGGTGGGTCAGATGCACGCTCGACGTTGGCTTCTCCGGGAAACATCGTCTCGGGTACGACTCGCTATCCTCTACCCCAAGGAAACGGTGTCGGCCTTACTCCCGGCGAGATTACCGCGGGCGCTCCCAATCGCTACGATGAGCCTGCAGCAGCGGATCTGTTGCCGCAGCAAAAGCGCAATACGTTCTTCCTCGATGCGCGGCAGGAATTCGGCGCTTGGGATGCTTGGTATCAAGGTTGGTTCTCGGATCGCGACTTCGAAGAAAACGTCGCCCCTGCTTCCGGCCAGCTGCGCGTGCCGAATACGAATCCCTGGTTCGTCGCACCCGCTGCGCTCGGAACGCCCACCACCGTGAACGTGGAATATCGATTCTTGAATGAAGATGCGAATCCGCAGCTCACCGGCTACGAAAAGGCGTATCAGAACGCGTTTGGCCTGGGTTTGGATTTGGGTGGCGACTGGCGGCTCGACGGCTACGTGAACTTCAGTCGTAATCACGGCTTCCAACGTCGCGGTGCGATCACCAATGGCGCAGCGCTCAACGCTGCGCTTGCGAGCAGCAATCCGGCCACCGCATTCAATCCGTTCGGCGATGGTTCGTTCAACGTCTCGAACAATCCGGCGCTCGTGGACATCATCATTGCCAACCGCGATACCGATGCCACCAGCAAAACCAAGGACTATTCCGTCAAAGCCGACGGCCCGTTGTTCGACTTGCCCGCCGGTGACGTCAGGCTCGCAGTGGGGGTCGAACGACACGACAACGAGTTCCAGCAGACACTGGTCGCGACCAACGTGCTGGCCAGCGGCGCGGAGACGGTGAAGAACGTGCACAACCAGCGCCACAATCTGGCGGCGTTCGCTGAGGTGTATGTGCCCATTATCGGCAGCGCGCAAGGCATTACCGGTATTCGCGAACTAAATCTCTCGCTCGCCGGCCGATATGAGGACTACTCCGACTTCGGCGAAACCACGAATCCAAAGATCGGCCTGACTTGGCGCGTGATCGACTCGTTGAGCTTCCGTGCGACGTACGGCACTTCGTTCCGCGCGCCATCATTGGTCGACAGCAGCGAGCAGATCCACAACATCTTCGTTCAAAACCTCACGGATCCCACGGCCCCTGGCGGAACGACTCGCGGCATCTTCCACAACGGCGGTCGTGCTTCGCTACAGCCCGAAGAGGCAACCACGTGGTCCGTCGGATTGGATTGGAAACCCGAAGGTGTGCTCGATGGCTTCACTACATCGCTGACGTACTACGATGTCGATTACACCGATCGCATCGACGTCGTGCCGAACACCGCGTTGACACAGCCAGTCGTCTACTCGCCTTACATTATTCGTAGGCCCACAGCGAGCGATGCAGCTGCAACGGCGGCTTTCAATGCGCTCGTTGCAGAGTTCTTCGCCAATCCCGATCTGCAAAGCCCGGCGGAACCCGTCACGAACATCAATGCCATCATCGATGGTCGTCGCGCCAACCTGGGTAGCATGAAGCAGACAGGCATCGATGCGAATCTGGCCTACGCATTCAGCACTTCGGCCGGCGACTGGCGTGTGGCGGTGGATGTCGCAAAGATCCTTGATCTCACGCGGTCGACCGCACCGGGCTTGCCGTTCATCGATGTGCTCGACACGTTCGGCAATCCTATCGACCTGCGCGGGCGTGCGGCGCTCAACTGGCGACTGGGTGGGTTGTCGGCGAATCTCTACTACAACTACATCGACGGCTACAAAAATACTGCAATCACACCCAACGTCTCGGTCGATAGCTATCACACCATCGATCTCACGCTGGCTTACGACTTCCAGCAGGCATCAGGTTTCATGGATGGCTTCAGCGTTGCACTGAGCGCTCAAGACCTGACCGATGAAGAGCCGCCGGTCGTGCTGAACGGTGTAGTGTCATGGGATAACCAAGTGGTATCGCCGCTTGGCCGATTCATCTCTCTGTCCTTGACGAAGCGGTGGTAGCACGCGGATGAGATCGAAGCGTTGTTTTGTGCTTGCGTGCTTGTGCTGCGCGGTTGCGGCTTTTTCTTCGAATGCCGAATCGACGAAGGAGTCGCGGCCCGGCGTGTATCGCGGCTACTCGCAGGCGCTCTACACGGAATCGATCAAGACATCGCAATACGTGACTGTGCGCGACGGAACGCGCCTCGCGGTGGACATCTATCGCCCGGCCATCGACGGCCGGGCGGTCGACAAGCGCTTCCCAGTGGTTTGGGTTCATACGCCCTATCGACGAGCGTTCATCGATCGCTCGGGCAAGGTCGCCAATGCGATCGACGGCAACTATCTCGGCGAGTTGGTGAAGTACGGCTACGTCGTCGCGGCTGTGGATGCTCGGGGCCGCGGTGCATCGTTCGGCGCCCGCCGCGGCTTTCAAGATCGAACCGAAGCGAACGACGCCTATGACATGACGGAGTGGTTCGCTAAACAGCCGTTCAGCACCGGCGCGATCGGCGTTGCGGGTTGCTCGTATCTCGGCGGCACCACGTGGTACAGCGCGACTACCAATGCGCCTCATCTACGTGCCATTGCCCCCGGCTGCACTGACTTCGACAAATATGGATTCGTCAGCCGCGGCGGCATCACCGCACAGTTCAACACGCGTCCCGAAGATCCGGCGCAAGACTTCGGCCAAGGCGTGTTGCCGGTCGATGAAGATCCGGACGGAAAACTTGCAGCACAAGCGATCGCGGGTCACGCGGCAGGAACACCGATGGCAGAACTGTGGCGCGGCATGCCATACCGCGATGATGTCTCGCCGTTACTGCACGTACCGTTCTGGCGCGAAGCGAGCGTAGCGACGTACAAGGAACAGATTGAACACTCCAAAGTCGCGATCTTCATTTGGGGCAATTGGCTTGACGAAGGGAGCTTCGAAGCGGTGCTGGCCTTCAACAATCTGAACAATCCCCGCAAATTGTGGATGGGCACGTGGGGGCATTGCCAGGTCGGCGACTTCTCGATGGGAACCGAATTGCTGCGCTTCTTCGATCGCTATCTCAAGAACATCGACAACGGCTGGGATCGCGAGCCGCCCATCTATTTCCGCACCGTAAATGCCGCACCCGAGCACGCATGGAGTTCAGCGAAGCAGTGGCCGCTGCCGCAAGCACATCCGCAGCTACTGCATTTGGCGAAGGATGCAGCGAATGATGAGAGTGGCTCGCTGACGTCTTCAACTTCCACAAATGATGCCGCGAATCGTTTCCAGGTCGACTATCAGCCGCGCTGCAAGGATCGCGGTAAAGAAGCCTTCATGATTTGGCCGTGCGTTCCAGAGAAGTACGGAACGAGCTATGCGACAGCGCCGCTCTCGCAAGACACGCAGATTGCCGGGCACTCGCTCGTGGATGTTTGGATGTCATCCACTCAGCCGGATGCAGACCTGTTCGTCTATTTGGAAGACGTGGCGCCCTCTGGCGAGACCGCGATCGTGACGCACGGACGACTGCGTGCATCGTTCCGTAGCGAGCAGAAGCCACCGTTCGACAACTACATGGGTATGCCGTATCACCGCGGCAACCGCGAGGACGTCAAACCGCTGAAACCCGGTGAGCGCACACGCATGCGCATCGAGATGCTGCCGACTTCGACAATCATCAAAAGCGGCCATCGACTCCGCCTGTCGATTTCCGGCGCGGACCCACGCCAGCGCTCGCGATCAGTACAATTCGATCCACCGCCGACGATTGCGATCTACAGCGGCAATCAATCCGATTCGATGTTGTCGTTGCCGATCGTTGGCGAACTGAAATTCGCATCGGCGACACAGTAGCCGCATTATGAAGCAACAGCGGCATCGCGCGTCACGCCTACAGCCTACAGCCCACAGCCTCGGAACGGCTCACGTCGTTCGTAACGAATCATGCAGTTGACGTTTGCCGGTGATTTGATTCTCGATGAACCCAACCCTGATCACTGGCTGTCGGGCATTGCTGCGTCGTTGCAGGAAGCCGATTTGGCAATCGGGCATCTCGAGGTGCCTCACACGACTTCGACCGAAGAATTGGTTGGCGATGTGCCCGCTCCCGCTGCTCCTCCTGAACACCTGAGCGCGTTGAAGCGTGCCGGTTTCGACGCGGTGTCGCTGGCAGGCAATCACATCGCCGATCGAGGACCGCTTGGGATCGCAGATACGATTCGCACGCTCGACTCGCTGGACATTGCGCACACGGGAGCGGGCTTGACGTTGGCACAGGCGCGTCAGCCCGCATATTTACAGGTCGGTGCGCGCACCTTGGCGCTACTGAGTTACAACTGTGTGGGACCAGAAAGCTCGTGGGCACGGGAGCACCGCGCTGGCTGCTCATATATATGTGTCCGCCCCGCCGATGGTGGCCCCATCGCGCCTGCTGCCGCCTTAGAACGGCCCGATCCAGAGTCGCTCAACGAAATGGCGCACGATGTTGCGAAAGCCCGCCAGCGCGCGGAATTCGTGATCGTCGCGCTTCACAAGGGCATCGTTCACACCAGAGCCCGCCTTGCGCCGTACGAACGAGCGGTTGCTCACGCCGCCATCGATTCGGGAGCGGACATTGTGATCGGACATCATGCACATATCGTTCGAGGCATCGAACTCCACAAAGGCAAACCGATTTTTCATGGCTTAGGCAATGGCTGTGTCGTCACACGCGCGTTGAGCCCCGATCAGTCGCATCCTGGACGAGCAGCATGGGCGAAGCGGCGGCGTGAACTGTTTGGTTTCGAGCCCGATCCTGCGTATTCGCTCGCGCCCTTCCATCCCGAAGCCGTGAACGCGTTCTTGGGTCGCGTCTCGATCGACGATACCGGCGCATTGCGTGCGGGCTTCCGACCTGTCGACGTCGAACCGCCCGGCAGACCCATCATTGCTGGCTCCAATGCGTTCGAACGAATCTGCCGCTACGTGAAATCGATTACCGTCGAAGCCGGTATGCCGGCTTTAAGGCTGCAAGCTCAGGGAGCCGATGTATGGCTCACGTAAAGCTTGAAGAGAGAGATCGCGCCGTCGCACGCGGTCCGCTGTTCTACATTGGCGCCATTGGCCTGCTGCTCGCAATGAGCGTCGAGGCTGTCGCCGTGCTCGGTCGCCACATTGGCGTGCCGTTCTTCGGCGCACTCGAACTTATCCAGACTGCGATTCTGATGACCGCCTCGGCCGCGATGGTCACGACAACGATCAGCAATACGCATGCGCGGGTCACGTTGCTCACCGAACGCATCGGTCAGAATGCTCGGTCCGTCTTGAATCGCATCTCCGCGTTCTTGTCGGCACTTTTCTTCTGTGGGCTTGCCGCTGGCGCGTTGTGGCTCACAGTGGACGCATGGAATGAATATGAGCAGAGCGAATTGCTGCACATTCCATTTCGACCGCTGCGCGTGATCTCGGTTGCTGCCGCGGTCGCAATTGCGGTGCTCTTCTTGCGCGAGCTCTTCAAGCGCCGGGGCGATCGATCATGAGCGGCACGATTGGCGTGATCGCTCTGCTCATTCTGCTCACCCTCGGTGTGCCGATCGGAGTTTCGATGGGCCTCGTCGGCATGGCCGGATTGATGATCTTGCTCGGGCCTGAGCCTGCGATCGTGAAGTCCGGCGTCGTCATGTTCGAAACCATTTCACGCTATGAACTGGGCGTGTTGCCCTTGTTCTTGCTGATGGCACATATGTGCTTTGCTGCCGGTGCAAGCCGCGATTTCTTCGATGCGGCGGCAAAGATGTTCGGCCATCGTCGCGGCGGTCTCGCGCTTGCCTCCATTGCAGGCTGCGCGGGATTCGGCGCAGTAAGTGGATCGAGCCTCGCAACGGCAGCGACCATCGGACTCATCGGCCTACCCGAAATGCGCAAGCGCGGTTACTCCGACGCCCTTGCGACGGGATCGATTGCTGCAGGCGGCACCCTCGGATCGATCATCCCGCCTTCCGGTGCGCTCATCGTGTTCGGCATCTTGGCCGAACAATCCATCGGTAAGCTATTCACCGCCGCGATTCTGCCCGCGGTCACGCAAGCACTCTTCTATATGGTCACGGTCGTGTTGCTGTGCTTGTGGCGCCCCTCGATTGCGCCGGCCGCAGAACGAGTGCCGTGGCCGGAACGCTGGGCTGCATTGTTGCGCGTGGCTGATCTCGCTGCACTCGTCATTGCGGTGTTGGGTGGTATCGCGCTCGGCTGGTTCACTCCCACTGAGGCCGCATCCGTTGGGGCCCTCGGCTCGCTCGCGTTGTGCGCTTGGCGACGTGCGCTCAATCGCAAAGCCCTGCTCGATGGATTGGCGCAAACCCTGCGAACCACCGGCATGATCTACGTCGTCATCATCGGCGCCCTCATCTTCTCCGTGTTCATGAGCGTCACAGGCCTTGCCGAGCAAGTCGAAACGCTAATGGAAAGTATCGGTGGCGGTCCTATCTTCGCAATCATCGTCATGACCCTGCTATTGCTGTTGCTGGGATCCGTGCTCGATGGACTCGCTTTGATGCTGCTCACAACGCCGATCTTGTTGCCGATCATTATCAAGCTGGGACTTTCGCCCATCTGGTTCGGCGTGTACCTGGTCCGCACGATGGAGATTGGCTTCGTGCACCCGCCCATCGGCATCAATCTGTACGTGATTCAAGGGATCGCCAAAGACACACCACTGACGCGCATCTTCAAAGGTGTCGTGCCCTTTCTCGCAGCAGATTTCTTGCATTTGTCGCTGCTGATCGCAGTGCCTGCGCTTGCACTCGCACTGCCGGAGTGGCTTGGTCAATGAACTCGAAAGCCCCAACGTCGAATTCCCGCTATCGAAAAGTCGGCTACGTCGGTCACGATGTGCCGATTGAACTCATCCTCGCGGCCAACGCACTGCCTGCGGCACTTTATGGCCGCGTGGGCGAGGCGACGCCGAATGCGGATCGTTATCTTGAGCCCACGTTCTTGCCCGCCAGCCGCTCTATCGCCGAGCAATGGCTGAACGGGGAACTCGATCAGTTCGATGCGGTTGTGTTCTCTCGCAGCGACGACAGCGCACAGCGGCTCTACTACTACGTGTGCGAATTGCAGCGGCGTGGCCAATGCGCAGGTCCCCAGCCGTTGATGTTCGATATCGCCAGTTGGAATCGCGAGAGCAGCCTTGCGCACACCGTCGGCTCGACTCGGCGGCTGGCTCGCGAACTCAGCGTCGCGGAAAATCAATTGCGGAGTGCCATCGAGCGCGTTGCTCAGCGGATGGATCTTGTGCTCGCGGCGTTGCAATCCACCCAGTCGTCGCGACCTGCTCGCGGAAGTTTCATCCAACGTCGGTTGCATGCGGCTGCTCGGGACTGGTCGGCGCAGTTCGACCAAACCTTGAAAGACTCGCAAGATCCGCTGCCAGCAAGCGCCGATGCCACGCCGCTGATGATGATCGGCAGTGCGCCTGGCAACGAGCAATTGCATGAAGCGGCCGAACGCGCCGGTGCGAACATCATCGCAACCCTGAACGCCTCGACGCCGTATCGGAGCGAAATTGCGACGAATACAGGCGATGCGTTCGAGCAGATCGCACGCCGCTGCCACGCGCATCCTTGGCGCTCGATGCAGCAATCGCCGGAGCTGTTCTGTGCACGCGCCAAAGAATTGCAAGTCGCAGGCGTGATCCTCTGGATCCTTGCGGAAGATACAGGACTGTCCTGGGTATACCCACGACTCGAACGATCACTGCGCGCAGCCGGCATTCCGGTGCTGTCACTCACGATGCAGCAGTGGAGCGCGTCTACAGAGACGCTCGATGCGATCGCCAACTTCGCGAGCAAGGTGAGCGCCCACGCATGAAACCCTTGCAGCACATCAATGTAATCGCGCTGGCCGAAGCCAGCGACAGCGCGCTCGCTCGCTTCCTCGTGTCGCTCGGCGCGACGCTCGAACGCGTCGATGCGTTGTCGGTGCGTGGACATCTGTCGTCCGCCGACATCCTCATCGATCAATGCGGCTCGGAAGGTCTCGCCGATCTCGGCATTACACGGGACGAAATCGAGCGCACGAATCCTAGGTTGATTCACGTGTCCGTCACGTCCTTCGGTAGTGGCGGTCCACGTTCGCGCTGGAAAGGTTCGGAACTCATCGCATCCGCCGCCGGTGGAACCCTGCGTCTCACAGGCGATCCAGATCGACGCCCTGTGAAAGAGGCGCTCGATGCGTGCGGGTTTCACGCGGACATGGTGGCAGCGAGCGGCGTGATGGCCGCTCTGCATGAACGCGAAGTGAGCGGTCGCGGGCAACATATCGACGTCGCGGTGCAAGAAGCCGCGTTCTCGCGCAACGTAAACGGCGCACTCGCATGGCACTTCGATCGACGCAAGCTGCATCGCGTCGGCGGCTCGCTCAACTACGGACGTGCGACCGTGCGTTGCATCTGGCCACTCGCGGATGGCTATTGTTTCCATACGTTGATGACGGGTCGTTTCGGCGCGCCTGCCAACAGTGCGCTCAGCGATTGGATGGACGAAAAAGGCGTACCGAATCCGCTCCACGGCACGAACTGGAACACGTACAACCGCTCGACGCTCGATCCGCAAATTCGCGCGACCTGGGAAGCGGCGATCGAAGGCTTCTTCCGCACGTGCACGCGCAACGAGATTCGAATCGAAGGTCAGCGTCGCGGAATCAATGCGACCGTACTTGCCGATCCTGCGGAGGTGCTGGCGGATCCGCATTTGCAGGCACGCGAATTCTGGGATCAAAGCGGATCAGTACGAACGCCGTCGCGATTTGTGAAGCTGAGCCCGGGTCCTCAGGTGCCTATGCAAGCGGATGCAAAACGCACCAGCGCTCGAGGCGGTCCTTTATCCGGCATTCGCGTTCTCGATTTTTCCTGGGCGTTGGTTGGTTCGATCACCACCAAGACCCTCGGCGACTTGGGTGCCGAGATCATCAAAGTCGAATCGCGTACACGGCCGTGTTTGTCGCGACTCGATGTGCAAGTGAGTCGCTCGACAGCACAGAGTCTGGACGACAAACCTTGGTTTGCTCATCTCAACACGTCCAAGCGCAGCCTCGCGCTCGACATGAAGAAACCCGAAAGCCGCGACATTCTCGATCCGCTGCTGGCGTGGGCGGACGTGGTGGTCGAGAACTTTTCTCCCGGCACCATGCGCAAGCTTGGCCTCGACTACGCCACGCTGAGCCAACGTTATCCGTCGTTGATCATGGTATCCGGCAGCGTGTACGGGCAAACCGGACCGCTCGCCGAAGCTTGGGGTGTCGATGGAACGGGCGCTGCGCTTTCGGGACGCACTTTGCTCACTGGCTGGCCCGATCGTGGGCCCGTGATTCCCGGTGCAGTTCCGTACGGCGATGTCATCGTGCCGTATGTCATGGCCGCTGCGACGTCTGCAGCTTTGGTTCATCGCAGCCGCACAGGCAAGGGGTGTCACATCGACGCATCGATGTATGAGATCTGCGTCCAACAGATGCGCGATGCGGTGCTTGCCGCTCAACAGGGCGATCATCCATGTCGCATGGGAAATCGCGATCCGCGTGTGTTTCACCAGGACGTTTATCCCGCGCAAGGCGAGGATCGTTGGATCGCGATCACGTGCCACACATCAACGCAGTGGGAGAAGCTGTGTGAGATCGCTGCCATCGCCGCGATGCAGCCGGAAGCTGCTGCCGACGCGCTCGCACGTTGGACTTCACGCTCGCCCGAGCGTGAGCTCGTCGAGCAACTCCAAAGCGCGGGAATCGCAGCAGGGGTTGTGCAGGACATCGAAGACTTGATGGAACGCGATCCGCAGCTTGCGAGCCGCGGAGCGCTAGTCCCGCTAGAACACGCGGTGCTAGGAACATTCGGACACATGCGCACGCCGATTACTTTTTCACGCAGCTCAATCGAGCCGTTTCGGGCACCGAGCATCGGAGAGCACAGTCGCGAGATCGCCGCCACGCTGTGTGGCCTTTCTGCTGAGCGTATCGAAGCACTCGAGGCGCTGGGAGTTTTTCAATGAGCGCCGACGTAGTCCACAACGCCAATCAGAGCGGCGGCCAGCGCAGCCGCAAAGATCTTCAATGCACAGCCGCCGCGACTGCGTATCAGCGCAGCTTCGTCTCCGAGCTCAAGCGACGCGTCATCGACCAAGGCGAACCCTACGTCATCGCGCAAGCGGACACGCCACACGAAATTTTCCACGCGATGGACATCCCGCTCATCACCAATCAATGGTGGTCAGCGTACATCTCGGCCAAACAGCTCTCGACGCACTATGCAGGCGTGCTGGACAACCTGGGTTATCCGCCGAGTCGCTGTCACTACTGTTCACTCGGACTCGCCTGCACGCTCGACAACGATCGTTCCAAGGCGCCGTGGGGCGGATTGCCCAAGCCGACGTTGCTCGTCGCAAGACTCACATGCGAGTGCATCGAGCACGTGTTCGGACAATGGGCGGAAGCATTCGGCACCGAGTTCTTTGCGTTGGAAGCGCCGGCGTGGCTGCACAAGGATCCGAAATGGTTCGAGCACTCGATGAACGATTGGTCGAGCGTCTATGAAGAGCGTCGTATCGAACTGCTTGTGTCCGAGATGCAGCAATTGATCGCACGGCTCGAGCAGCGTACGGGCCGGCGATTCGATGAAGGCCGGTTCGTTCGTCTGATGGAAGCGATCAACGAGCAGGAACGCTATATCGACGAAGCGGCCCGCATGATCGGCGATGCGCGTCCCTGCCCTGTCTCCATTGCCGAGCAAATGCCGAACACCATGATCCCTCAGTGGCATCGCGGGTCTGAATGGGCGGTTGCACATGCGCGCCGCTTTCGCGATGAAGTCGCGGAACGTGTCGCAGCGGGTTTCGGTGCCGGCAGTCAGGAGCGATTGCGTCTGATGTGGATCGGCGCGGGACTGTGGCACGACCCCGGCTTCTATAGCGCTCTGGAGGATCGCTACGGCGCGGCGTTCGTGTGGTCGATGTACATGCCGTTTGCGGGTCCGCAATACATTCGCGAGATTCACGGTCGGCCGCTCCACGCGCTTGCCAGCCGCATCTGCTCAATGAATGAAGTGCTGCATCTGCCGCCGTGGATGAACGAATGGATGGTGAGTGAAGCGCAACGATGCGGCATCAATGCTGCGGTCATGCTCGTGCCCCCTGGCAATCGTCTGTCACAATCCGGCACGAACCTCACGCGCTTAGCGCTCGAAGCCGCAGGGGTTCCAACGCTGATGCTGTCGGCGGATATGGTCGACGCAGCGGATTGGAGTCACGAGCGCATGGTCGAACACGTCGCGGACTTCTTGCGTGCAGGAGGCCTTCTGTGACTCGGCTCTTGGCCGCGCTCGTGCTCATCGCGTTGAGCGCTTGCGCTCACGATGCGCCGAGCTCGGTCACCGTTCTGACGTATGCGAGCCCGTATTCGCCGACGCATCCGTTCAGTCGCGCCGATTTGCAGTGGATGAAGTGGGTCGAAAAAGAATCCGGCGGTCGCGTGCGCATCCAAGCGTATTGGTCCGGATCGCTGTTGTCCTCCGAGCATTCACTGATCGAACTGCGGCATGGCGTCGCCGACATCGGCTTGATCACGCCAATCTACGCGCGAGGTGGCGCGCACCTGCAGCGTACCCAAGCGGGCTTTTACGCAGGACTTAAAACGTACGAGCAGCAGACGCGCCTGTATCGCTGCCTCGTCGCATTCGATCCGCAATTCGGACGCGAACTCCACGATCTCAAAGTGCTCGCCGTCCAAGGTGGCAATCTGCCCGGTTTCGTCACACGCGATCGGCCGGTGCGCACGCTCGACGATTTGAAAGGCTTGCGGCTGCGAGCGCCGTCGGAATTGCTTGCCGTTCTCAAAGATCTCGGTGCCGATCCCGTCGATATGCCGATGGGCGAGGTCTACTCGGCTCTATCGAAAGGCGTCATAGACGGTGTCGTTGCGCCTGCGGATACGCTCAAGTCTCTACATTTCGGCGAGGTCGCGAAGTACTTCACCGAGATGGAAATTCCACGAGGCGCCTATGCGGCCCGTGCGATGGGGATGCGGCGCTGGCATGAACTCGAACCTTGGTTACGCGATTTGCTTTCCCGCAGCACCGCCGTTTGGGAGCACGCGCTTGCCTCCGATCTCGTCGCGGCGAATGAAGCGGGCTACATCGCGGGTCGCAAACAGGGCGTGACGTTCTTGGATATCTCGCCCGCCGAGCGAGCACGCTTCGAAGCACTCTACATTCACGATGGCGAATCTCGCGCTCGGTCTTTGAGTCGATTCGACATCGACGGCCTGCCCACATTCAAACGAGCTCGCGAATTGGCGCCGCACATCGCGGCCGGCGAGATCCCCACTTGCGCTAAGGAAGAGAATGAGTCGCCCTCTTGAAGGAATCCGGGTTGCCGACTTCAGCCATGTCATGGCGGGGCCGTATGCAACTCATTTGCTGAATCTGCTCGGTGCCGAAGTCATCAAGATCGAAGCGCCGGGTCGCGGCGATGCCATGCGCTACTACGGCAGCGATCGCCGTTACGACGGCATGGCTCCCGCCTTCATCGGCGTGAATGCCGGCAAGAAATCCATTGCGCTGGATTTGAAACATCCGCCAGCACTCGCTGCAGCTCGCCGCCTGATCGAAACCTGCGACGTGCTCGTCGAAAACTTTCGTCCCGGCGTCATGCAACGACTGGGCCTCGACTACGAGTCGGTTCGCGCTGTCCAACCGCGCATCGTCTATTGCTCCATCTCCGGGTACGGTCAGAGCGGTCCGCGCCGCGATTGGGCGGCGATCGATAACATCGTGCAAGCAACGAGCGGCATGATGACACTCAGCGGTACGACCGACGACGAACCTTCGCGTGTGGGATTCCCCGTCGTCGATACACTGACCGGCCAAACCGCGGCGTTTGCGATCCTCGCAGCGCTCTTGCGCCGTGAGCGCCAGAACCGCGGCGAATTCATCGACGTTGCGATGTTCGATGCGAGCATTGCGTTCATGACCTCGGCCGTCGTGCCCTATCTCGTCACGGGGCAGCAGCCCGAACGAACTGGCAATGTCGGCTACAGCGGTCAACCGACTTCTGCTTTGTTCACGGCTGCGGACGGACGTTCGATTTCGCTCGGCGTCGTGCAGCAGTCGCAGTTCGAAGCGCTTGCGAAGGCGCTCAAATGCGAGCACTGGTTGTTCGATCCGCGCTTTGCTACGCCTGATCTACGTCGCAAACATTCGTCAGCAATGCACGATGAGCTTGCCGCGATCTTTATGCAGGCGCCCGCCGAGGAATGGGAGCGCCGTTTGAGCGCGGCCGGTTTGCCGTGCGGGATGGTCCGAGATGTCGCGGAAGCAGTGGCGTTGCCCGCGCTCGAGGAACGCCAGTTGAAGATCGATCTGACTATTCCAGGTCTCGCCCAGCGCAAAGATGTTCAGCGCAGCGAGGTTGCGATCGTGAACGCGGGATTCTTGATGAGCGAAGATGGTCCCGGTGTGAATGGCCCGCCGCCTACTCATGGCCAACACTCCGATGAGGTGCTCGCGTCACTCGGTTTTTCTGCTGAAGAACGCGCTGCGATTCTCGCTATATCTCAGTCGAGCAGCGCCGCGCGTTAGGTATCGGTTCGCCTTATACCGGCAGACGAATTCCGTGTTTCCTCCGAACGTGTACTGATTCCTAGAATCAATGGTGGCATTAAGGGGGAGCATCATGGGGTTCAATTTTTCTTCGCGCGCGCATGTACTGCGCTCATCCGTTTCCATCGCTGTCGTTGTCGCGGCTGCAGTCGGCCAAGCGGCATACGCACGGGACACCGCAGACACACAGCTTGAAGAAGTAATCGTCACCGCGGAGCGACGCGTCGTGAGCCTGCAAGACGTTCCTGCGTCGGCGACGGTGCTAAATGCGAACGCACTTGCCTCGCAAGGGATTCGCAACGTTATCGATCTGCAGCAAGCCGCTCCCAGCGTCGCGATCAACACCTACAATCGTTCGACCTTCATCAACATTCGCGGCGTCGGTATTGCGCAATCGGCCCCAACATCGAATCCCGGTGTCGCCTACTACATCGACGGAGTGTTTATTCCGCACGAGCAGTTCATTGCACAATCGTTCTACGACATCGACACGATTGAAGTCCTTCGCGGTCCGCAAGGCACGCTCACGGGCCAGAATTCCACGGGGGGCGCGATCTACGTGCGTACCCCCGCGCCGGATTTCGAGAAGGTGTCGGGCTACGTCGATCAGACTGCAGCCAACTACGATTGGCATCGCACGGTCGCCGCGTTGAATGTGCCGCTCGGCGAGACGCTTGCGATTCGTGTCTCAGGCGCGTTCGATGAACGCGGTAGTTACACCGACAACATTGGCCCCAGTGCGTCGGAGCCGGGCAGTGGGACGGACACCGGTGCGCGCGCGGCGCTGCGCTTCATGCCGAAGGACGGAATGACGTTCGATTTGCGCTATGAGTATTTCGAGCGCGACACCGACAACAACGCAATCAAGAATCGCAACGATCTCGTCACCTCCGATCCATTCACGATCGAAGAGGACGCCATCTCCTACCTCGATCAGCAGGGATATCGCGCCTCGCTCGAAGCGCGCTTCGATCTGCCTGCCGATACGCAATTGCGAGTGCTCGGCTCGTACTTCGATGCGGAGACGACGGATCAAGCAGATGGCGATCGTTCCGCCAGCGCATTGCCTGTACCAGCGAATCTCCCGACCAACGGCGCGAATACGAACCTCTATCGTGGACGTGTCGGCAAGACCCACCAGGAACTGCAAACCACCGTCGCCGAAGTGAACCTGTTGTCGCGCGGCGATAGCCCACTGCAATGGGTGATCGGCGGCTTCTACATGGATGAAGAAAGTCCGGTGCAGGTTTGGCGCGACAATCGCAACACCATCGAGATGGTGCAGTCGAACTCGACAATCGATACGGTACTGAAGAACGAGTCGGTTTCGCTGTTCGGTCAAGTGGATTGGCGATTCACCGATCGCTGGGCCTTGGACGTCGGCGTGAGACGATCGCAAGACAAACAGGAATACACGCGCAAGGCGATCCCCGGCCCGCCACCTCCCGGATGCTTCCCGTGCACCACCGATCTCGACTCGAGCGAAGCGACCGGCCGCTTGGGTATGAAATTCTTCCTCACTGAGGATGTCATGTTCTATGGCACGGTATCCCGCGGCTACAAGGCCGGGGGAATCAATTTGGATCCGCGTCTGCCGGATTACGATCCGGAAACCAACGACGTCGCCGAACTCGGTTGGAAGACGATGCTGGCCGACGGACGTTTGCGCTTCAATGGCGATGTGTTCTATTCGAAATACAAGGGCATCCAACTCGGCTCACTGACGGCGGTAGGCACGCCGCCGATCTTGTTGCCGAACACATTGAATGCAGCGCCCGCGAAGATCGTGGGTGCAGAACTTGAACTGACGGGCCGCTTCGGTGGGCTCGGGTTCAATTTGGGGATCAGTGCCCTCGATTCGAAATTTACTGATGATGCGCTGCTGACCGATTCCCAGACGAACACGAATCGACTCGTGCCCGATGGATCGAAAGTGCCCTTCGCGCCCGATCTCACCGCAACCGCAGGTATCGAGTACACCTTCCATCTCGGCACCAGCACACTGACACCTCGTGTACAGGCGTCTTACATCGATGAGCAACTCTCGACACCCTTCCGATACGAGGAAACGGTCGTACCTTCTCACACAGTCACCGATGTGCGTGTGATGTGGGCGCCGAATGAGCGTCTGCGGTTGGAAGCGTTCATGTCGAACGCACTCGATAAGGAATACATCGCGGCGCAGGTGCAAGATGCGAGCAGCGCGCAAGGTGGCATCATTTACGGCGCTCCACGGCAATACGGCATACGTGCGAAATTCGAGTTCTGATTTGCTGCTTTCCTTGATGAGAGCGCGACTCGTATGCGTTGCATTGCTCGCGCTCTCTTCGGTTGCAAACGCGTCCGACACGCCTGGAGCGTCGTCAGCGGGCGTGGCGGGACATGTCCCCGCTCAGAATCGCCAAGCGCAGCAGGCGCCAATAGAGGTGTCGCGCAGCGCGCCCGCGGTTCGTTGGTGGCCCCCAGATGAAGGGGTACCGCTGCCACCTTACATCACGTATCCGAACACTCATGGACAGGTCGGTTATCTCAACACCGCCGGTCTCACGGAGACGAAAGGACATCCGTTCTTTACGTCGCTGGGCGAGAACGGACGTGCATGCGTGAGTTGCCATCAACCCGCGAATGCGATGTCGCTCTCTGTCGCGACAATTCGGCAGCGATGGAACGAGACGAACGGGAAGGATCCAATCTTCGCTGCCGTGGATGGTGCGAACTGCCCAGATCTACCGCCGGACGATCCTAAGTCCCACAGCCTGCTGCTCGAGCGCGGTCTGTTTCGCATCTTCTTGCCCTGGCCGCCGAAAGCCGCGGATGGGTCTCGCATCGATCCGGAATTTACGATCGAGGTCGTACGCGACCCGACGGGTTGCAACTTGAGTCCCCAGTACGGGATCCACAGTGCCAATCCCATGATTTCTGTGTATCGTCGGCCGCGCGTCGTCGCGAACACGAAGTACCTCATGCACCACGGCTTTGGCGTGTTCGCGTTCATCGGCAAGAACGGACTGCCCGCGAC
The DNA here is from genome assembly GCA_023391335.1 of Pseudomonadota bacterium. Classification (GTDB taxonomy): domain Bacteria; phylum Pseudomonadota; class Gammaproteobacteria; order Steroidobacterales; family Steroidobacteraceae; genus Steroidobacter. The sequence goes on along the minus strand of JAEWBG010000065.1, from coordinate 108,245 downwards.
CCGCGATCCTGAAACAGGTTTGCCCTCACCGATGAACATCATGGCCGATGCGCGACAGCCGACGCTCAAAACTCAAGCCATCGAAGCAGCCGTCACTCATCTGCAATTCAACGGCCGCCTAGCGCCCGAACAACTCGAGCGCATCGTCGATTTCGAAAGCCATGTGTATGCCGCACAAGTCACTGACAACGCAGCCGGCGATCTCATGGAACCGGATGGCCCGCCAGGACTCGGCGTTCGCAATCTCGCGAATGGCCGCGAAGGTCTCCTCGGCAACAACATCACAAATTACGTGATTCCGATGGGCGATAAGTGGCCGCACTTACCGCCGTCGAGTAATGCTCAAGATGAAGCACGCCGTTCGATCGCTCGCGGCCAAGACATCTTTATGTTTCGCACGTTCTGGATCAAAGATGCGATGCATTTGAATACGGTCGGCTTGGGCAATCCAACGAAGCGCACGTGTTCAACCTGCCATGGCATGCACATGATGGGCATGGACATCGCAAACGGCTGGATGGACATCGGCACGACGAATCTGCCCTGGGCGCGCGAGGAGCCGCTCAATCCATGGAACGAGAAGAAGCCTGAGTTGCCGCTGTTCAAAATCACCTGCAAAGACAGCGTGCCGCCGCATCCATTTCTTGGCCGGGTGATTTACACGCAGGACCCGGGACGCGCGTTGATCTCGGGCAAATGCAACGACGTCGGTGCGATTGTCATGCAACAGTTCCGCGGGCTTGCTGCGCGCGCGCCTTATTTCTCGAACGGATCGGCCGCCTCGCTGCGTGAACTCGTCGATTTCTACGATCGCCGCTTCAACATCCAACTCACGGATCAAGAGCGCGATGATCTGGTCAATTTCCTGAGCGTGCTATGAAGTTCATCGCTCTTGCGCTGCTCGCGTGTTTGCTATCCGCCTGTGCGACCGTACCTCCGCCCAAGCACCTCAACTTCGTCGCGTGCCCGATCGTGCGCGACACGAGCACCGTGCCGTGCTGGCTTGCAGAGTATCAAGGCGAAACCTATTTCCTCACGATCCAAACCGACGTGAGCGCGCCGGTGACGCCGCCTTGGCTTGGACATCGAGTACTCGTCGAAGGTGTGATTAGCGATGAGCCTCGGATCTGCGGCGGCGTAGTGTTGAAACCCGTGTCCTTGTCAGTGATCCAAGAACTCGATGGCAGCTGCAATACGATGTTGCCCGCGGAAGATCGCTACAACCTAACGTTCGAACCGCCTCGTCCGCCCGGCCCAAGCAAAGGACGATTGTCATTCGGCGACCCCAACACCAAACCTGCTGCATTGACGCTACCTCATACCTTCCAACTGCAATACGAGTTCGACGGCATGGTGGCGTTTCGGCATGCACAAACGCTCCAAAAGATTCTGGAGCTGATCCATGAAACGGGCGCCAAACAGATCAGCATCACGGGTTATCGCGCCGGCTCGCTGTTATCGAATGGCGAGCGCATGCTTGAGCATACCGACATCGGCGAGCGTCGGGCTGAGCAAGTAGTCGAGCTTCTCAAAGGTGCGGGTCTAACGGATGTGATGTATGAAACGCGTTGGCGGGACGTCACGAAGCTAGCGAACGGTGCGGACGATGCCTCGCGTCGCATCACGGAGGTGATCGTTCGCTAACGTCGGATCGCTACGCGCAAGATCCATCGGATCCGCCGACAGACACGTCGCGTGAAAAGGCGCTTCATTTTGCCCTTCAGGACCGCGCAAGAAGGAATCCCGTCGATCTGCGCCAGGTCGACAATGCGCCTTAGTGGCCCTCCTCCGCATTCGGGCACCACGAAAGGCGTGACGTTGGAGCGCCGGTTCCCATCTCCTGCACTTTCCCATTTGGTTCCCAGTTCACTTTGCCAGTTGGACACCCACCTACTTAGGTCTTCCATCTGGACGGCTGACTTTCTCATTTGGACACCCATCTACTTAGGGGTCTGGAGCCAACTACCTGTCGGCCTCCCACAGAATGTCGATGGGTGTCCAAAGATCGGGTGCGAAGTTTGGGGGACCTTGGGTGTCCAAGGGATAATTGGGTGTCCAAGGGATATCACCTGGGTGTCCAAGGGATATCACCCAAGGGATATCCACCGGGATACCCAAGGGATAGGGGCAGCCCACATAATCACGCGCGGTTCAGCCCATCAGGATCCGACAACGGTCCAGCCGGGCGTACTGCATTTAGTGGAGACCAACAACAGGGTGGGCGTCGATTAATGAGCGGAGAGATCGAATCGGCCGGTGACGTTCTCACGGGTGCCATCATTGCGAATGCTGTCGACGGTCCTGGGTCTCCAACTCAGCACGGCACGCATTCCAACACTTGCTTGAATTGCGGTTCGGTGCTGACCACTTCGTACTGCGGAAGATGCGGGCAATCGGCACACATCCATCGCAGCCTCTCGTCTCTGGGGCACGACATTCTTCACGGCGTATTCCACTTCGAAGGCCGATTTTGGAACACGCTGCCGCTGCTGTTTTTCTTCCCTGGTCAGCTCACGCGGCGATACATCGATGGCGAGCGCGCCAAGTTCGTCTCGCCGATGGCGCTGTTTCTATTCGCCGTGTTCACAATGTTCGCGGTCTTCTCGCTGACGACACATTCTTCCGAGCACCTCGGCAGTGGAATTCAAAAAGGCTGGAAGACGTCGATTGGAAATACGATAGCCGCGACGGACAAAAGGATCGACGCGCTGCAGGACTCACTCGAAGAGCCCGACTTGACGCCCGAAGCGCGCAAGGAGATCGAAGCCGAGCTCGCGGACTTGCGGGAGTCGCAAACAGTAATGCAAGCCATGGCGCGCGGTGATTTGAACCCCGCTGCCCAAGATGCGTCCCGGTCAAGCTCACCGCCGCGCAAGAGCAAGTCGGGCATTTCAATTTCAGATCGTGGCTTGGTGTTCAACACGGGATGGAGTGCACTGGATGGATGGCTCAATGCCGGCGGCGAACAGTTGGCGCACAACCCGAGCCTCCTCATCTACAAACTGAAGACCACCACGTACAAGTACTCGTGGCTGCTGATCCCGCTGAGCGTGCTATTCATGTGGCTTCTCTTCTTCTGGCGTCGGGATATTCGAGCCTACGATCATGCGATCTTCGTATCGCACTCGATCACCTTCATGACGCTATTCGCAGCGTTAGTTGCGTTGTTAGCGTACGTGGGAACCCCTGCGTGGGCTTGGGGCCCACTGTTGGCTGTGGTGCCGCCCCTCCACTTGTACAAGCACCTTCGCACTACTTATCGGCTGTCCCGTGCAGCTACTTGGGTGCGCTTTCTTCTACTTTGCATTGTCTGTCTCGTGGTCCTGATGATCTTCACGATGTTCTTGTTGGTGCTGGGAGCGATCGGCTGATCGCATCGGAGGCCGGCGCCGAAGAGCGCGGATCGGATCTTTGGACACCCACCGATCGCCACAGCCCGTCTTCGGAATCCCACCGAAATTCTGCTAGAAGCAAAAAGAGGCGCCATCGCATCGGCGCATCATCACCTATCGTGACGCGCATTACTCCGATGCCTTAGACACTCATTCGGAAAAACGAGAACTGCTCGATACTTTAGAACTGGCAATTTCATCTCCGCCCACCACAATCGCCAATTCAGGTGTCGAGATCGCCTTGTACGGCGCCCGCTGCAAGCACTTTAGACCCTACATTTCTCGGTGTTTTCTGCTTTCCCATTAGGCGCTCTCGTAACTCGCTGTAGAGCAACTGAGCGTGGGCGAACGCAGACAATTGTCGAGCGAAACGTTTGTCTCTACGTTTCGTTTCGCGCTGAAGTGCTGCGGAATCCGACACCGAACGATCGCTCGAAATCGTCGTCGGCACGCGCATCGCTCCGGCCACCAACAGCGTCGTAAGTCCGCAATTCATTCTTAACATTCGCGGACCTCGGCGGAATATCAGCGGCCGATCGCACACGCGATCGGTATGAACGTGGAGACAAATCTAATGTCGCGTTTACGTGCACTCGTTGCATCTGGATCCTTATTGCTCGGCTTTTCCATCGGAACCCAAGTTCACGCCGCCAGCAATCCTCTTGGCATTGCCTTCAGCAAGACAACCAACGTATCGCTCTATGCGAAGCCCACCGGCACTCTGATTGCCGGACGTTGCAATCGATATGACGCAGCCTTCCAAAGCGCGCGTGCCAAGGGAGCTGAAGTCCTGGCGTATCTCAACGCGGTTGAACGACCGGACCACACGGTCTGTGCACTCGACAAGGCGTTCTACATGGGCGACTACGGCAAGGTGCCGCTGTGGCCTTATCCCTCGTATGGAACCCGAATCAACTACGCCAACATGCACATGACCGACATTCGTAAAGGCTCTGCGTGGAGCAATGCGGTCGTGAAGTACGTCGAGAACCTGATGCGTGAAAACAAAGTCGATGGCGTATTCCTCGACGTGGTAGGTGCTCGGCTTTGGAGCACCCTCGCTAACTGGAACAGCTGGCCGCAAAGCCAGAAAGATGCTTGGACCGACGGTGCCGTCGATCTCGTGCGCCGCCTCGATGCATCGCGCCGCAAGATTCGCCCCACGTTCTTGATCGTCAACAACAACGTTTGGGATCGCGGCGACAGTCGTGGCACGCCGGGTGAAAAGTACGTCGATGGCGTTACGCTCGAACACCCCAGCGTGAACTCCGCCTACCAGATCAACTATGCCAAGAGAGCGTTCGGCAATCTCGGTCAGCGTCGTGTGTTCGTGATCGCGACCAATTCGACGGATGCGAAGACTTGGGCGTCCCGTGCCGGAGTGACTCACGTCTCCAGCCAGACGAGTTCGCAGTACAAGTACCCGCTTTCGCCGCCGGTCTCATTCCACTATCTCGGCGATCGCTAGCGCTTATGGGCTAAATCGGAGACTAGGCTTCTGCTCGCTTTCGGGCGAGCAGCGCTCCGTGCAAGGCGAAGAAATTTTGACAGGATTAACAGGATGAACGGGATGTATGAAAGTCAGAACAGATCCTCATCTGACCATCCTGTCAATCCTGTTCATCCTGTCTAATCTCTCAATTTCCGCTCCAGCGCAAAGCGAAGAAATCTAGACAGGATTAACAAGATGAACAGGATGATGAAACTCAGAACAGATCTTTCCTCCGACGATCCTGTCAATCCTGTTCATCCTGTCCAATCTCTTAGGTTCCGCTCCAGTACAAGGCGAAGAAATTTTGACAGGATTAACAGGATGAACGGGATGTATGAAAGTCAGAACAGATCCTCATCTGACCATCCTGTCAATCCTGTTCATCCTGTCTAATCTCTCAATTTCTGCTCCAGCGCAAAGCGAAGAAATCTAGACAGGATTAACAAGATGAACAGGGTGGTGAAACCCAGAACAGAGCTTTACCTCCGACCATCCTGTCAATACTGTACATCCTGTCCAATTTCCTAGTTCCTAAAGGTGAACCTGGCCTTGGTCATGCAGGCACAAGTCGCAGCGGAACGCAGATCGGTCCAAGCTCAGGCATGCCGCTCATCTTAATTTCGCCGCACACTTGGAAATCCCGGGTTTGCTCGAGCAGTTCTTCCAGCGCGATCGTGAGCTGCTGACGCGCAAGCGGAATGCCCGCACACACGTGCGGTCCTCGACCGAATGCGAGATGTTGCTTGATATTTTCGCGGCCGAGTCTGAACTCGTTCGGGGAATCAAAGACGCGTTCGTCACGATTCGCGGATGCATACACGAGCGCAATGGCCTCGCCCGGTTCGATCTTGCGGCCGTGGAGTTCGACGGGGCATTTCGCACTGCGTGCGAATCCACGATACGGCGTATAGAGGCGAAGAAATTCTTCGATGGCATCTGGAATCAGATCTCGATTGGTTCGCAGGCGCTGCTGCAAACGGTGATCTCGCGACAAATGCACAGCGATGCTGCCTAATAGAATCGGTGGCGCGACGAGTCCGACGACAAGCACCTGCCTTAAGCAGCCAGCGAGCAGCACGTCGGGAAACGGCTCGCCGTTGTTGTCACGCGCCTCGAGCAACGAGCTGGTTGGGTCGGCAAGCGGATCGCGAGGTTCACGCCGGCGCTCCTCGAGCACTTCACGCGCCATAGCTGCAAGTTTGTCTGCCGCAACGGCGACGGCTGACTTATCGAATGACTCCCAGGCCTTCACGTACGCTTGCGATGTCACGTGCAACACGCGTGCTTGTGCATCGGTAAGCCCCATCCATTCTGCGAAGACGTAAACGGGCAATGGACCGGAGAAGTGTTCGACGAAATCGCCCTCGCCTCGTGCAACCAACTGTCGCATTAAATCGCGGGCGATGCGGCGCGTTGCCGGTTCGATCGACGCCACGCGTGCAGCGCCCAGCGCACGATCGATTGCGCGGCGATATGGCGTGTGATCCGGCGGATCAAGATGCAACGGCGGACGCCTTCCAGTCGTCGAGGATCCCGGGACGACGTTGCGGACCGACGTGATGAAGATCTCCGGCTCCATCAAAATCGCGCGAATGTCCTCATAGCGCGTGACCGCCCAAAAGCCATCGAACGAATTACTGTGCGCGACCGGACAGCGATTTCTCAGATCGGCGAAAACTTCATGTGCGCTGTCGAAGGTTTCCGGCAGCGTCGGATCGTACTCATGCTCGGTGCTAGGCATGCGGCGATCTTAGGCCGCGACATCGCCGGCCGGGTAATAGTCTCTGTGTCTGGCGCTATAGGGCGTGCCGATGGAGCAATCTAGTGACTGGTGACTGGTGACTAGTGACTAGCTCAGAACTCGCGGTTCCCTGTCCGAGGGCGGAGGCAATCCGAATAGTGATGGAGTGATGCAGTGAAGGCGCCGTGCGCGTGAACGGCGCATCGCATCGAATACTGACATGTGGTGCCGGAGATCCGGCTTTTTCCATCCAACCTCAAACTAATCTGTATCGCGCGCGCAGTGATAAGCAACACCCCTTCCCGCGCAACGCGCCTTCACCCATCACCGCATCACGTTGTATTTCTTCTAATTCGCCGCCTTCTTCAACACCGGCTCGCCGCGTTTGACATCCGCAAGATCAAGCAGCGCGTTGAAAACGAACTGAGCCGGTGGCGAAAGCTCCGGCAAGCGTCGATGTGCAAGGAACATCGGACGCATCGGCGGCACAGGACCCAACGAACGGGTTTGCAGATCGCCGCTTTCGAGATGTCCTTGAATCGCGCTCACCACCATCGCACCGACGCCCAACCCGCGCCGGACGGTCTCGATTACGTTGTGTAGCGAATCAAGCTCCACGACCACATACGGCGTCAGACTCGCGGCGGCGAACACACCATCGACGATCGAACGAATCGAATTGGGCCGCCGCGGCACAATCCAGGGCAGGGCTGCTAAGTCTTCAAGAGATGCGTTGGGGGCGATATCCCAGCCTCTCGGATACATGAGGACCACGGGCTCGGTGAGCACTTCATAGCCCACGATCTGCTCGTTGTCGGGTCGCGTTGGAGAAATCGACAACTCAATGCGTCCGCTGGTGAGCAAATCATGAAGCGCCGCGCTGCCGTCCTCGCGGATCTGCAAGTGCATTTCCGGATGTTGGGTGCAGACTTTCTCGATGATGGAGAACGCAAACCGAGGAATCATCGTCGGCGACATCCCGATGCTTACTGAGCCCGACAGCGGCAGCACCTCTTGATGAACCGCGCGCCGTAGTTCGTCGTATTGGCGCAGGATCGACTGCGCACGCGCGTAAAGGATGCGCCCCGCTGTCGTGGGCGTAACGCCGGACACAGAACGATCGACGAGCTTGACCTTGAGCTCTTGTTCGAGCACCGCCAATTGCTGGCTGAGTGCCGGTTGTGCAATGCCCGTGACCGCGGCAGCCCGAGTGATGCTACGGCTGTCGACGATCTGCACGAAGTAACGCAAACGTCTACTGTCCACGGTTAAGCCTCCGTTCGCTGGAATGCAGCAAGGAGATGAGGATTGCGCCCGAGGCCATCACTGCGGCGACAAACCACACAGGCCCCGAGAATGAACTGCTGTGCGAGCGAATCAATCCGATGAGATAAGGACCGATGAGCCCGCCCACATTCCCAATCAAATTGATGAGAGTGATGCCAGCCGCGGCGATTGCTCGCGACAGGAACGTGGTCGGAATCGACCAGAACACGCCTTGTGCGCCGCCCAGCCCTATACCACCGATGACCAACAACAACAGTGCGAACACGCCGTGCGCAATCATCGATGCGGCCACGAGAGCGATCGTTCCAAGCAGCAGCGCGAACGCCACATGTCGATAGCGCTCCTGTGTGAGATCCGAGTGCCACGAGTTCGCGATCATGCCGATCGCGATTCCGATCCAAGGCAACGCAGACAGCACACCCACAGCGAGATCGCCATAAGAGGACAATTCCTTGATGACCTGCGGCAACCAGAAGATCAGGCCGTTGGCGCCGATCAGCGTCGTACACCACACTGCTGCTGCGAGCCAGGTGCGACCGTCCGTTGCAGCCGTGACCAGCGCGCCTCGGTCTGCGCGTCTCGGGGTGGGTGGACCCTCGCGTCGCAATTCATCTTCGATCCAGTCGCGCTCGGCCTGTGAGAGCCACGAGGCTTCCGAGGGTCGATCGACAAATAAGAAGTACGCAATCGTCCCCGCGATGACTGTCGCCGCACCTTCCATCAAAAACATCCAGCGCCAACCCGCGGCCTCGAGCGGATTGTGTGCGTGCATCAGCCATCCGCAGAGCGGCCCTCCGATGATCACGGAGATCGGAATCGCGAGCATGGTGATTGCAATGGTGTTGGCGCGATAGCGTGCCGGCAGCCAGCCGCTGCAGTAGTACACGACGCCTGGCGCGAACCCCGACTCCACACACCCGAGCAAGAATCTCAATACATATAAGTGATCGGCGCTCTGCACGAATGCCATGGCACTCGCCACACAGCCCCACAAGATCACACTGCCCGCAATCCAGCGTCGGGCGCCAATGCGTGTGAGAATCGAAGTGCTCGGAAACTGACAGAGCAAGTAACCCACGAAGAAAAGTCCGACAGCGAGTCCGTACGCTTCGGGTGCAATTCCCAACTCGGCATTCATCTGCAGCGCTGCGAAACTGATGTTCACTCGATCCAGCGAACTCAATACGATCAGCACAACGATGGGCAGCAATATCCGTCTGCGAACCTTTGCGCTCACCGTTGCCGGCACGCCGCTCATGCGCTCAACTCGATCTCTGCAATGTGCGGCAGCCGCGTCGCCGCATACAGTTGGGCGACGCATTCGGCACGATGATGGAGCACCGCGCGTTGGTTGATCGATCCCTTGTCGGTGATCTCGCCATGATCTAGCGATGGCGGCGAGGGCAACAGCAAGGCGCGACGAACGCAACGCGTGCTCGATGGATTCGCTCGGGCGTGTTCTTGCAACCGCTGACGCAGATGTTCGATGAGCGCCGTATTGATCGCGAGATCCGCGTGCGTCCTCGATTGGATGCCCAGCAAATTGGCGCATGCTGCAACGTCAGGAATAACGATAACCGCCACGTAGTCCGCATCTAGACCCGCGATCACGACATCCTGTGCGATCGGCGCCAATGCATGAATCAGATCGGCACGCAGCGGACCCACACTCACCCACGTTCCATTGGCGAGCTTGAAGTCCTCACCGATGCGGCCGTCGAACTTCAAGCCTCGCGTTGGATCGGTGGGATCGATGAGCCGCACCGCATCGCCCAATCGATAGAAACCTTCCTCGTCGAATGACTGCGCCGTGAGATCCGGCTGGCGCCAATATCCCGGCGTGACGCTCGGGCTCTTGACGCGTATCTCGAGCTTCTCGGCGACGGGCGCCAACTTCACGAGCGTGCCTGAGGCAGGCAGTCCGATGACTCCGCTGCGCCCCATCGCTGGCGTGGTGAATGTGACCGAAGGTCCGGTCTCCGTTGCGCCAAGGCCGGACAAAATCGGCGTGCGCAATCCGCGTTCGGCAAGTGAAGCGTTGTCGAGCAGATCCCAAGTGTGTTGAGCAAGCGATGCGCCGGCGAAAAAGCATGCACGCAAGTCGCGATAAAACGTGCGACGCAAGAGCTGATCGCTATGCAGTTGCTGCGCGATCATTTCGAATCCCTTCGGCACGTTGAAGTAGACGGTCGGTGAAATCTCGCGCAAGTTTGCCAGCGTCGCGGCAATACCCGCTGGCGTCGGCTTGCCGTCATCGATGTAGAGCGTTCCGCCATTGCTCAAGACCAAGCCGATGTTGTGGCTGCCGCCGAACGTGTGATTCCACGGCAGCCAATCAACCAATATCGGCAGCTCGTCGATCACGAACGGCATCGGCTGGCGCAACATGACCGCATTGCTGCACAACATTCGATTCGTCGTGATGACCGCCTTCGGTTGACCGGTCGAACCGGACGTGAGCAAGAACTTGACGATCGTGTCGAGCCCGGTCGTCGCGTGCTGGTCGTCGAGGGTCTTCGATGGCTCGGCCTCGAGCGCTTCGAGCGAGATCATCGAGCGACCTTCGACGTCTGCATCGCCGACGATTTCGACATCGCTGCCGGCGACGGCCAGTGCTCTCTTGAATTGTGGTGTATCGAAAGCCGCGATAAGGCCGGGCGTGAGCAAGGAAAAGACGTAACGCAGCTTGGCCAGTTCGCCGGAAACTTGCGAGTACGCGGGCGAGACAGAGCAATACGGAATGCCCGCCCACATCGCACCGAACTTCAGCATCATGTGTTCGATGCTGTTGCCCGAGAGGATCAGTATCGGCCGCTCTGCGTTGAGCCCGCGCTTGTGCAAACCCGCTGCGATTCTCCGCACGCGTGGCAGCATTTGAGCGTAGGAAACAGTTCGCCAGTGCCCTTGCTTGTCGCGACGCGCGACTAGCACTCGATCCGGATACTGAGCAGCGCCCTGCTCCAGCCAATCCATCACTCTCCCTGGATAGGGCTGCATTTTTCCGAGGGGCTTTAACAGCATCGAGCCGTCGTCGCGATACTCGAATGCCGTGCTGAAGGGATCCGGTGTCCACGTCGTGGATGCGTTCGGCATCCTTATGCCTCCGTGAGGCCGAGCGCGCGAATCGCATTCTGCTTGAGAATGAGATCGTGCACTTCTGGTTTGAAACCCGCTTCTTTGAAATCTTTGATCCAACGATCCGGCGTGATCAAGGGATAGTCGGATCCGAACAGCATTTTGGTTTTCAACTGCGTGTTTGCGTATTGCACCAACTGCGGCGGGAAGTACTTGGGCGACCAACCTGACAAATCGATGTAGACGTTCGGCTTGTGCAAACACACCGAGAGCGCTTCATCCTGCCAAGGCCATGACGGATGCGCGATGATGATCTTCATATCTGGAAAATCCGCAGCCACGTCATCCAAGTGGATGGGATTGGAATACTTCAGGCGCAATCCGCCGCCGCCCGGCAAGCCCGTGCCCATGCCCGAGTGTCCGCTGTGAAAGATCGCCGGCAGTTTGTGCTCGGCGATGACTTCGTAGAGCTGATACGCGATGCGGTCGTTCGGAAAGAAGCCCTGCAGCGTCGGATGAAACTTGAAGCCGCGAATCACGCCATCCTTGATCAGCCGTCGGGCTTCTCGCACGCCCATCTTGCCTTTGTGCGGATCGATACTCGCAAAAGCCATCATGATGTCGGCGTTCTCGCGCGCCGCATCGGCGACCTCTTCGTTCGGGATCCGCCGTGCACCGATCTCGAATTCGGAATCGACGGTGAACATCACGAGCCCGATCTTCCGCTCGCGGTAGTAGGCAATCGTTTCGGCGATCGTCGGACGCTTGCCTGATTTGAAGTATTTTGCGGACGCCTCTTCGAAAGGCTTCCACGCTTCATCCGGCTCCTGACGGCACGACACTTCCGCGTGGGTGTGTACGTCGATGGCGATCAGTTCGCTCAGTTTCATGGTTGCGCTCCCTTAACGGACTGCTCCCATTGTGCAATGGTCATGTCGCGTTCGACGAGTTCAACCAACAGCGGTGCCGGCTGCCAATGCATCGGGCCCAAGAGCGCGCCGTACTTCTTCATTCCAGCCAACAACGTCTTGAGGCCAATCGTTTCGGCATAGAACATCGGTCCGCCGCGATAACGAGGGAATCCATAGCCCGACGTCCACACGACATCGATGTCCGACGCTCGCAGCGCAATCCGTTCGCCGAGAATGCGGAAGCCTTCGTTCAACAACGGGTACACGCAGCGTTCGACGATCTCTTCTTTGCTGTGCGTTCGTTGCGGAACGTTCAATGTTTTGGCGCGCTGGCGCAGAATCTCGATCGCTTCAGGATCGTCGAATCGCGCGCGATTGCCCTTCTCGTATCGATAGTAGCCCTTGCCGTTTTTCTGTCCCATGCGCCCTGCTTCGTGCAAAGCAAAGTCTGCTTGGTAGTACGTCGGATCCGGCGGATATTGGGAGGCGTTCGCCTTGTGCACGTTCACGCCGACATCGATTCCCGCCATGTCGAACACCGCGAGAATGCCCATCGCCATGCCCCACTCTTCCAACGCGTTATCGACGGCGCGCGGCGTCGCACCTTCCAGCACCATGCGTTCGGCTTCGCGCGCGTAGCCTTCCATCATGCGATTACCGATAAAGCCGTAGCACACGCGTGCGAGTACCGGCGTCTTGCGCAGCGGCTTCGCTAAATCCATGACGGTGCGAATCGTGTGCGGCGAAGTCTTCGACGTGCGGACGACTTCAAGGAGCGGCATCACATTGGCGGGCGAGAAAAAGTGCATCCCGATGACATCGCCAGGGCGCTTGGTCACCTCAGCGATGCGCTCTATGTCGAGCGTGGACGTGTTGGTTGCGAGCACTGCGCCCGGTTTTGCAACCGTGTCCAATTGCGTAAAGATCTTTTGCTTTAGCTCCATGCTCTCGAACACGGCCTCGACGATGACGTCCGCATCGCGCAGCGCCTGATAGTCCAGCGATGGCGTAATCAACTGCATGCGCCGCGTTTTGTCGTCGGCCGTCAATCGACCGCGATCGACCATCGTCTGATATGTGCGGTCGATCGTGGCGAGCCCGCGTTGCAAGGCTTCATCGCTCGCATCGATCAACGTCACTGGAATGCCGGCATTCGCGAAGCAGATCGCGATTCCTCCGCCCATCGTGCCGGCACCGATCACGCCTGCAGACTTCACCGCAGCGGCTTTGATCTCATCACCCAGGCCTGGAATCCGCCGCGTCTCGCGCTCGGCGAAGAACACATGCACAGCGCCTTTGGATTCGACGCTGACCTTGCATTCGTTGACGAGCGCGGTTTCATACGCGAGTCCTTCCGCGAGCGGCGCATACGCAGCTTTGCGGACCGCATCCACGGCAACCAGTCCAGCATTGCGATTGGGGTACGACTTGCGAGCCAACTCCGTCATGCGCTCGAACACTTCAGCCGTCGCCGTATTCGGATCGACGCTCATTTCGCCGGTGCGTCGGGCACGCTTGCCTTCGGCGATGAGTCCGCGCAGATATCGAATCGCGCCGGTTCGCAGATCGCCGTCGATCACCGCGTCGATGAAACCAAGCTGTTGAGCTTGCTTCGCATCCACTGGCCTCGCTGAAAGAATGAGTTCGAGGGCTTTCTCCGCACCGATCAGGCGCGGCATGCGCTGTGTGCCGCCCGCTCCAGGAATGATGCCGAGCGTGACTTCGGGTAATCCGAGACGCGTGCCTGCTGCTGCGACACGGTAGTGACAGGCCAAGGCGATCTCGAGTCCGCCGCCGAGTACAGTTCCGTGCATTGCTGCAACGACGGGGAGGTCTAGCGCCTCATACGCGTTGAAGAGATTGCGATAGTCCTCTTCCTTTGGCGGGCCGTTGAATTCGCCGATATCTGCACCTGAGAAGAAGGTGCTGCCTTCGCACATCAGCAGAATGCCCTTCACGTCTGACATGCGCTTCAGCTCATCCAATGCCGATCGCAATCCGGCACGCACCTCCGCTGTGATGGTGTTGACCGGTGGGTTGTGGGCGATGACAAGCGCGAGTTCGCCGTCGCGCTCAACGCGTACGACCTGAGACTTTTCCATTCGAATGAATCCCCTTAAATAGTGATCGCCTGACCGGCTTCTCTGTCTCTGCTTTCGGATACGAAGAGAAGACTGTAGACAGGATTAACAAGATGAACAGGATGAGAACGACGGAGCTCACTCATTGGCTCACATCATCCTGTCAATCCTGTTCATCCTGTCCAAGCTTCTTTGCCTCTGCTCCGGATGCGAGGAAAAGACTCTAGACAGGATTTACAAGATGAACAGGATGAAGACGGCGGAGCAAACTGACTGGCCGACACCATCCTGTTAATCCTGTCCGAGAACCTATCGACTCTGAATTCCGTCCCTGCTGGCCAGCGATTTCGCCCGGATACGGCTTATTTGGAAACCCCTAGGTCCGGTATATAAGATATAAGCAACATGGATATCACCGATATCGACCTCAACCTGCTTGTCGTCTTCGATGCGTTGCTGCGTTCGCGAAGCGTGAGCCAAGCTGCTCGGCAACTCGGCATGAGCCAGCCCGCCACGAGTTTTGCGCTGAATCGACTGCGCAAGACCTTCGGCGATCCCCTCTTCATACGCACCTCCAGAGGCATTCATCCGACACCGTTCTCAGAAGCGATGGCGGCACCGCTCGAGGAAGTCATTGACCGGATCCGGGCGGATCTACTGCAGCAGCCGATCTTCGACCCCGCGACTGCAACACGTGCCATCACCTTGAACATGCAGGACATTGGTGAGCTGGTGTTCTTGCCTCAGATCATGGAGCGGCTCAGTACGCTCGGGCCGAGGATGCAATTGCGAACGGTCAATTTGCCTGCCGCCGAACTCGAGCCCGCGCTGCGCAAGGGCGAAGTGGATTTGGCAATTGGCTTCTTTCCAGAACTCGGCAGTGCAGCGGTCTATCAGCAGCGACTTTTCACGCATACCTTCGTGTGCATCGTGCGCGCGGACCATCCAACCATCGGTGGGGAGCTCAGCCGCAAGCAATTCATCGAAGGCCGGCATGCAGTCGTGCATCCCGCTGGGCACATGAACGATTCCCTAGAAGCAGAGCTGCAACAACAAGGACTTACACGGCATATCTCGGTTCGACTCGAACACTTTCTGGCGATCCCGACACTGCTGGAGCGTTCGGATCTCATCTTCACCGTGCCCTATGCGATCGGTGCCAGTCTGGCGCGTCTCGCCGCGATCAAACTGGTGAAGCCGCCCTTCAAGGCTCGGCCTCGTGTCGTTCGCCAGCACTGGCATTCCCGATTCCAACATGACGCGGCCAATCGCTGGCTCCGCGGCGTGGTGGCTGACTTGTTCATGGATAAGCGACCTCGCGCTCGAAAGTCGACAAAGCAGTAGAAGCCTCAACCGGGTCTGGCGGATTGCGTCTGCGTTCCCGTCTAACCTGACGTTAGTCCTTCCTGACTGCAGTGCAGTCCGACCTGACGACTGCCCCTCTTGGTGCGAAGCATCCATCGTGAATAGTCGAGTAAGCTGCTGATCCTGCGAGCTATTTGTTTCATCGAACGCCTCAGAAGCGCCTATCTCTCTTATTAATAGGAGCGGCGGAAGGCTCGCCAGCGGGAGCCGCCTGCTCCCACCATAAGGACGCGAAGGCAACACCCCCTCGGTTATGCGTAATGTTTCTCGCGCCTCTCAGGTCAGTGGGCTATCGAGAACACGAGGTGCCACATGAACGTCGCGAATCAGGCCGCTCCGACCAGCTACTCGAATTTCCACGCGAATCGCAGTGCTCCAGCATTTGTGACGGCGTTGCAATCAACCTCTCGCTGGTTGGACTTGCTTTACTCCCCGTTCGCGTTGACGACGCGCTTGTATGTGAGCTGGGTCTTTCTGCATTCCGGGTGGCTGAAGATCTCTGCGTGGGATCAGACGCTTTCGTTGTTTGAAGACGAGTACCGCGTCCCGCTGCTCGCACCTCATGTCGCTGCGGTGGTCGGCTCGTTCGGTGAACTGTTTTTCCCGCTTCTCGTGATTCTTGGGTTAGCAGGGCGTCTCGGTGCTGTCGGATTGTTCGCCGTCAACGCACTCGCGGTCATCAGCTATGCACACGTGCTGTTTCAAGAAGGTTTCGAAGCAGCGATCGGCCAGCACTATTTGTGGGGTTTCATGCTGCTGATGCTCGCGATCAAAGGGCCCGGCGCGTTTTCTGTGGACCGCCTACTTGCGCGCCGGTATCGCACCGCGCAGTGGTAGAGGATTAGCGCGCTCACATCGGAAAAGGGCGTCGTGCAAGGCGAGTTCTCGAAACGAGATGCCCGAATGATGCGCACACGGGTCAATGCGCAGGTGCTTTGAGCTTTTTTCGATCGAACATTCGATACTCGACCAGCAACGTATTGACGGCTTCCCTGAGCAGATCCTGCTTGGTCCGCCCCGTCTTCTTGGCTAGCTTGTCGAGCATCACGATGTATTCATCGTCGAGATACAGCGCGACCTGTGTGCGTACGGTTCTGCCCATAGGCTAATATTAGCCGCTAATATCAGCTTGGCAAAGCCCATTTTTCGTGTCGTTCTAGCGCCGAGCCGTCACTACATTGCATTGAGTGGGAAACGCGAGCCCCGAAGCCGTTTGCCACCGTGCGAGCAAATCCTCCACTTCCGAGATGAAATCAGGCCATTCCCCTTTGGGAACTTGCTCGAGCGCCAGCCTGGTCGACGGTGCACCTTGAAGCATGGCGGCAACGAAGTGATTCGCCGATCGGAAATTCGAAACTCTTTGCTCCGCATGGACTGAAATGTCTTCGAATCCGGCTCGCGCGCACAGCGAGCGAATTTCGTCAGCGCTGGACAATGCAAATGGTTTGCGGGCGGCACTTGCGTCGATGCCTCGACGTTCAAGGGCACTCACCAGTGCCCACCAACCCTTGCAGGACTCCAGTTCGCTCCACGTGACGATGGCCAGCACCGATCGGGGCTTAAGAACACGGCGAAATTCACGCAAGGCCCTCAGCGGATCCGGAAAGTACTGCAGGCCTTGCAAACACAACAGAGCATCGAACGCACCGGAGTCAAACGGTAGCTCGCAAGCAGAGCCGTACTGATAGTCGATCGATAGGCCTTCCTTGATCGATACGGACTTCGCGGCTCCAAGCATTCCCTGATCGATATCCATGCCCACGACTCTGCCGGCGGAGCCACTTCGACGTGCCGCATGCCGAGCGACGATTCCAGTGCCACACCCGACGTCGAGAATGCTCATGCCTTCGGTAATTTTGGCTTCCGATACGATGAGTTCTGCCCAGAGCGCGATTAATCCGGGTACGAGAGAAGCCTCGTATGCGTCTGCTGCCGATGTATCCACTTCAGTTGCTTGCACCAGTAACTCCGATGTCTCGCGGCGCATCAACCCGATCGTGCTCCGCCAGCTCAATACTTGGCGTCTAAATTCCGAGTTCGCGAGTTCTACCGGCATCCGAACGCCGTTCGCCGGTATCTGCATTTTAGCTGTAACTAGGAGGCCCCCTGCTGTGTCTTGAGCTCAACCCCGCAATAACGCGGACATCGCAGAGAGAGACCAAGGAGATCGCCATGTTTGCCGTGACCCGCAAAATCCAGAGCGTCGTTTGCATGATTCTTTCGGCTGTCATCATCAGTGCCAGCCTCTCGCTCGGTGCATTCGCGGCTGAGCGTGCAACGCATCACCAGGGCTATTCGGTGACGATCACCGAACTGCAGTAACGCATGCCCCCTGCCGGCGTTGTCTTTCATGACGCGCCGGCAGGCTTTGGCAAAGGCGAGTTAGAGAAGCTGAACGATGCTCGAGGGTTCCGAGGCAACCATGCGGCGCTATTTCTTGTCCTCTCGCCGAGGCAATGCCGCTTGCAATTCGGATGGATCCACCGGTTTGGTGAAATGAATGTCGAAGCCAGCCTCGATTGCCTCGGCGCGATCTGATTCCTGGCCCCAACCTGTTAGTGCGATCAGAAACATATCTTTGGCCCAAGGCTGCTTCCGCAGTTCGCGAGCGACCTCATAGCCATTCATTCCCGGCATCCCGATATCCAGCACAATGACCTCCGGCCGAAGTTGTTCTGCTATGCGCAGCGCACTCAACCCGTCTTGGGCCAGCGTTACCTGATGTCCAGACAGCTCCAGGAACATCCCCAACGACTTTGACGCATCGACGTTGTCATCCGCAGCCAATATGCGGAACACAGGCGAGTGTCCGGTGGGTGATTTCTTGTTCGCTGTGCCCACGTGCCGCACCAGAACGTTCGACGGCAGGCTGATGGTAAAGGTACTGCCACGACTGAGGCCCTCGCTCTGCGCTTCCACGCGTCCTCCGTGCAATTCGACGATCGCTTTGACGAGTGCCAGTCCGATTCCCAATCCTCCTTGCAATTGGGCTCGTGTCGACTCGACTTGAACGAACATCTCGAAGATGCGAACGAGAGACTCCGGCGCAAGACCGATCCCGTTGTCCTGAACGGATAATTTCAGCCCCTGATCGTCGGCTCGACATGCCAGGATGATTTCTCCACCTGCGTTTGTGTACTTCGCTGCGTTGGTCAACAAGTTGCTGACTACCTGAGTGAGGCGCAGTGGATCCGCCTCTATCACCGGCGATGGTTCAGGTACGTCGATGCGCAACTGATGCCCCTTCTCCTGCAGAAGCGGTTGCGCCACTTCTATGGCTCCAGCGAGCACTTGCTGCAGCGGCACGTGTGATTTTCGTAGAACCAGATCTCCGCGCGTATAGCGCGAGACCTCGAGCAAATCATCCAGCAACGACGCCATGTGGGTGACTTGTCGCACGATAATGCGACGAGCGCGCTCGATCTCCTCTGGACCCGCCTGTGGCGATTCCATGACCATCGCCGCCGTGCGAATCGGCGCAAGCGGATTGCGCAACTCGTGAGAGAGCGTGGACATGAACACGTCCTTGCGTCGGTCCGCTTCGCGCAATGCCTCTTCGGCGCGCTTTCGCTCCGTGATATCGCGAACCACCGAAACCGACCCGATGATATTGCCGCCTGCATCCCGAACTGGTGATGCGCTCACTTGGCGATATCTAAACTCGCCCGTACGAGGCACGCGTACGATTTGTTCTTCATCGCCAATGACCTCACCCTTCAAAGCACGCAAGGGCGGTGCCTCTTCTATGGGCCGCGGCGAGCCATCTGCTCGGTAGACCTCGAGTCGCGCGAGGATGTCTGTGACGGGCACGCCGTCGACACGCTCATATCCGAATTCATTGAGCACGGCGTGATTCGCGTAACGATAGCGACCGTCAATGTCGGTAAAGTAAACCTCTTCCGCGATGCTCCTCAAAACGAGCGAATACCACTCACGTTCTGCTTGGGTTTTTTCCAACAGCCCTTGCATCTGCGAATGTGCGATCGCTTCGCTGTGTTGTGCGCGACGGAGCGTTCGCAACACTGCAAACATCGCCAAGTTCAGGACGATGAAGATTCCGAGCGCCAGCGCCCCTACGCCATTCGACACTCCGACCAATCCGCAAAGTGCCAGCGCCAGAAGCGCAGGACCCAGTCCGCAGAAGACGCAGACAACTACAAGGACGGGATAGAAAATGATGAAGGGCGGCAGCGGTTCGATCTGCCACGACACAATGCGGAACAACACTTCCGCAATCCCGATGATCGCGAGCGAAGTCCCGTACCGAAGGGCATTGGCGATGCCGCCAGGCGCGCCGTTGGGGTCAAATATAGTTCGTAAGCTCAGGCGGTTCAGCACGTAGTCTCTTGCTTGGGCGGGTACGGTGCACTATGCGTCGCAAGTCTACTTGAGGCTGGGCCAGATGCAGAGCATCACGGACTGGCCATGAGTCGCCCACGGGCGAGCCGACCTCGGGTGTTCGCAAGCACTCCGGACGTAGTGTGCTGCGCGAGGTGCGTATTTCGCATTGTCCATGCGTTGCGCACGGGTAAGAGTGGACTGGCCTACGTCGTCAGTATCGAGGATCCGAGGCGCGCGGCGATCTCGCGCACCGTCGGAAAATGACGTTTCTCAGAGTTTTGAAGCAAGGATCGCTCGTACCGGGCTCTGCGCGTCGAAAGCTCACTGTTTTGGCGGCACGCCATTGAAGTGCATCACTCCCCAGCCATGACCGTCCAAGTCGACGAAGCTGTGCGTGTACATGAAGCCAAAGTCCTCGGGCTTATCGTATGTATAGCCACCCGCAGCGATTGCTTTCGCAACGAGCGCATCGACCTCGTCTCGGCTCTCACAACTGAGGTTGAACAAGACCTCCACGGCCTTACTCGTATCGCAAACTTCTTTTGGCGTGAAGTCACGAAACCTCGAGTGCGTTGCCAGCATCACAGACATCGTCTCGTTTATGACAATGCACGCGCAATTTCCGTCCTGCATATCCGGGTTGCATGAAAACCCCAGTGCCTCGAAGAAGGCCCGGGACTTTGCGAGGTCGGCGACGGGGAGATTGATATAAACCTGTTTGATCATGAGCTTCTCTTTGTTTCGATCACCTTCCGAGACCCGCCGAACATAGCCTGTCTGCGGGGCCGTACCAAGGACGCACCAGACCAACGGACTCCGACAGATCTGACGCAGAATTTTCTCGATCGGCAAAGCCAGTGGCCGCGATCGCCCTAGCCTCCATCGACCTCCCCGAACAACATCGCTGCCTTGCACCAAGAAGCCGGGGGTAAACCTCTGGATCCTCTTCACCGGCAACCGAATGTCATTGGCCGGTATTTGCGTTTTTGGTGTAACCCGGAAGGGGTTTGCCGTGTCTTAGCGTTAACCCCGCAATAACGCGGCTATCGCTGCAGAAGAGTTCGTAAGGAGATCGCCATGTTCGCCGTGACCAGCAAGATTCAGAGCGCCGTATGCATGATCCTTTCAGCAGTGATCATCAGCGCCAGCCTCTCGCTCGGTGCATTCGCTGCTGAACGCTCAACCCATCACCACGGGTATTCGGTGACCGTCACCGCGCTCGAGTAATCCCCCGTGCCCCCTGCCGGCGTTGCCTTTCGTGGCGCGCCGGCAGGCGTTGGCACTAGCGGTCCTTGTGTCACTGCTGGCTAGTCTTTCAACTCGACCACAGTCACCGACTTAGCAGGAATTGTCAGTTTCACGTTGCCGTTTCGAATAGAGACGCCCTGTAGTTCACGCGGCGCGAGACGCTGAGGCGCATCGAAGTCGTTGTGTGCATCCATTGCATCGGCCGTCAGTACCCGCGCTGATGCACTGCTCGCCATTATTCCGTTCAGCGCGAGTGTCATAGAAGCATCACGATCAGGATCCAAGTTCACCACGGACACGTGGATGCGGCCTTGCTCGTCGCGAGATGCGCTCACGCTAATGGCGGGAAGCGTCACCGCACCGGATACGTAGTTGTCAGCAGCAATTTGCACTGGCAAGAGCGTTGCGCCCTGGTGCACCTGATAGAGATCGAACACGTGGTAAGTAGGCGTTAGCACGATCTGCCTGCCCCGCGTCAGGATCATCGACTGCAGAACATCGATCATTTGGGCGATATTCGCCATCCGTACCCGATCGGCGCGATTCTGAAAAATATTCAGCGTCAGACCAGCGATGACCGCATCCCGCAGAGTGTTCTGTTGATACAGATTGGATCGAGGCTTTTCTTCCTTAGCCCACCATGTACCCCACTCACTGAAGGACAACCCGATGCGCTTTTCGGGATCGTAGCGATCGAGGATGTCAGAGTGCCGCTGAATCATTTCGTCCGTCCGTGATGTGCGAAGCATCGATTGCGCCCACTCGCTCGCGCTGAACCCGAGCGCGGGACTCTTTTTGCTCCAGTCGTTCCCAGAGAATGTGTAGAAATGGATCGACATCATGTCGATCTGCGGTTGACGGCTCACGTACGCGAGTTCGGCCGACTCGGCGAAGGCACGAGTGTGTCGATACAGCGCTTTGTCCAGCAGTGTTGCCGTCCAATCATAGTCATCGGAGTTTGCGTCGGACGCGATCAACTGACGTGACGGTGCACGCAGAGCACTTACGTATGCTCGATAGACATCTGCGTAATGAGTTGCGGTCATATTGCCGCCACAGCCCCAGGTCTCATTGCCGATGCCGACGAAGGACACTTCATAAGGCTTTGGATGTCCGTTGGCGGCTCGTTGAGATCCAAGCGCCGAATCGGCAGGTTCAGTCATGTACTGCAGCCAATCCCGCGCTTCGCCGGCTGTGCCCGTCGTGACATTGACTGAAATGAAGGCTTTCGCTCCGATCTGATCCAGAAAGTCCATGAATTCATGCGTGCCGAACGCGTTCGTCTCGGGCTCGTCGCCCCACGCGCTGTTCACATTGCGTGGACGTTTATCGCGAGGACCGATTCCGTCTCGCCAATGGTAGAGCTCGGCGAAACAACCGCCCGGCCAGCGCACCAATGGAACATGTATCCGGCGCAAAGCCGAAACGACGTCGCTGCGGATGCCTCGCACATTTGGAATGGATGAGCTCTCACCGACCCAGATCCCCTCGTACACGCCGCGGCCGAGGTGCTCGACGAATTGTCCGTAGATGTTTGGATCGATACGAGCGCCGGGCTTGTCGGCCTCTACGGTGACGCGAGCATCGATGGCGTTTGCGGCCCTGGCAGATGCCGATGTGCAGAGGATGCAAGTAGCCAGCAGTGCAGCGCAGGTCTGCGCGGTTTTTTTGCTATTCATTACGATCTCGGCACATCCGAAGATTGGATGCATTGATCGTCGCATCGCGCTGATTTCGGGGTCAACAGCGAGTCGTCTCCAGATTCTCCGAGGCAAGTTACATCACCGAATCTGTGAGCTTCCTCGAGGCCGAGTCGCTCGGCCGAGGAAACGGCCGCGCCAGCGTGAATGCCACTGCACTGGGTCCTCGCGCACGCAAGGTCAGGAGACGATCTCGTCCTTCTTCTGCCGAAGGACGATGACCCGCTGGCACCCACCACGCCGCTTGATGTTGTTGCGGCAATCGGCTGAACAAAGCCTCGCGGTCGCGGATCAACTCGACGTGCAGACTCCGATAAACGAAGTTCTTCAGATCCTCGGGCGTCTCCCAAACGCTCAAGTTGATGTAAATCCGCGGATCCTCAAATACGTGGATAGACGTTGCATCGCCAGCATCGGATTGAAGACGCCAGACAAAGCCCTTGGCATTGTCGGCCAGCATGTTGATTTCGTTGAGCCGTGAGCGAAATCCCGCCATGTGTGGCGAATCGAGATCGGCTAGAGCCTTAGCAATGTTGATCTGCGCCAAATGATAGTGCGTCACGGCGACCCTCCGAAAAAAGGTCATAGACTATCGAGACGCGGATTGCAGCTATTGTCGAAAATTGATCGTCGCTGCCGAGCGCGCGCGGCGGTATTGGCCCGGCGTTGAGGCCGTATAGTTCACGAACGTGCGATGTAGCTGTGCTTGATCACTGAATCCCAAGTCCGCAGCGACATCTGCAATGTCTTCCCCAAGCTTCAACCGCTGCTTGGCTTGCTCCACGCGCACGTTGTTTAAGAAGGCGTACGGCGTGGTGTGGAACGCGCGTCGGAACACGCGGATCAGTGTTTCCTTCCGGCAGCCGAATTCAATTGCCAGTTCATCCAGGGTGATCCGTGCCGTTATGTTGTCCAGGAGAGCTTGTTTGATTCGCTCCGCTAGCGGCTCGTTTTCCATCGAAGGGGCCGACGGAACAGCACCTTCTGCAGCCGACTCCAACAAATGCTGCACTCCCCTCGTCGCATCCGATGTATTTAGATCGGGAAGGGCGGCGACGAACTCGAGATAGTTAGCAAACAACCCTGGGCTGCGGAGTACGCAACTTCCGTTCACGAACGATGAGACTTGCAGGGCGGCGACGTTCTCGACACACCAAGCCGTATTCAAGTAGAGCATGTGATAGCTGCGCGCTTCTCCCGCGATCGGATTGCAGGAATGCACCACATGAGGCGCGATGAGCACCAAGTCGCCCTCACCGAGCACGAACTCTCGACCGCTACAGTTCGCGCGAGTCTTCCCGGCGATGACTGCACCAAAAGAGAGTGTCGGATGAAAGTGCGGTTTGTAGGACTGGCGACTGCCGTAAGTGCTGCGCAGTTCGAGGAAAGGCAACTTGTCATTGCGCCAATAGAGTTGAGCCGTGTCCTTCATAGTTCGTGTTCGTTGGTGCGGATGGCGCATTGAAACACGAACAGGCGTGGAATCAAGATCACAGGCAAACACCACGAAGCTCCAACCACTTTGGACGTTCTGCATCGCGATCTGTCTTGCTCTATGGCAAGACAGACGTACGCACTGCCCCGCTAAATTGCCTGCCCTTCCTGCCCGGCATCTCTTTCGGTATCGAACCATCGCGCGATCACTAAGCGGATCACCTCAGAACTTCGTATTGAGATCCAACTCGAGCCGATCGAAGTCGACATCACGCTGACCGAGCGCGTTGGGTACGTCCATGTTGTGCTTGTTGATCAGGTACGTCGCGTTCAAGGTTACATTCTTATGTGGAGCATATGCGGCTCGCAGGATCCAGCCGCCGGAATCGGTTTGACCGCCGCCGAGGTCAGCATCAATGAACTGAGCGAACAGCGCATCCTTCTCCACCTTTTGATACTCCGCCCCTAGGCTCCACGTGCCGGCATTCTTGCCGTCGCCGAACTCTGCGCCTAACGCCCACGCCTCATTCAAATCATTCGGGTCCTGATTCTGTGCGAGGTCGGCCCAGACCTGCATCGGAAAGCGGCCCAAATGGAAGTTGAATTCCCCCGAGAGATCGATGACGCGATAGTCGTACAGCAACACCGGCACCCCTGGGTTGCCCGAGACGAGCGTTGTGTTGCCGCTCGGATTGTTGTTGTAGAACGGCGCACGGCCCTGCCCCGCGCTGAGATCGTAGTAGTGAACTGCAACGACCAAATTCGACTCGCCAAGCGGTAAGCGTGCACCCACTTGCCCGCCATACAACATTGTGTCTGAAGTGCGGGTGTTCTCTGGACCCGAGAATTCATTCAACCAGAATCCGTACGCGGTGCCGAACATGATGCCGCGTTTGAATGTCAGCGCTACCCCTTCCGGCGTGATGTCCCCGTCCCAGAACAGACTCTGCCCTGGTTTGAAGAACGGCTGCTTCATCTTGCCGCCGATGACATGGCCCCAATCCGCGAACGCCCAGTCGACGTACGCCAAATCCAAATCCAAGGTCTTACGGGAAAACACATCGCCGAGCGTTTGATTCGTAGACCGCGGATCGCCGCCCTCGCCCGTGGCGAAACCAATTCCGATGCTCACGTCGTCCGTGGCTTTGAATTTGGCGCTCAAGCGTGCACGAATGCGGTCGCGTTCGCGATCTGCTGTGCGCACACCGGATGAGTTCAGCGTGTCATCGCTGGTCAGCTCGTGCCTATAGCGCAGATCGGAGCTGAGCTCGACTCGCTCGGTCCAACTCGCCGCTTTGGCGTCACTCGCCTGCTCGGCGGGCTGTGCCGATCCAGACTTGGATTCGGATTTCGATTCGTCCTTCGCTTGCAAGGCGGCGTTCTGTGCCTTCAACGACTCGTTTTCGCGTTCGAGCCGGTCGACACGCTCGCTCAACGCGCGGAGCTGATTGCGAATGTCTGAGATCTCATCTGGGGAAGCAGCCATAGCCGACGTATGAAAGACCAACAGCACTGCGATGGCGGAAAGACAGCGTCTCAGCGGAGTAAGTTTCATAGTGCATCCAGATTGACATGTCACCCGAGCGAACGCGAACGAAATCGCGATCCTCCCAATCGATGTGCTCCGTGCATCGGCCTTGGTTCTGCGGCGGAAGTACAATGAGATATGCGCCCTTCGATGAGTGTTCAATGACACATACCCATAAGACCGACGCCAAGTCGGTGAGGACCTGCCTGCAAGCCATTGCCGCGCAGTCCAGCACGATCACCTACCAATCGTTAGCGAGCCTGTTGCAGTTCCAGCCGCCGAACACGATTCACCAACTCACAACCATACTGGAAGAACTCATGCGGGAAGATGCAGCCGCGGGCCGTCCGTTCATTGCTGCATTAGTCGTGAGTAAGCGGCCTCCCTACTTGCCGGGCCGTGGATTCTTTGAATGTGCCACGGCGCTTGGCAGGTTCAACGGCATCGAATCGGAGGCGCCGGCATTCCATGCGGGAGAGCTGGCGCGAGCCCAACAGTACTGGCGCTCGCCCACTTAGCATCACGACAATATGGTGAGGCCTGCATGCAAAAGCTACTCAACGGCTCGAGCGCAAGACAGCCGTAACGATCGATGATGATTGCATTTACACCAATGTGATCGATTTAGTGACTTGAGTGCGAGTTCGAATTCGTACCGCCGCCTCCGCACTTGCGCTGATGCTATGTCAACGCCCCGCATCTCATTCCAAATCGATCTGTATTAGTCTGAGTATTGGCGTTAGCATTCCTGCACGAATCAGGTGCAGGTGTGACTGTGCACGAGACCCCGCGACTCAGGGTGAATGGACTCTGGGTGAATGATTGAAGCTTTCCGGCGGCGCCGGTATGCCGCTGGGATGTCCGGAATCTGCGATGAAATGCAGATTCCTTCTTACCGCTGAACGGAATCGGTTTTGTCAGCGGTCATTTCGACAACGGAGGCACCATCGATGGAAATCTCAAAAGCAGGCAGTCCGGGTAGATATCTCAACAGGGCCCTAAGCTCAGTAAGACTTTTGGCAGTTGGAGTGGTGGCGCTGGCAGCGTTAGCGGCTTCAGCGATCGTGACGACAGCGAACGCACAGGATGGCTCGAGCACAATCGTCGTGCGCGCGCGGGGCACGACCGGCAGCGAGTCGATTACGCTGCGCGTCGGCAGCACCAATGTGGCGACGTGGACGCTGAGCACCAGCTTCCAGAGCTACAGCGCATCGACGAATCTCAGCGGCGACGTTACCGTCGCCTTCACCAACGATGATGGCGCTTCGCGTGATGTCGCAGTCGACTACATCGTCGTCAACGGCGAGACCCGCCAGTCGGAGAATCAAAGCTCCAACACCGGCTTGTACGCGAATGGACGTTGCGGCGGCGGCGGATACAGCGAATGGATGCATTGCAACGGCGCGATTGCGTACGGACAAGTCGCCAACTCGGCCAACTCGATCGTCGTGCGCGCGCGCGGCACGGCAGGCGGTGAATCCATCAGTTTGCGTATCGACAACACCGATGTCGCCACCTGGTCGTTGACGACCAGCTTCCAGGACTACAGTGCGTCGACCAACCTCAATGGCGCAATTACCGTCGCATTCACCAACGATGCAAGCGGTCGCGACGTCGACGTGGACTACATCGTCGTCAACGGTGAAACGCGTCAGGCGGAGAATCAAAGCTACAACACCGGGCTTTATGCCAACGGCAGTTGTGGTGGAGGCGGTTACAGCGAATGGATGCACTGCAACGGCGTGATTGGGTTCGGGAATGTGACCGGCGGCGGTAACGACGGCGGCGGGCCTCTCCCCGCATTTTTCGTCGGCAACATCACCACCAATGGCAATGTCCGATCCGACTTCGTTCAGTATTGGGACCAGATCACGCCGGAAAACGAAGGTAAGTGGGGAACGGTGGAGGCTACACGCGACGTGTACAACTGGAGCGGCTTGGATCGAGCGTACAACTACGCGATGGAGCATCACATTCCGTTCAAGCAGCACACCTTCGTTTGGGGCAATCAGGCGCCGAGCTGGATCAACTCTCTAAGTGCATCCGAGCAAGCGGCGGAGATCGAAGAATGGATTCGCGATTTCTGCGCGCGCTACCCGAACACGGCGATGATCGACGTCGTCAATGAGGCCACGCCCGGCCACGCGCCTGCCGCCTATGCGCAAAATGCATTCGGTAGCAATTGGATTATTCGTTCCTTCCAACTCGCGCGGCAGTACTGCCCGAACGCCGTTCTGATACTGAATGATTACAACGTACTGAGTTGGGACACGGATAAGTTCATTCAGATGGCAACACCGGCCATCAACGCTGGCGTGGTGGATGCGATCGGTGCTCAGGCTCACGGCTTGGAAGGCCAGTCACTGAGCAGCATCCAGAGCAAGCTCAATCAGGTGGCCGCGTTGGGCCTGCCGATCTATATCACGGAGTACGACGTTGCTCGGACGAACGATCAGGAGCAGCTGCAAATCATGCAAGCCCAGTTCCCTCTTTTCTATAACCATCCGTCCGTGGCGGGAATTACTCTGTGGGGATATGTGGTGGGATCTACATGGGTGAACGGTAGCGGCCTGATTCAAAGCAACGGCACACCGCGACCGGCCATGACTTGGCTCATGAACTATCTCGGTCGGTGAGTCCTGAGCACGGTCTCGTGGCTAGAGACCCATAGACGAACGCCCCTCTACGGAGGGGCGTTCTTGCGCGAGCGTGGATTCGGCGGCGTTGACGACAGAATCTTATTGAGGAGCCGGCCCTACCCCAGCGCTCTGCACAGGTGCGGTCGGCGTGACTCTCCAAACCGTGTTGCCTACATCGTCGCAAACGATCAGCGCGCCTTTCGGATCAACGGTGACGCCCACCGGACGACCACGCGTCTTGCCGTGTCCATCCAGGAAGCCAGACACGAAGTCGACCGGGTCACCTGCAGGTTTGCCGTCATGAAATGGAACGAATACGACTTTGAATCCAACGACGTCTTTTCGATTCCAGCTTCCATGTTCGCCGACGAATGCGCCTTCGGTGAATTGTCCGCCCATCATTGGCGTGGAAAAAGCCACTCCGAGTGCGGCCACGTGCGAACCCAAGCTGTAGTCGGGTTTGATTGCAGATGCGACCTTCTTCGGATCCTGCGGTTGCGCACGCGGATCGACATTCTGACCCCAGTAACTGTACGGCCAGCCGTAGAACGCGCCCTCATGCACGTTGGTCAAATAGTCAGGCACCAGGTTCGGCCCAATTTCATCGCGTTCGTTCGCGACGGCCCACAGCTCATCTGTGCCCGGCCGAATCGCGAGCGCAGTTGGATTGCGCAGACCTGTGGCGAAAGTCTTGTGCATCCCAGTCTGAGCATCGATCTGCCAGATGCGCGCGCGTTCGTACTCGACGTCCATGCCGCGCTCGGTGATGTTGCTGTTGGAGCCGATGCCGACATACAACATGCGACCATCGGCGCTCGCGGTCATCGCTTTGGTCCAATGATGATTGACCCTAGATGGCAGCTCGGTCACTAGCGTCGGCGGGCCACTGGCTTGCGTTTGCCCTTCGCTGTAATCGAATCGCACAACCGAATCCTGATTCGCAACGTAGAGCGCGCTGCCGATTAGAGCCAATCCGTATGGTGCGTTGAGCCCTTCCGCGAAGACTGTCCGTGTTTCGTAGGAGCCATCGCCGTCACTGTCGCGCAGGAGCGTGAGCCGATTACCGCCTTTAACTTTGCTTTTGCCCAGCGATTTGATGTAGCCGGCAACGAAGTCTTTCGGTCGCAACGGCTTTTCGGTACCGCCCGATCCTTCGGCGACGAGAATATCGCCATTCGGCAAGATCAAACTCTGCCGCGGAATTTTCAGGTCCGTGGCGATGGCAGCGATTCGATAGCCCTCCGGCACCTTGGGACGCTCGTTGCCCCATGCAGCCGGACGCGAGATCTCCATCTTCGGCAACAACCCTCGTTGCGGCTCTGGCATCTGGGGGTCGGCGCCGTACTGCTCCGGTCCAGCCGATTTGCCGCATGCGGACACTGCGATTGCGATGAGGCCCAAGAAGATGACGCGCATCACTTCACCTCAACACTACGGAAACCGGAATAGCCCATCCAAGATGCAACGAGCGCGAGGAGCGTGACGATAAACGACATGTACAAACCCGCCGGCATCGTCGCAAATGCATCCTTTGCGTGAATCAGCTCGTCGACCAGCCCGAGCACAAACGCCAGCAGCAACAAGGCGAAATAAATAGCTCTGGGCCGCTTGAAGTCAGATCGCGAACGGAGCAGATCGATGAGTGACCAAAGCAGTGCCAGACCGCCGAACACGAGCGCACCGATGAGGGTCCACATTGCAAAATTGAGCCACTGAACCTCGAAACTTCGAACGTATGCGAGGTCGCTGAGCCAGGCCGTCAGAAACAGCGGCAGTGGAAACGCGAGAAAAATCGCATGAAGCGGATGGATCGGTTCCCGATAGGTAATCGATGACGTGCCCACACTGTCTCCTGGCTCGAATGCGAGATGATTCCATTCAGCGTGCTAGTCATGACGTCCTGTCTGGATCGCTCGTCGAATGGGCACTGGCGCTTTTAGCCGTGGGCAATGCCCTGCATCCAGCGTCGTCAAGCACTGACCCAATCCGCAGCCGTCGTGCTGTGTTCCGCGGTCTTCGTGACGGAGCCGTCACATTCGTTTTTAGAGTCTCAGTAGACGCGGACAAGTCGCGTGCCTAATGCGCAACATTTTCGCAGTTGCTTTGGAAAGCATGCGGCGGAACCCACTTCGGGGGCGAGAAACAGCTTAAGCGCTGGTGAAATCGCGGTTCTACTCGTGAGGGACCACGGCAACATCGCACTGTGCATGCTCGATGATGTGTCTAGTGACGCTGCCCAGAACGTGCTCCGATAGCCACGACCTACCCTGTTTGCCCATGACGATGAGCGCGCACCCGGTGGCCGAGGCGTATTCCGGAATCAGGACACGCGCATCACCCATGCGAACGCTCGACACGGCGTGCTCATCATTCAAGCGGCGACGGAGTTGATCCATGCTCTCGTTCGCCTCGCGTTGCAATTCCTGGATGTAAGAAGCTACGCCTGCGTCGCTCACGCCTGCGCCGCGGAGCGTGCGCTCTAGAGAACCGTGAATCGCATGGAGAATGTGCAGAGTGGCATCGGGTGCCAACGCACGCGCGAATTGCAGTGCCGGCAACGAGTAGTCGGAGAAGTCCACTGGCACGAGAACGTTCTCGTAGGCGATACCTGGATCCTGTTTCACCACCAACATGGGCCGTTCGACCATCCGCGCAATGCGTTCCGCCGTCGAACCGAGCAAGAGATCTCGCAGGGGATTAATGCCGCGCGGACCGAGCACCATCAGGTCGGCACTGGAGCCCGCGGCAATCATCTCATCGATGACACGACCCTCTCGAACCAGTCGCGCACTGACTGTCCCTGTGAATGCCTGTATATCGTCAGCGAGCGAATCGAGCGCGCGTTCGGCATCGAGTGCTAGCGGCTTTTCGACGTCAAATGCTGGAGTGTGTCGCAGCAGCGCTTGGATCGGCGAGGTGTCGATGATGTGCAGCAGGTGCAGTGCGGCATCGCAGGATTTTGCAAGCACGCCGGCACGTCGTGCGGCTCGATGCGCTGAGAAACTGAAATCAGTCGCTGCGACGATGGTACGAATGGGATTCACGATAGCCCCCGGTCAAGGTGAACGCAGCGACGCCATCGTGCCGCTGTCGGTTGCACGACGCAACACGAGAGAGTTCTGGCGCAGGTTTCGAGCTTCGCACGGAATCGATCCTCGCTAATAGAGTCCGCTGTGGGAGGTCAAACCGCCCTCCGCCTCCCAACGTTTGATGGCACGAATCTCGTGCAAATTGAAGCGCAGGCGAACTCCGGCACCATGCCCATTCTCAGGTATGAATTCCACGCCTGCGCTTTCGAGCGCCGTTCTAATGCATCTGAGTGCGCTGTCATCGGGTCTGCGAAATCGGAGTTCAAAATCGCGAATCACATGCAGGTTGATCCCTGATGCACGAGACAATCGCTCAGCGGACCATTCCACCAACGCGCGCGCAGCACGACATTGGGCAGCATTGAGTATATTGGGCGACATAGGCATTGCGGATCTCCAAATGAAAGTGGAGCCGATATGCGCACGATTCACCATCGAACGCGGACTCGGCGTCACCTTCTATATTGGGCCTGAACGCTTTAGGGCAATTTGGATTGTTGGAGCTGTTAGTTAGAGAAACTCGAACTCAGGTCCATGCGGCGAACCGGCCCCACGGGTCAAGCCAAATTCAGCAGCCGCTCCAGTTCTTCTTGCAGCTTGAATTCGAAATAGGGCTTTTGCAGTACCGTTTGCTGTGCATAGCGCTCCGGCAATCCCGCCGTGCCGTAGCCGGTGGAGAAAACGAACGGGATGTGACGTTCGTGCAGTGCGTCCGCGACCGGAAAGACCTTCTCGCCCGCGACGTTGATATCCAAAATCGCTGCATCGATCGTTTCGCTGGTAGCCAATTCGAGAGCGCGCGGTAGTCGCGACGCTGGCCCGACAACGCGACAACCGAATCCGCTTAGGACATCCTCGAGCCACATGCAGACGAGGCTCTCGTCCTCGACGATGAGGACTCGAACACCGGCGAGAGCAGATGAATCGGGAGCAATCATGCGGCCGCTTCTTGGTTCAATAAACTGGCCTCGATCGTGCAAATCACACCGCCCGGGGCAAATTCGAACTTGGCGTTGCCTTGCAGATCATGCTGGATGCCACGCTCGATCATCCGCGTACCGAACCCGCGACGCTTGGGTTCGACGACGCCCGGGCCGCCTGACTCGCGCCACTCGAATCGCAAGTTTCGCGAGTTCGAACTCTCATGCACATTCCACGAAACGTTCACTCTGCCGCCCGGCACGCTGAGCGAGCCGTGACGTGCCGCATTGGTGGCAAGTTCATGCACCGCCATGCCCAACGCCACCGCCGCATTCGGTGCCAACCACACACTGGGACCGTCGATGTCGATCCGAGATTTCTCGTCGGCGCCGTGCGGCAGCAGTTCGCGTTCGACCAATTCGCGCAAATCGACTCCTTGCCAGCTCGTCTGAGACAGCAAATTGTGCGTGGTGCTCAGCGCAATCAACCGACGTTCGAATGACTGCTTGAACTCCTGCAAGGAGTTCGAGGTTCGCAAGGTCTGCGCGGAAATGGACATGACGGCGGCGAGGCTGTTCTTCACCCGGTGATTCAATTCGTCCAGTAGCAGCTTTTGATGTTCTTCGATTTTGCGGCGCGCTTCGATCTCCTCCTGGGTCGATTTGAAGAGCCGAGCGTTGTCCATCGCAATAGCGGCATGGCCCGCCAATGCGGCGATCGACCGCTCGGCCGCTTCGTCAAACACGTTTTGCGACGAGTGTCCAAAGAACAGCCCACCGAGTACCTCGCCGGTGCGCGATATGACGGGGACCGCCAAGTAACTACGCACTGGCCAATGCCCCGCAGGAAAACCCGAGTGCGGCGGATTCTTGCCAAAGCGAGGATCTGCGGTGATATCTCCGCTGCGGACGATCGCCTCGCCCCTGAAGGTCGGCCCGAATACTTCCGTCTTGCGGGGGATACCCAAACCAGCGAATGCTTCGCGAGGTGCGCCTGAGAGCGTGAACAGTTGGTAAGTTTCCCCGTGGGCATCGACGACGTTGTAGAAAAACGCGCCGATTTCAGCACCAGACAATTCTCGTCCTGCGTCCGTGACGCCCTGAACCAATCGATCCGGGTCGCGCTCCGCTGCGAGTTGTGCGGCGGTCCCGTGCAGGACTTCCAACTTGCGGGCGGTTTGCCCGAGCTTGCTCATCGCAGCGTCCGCCCGTCGCGTTGCCCGCAATTGTTGCCAACTCAACAGAGTCAGCAGTGCCGTCGCCAGCAAGCCTGCCAGGAGCACGTAAGGTGCGAAGCTGCGGTTGGAGGCCGCTTCGAACAGCGGCGTGGCGTTATAGCGAATCGTCCATTGCCGGCCCGCAACTTCGATGCTGCGCACCGATTGGAAGCGAGATGAGAAATCGCCCTCGGAAGATCGAAAGAGCAAATTCGCCGGTTCGATCTTGCCATCGTAAATCGCAAGATCCACCCGCGGCCGCAGTACGCCGCCGAAGATCCCGCCCATGAGATCGCCGACACGAAATGGGCTGTAAATGAAACCTGTCAGCTTCTCCCTGCGCTCCCGTTCGGTGAGAGGCAAGATGCCACCGCTATAAACGGGCACATATATAAGAAAGCCGGGCTGGACGTGCTGATCGATCTCTTGAACCAACTGCACTCGACTCGATGCGGCCGGCAGGCCCGTATCGCGAGCCTGCTGCATGGCCTCACGCCGCACCGGCTCGCTGTACATATCGAAGCCCAGTGCTGCTTGATTACGCCGATCCATCGGCTCCAGATGCACGATGGCATGAATTTCATCGCGAGTGCCGGCTGGAGTGACCGACAGTTCCGGCACCCCATAAGAAGCAAGCTCCTGCTCAGCCTCCGCAGTGGAATGGACATGGAGCCGCGCCGAGAATCCGATGCCCTGAATGCCGGGATAGCGGGTCGCAAGGTCGAGCGACTCCGCGAAGCGATGAAATTGCGCGCGATCGATGGGGCGGTCTTCTGCAGCGAAGAAGCCCGCGCCCGCACGCAACATCGCGACGTAGGTTTCGAGACGGGCCTCAATACTGTCCTGCGTCTGTGCGATCGTGCGCTCGAAACGCTCCTGATCCTTCGCAGTCGACATCCGCACGACTTGGACGGTGACGAGAATGGATGCCGCGAGCCCGACTGCAACCACAGTCGAAGGCATGATCAGACTCGCCCAAATCTTCCCTACGCTTCGTTGCGCCATCGTTCACCTGCGGTACCGTTCTCAGTCGGAACGTATGTTCGCGTCTGCTCGCTCGACGCGCAATGACGGAGAGTGCCTGCTCGGCCTGGATTACGTGCTCGATCAGGAAAGCTATGGGAGTCCGCTGTCTTTTTGGACCTCGCGCAGGATTTCTTGCGGGGCCGCGTTCAGGCCGCTGATCTGCTCTTGGGACCAATTCTGCAAGATCCATTCGGCGAGCTCAGTGGCGACGGGCCTTATGGAGCTGCTGTATAGAATCAAGGTGCGCTCAGCCTCCTCGAGGCTCACTCCTTCGCGATCGCGACGCGCTTTGCGCTTCTCGCGCTCGTTGAACCAATCTGGCGTTAGGCTCACCGGCAATCTCTCATATTCATCTGTTCTAGTTTGGTTACGGCTGACATCGGGTGTCATTGCTTAAGAAGCCTTTTAGCTCGCTCACGATCGAGCCACTCCACCGCATCTGCTGGCTCGCATTCGGCAGCGTCGGTGAGCAGCTTCTCGATCTCATCGGCGTGAGCGGACGCATCGACTCGCTGTAGCGCTTGTGCGTACTCAATTTTTACGATCGGCGCATGGGGCTCGAGCTTGAGCGCTTTCTTGAAATGTTCGACTGCTTTCTCGCTGCTCGCGCCATACGTGAGCCGGGCGGCAATCGAACCGAGCTTACCGACGATTTCGGAGTGATACACACCGAATGCAATATGCGCATCCGCATGCTTGGGTTCGAGCTTCAAAGTCGCCTCGAGGCTCTTCTCGATCTTGCCGGCAAGTCCTTCCGCGAGTGCCGTCGCAATCGAAACGCGCTGGCTGTATCTCCCCAGGGTGAAGGCGTGGAGGTAGTGCGCATTCGGATCCTTCGGTAGGAGCTCGGTCACTTCCTTGGCCCGATTCGATGCATCGGATAGCAGCTCCTCGATATCGTGCGACCGTCGCTCCACTTCGCTCGCGTAGATACCCGCAGCCTTCAGCGCAACGACAAAACCCGGCAGTCCCGCGGCCGATCCGGCGTCGAAAGCTTGCTGAAAATCGCCGGCATGAAATGCTCGCCAGGCTTGTTGCACTGCCTCGACGATGTCACCTTCGGAGCTCGATGGATTTTCTGCATCGATTCGCTGTGCTAGTGCGGCCTCCGTCGGAAATGGCTCGCAGTCGCCCGCATGAAGGCGCGTCCAATGCGCTTTCAAGGCCCCGCCCGAGAAGTCGAAAGCAGGTAAATGTGCAACAACGTGCCAGTGTCGCTTCATGTGCCAATACCGGTGCCAGGTGCCGATACTAGTGTCAGAACGGGTATCCCCAATAGTCATCCACCGCAATGGCGCCTACGGTGCGTTCATTCGGGGCTGGCGCAGCAGCGGCAGTCCTCATAGCCAAAGATTGGGAGATGACGATGCAACTGACAGACCTCCTTGCTCAGGCGGGTGCTTTGCAGCCCATGGCACGGGAACTCGGCTTGAGTGAATCCCAAACTTCGAGCGGCGCTGCGGCATTGCTACCCGCCCTCCTCGGCGGTCTCAAAAAGACGACGCAAGCACAACCGGACGGAACGGCTGGCCTCGGTGGTCTGCTCAATCAACTGGGTGGGGGCGGACTGCTCGACAACGTCCTCTCGTCGCAACCAACGGACACTGAGCGCGGCAACCACGTGCTTGGACAGATCTTCGGCTCGAAGGATGTCAGCCGAACAGTCGCACAAAATGCGGCGACTCAAACGGGCCTCGATGCGAGTGTGTTGAAGAAAATGTTGCCGATGCTGGCGATGGTCGTCACCGGCTACTTGGCTAAGCACGGCGGCTCGGCGGCGACGGCCGGATCCAGCGGCGGCGGTCTCGGTGGCATGTTGGGTGGATTGCTGGGTGGACGCTCAGGCGCGAGCGGCGCTGGCCAAATCGGCGGCCTTGCCTCTATGCTCGACATGAACGGTGACGGCAATCCGCTCGATGACACCATGCGCATGGCCGGCAAAGCGCGATAACGAGATCTATCTTTCGCTTGATGAAAATCTGGGTCGACGCAGACGCCTGCCCGGGCGTGATCAAAGACATTCTCTTTCGTGCCGCTGAGCGATCGCAGGTGCCGCTGGCGTTGGTCGCCAATCAGCCGATGCGCATTCCGTCCTCGCCATGGGTGAGATTCATCCAAGTGCCGGCAGGATTCGACGTTGCGGACAAGCACATCGTGGAACAGCTAGCGCACGACGATCTCGTGATCACCGCAGACATTCCGCTTGCTGCTGCGGCGATCGACAAAGACGCGCATGCTTTGAATCCCCGAGGTGAGCTTTACACCAAGGACAATATCCGCGAGCGGCTGTCGATGCGCAACTTCATGGATGAGCTGCGCGGCAGCGGCGTCGCAACGGGCGGTCCATCAGCGTTGAATGCACGCGATCGCGCCGCCTTTGCGAACAGCCTCGATGCGTTTCTGCGCAAGTACGTCAAGAAGTCCAATCCCTAGTCATCCTCCACCACAGGAGCCATTCATGAGAACACTCTTGTTGTCCATTGCTCTGGCTGTTCTCGGTCTCCATGTGCATGCACAAGATCTGGGTCGTGCCGAAACACGCATTGCCTTGCCCAGTGTCACGTTCACTGTGGCCTTGAATCAGGCAGAGAAATCGGTGGCGGTATCGGATGGTAGGCTGACGTTGAGCAGTGCGGCAAAACGAGACAACTTCAGAGATCCCGATGGCAAGCTCTCGAGCAATACGGCACCCATGCTGCTCACGGAAGTGGATAACACGAAGCCATTCACCTTCAGTGCCAAGATCACTCCGAAGTTCAAGAGCACGTACGATGCCGGCGCACTGTACGTCTGGGTGCGCGACGACCTGTGGTTTAAGTTTGCCATGGAGCGAGATGAGCGCGGCCGCACGCGTATCGTCACCGTGCGAACCAACGGCACTTCAGATGACAACAATCACGATGTCGTCACCGCGAAGAGCGTGTTCATGAAGATCAGCTCCGATACCAAGACCGTTGCGTTCTACTATTCGTTGGATAACAAGCAGTGGCAACTGGTGCGGCTGTTCAAGAACGAGTACCCGAGCAAGCTGTGGCTCGGCGTCAGCTCGCAATCACCGACAGGAGATGGCAACTCCACAACGTTCGAGAACGTCACGCTCACTCAGACGAGCGTGTCGGATTTTCGGATGGGGACGTGAAGAATCTGCCCCCGCATCTACACGCGGCGACCAGCAGGACTTCCTCTTCAGCGCCGCTAAGGCGTCGCAGGTGTCGCCCTGACTCTTACCGGAATCGACTTCGCTGCAGGCGTACCGCTGATTTTGTCGTGGTGAGATAGCGGCAAGAGCGGATTGAGTTCCGGGAAATAGCCGGCGACCGAGCCGAGTGGCATCGGGTAGTCGAGTATCGTCAGCCCCTCCACGCGCCGTGGCACGCCATCGTCACAGATCGTTTCCAGCGTCACGCGAGCTTGCTGCTCGATCCCGCGCGCAATCCGATCCTCCGGGTTCATGAACAGCACCATGCGGTCGTTGTACACGCCGCGATAACGATCGTTGTAGCTGTAGATGGTGGTGTTGAACTGGTCGTGAGAACGCACGGTCGCAAGCCGCAGCGCTGACGCATCTGCAACGGGCGCATCGATATCGAGCCCCGGCATTACCACAAAGTTGGCTTTGCCATTTGGCGTCAGCCACACGCGGCGACGTGGTGCGACATCGAGATGAAAGCCCTTTGGATTCTGGATGCGCTTGGAGAAGTCGTGATAAATGAGCGGATACACTTCCGCGATGGTGTCGCGAATGAGATCGTAATCATCGATGTAACGTTCCCACGAAATCTTGCTGTCCGGCAGCGTCGCTCGCGCCATGCGACACACAATTTCGACCTCGGGCAGCAAGTGCGGACTCGCAGGTTCCAACACGCCGCGCGATGCGGTCACATTCGACATCGAATCTTCGATCGTCACGAACTGCTCGCCGCACTTCGTCCTGATCCATTCCGAGCGCGCGACGACCGGCAAGATGAGCGCGTCGCGGCCATGCACCAAGTGGCCCCGATTGAGTTTAGTTGCAATGCCGACGGTGAGATCGAGCTTACGCATGGCGTCGAACGCCAACTCGGTATCCGGAACCGCGCGTACGAAGTTGCCGCCGAGGCCGATGAACACTTTGGCGGTTCCGGCCAACATGGCTTCGACCGACTCGATCGTGTGATGTCCATGCTCGCGAGGCGGCTCGAATCCAAACACATCGCGGACACGATCGAGATAGGCTTGAGAGGGCTTCTCATCGATGCCGACCGTGCGATCGCCTTGCACGTTCGAATGACCGCGAATGGGCGAAATGCCCGCGCCGGGCCGGCCGAAGTTCCCCCGCAACAGCAGCAAGTTTGCGATCTGCTGCGTGAGCCGCGAGCCCTGTTGATGCTGGGTCACCCCCATGCCGTAACAGATGATGGTCGACGGTGAACGAACATAGATTTCTGCGCAGCGACGAATCTGTTCTTCCGTCACGCCGGACACGCGCACGAGATCTTCCCAGGACTGCGCCATCGCATCGTCGCGAACCGCATCGACTCCGACTGTGTGCGCGCGCAGGAAGTCCCGATCGAGAATCGCCTCACCTGCGGCCTCTCGTTCGAAGATGGCTTTCATCATTCCTTTCAGAAAGGCGAGATCGCCGCCGATGCGGATGTGCACGAACTCGCTGGCAATGGGCGTTGAACCCAGCGTTGCCATCTGCACCACGTCTTGCGGTTCGGTGAAGCGGATCAAAGCGCGTTCCGGCATTGGATTGACCGCGACAATGGGCACGCCGCGCTTTCGCGCGTCAACCAGCAGCGACATCATGCGTGGCGCATTGGTGCCGGTGTTTTGGCCGATGATGAATATCGCCGTCGCGTGTTCGAAATCTTCCATGACGACGGTGCCCTTACCCACGCCGATGGCCGGCGGCAGACCGCGGCTCGTCGGCTCATGGCACATGTTCGAGCAATCAGGGAAGTTATTAGTGCCGTACTCGCGCACGAAGATCGAATAGAGAAACGCCGCTTCATTGGGCGTTCGGCCCGACGTGTAGAACTCCGCTTGATGCGGACTCGCGAGCGCGCGCAGGTGATTGCCGATCAAAGCAAACGCGTCTTCCCACTTGCAAGGTACGTAGCGGTCGGTGGCCGAGTCATAGCGCATCGGTTCAGTCAGGCGTCCTTGCATTTCCAGCCAATAGTCGGATTGCTGCATGAGATCGGCGACTGTGTGCTGCGCAAAGAATTCGCGGCCCACACGAAACTTCGTGGCTTCGTGTGCTAACGCTTTCGCGCCGTTTTCGCAGAACTCGAACTTTTTGGTGGTGTCAGCGTCCGGAAACGCACAGCTCGGGCACTTGAACCCGCCGGGCTGATTCATATCCAGCAGCGCTCGCGATCCCTTCGTTACGACGCTCTGTTCCAGCAACACCTTTGCGGTAGCCGCAGCGGCACCCCATCCGCCCGCAGGGCGATCATAGGTTTTATAACGCGGTTTCTTCGATTCGCTCATGCACTCGCTCCGCTGCTGCCTCGATCATACGCCTGGAACGCCCGAGATCTGTACGGTCGATAGCGAATAGAGACTCGACTATGATCGAGCCATGGCAGACCCCGCACCGCGCTCTCCGACGTTCTCGCCCGCATACGCCAACATGACGATCGAGCGGCGGCGCGGCGATGTCAGCGAACGTGTCGCGGATTGCATTGCCGATGAAGTGCCGATGGCGGTGCGCTACAACGGCCAGTCGTTCGCCGTGATGATGGCGAGCCCGCAAGATCTCGAAGATTTCGCGCTCGGCTTTTCGCTCACTGAACGGTTGATCGATTCGGCAGATCAGTTGCTCGGCCTGGACATCGAACCTCAACTCGACGGCATCTTGCTCTCGATGCGCGTGTCCTCTTCCGCACGCGCGGCTCAATTGGATCCGCAATCGCAGCGCTTGCTGCCGGGCCGAGGCAGTTGCGGGATCTGCGGCACACGCGAACTCGAAGACGCGGTGCGAGCACCCGATCCCGTCGCTGCGTCGATCCCGATGTCGTCATCGGCGCTCGAGCACGCGCTAGACGAACTCCACCAATTCCAACCGCTGAACGCTGTCACCGGCGCAGTGCACGCAGCCGCTTGGGCGACCGCCGAAGGTCACATCGTGCTCGCGCGCGAAGACATCGGGCGACACAACGCGCTCGACAAACTCATCGGCGCAATGATTCGCGCCAAACTCTCGCCCCAGGAGGGCATGCTGCTGCTCAGTAGCCGTGCCAGCTATGAAATGATCGTCAAGGCGGCACGCGCCGGCATCGGTTTCGTCGCTGCCATCTCTGCCCCCACCAAACTGGCCGTTGATCTCGCACGACGGACGAATGTCTGTCTCGTCGGTTTCACGAGGCCCGGCAGCTGCAACGTTTATACCTATCCTGAGCGGTTGCAGAACGGCTCGTCGTGCAACGAGACGTAGCATTTCCAGTCGTTGAATCGATGAGCCGCTCGAGCGTTTTGGGTGACATTTCAACTGCAACTGGAATTTCTTGGACGGTGACTGGCACGTAGCGTGCGACCGTGAAACACGAGGCCGTCATCGCTTCCCGCTTCGGCCGCATTCGTCATCATCTAGCGTTCCGACGCACAGCTCTTGTAATGTGCGCGCATGAAGACCAAACGCTATTCCGCACGTTCGTGCCTTCCGTCGCTTTTCCTCTGTGTGGCGTTCCTGTGC
Source organism: Pseudomonadota bacterium (assembly GCA_023391335.1). Lineage (GTDB taxonomy): Bacteria > Pseudomonadota > Gammaproteobacteria > Steroidobacterales > Steroidobacteraceae > Steroidobacter. The sequence goes on along the minus strand of JAEWBG010000065.1, from coordinate 67,077 downwards.
TCCTTGGGTAATGTGGACGCTGCGGACGAGCCCGCAACGCCCGCCGTACCGGAATGGGCGCAACCCGGTTCGGCGACTCACCAACAAGTCGCGCCACCCGCTGACTTTCATCGCGCAACGACTACGTTCAACACGCCGATCGGAATGTTCGAAGGACAATCGGATATTGGCAGTGCCGTTGTTCCAGGCAGTGCGAGCTTCGATCCGAAGACGAAGCAGTACACGATCCACTCTGCCGGCTACAACATTTGGTACATGCGCGATGAATTCAGATATCTCTGGAAGAAGATGTCCGGCGATGTTTCGATGGCGGCAGATATCGCGTATCCCGATCCGAACGGCTACGGCGATCGCAAAGCCGTGCTCGTGATCCGGCAGGATTTGGATGACGATTCCAAAGAGGCCATTGTCGCGCTTCACGGCGAAGGCATGATTCACCTTGCCCAACGCCCCGAGAAAGGTGCCCGCGTAAAGGACATGGAGTATCGAATCGGCGGGCGCGGCCGGCCCGGCGGCAAATCGCCGGATAGCCTCGTCACCGTCATCGCCAAGCGAATTGGCATCGAAAAACACGGTGACCAGTTCGCCTTGTTCGTGAGCTTGGAAGGCGAACCGATGCATCAGTTCGGCCCGCCGATCACGCTCGAATTGAAAGAACCCTTCTACGTTGGCATTGGTTTCTGCTCGCACCTTCCGGCCACGGTCGACACTGCAGTGCTGTCGAATGTGATCCTTGTGAACAAGGCGGGCAAAGTTAGGTAACGTACGCGAGCGCTCCGCTCTTCTCGTCGCAACCTCTATTCGATCGATATTGTCCCGCAGCGATATTTCTGTAATAGAAGAAGCTAGAACCAGATCGTGCGCCCCTGCGCATTTGCGCTTCCGATCGATATGCACGCAACGACTCCCAATCGCGAGCCCGGCTGGCTGCGCTGGTTGCCCGGCATCCAGATGCTGCGGCGATACCGGCCCGAGTGGCTCAAGGATGATCTGATTGCTGGACTCGTGCTGACGACCATGCTCGTGCCAGTGGGCATCGCATACGCGGTCGCGTCGGGCGTTCCGGGCATCTATGGCTTGTACGCGACGATCATTCCGTTGTTGGTCTATGCGCTATTCGGTCCCAGCCGAATTCTCGTGCTCGGGCCCGATTCATCGCTGGTGCCGGTTGTGCTCGCGGTGGTTATTCCGCTCGCAGCCGGCGATCCCCTGAAGGCCATTAGCGTTGCGAGTGCGATGGCGATCATCTCGGGCCTGGTGTGTATGGTGATCGGGCTCGCGCGTATCGGCTTCGTGACAGAGCTGCTCTCCAAGCCGATTCGTTATGGCTACATGAACGGTATCGCGCTCACGGTTCTCATCAGTCAAGTTCCGAAGCTGTTCGGCTTCTCGATCAAGAGTGCCGGTCCGCTGCATAACATCCAGCAGATTGCACAGGCAATCCTCGGCGGACGAACCAACGCAACTGCATTCGCAGTGGGCATCGCAACGTTGATCGTGATCTTGGTCCTCAAACGGTTCAGCCGAATTCCGGGTCTCTTGATTGCAGTCGTTGCTGCAACGGTTGTGGTAGGCGTGTTTCATCTCGATCAGTCGGCTGGCGTAGAAGTCCTCGGCTCTTTGCCGCAAGGCCTTCCGGCCTTCGCGATACCCGCGATCAGCCTGGAAGAACTCGGCACGGTCGCTATCGGCGGCTGTGCCGTCGCCTTGGTTGCATTTGCGGATACGAGCGTCTTGTCACGCACATATGGTGCGAGAACGCGAGCCCCGGTTGATCCCAATCGGGAGATCGTCGGCCTGGGCCTCGCGAATCTCGCAGCCGGAGTGTTTCAGGGCATTCCAATCAGCAGCAGCTCGTCGCGCACGCCTGTCGCAGAAGCTTCCGGCGCCAAAACCCAATTGACCGGGGTCGTCGGTGCGCTAGGCGTCGCAGTGCTGCTTCTTGCAGCTCCCAATCTACTTCGTGCGCTTCCGAGCAGCGCGCTGGCGGCGGTGGTGATCGCCTCGGCGATCGGGCTGTTCGAGATCCGCGACCTTGGGCGGATCTTCCGCATCCAACGCTGGGAATTCTGGCTGTCGATGGTGTGCTTCGCGGGTGTCGCACTATTCGGCGCGATTCCGGGCATCGGTATCGCCGTCGTGATCTCAGTCATCGAGTTCCTTTGGGATGGCTGGCGTCCGCACTTTGCGGTGCTGGGCCGCGTCGACGGCATCCGCGGCTTTCACGATACCAAGCGCTATCCCAATGCCCGACTCGTGCCGGGACTGTTGCTGTTCCGATGGGATGCGCCGCTGTTCTTCGCCAATGCCGAGCTGTTCCAGCAAAGCGTCCTTGCCGCCGTTGCCGCCTCGCCTACGCAGGTGCGACGCGTCGTCGTCGCAGCCGAGCCCGTCACGAGTATCGATGTGACCTCTGCCGACATGCTCTCTGAACTGGAGCACTCGCTCCGCACAAACGGCATCGAATTGCGCTTTGCCGAAATGAAAGATCCGGTCAAGGACAAGCTCAAGCGTTTTGAGCTGTTCGATCGCTTCGGCACGTTCTCGCCGACCATCGGTGCGGCCGTCGACGCATATCTAGAAGAACACCGCGTCGAGTGGAAGCCTTAAACTTAAGTGAGACTGCAGCAAAATCGCAAAATCAGGATTCGCCACCTGTATGCTCAGTTAAAGTTCGTACACTCTTCTCGCTCGTCCGACTTCCGATTCCCTCCGTTTACGTCCAACACAACGCATCTGCCCCCAAAGTTCATCGCTCTTGGTTCCGGAACCAGCGGTGTGTGTAGGCAGTCGGTGTTGATGGACGATTCGCAACCAATCAGCATGATCAATCGACTTGCGCCGTTCCTCATACTGTTAATGCTGTTCTGCGGTGGCTGTGCCACAGCGCCCGGTACAGAGGAAATCGAACCGCCGGTGATGGACACCGAAGCCACTGCCTCCATGGATCAGGCACCACCGGGCGATGAGGAGAGTTCGAAGCAAGAGGAAGGCGAGGTGCCACTCGCAGTCGCCGAGTCAGAACAACCACAGGCGGAAGCCGAGGAAGTCGTCGTTGAAGGCCGTGCGCTCAACCGCTATCAGGCGATCCGCGATCTCGTTGCTGAAGCGCAAACGCTTCTGCACGATGTCGAACTGAAATACGTCTTTACAGGGAAGGGAAAGCGCCAGGTTCTCCGCGGTCGTCCGGTTGCATTCGCTTTGTGGAACGAGACGAAGCGCGATTGGTCTGTCGCGCAAATCGAACTACCGCGGCCTCCGGTCAAATGGCGCCCCGGTCGCAAGCCCTTACCTTTTCGCTCGCTCACACCCGGTATCCAAGCCACGCACGTGAAGGGCACCGGTGCTGAACGGCTGATGTTCTCGTTCTCCCAAGATGGCGAGCCGTTGAAGGTGTACGGGCGCAAGTTTCCGGTATTCGACAACAGCCTTCTAAAGCGGAAACAGTGGCGCGCCCTCGTCCAGAGCGCCAAGCCGATCGTGTATTTGCCCTTTACGGAGGACACGTTCGATCCAGCTTTCGTCAAAAGCGGAAAGAACTATCTGTTGACCACCGCGCGCAAAGCTATCGAAGAGTTGCGTGAAGCCAAAGTCCCCAGCGCAGCCTTTCGTGGCGAATTACTCGCGGACGTCATTCCGGCCCAAGTCATCACCACGCTGGCGGTGATCGAGCAGACCGATGATGCCGACTACGTGGATAAACAATCGCTCGCCTTCGACGAAGTATTGAATCAATACGGACTGAAGCAGGAAGAGGCCTATCGATACAGCGTTTCGAGTGCGAATGCGTTGGGGCCGATGCAGTTCACGAATCGCAGAGGCAACGGAACGTATTCGCTTGTGGTGAGGCGCTGCCCGGGCGCGCACCTTGATCCGAACTTCGAACGCGGTGCGACCAACCTACAGAACGCAATGAAAGCGGCGGTTTGCCTGTTGGATCTCGAACTGGCGGCGATGCGATCGGACATTCGCGAGGCGTATCGCGCCAATCCCGAAGTCTTGGGGATCTTTCCCGTCGCCGCGTACAACGGCGGACCGCGCAACGTCACGAAGCTCTATCGTGTCCTCACGCGTATGAAGGTTGATCTGGACGAATTGCGTCGTCCGGCCGCGCAACTCGCAGACAATTCAGTGACGTGCCCGTGCGTATGGAAAGCGGACGGCACCGATGTCCGTCCCGTCTCGATCCCGAAATACAACAACGAGAACCGCTGGTATATCGAGAAGTATCAAAGCATCGTGAGTTTGTTTGAGTGAACGAAGGCGCTCTGGCTTGCCATTAGGCTTGCCTGCCCGCAGGGCTCGCTTGCCGAAGGCTTCCCTGCCCGCCGGGCTTCCTCTTAAGTGCTTATTTCGCCCTCTTCGCTATCAACTGTTCGGTTCCGAACTGTCCCACGACGCGCGTGAGTTTGAGCTCATCACCCGCAAGTGTGCCGCTGTAGTTGATGGTGATTTCATCGCCGTTGATCGAGAGCGGCTCATCGAAGGTCACTTTGTCGCCATCGACTTTCAGGTTCTTCAGCGGCACCGTTCCCTTGCCCATCGAATGATCGAACGTTGCTTCGCCCGTCAGTGCATCGCCTGCATTCTTGAATTCATAGACGTACTTCTGCACGCCGATCGGCGAATCGAATTCTGCGGTCCAACGACCCAGGAGATCGGCTGTCGCAGCCGGAAGCGCTGTCGCGACAAGCAATGCAAGCAAGCCAAAGAACCGAATTTTCATGTGACCTCCGCTGTGCGAGTTGAGTTTGTCGACGGCGAAATTCCCCGGCGCCGAGTATCGCGCAAAACTCAGACAAAACGGAAGCGGGCTTTGGTTCGGCATCAATTCAACAGCGCCACGATCTCCGAGTTGCCGGCCCGCTTCGCACGCTCCAACGGCGTGAGGCCGTCCGCCGGTTTGCGATCCTTGCGCGCGCCTTTCGCCAACAGGGCGCGAACAATCACCGGACGAGTCGAGGCGGGATTCTCGGACCAGCCTGGAGCGCGATCGACCGCGTAGTCGAGCGCGGTGTACTTGCCGCCATTCATAGCGTTCACGTCCGCGCCCGCATCGAGCAGTACTTGAACTGCATCAGTAGCACCGGCGTTGGCGGCGATCATTAAGGGCGTCATCTGCGTCGTAACTCGACGGATCAGTACATTCAAATCTGCGCCCTTTGCAGTGACCACCGCTTTAAGCGTCTCTAGTGCGTTGGAATAGCTTTGCGCATCCCTCTCTCCCATTCCGACAAGTCGTGCACCATTCATGGCGACGAATGCGGCGCTCACGGCATTACCGATCGTCGAATCCTGCGCACGGCGATTCGGATCCGCCCCTCGCTCGACTAGCAATTTGACAATCTGCGGGCGCGAAAACATCACCGCACTGATGAGCATTGTGCGCCCCTCCCCTGCATCCGCGTTGACGTCAGCCCCAGCAGCGAGGGCCGCCTCCGCGGCAGCAGGCTTATTTGAAACGATTGCAGTGACCAGGTCGGCATTTGGATCGGCACAGGCGGTACCAAAACTCACCAGTCCAACAACCAAAAGACCCAGAAGAGCCCGGATTTTCATTTCCAATCCTCCACGTGATTACTTATTAGCTAACGCGTAAAGGGCCGGGAAAACGGCTCACTGCGATCTCAGGTGCAAACGTGGCGGCCTCAGGGAGCTTCCGAGCGCAGCAGATGATCCGAGATCGTGGTGCGATACATCGCCGATCGAGACAGCATTGCAGCCGGAGTCATGCCTAAAAATGTAGCGAACTCGCGATCGAAATGTGACTGATCGTAGTAGCTCTCGAGGTGTCGCTTGCTGCGACCCTGTGGCATCTCGCCCATGAACTGCAAGTAGCTGTTCTTGAATCGCACGACGCGCGCATATTGCTTTGGGGTAATACCCATCCTCGCGAGAAATCGTCGTTCCAACGTGCGTTCGCTCGTCTGGTGATGCTGCAGCCAACTCGATATCGACAGTGAGCCGCGTGATCGCTGTACATCTAACTTCAATGAGTGGACCAGCGGATCTTGAGCGATCGAGCCGCGCAATTGCTGTAGCAGAAACTCATCGAAGGCGCTGCGGACCTGAACTGCCGATCGCGCGTCTGCAACCATGTGTTCAAGACGACACAGCGGCCTGTAGTTGAGATCTGTCAACGCGAGTGTCGCATCGCGGAATGCGCCCAGTGGTGTTCCCGTCACGTGCGACAGTGCATCCGGATGGAGCTTGATGCCTGCGAGCTTGAGTGAACCAAGGGACTGCGTGTTCACCGAATGCGAACGGCCACCGATGACGTAACTGGCACGCATGGTGGCAGGCGACTTCGTCCCATCGATCCGCCAGCGTTCAAAGGCGCCGTCGAGTGCGATCACGATCTCCGAGTGACCGTCCGGCAAAATCAGCTGCTGCTCGTCCATCGGAGCAACGTCGGCTCGCGATACTGCGGGATCAGGCTCTACGTAGTAATAACAAACAATCCACGGCTGCAACTGCGCATGTGGGCGCATACACCAATATCGCATCCCGTCTCGGGCCATCGTCGGCTGCATGGTCATCTCGTGATTGGCATTCCTAGGTGCGTGTGCGCCACGCGTGTCGGTTTTTTCCAAGACGCAGTAGAGACCCCATTCGATACTTCGGCCTTCCGCTCATACGGACAAATCTAGCTTATGAGAGCTGCCCTGCACATCAATGGCCAGTTACGGGACGTTGATGCAGATCCGCAGACGCCACTGCTTTGGGTGCTGCGCGATCACCTCGGAATGACCGGAACGAAATTTGGCTGCGGCATCGGACAGTGCGGCGCCTGTACGATTCATTTCAACGGCATCGCGACGCGTTCATGTCTGTTGCCGTTAGCTGCCGCTGTCAATGCACAGATCACCACCATCGAAGGACTCTCGGACAACGCGAGTCATCCACTTCAGAAGGTTTGGGTGAAGGACAACGTCCCGCAATGCGGTTACTGCCAAGCAGGCATGCTCATGGGGGCTTCGGCACTTCTCAAAGCCAACTCGAATCCCACCGACGAAGAAATCGACGCCGCGATCACCAATATCTGTCGATGCGGCACATACCCGAGAATCCGCGCCGCGATTCACAAGGCTGCCGCCCAACTGCGTAATGCAGGTGCAGAAAAATGACGCTTCCTTCTGCACGTCTGTCCCGTCGCGAATTCATCGTCGCAACGGCCTCCATCGCGGGAGGCTTTGCTCTGAGCGTATTGCCGCGTTCAAGTGCCGCGGCCACTTCCCTAGAACACACGCTCGAGATGAATCCGTGGATCGTCATCGGCTCGGATGGGACCGTGACAATTCGAATGACTGCGCCTGAGGCCGGCACCGGCAATACAACGCAAGCAGCCATGTATGTCGCTGAAGAGTTGCAGTGCGATTGGCAGAAGATTCGAATCGAGCCGCTCTCGTTCATTCGCGACGCGCGTGAAAACCACGTTTACACCAAGTCATCTGGCATTTGGTCCACCTTTGCTGGCGGCGGCACCCAGCCAGAGGTCATGCAGACGATGCTGCAGGCCGGCGCGAGCGCACGCGAACGCCTGCGATTGGCCGCAGCGTCGCAATGGAATGTACCTGTGTCCGAAGTCGTGGCCCGCGATGGACTACTGGTACACGACCCCACGCATCGCCAAGCCACTTTCGGAGAGCTTGCGCCCGCGGCAGCGACGATCGAGTTGTCGCACGAGCCAACGCTCAAGCCTCGCGAAAAATGGACAGTGCTGACCAAGCAGAATCCGCCGCGATTGCATCTTCGTTCAGTTGTCGACGGCAGTTCCGTTTACGGAATCGACATTCGACTTCCGGGCATGCTCTACGCCGCGCTACTGCAGTGTCCGGTACACGGAGGCAAGCTCAAGAGCTTCGACTTCGAAGCAGTTCGTCACATGCCCGGTGTTCGCGGCTATGCCGTCGTCGATCCCGCCGAGCCCCGCAACCCAGTTGAGCGACCCGCATATTGGGCCAAGACTGATCCAACGAGCGCCATCGCCATTGTCGCCGAGCACTATTGGCAAGCGCGCAAGGCTTTAGAAGCCCTGCCAATCGAATGGGACTTCGGACCGGGCTTACAGTGGAAAAGCACGCAGCAGATATATGACGCGGCACTCAAGCGACTCGATGAACCCGCGGAAGAGCGCGTGAAAGAATCTGGCGACATCGTCGCGCCAGGGGAATCCGAAAGGATCCTCGAAGCGACCTACTTCGCGCCGTTTTCTGAGCACGCCACGATGGAGCCGCTGAACGGAACGGCACTCGTAACGAAGGATCGCGTCGAGCTGTGGCATCCATTTGCGATGGTCTTACAAGCACTGGCGATCACGACAGAGGAAACCGGGGTCGGACCGGAAAATATCCATGTCCACATGCCACTTGTCGGCGGCAGCTTTGGGCGCCGGGTGGGATGCGACGACCTGCGCATGGTGCTTGCGGTTGCAAAGCGGTTTCCGGGTACACCGATTCACGTCATTTGGTCACGCGAAGAAACCTTTCGCCAAGGAAAATACCGAGACCTCCAAGCCGCACGCTTTCGTGCACGCCTCGACTCCAACGGGTTGCCGGATCTATTGCATGTACACGTAGCGGGCCACGTGCCTCTGCTACTCGGATTGGAAAACACCGCCTATACGAACGGTTGCATCCCGAACGTGCGCATCGAGAAGTCGACTGTGCCGCTTCACATCCTCACCGGTCAGTACCGAGGTCCCGGATACAACACTCATTGTTTCTTCCTCGAATCGTTCATCGATGAGTGTGCAGCGCAAGCAGGTATCGATCCGCTGGAATATCGACTACGCCTTGCGGCGAAGTGGCCGGATCCGGGTTGGAGCAACTGTTTGAAGGAAGTTGCAGCGCGCGCCGAATGGGGCCGCAAACTCCCAGCAGGACATGGCCAAGGGATCGCCGTCGCAAATTGGGGCATGCAGGGCAAGCCTCGCGAAGGCACAACGGTCGCGGCGGTCGCGACGGTCGAAGTGCAGGACTCAGGCACGTTCAACGTTCACGCGATCGATATTGCATTCGACTGCGGGCAGATGGTCCACGAAGACTACGTTCGCGCGCAGCTCGAAGGCGCCGCCCTCTTTGGTCTGAACATGTGTTTGAATGAAGAACTCAATGTCAAAGACGGCCGCATCGTTGAAGGCAATTTCGATCAGTACCGCATGCTTCGCATGGCCGACGCACCTCGCTCGATTCGCATTCACACCGGCGCGCTAAGCGGCCATTCGCGATACAGCGGCGTCGGCGAGGTCGGCGTCGGCATCATCGGCCCCGCGATTGCCAACGCAATTTTCGCGGCGACCGGGAAGCGGATTCGGTCGATGCCGTTTGGAAAGGCGATGAGTACGGCGACGTGAGAACTGCACGTGAACGCCACGTCGTCACGTCGCAGAGAGTTTAGCGGTCGGCCCCGGGCAAGCCGCTCGCTCAAGTGCACTGGAGCAACCCGTCGCTGGTGCGGCTCACCGCAGCACTGCCTTTCAGTCCCACACTTCGTTCACCACACCCGCGTCGATCAATTCCTGTTCCGTGGGGATCCAAATGGATGTGTACGGTGTCCGCTGCACTCGATCGACAAACCATGGCGCAACCCGGTTGCGCAAAAGCGCTTTGGACTGCAAGCCATCGAAAAACGTAGGACCGAACATGGATCGGCCCTGATGGAATCCAAGGCGTCCTTCTACGCTAAGGTATCGTTTGACGCCTCCGAGGAATGCGAGCGTGCAGGCGCTGGCACAATCGGACTCGACAAAGGTGTTGAGTCCGCGCTCGCGAATGATGCGTCCCATGCGAATTCCTTCCGATGCGAGGCCGCCTGGGCTTTCGAGAACGACGAATCGAACTTGCGGATGTTCCTCCAGTGCCAGTTCGAGCTGTCGCGCGGCACCTTGACCTATGCCGCCGCGAACATACAGCGCATCGCGCCCTCCCGCCGTGATTGTCAGTGGCGGCAAATTGGCGATCTGCTGGATTGAATTCGCCAGCACGCGCAGTCGCGTTGCCACTGTCGGCAACCCTGCAGCAGCGCCGAAAACCAAAACGCAGATCGTGCCGTGGACTAACACTCGCGCTCTAATGACTTTCCACCCATGCGTGCTCCGAGAAGCAGCACGCCAGAGGCCGGTCCACTGCCAAGTGATGAACCCAGCGGTTATGCAGGCCAACGCATACACAGCTACGCGAACAGCCTGCGGCGGCAACTTCATGAAGACATATCCGAGGAGAAACGATGCAGGCGCCACGAAATAGGCCGTGCCCCTCAAGACGACTGTCTTTAGCGATTCTGCCAGCGGAAGTTCGCCTCTCCAGTGACGCGCGAACAAGGATTGGTTCTCACTGCGTGTAAGTGTCAACAGAAGCGGATGCTGCGCAAGACGCGCCATCATGGTCGCACGCGTTGCCAGATCACAGGCCAGTTCATGCTCGAACGGCCCAAGAAAGACCTGCCCTTCCTCGTGTACTTTCATCATTGTGGCTTGCGCGTTGACTCGATCGAGTCCGAACACGGTGCTAAGAATCTGACTTACCGCATCCATAGGCGTGAAGTCATCGTTCTGGATCCGGACCCACACCGGTTTACGGCGATCCATGGGCGGCAAAGCCAACTGGACTTCATCGGGCAGTACGCGACGATGACTCATGAAGTACAGAATCCTGAGCTTCGTCAGGCCCAGGTTTTCCATCAAGGGTGCCGTGAGATGCGACTGCGATAACGCCACTAGCACATCGGAGAAGCGGAGTTGCTCTGGTGTCCGACCTGTTCTCGCGGCGAAGGTAGCTGCGCTGTTAAGAATCTGCACGCAGTCGGGTGTGAGCGAGACAATCGATACCTTAACCTCGGAGCGGGGCAATGAAGGCAGTGCCTTCAGATCGACCCTATATGCCTTGCGCAACGCGCGCACTCGATAGGACCACGTGCCTTCCAGTACAAACCACGCGAGACCTTCAGCCGAAACTTCAGCCCAGCCTCGACGCAACGCCGCTAGCTGGAGTTCTGTCACGAATGCCTCCAGACCTGACGTATCGGCGATGTTCTCAAGTCGAGTGCGTAGCGCTCGCGGGAGCAGAGACATTGAGGTCCCTTATAGTTGTTTGCGCGACAAAGTTTATCGAATGAAGCGATACCTCGCCCGCGATCCCACGCCTTGAGACTTGCAAACCTGCATCGCTGGCACTCTCACCAAACCGCACTCACTCAGCGCAGCATCTCAAGCGTCCTCGGATCGGGCACACAGCCACAATACTTCGCGAGCGCCTCGCTGAACTCGCTGGTGCCGGGCGCTACGTTCGAGAACAAGGTCATACACGAACGAAACTTCATGTCATCGGGACTGCCGAAGATCTGATGAAGCGAGCGCCCCTGTACGTTGTTCACCAGTCGCGTGCACTCGCGCAGTCGTGGACCAAGCACTGGATGCTGTAGATACGCTCGCGCTTCATCGACCGAGCCGATCGCGAACTTCTGCGCCATGGGGCTGCTGCCCAGTCCGTGAATCTGCGGAAAGATGAACCACATCCAGTGACTGGTCTTCTCGCCTTGTCGTATCTCCGCACGAACGTCATCGAAAACGCTCTCCTGCGCGTTGACGAAGCGCTGGAGGTTGAAGGGATCGGAGGTCGTGGCCATGGTGATAGAGCGCCCTCTACTTGCGGCACATTTGGGAAGCTGCGCGAACGTTCTCAGGTTGAGAACGATAGCTCGGCATGGATCGACTCTCCTTCCATTCTGGCCTGCCGACGCTTTGGTCGGCTTCCTTGCCAATGGCCTCCCTGCCAACGGCTTACCCTGCGCGCGAACGCTTGCCTCTTATTCCCTCCGCTCCGACTCCTTTAGCAGTTCCGCCAGATACTGTTTCCACACTGCGGCCATCGTGTGCGTGCCGTGCCCTCGAGTGTCCTTGCTGAGCGGAATGATCACGGCCTTCCCATGTTTCACTCGCTTGATCTCGCGCTCGAGAATGCCGAGCTCGGGCGGGTTGATGAGATCATCCTCGGAGTTGACCGCATAGAGCGGTGCACGGATCTTCTCGAGGCCAGGATTCGGGTCATAGTCCCACGACGCACTGATTTGATAGAGAACATCATTCGCGTCATCTTCGTGCACTGCCTTATCAACGTACTCCTGCAGCATCTGGTCAGCCTGTTTCAGTGAAGGCATAAGCTCTTGGCGCAGGATGGGATTGCTGCCCATGAAAAAGTAGATTTCCTCAGCAGTTCGCAAGCTCGGCGGCTGCACGGTGTAGTTGCCGCCATTCCATGCTGGATCGTTGCGGATGGCATCGATCACCGTCTTGCGCCACACGCGATTACGTCCGGAAATTTGCACCGGCAAGCTCGCGAGCGGCATCAATGCATCCATGAAATCAGGATGCGTTTCGCCCCACACCCACGTGTGCATGCCACCCATCGAAGTGCCCATCACCAGACGCAGGTGATTGACACCTAGACCTTCTGTGAGCAGCCGGTACTGGGCGTGGACCATATCCGTGTAGCCGTACTTCGGAAACTTGGCGCGCATCCCATCGCTGGGCTTCGATGATTTGCCGTGACCGATGCCGTCAGCGAGTACGATGAAATACTTGGTCGCATCGAGAAGCTGACCTGCGCCGAACAACTCACCCGCGAACTCGGGGCGAATAAACTGTCCTCCTGTACCGCCGGTGCCGTGACCGATGAGCACCGCATTGCGCACCACGCCTTTGGAATCCTTCTGCGGCTTACCGATCGTGCGGTAGTGAATGCGCAGTTCTGGTAGCACCTCGCCGCTCGAGAAGCGGAAGTCCCGCAACGTGACATCGCCTTCGATCGGGGCCGGATAATCCGCCGACCAAACAGGCAGCGCACAGAACAGAAGAGCGCTAATAAGAAACAATGTGCGGATGAGGATGCGAAGTTGATCGAGTGCGGGCATGGAAACGTCCTCATGGGTCGCCAACAACTGCTCGCCGCATCATACGCGCGAGTTTCAAGTGCTTCTCGCCCCGCCTCGCGATCCGCCGCTTCAGTTATGGAGTTTTGCAAACCTCACACTTGCGGATGTCCCAAACCGGCATCGCGCGATGCTTAAAACGACATAGGTCTTCTCGCTCGATCAGAAATTCAGTGCCTTGCTCGGGGCTCTTCACTGAAATTTGCAGACGTAAAGCGGATGCCGTCGTCCTATTGCTGATCGGCTCACTACTGATACCGATCACATGGGTCGCTTGCGATATTCCGACCGGGGGAAACGCCTGCGAACAATTCACGAAGGAGTAAGCAATGAGAAGGCAAACGTTTCGTATCGGGTCTGCGCTGCTCGCACTCGCGGTGCTCGGCTCGGTCAACGCTGACGATTCCACGGCTCAAAAGTGGCGGCATCCGCATCAAGCGCCACCGCTGGTGTACGACGTTGAGAACACCGGCGCGCACTATCCGGCACCGAGCTTCCCGTCGTTCGAGCTATTGCCGATCGTTCGACCGCTGCCGGATCCTTTCGCGTTCGAGACCAGAGGTCGTCACGACGATGATCGCGATACGAGGTTTTCGAGTTGGGAGCGGCGACGCAATGAAATCAAAGCTGCAATCGAAGAGTACGAAATCGGTCCGAAGCCGGATTGCTCGGATTGCACCATCACCGCGAACTATGTGCCGCCCGCCGCGGGAGCGGACAGAGGCGTACTCACTGTCGTTGTGACGCGAAACGGCAAGTCACTCACACTCACTTCCAATGTCTATCTTCCGTCCGGCATGGGTGAGGGCCCCTTCCCTGCGCTGATCCCGATGACTTTCTTCGCGCGACCGAGCGGCGCTAACTCCGGCAGCTTGCCTGCGGATTTGATCACGAGCCGACCGATCGCAACCGTCGACTTCGTGCACAACCAAGTCACCGCTTACGCGTTCGGCAGCGCCGATCATTCCAACGATCCTTTCTACCAGCTTTATCCCGAGCTGTGCGCCGGCAACTGCAACGGCACACAAAGCAACTCCGGCCAATACGCCGCATGGGCGTGGGGCGTAAGTCGGCTCATCGACGGCATCGAGATTGCTTCGCACCAGGCAACCAATCCCTTGCCCATCAACGTGGAGCGAATCGGCGCAACCGGATGCTCGTACGCAGGAAAGATGGCGTTGTATGCGGGCGCGTTCGATGAGCGCATTGCCCTGACCATTCCGCAGGAAAGCGGCGGTGGCGGTGCACCTGCGTGGCGAATCACACGCGCAATCGAAGCCTATGGATCTGCCGAAGATATCCAGCGCACCAATTACGATTGGTTCGCGCAGCAGATGCGACAGTTCTCCGGCGACAACGCATACAAGCTACCCACCGATCATCATGAGCTGATGGGCATGGTTGCACCGCGAGCACTACTCGTGACCGGCAACACGGATTTCTACTGGCTCTCGAACCGGGCGAACTACATCACCTCACGCGCAACGCAGCGCATCTACGAGACCTTCGGCATCGGCGATCGCTTCGGTTTCTACATCGACGGCGGTCATCAGCACTGTCAGGTTCCGGCCGAGCAAGCGCCTGCGATCGCAGCCTACCTCGACAAGTTCTTGCTCGATGACAAGACCACAGATACGAAAGTCCGCGTCCATCCTTACGGCGATCTCGACTACCAACGTTGGACAGCGTGGTGGGGCGATGGGGATCATGATCATCGCGAGCACAGGCATCTCAGTAAGCCGACGTATCCAGAATTCCCGAATGACTGGAATACCGAAGGCACGGTCGTCATGTCGTTGGGGCACAGATTGCCGCTATGGATCAAAGCGGGTGCGACCGTGGATGCCAACTATCAACTCGCAATACGCGGACGCGAGCATCCAGATGCAACCGTGTCGTTGGTCAGCGGCAGCGTGCAAGCGGACGTGCTGTGCCTCGATGGACGCTCGTACACGCTGACGATGCCGTTCCCACAGAGCGAATCGCTCCTCATCCCAGCCGGCGATCAATCGTTCTACCCGCGCGATACGTTCCAGGGCTCAACGACATCAACGAGCTGCAACGGCATTCTGCAAGGCGCGTACTTCACTGCATTAGGAATCAGCACGGGTGCGGGCAATGCAGGTGGGCCGGGCTTCACTACCACGACACCGGAGAATCCACTGGTGACGAGATTCCGCCTGCGTGCGGATGGCCGTACAACTCCGCCGAGTCAGCCGTTAGTGGTCAACTTTGAAAAATAGGAGTCGCTGAGCATAGCTCTCGGAGCGAGGCCCTCGCGCCTCGCTCCGCATGCTTCTGCATCCGTGGCTGCTCGAGATGAGTGAAGCCGACGATTCCTCCGCTTGCAGGTATCGGCGCACCCTTGTAGCTTCCCTCCTCCGTCAGGGGGGATTTCGAATGAAAATGATTGCGGCCGCCACGTGTGCGGCGATCTTGTTGTGCTCCACCAGCGATGCGCAGAGCGCCGATCCACTCGCGCCAACCGGAAAGTGGACTGGTTATGTTGGGGGCCGTGCGACGACGCCACCGATGGGCTGGAATTCTTGGAATGCCTTCGCAAGCGCGGTCGACGAAGAAAAAGTGATGGGCTCGGCAAAGCGCATCATCGACAGCGGGCTTGCCAACAAAGGCTATCGCTACATCAATCTCGATGATGGTTGGGCCGCGAAGCGTCGAATGCCCGATGGCCACTTGATCATCCGCACCGACAAATTCCCTTCCGCCATCACGCGCGACAAGAAGACACCATCGTTCAAGGCGTACACGGACAAGCTCCACGCGATGGGCCTCAAAGCGGGCATCTATTCGGATATGGGTCGCCACACATGCGCTGAGGCCTGGGGCACCAACGACGCAGATCTTCCCAAAGGCACTGCTGCAGAGCGCGCGATTGGTCTATATGACTACATCGATCAAGACATCGCGCTCTACTTCAAAGAGTGGGGATTCGATTACATCAAGGTCGACGGATGCGGCCTGCGCGATTTCGGGCCCAACTCGCCGAAGGTCAAAGCCGGTCAAGCTCTCGAGCTGACTCCCATCATGGATTCCGGCGCCATCACCCGCACCGACGTGGCGACTGTGCAGAAGCTGTTTCGCCAGGTTGGCGCGGCAATCGAACGCAACAATCCTGACGGCGACTATCTGTACTCGCTCTGCATCTGGGGTGCGGCGAATGTGCGCGAATGGGCAAAGGACGTCGGCAACGTATCTCGCACCAGCGATGACATCTCTCCAGCTTGGGGCCGCATGCTGGTGAACTTCGATAGTGCCGTGCATCGTGCGCTCTACGCGCATCCGGGCTCATGGAATGACCCGGACATGCTCCACATCGGCGCCGGCGATTTCGACGCTGATCACCTCACCGAAGCTCGCTCGCATTTCGCCCTCTGGGCGATGTTGAACGCACCGCTTCTTATCGGCACCGATTTGCGCAGCACGCCGGACACGCTGATGGAAATCTTCGGCAACGCCGACATCATCGCGCTCGATCAAGACGCTGCCGGCAATCAGGCAACCGTCGCCTATGACACGAGCGATCTGCAAATCCTGGTGAAGAGTCTGAGCAACGGCGATAAGGCCGTCGCAATTTTTAATCGCAGCTCCGGTGACTACGACGTCACGCTGCAAGCTTCACATATGAAGTATCGCGACGACGCGCCCATCGAACTGACCGATCTCTGGACAAAGAAGCAGATTCGCTTCACCAAAGAAACGCAGCTTCACGTCGCATCGCGCGAGACGCTGATCTTTCGTGCGCATGGCGCGCGGACTCTCGCGGATGGGATTTATCTTTCCGAACAGCCAGGCAAGGTGAACCCCGCCGTCGACGGCATCACGCGGCCGATCTCCGATCCAACCATCTTCCGCACCGCTGCGGGCTGGACCGGAACCAAAGGCGCAGGCGATCGACCGCAGTATGCGGGCTGGGGCGGCGCCCGCGCCGATAGCGCTCCTTACGGACAGACGCTGCAGATCGCTCGCAAACCATACGCTTCCGGAATCGGCATCCTCGCCAATTCGCGCCTGGAAGTGCGCAATGACGGCTATCGAAAATTCAGCGCGAAAGTTGGCGTGGATGACTCCGCAACAGACAAATCCAACGCAGTGACCTTCACCGTGTATGGCGACGGCAAGCGTCTCACTGAAACCAAAGCACTGACATGGGGTATGCCTGCCGAACCGATCGAAGTCGACGTCTCAGGCATCAAGTTGATCGAGCTTGTCGCTCGCAGCCCTGCCACACAAAACGAAGCTCTATCGGTGACTTGGGGTGATGCAGCTCTAACCGGCCGCTGAAGTTTCCGCACCCATCGTCTCATCGGGCGGTTGCGAGTGATGCATCCGAGGGATTGCTCTGAGATGTTCAGGTTTGCAGGTTTGCAGGTTTGCAGCTTTGCAAACCTGACACTGTCAGGGCACCTAAAAGCCGAAGACCAGATTTACCGTTTCGACGGTGTCGGTCTTCTTGAGCCCCGCGGGAGGATTGCTGTTTCTTTGCACCCCGACGCCCACGCTCAGCGCCAATGTATCGGACATTTTCACGATCAATGCGAACGCGTTGGTGAGCAATGTGTTGCTCGATCCATATTCGACCAGCAACTTGTTCGTGATGCTCGTCGTGCTGGTCAACACATGCATGTAGTCGAGACCTCCTGTCGCGATCGCCTCGCTCTTCGTATCGAGCGGCGTTCTCGATATGACCTCACCGGCGGCATCCTTCACGATGATCTCGGGTCGAGACCTTCGATAGCCAGCGCCGAGCTGCACATTCAGCGTCGTCGGTTCGGTGTTGATGAGCTTGTATCCCAGTCCCCCGGAAAGAGTGGCTTGATACTGAAAGCCGCTGAACCGATCCGCTGCATAGCGAAAAGCACCGAACGTAAACAAATCTGACGTGAGATCGTAGTTGGTCTGCCATGCCGTGTCCCAACGCTGCGCCGAAGTGATCTCGCCGCTCTGGCCATACAGGCCACCGACGTGAAATGCGTGTTTCCAACGGCCGTCGACTCTTGCCAGATCAACTGCCGCGTTGGCATTTTTCGACTCGGCATTGCCTTGCGAGAGCACCAGGCCGACCTGGCCCTTCCCGACCCAAACACCCTCCTGCACTGCCACCTGAGCGCTCATCGCTGCAATAGGTGCGAGCACGGCGCCACACACCAGCAAAGTTCGAACGATCATTTCAACACTCCTCTTTGATAGCGGACGACGTGATCGCCTCGCGGCCAATAGTTGCTGTTGCAACGCCGCTCGGTGGTGGAGTCGACGCGCGGAGTATGTGAGAGCGCATCGGCGTTCGATATTTCGGTTTATCAGGGGCGCGAACGACATTCCTCCCCCGACCGCGACGAACGGTGCCGCCGAAACCGAGCAACAACTCTTGCGTGATGCAGCAGAGCATCACGGAGATGCAAGACGGCGAATCTAAACTGTGCTGGTGCTGGCCAGAGGTCCACACGCGAAATGATTAACCGTTGAGTTGTCATCCGTGTCACAGTATTGCGCCATGAACACTCTTAATCGGTTTGGACTTGCTCTGGCGGGGTTTGCAGCAGTGCACGCAAACGCGTTCGACATGGCCGCTATGGAGAAATGGGGCAATGCGAAAGTCGTGAGCTATCGAGTTGAAGGCCAGCACAGCGCCCGGACCTCGGTCGTATACGGCGACTACGAGGGCAAGGCCGATGTCACGGACCGCGTTACCCTCGAGTTCACATGGGATCTAAAGAAGCGCCAGCTCGTTGGGCCACTGACGGTGAAGGACAGCAAAACCGAGCTGAAGAACTTGAAGTCCGACGACACCAACTGTCCACCCCCTACCCTCAAAGGCGAATACGAGCATTTCCAAAGCGCGTCGAACTCGATGACGGCGGCGAAGCAGGTTGAGATCAAGGGCGTACGTGTCTATCCGGCGGCGATGGTTTCGAACTATCCAGGCGGCTGTTCGATGCGAGCCATACCGGGCGCCAAGGAAAACGTCGCGTTATACGTGCCCGTGGTCGAGCCCGGAATCCTGGGCATGCCGCCGGAGATGACAAAGGGCGGTCCGATTGCCGTCTCCTCCGATGGCAAAAGCTTCTCGGTGAAGGGCGCCGAGAACTGGATCTGGACCTACGCACCGACCATCGTGCAGTAACGCTCGGCTACGTTTTCGTTTCGAACCAACCACCGTCTAAGGCAGTTCGAAACTTCGGCTCGCGTTTGATCGGAGATCTTCGACACCCATGACAGCTGAGCCTGAATCAGGCTTCCGGTGGCCGCAAGTCCGCTTAGTCTGAACTCCACCAATCGATGAACTCGCGGCAGTCAATGAGCCCGTCCCCGTTGACGTCGACCTCGCTGAAGCCGATTTGCATTTCCTCGCTCGACATTTCCGCTTCCAGTCCTTCGAGCAGCAGTTTGAATTCCCCAAAATCGATGCGACCGTCGTTGTCGCGGTCGGCCACCGCGAACTGCCTCAGAAGTTCTCGGTGCCCTGCAAGATGCCGGCTGGTGGAATTGGTCATATAAGCTGTCCTCCGCACTGCCGAGCACATTGTCCGCGATCTGAACGAGCGCACAATTCGGCACGACCGAAACCAGCTCTGTGGAAATGCTTGCTCGGACCGCGACGGGACACGCACACATGCAGACCTGGCACCCGGACAAAGGGAACAGTTTGACCTATCCCCCTTGTCCGTTTGAGCTCGTGCAGTGCTACGGGGTGCTGCCCGCATACATCGCAAAGGTTTGCGAGACGATCTTGCCGCCGCGAACGAGAAACGTATCTGTGCCGAGTGGAATCTCAGTTCCTACGTTCCAGGTGATGTAAGCGATCTCGCCGTCGACACGCAGCGATCTCAGCGAGAAGCGCGCCGGCGCTCCCGGCGGTAGCGAGGCAATGAAATCCGTGAAGAAGCCACCGATCTCCTGCTTGCCTTTGTACGTCTTCGATTCGCTGTGAAAGCGTGCGTCGTCGTCATAGTCATTCAAGATTGCGTCGATTCCTTTCTGCTCCACGAACGCCTGCAAGTGATTGCGCACGATCGCTTCGGTGTTGGTCGGTTGTGTATTCATAATGAAACTTTCCTATGGGTGAGAAGGATTGCAGCAAATCAGCTCTTGACGATCATCACTTCGAGGTACTCGCCGGGCACGACGAGTGAGTGGCTTCCCGCCGTGTTGAGCCGATCGAGCAGATTGGTGATGTCTCGCTCCAACGCTGCCCGAGTGTTGCCATCGAGCGCGGCGAACGTCTTGAGTGTTGGCCCATAGAAGTCACGGAACATTTGGATCCAATGCGCGCTCGAGAGATAGCGGAAGTTGAAGTGCTTGCGCACGCAGCGGATATCGACGGCCCGTGATCCGAATAGAGAGACGAGGTGCGGCTCAGTGCCCCACAGTGCGGGAGACTTAAGTCCTGCTGGAGGCGGCACGTAGGTGCCGATGAGCTTGAACAGCTGTCCTATGAAACCTTCCGGCGTCCAGCTCGCAAGCCCGATTCGACCACCACTGCGCACGACGCGCAGCATTTCGCCAGCGGCACGAGCATGGTCAGGTGCGAACATCACGCCGAACGTCGAGAGTGCGACGTCGAATTCGCCGTCAGAGAAAGGCAATTGCTCCGCATCGGCCACTTGGAACGCGATATTCAAACCTTCGGCCTCGGCACGTCGCTTTCCCCTCTCGAGCAGCGCGGCGATGTAGTCGGTGGATGTGACCTCGGCGAACCGATGTGCAGCGGCAAGGGTTGCGTTCCCATTCCCGGCTGCGATGTCGATCACGCGCTCCCCGGCACGGATATCCACGGCCTCCGCAAGCAACTCGCCCACGATCTGCAAGGTCGTACCGATTACTGCGTAGTCGCCGCTCGCCCACGTCGTTTGCTGCTTGCTCTTGATGGCCGAAAAGTCGAGCCCCGCTGACTGCCCATCAGGTCGGCCAGCTGGTGTTGTAACTGCATTCATCGCATTCTCCAAAGTGAAAGGAAAAACTGCCGTGCTGATCGGCGAGTGCAATATGCGCGCGAACGCTCGGCAGCACCGTTCCCAGAGTCGCCGCGACTTGACTCAAAGTCCTCGATTGCCTCGCTGCCTTGCGGGATGAACTGCAAGTCCGTGAAACTATCGTTGGTGCTTATATGAGCCACGACATCCTGTCTGACGTACTGCGCAACGTTCGCCTGCGAGGAGCGATCTATTACTACGTCAGCGGCAGCAGCAGTTGGGTCGCCGAAGCGCCCGCTGCGTGTGATATCGCTGGAAGCGTAATGCCGGGTGCGGAGCACGTCATGGAGTACCACGTCGTCACTCGAGGCACATGCTGGGGCGCGGTGGTGGGGGAAACACCCATACGGGTGGCGACCGGTGACATCGTCCTATTTCCGCAAGGCGATGCTCACGTGATGTCGAGCGCTCCCGGGATGCGAGCGCCAGTGACGCCGGCGAGCTACGTTGAGCGCAAGCAGGATCAATTGCCCTTCACATTGCACCTCAACGCTGCCGAAGCGCGTGTCGAGATCGTGCCGGATGAGCAAAGCGATGCCACCTTGGTTTGCGGCTTTCTCGGTTGCGACCTGCGTCCATTCAATCCACTCATCGAGAACCTGCCGCGACTCATGCATCTGAAAGCGGACCAAGACCAAGACTGGGTTGCGCAATTCATGCGTCACGCTGTCATGGAATCAAAGAACAAACGGCCTGGCGGCGAAGCGATGCTAGAGCGGATGAGCGAGATGATGTTCATCGATGCTGTACGCCGCTATGTCGAAACGCTCCCCGATGCGAGTCGTGGTTGGCTTGCCGGACTGCGCGATCGATTCGTCGGACGAGCGCTCGCGCTGATGCATGATGCACCGGCATTCCCATGGACCGTCGACGAGTTGGGGCGGCGCGTCGGGCTCTCGCGCTCAGCGTTACATGAGCGCTTCGCCGAACTGATTGGACACACTCCGATGCAATATCTTGCTAACTGGCGAATACAGCTCGGTGCAGCATTACTACGCAACACAAACGACACCGTCGCGGTTGTAGCGCAGGAAGTCGGCTATGAATCCGAAGCGACCTTCACAAAAGCGTTCAAGCGTTTGACAGGCAAATCGCCTGCTCTGTGGCGACGCTCGTCCGGAATTCAGAAAGAATTAGCGAGATGAACAAGGAAGCGCTCGCGCGCAGGCTATGTTGCCCGCAGGACTCGCCTCTTCAATTCCATCTCTGGCCTGCCGCTAGGCTTGCCTGCCCGAAGGGCTTGCTTGCCAACGGCTACCCTGCCCGCAGGGCTTGCCTCTTCATTCCGCTTCAGTTGTCTTCGCTCCGACCATCCTGTCAATCCTGTACGTCCTGTCCAATCTCTTGAGTTCCGCCCAGTGCTAGACACTTTCGCGGCGTCGCCAAAACTGCCACTTGAAGCAATCGCCTGTCGCGAGCACGAGACAGGCGCCAACCTTCAAAACCTCAGGTATATAGGCTGCCGCGGGGAGTTTCATTTCACCAGGAGGGCTCTGTTTCATGATGATTCGCAAACTACTACCGCTCGTGATCTTGGCCGGCACAGCCGCTCACGCCGACGTCACTGTTGTTTCGACAACCGCCGGCAAAGCGGCCTTCATAGACCTTGGCGGCACGAGCACCAGCCTAATCAAAGGCAATCGGATGCGCACCAATTCGGCGATGGGCAGCCGAAATCAATCGCTGATCATCGACATTGACGGACGCAGATTCGTCAACATCGACGACGGCAAGAAGTCAGCCACGATCACCCCACTGGATGCGATCAACGAACAGCTCAACAAGGTCGGCGTGGGCACGATTCAAGCGACGCTCACGAAGACGTCCCAAACAAAGCAGATTGCCGGCTACGACTGCACCGTGCACAACATCAACGTATCCATGCCGTTCAGCGCAACCGGTCATCCGGGCGATGGCATGGACTTGAACATGGTGATGTCGGGCGACGTTTGCCTGTCGACCAGCGCGCCTGGTCTCGCCGACTATCAGAAATTCTATCGAGCTTCCGCCGACTCCGGTTTCATCTTTGGAGACCCGAGAGCCGCGAAGTCGCCAACTGGGGCAGCGCAGGCGAAGGCATATGCGGACCTCACGCGCAAAATGGCCGAAGCTGGCATTCCACTCGAGAGCCACGTCACCATCAGCGCATCAGGCAACAATCCGATGGCGGGGATGATGGCGAAGCTCGCAGCGAGTGATATAACGAGCACGGTGACGCAGATTACTGCTAGCGACCTGGCCGCCGAGCAGTTCGACATCCCGGCGGGCTACAAAGTGAAGACGCAGAAGTAGTTCAACCGCCTGGCGCACGTACGCGCCGGGCTTATCTCATCGCATTCGCGATGGCTCTGGGTTTACGCTCTCTCGAGCATTGTGTTGTTTCTCCTTATCATGGCGCCATTCGATCACCATCGATCGAACTCCTTCGACGACCGCGCCGGGAGCATCGATCTCGATCTCGTGGCCACCCGCTACATATGTAAGCTTCCCCCGAGAAGAAAGCGCCGCGAGGTGTGACTGCTCTGCACGTCGTTCCTTTTCAAGCTCCTGCGCCGATACGTCGAGCCCCTCATCGAACCCACCTTCCGCGCGCGCCAACACCTCAACCGGCAAATCCCCTAACGATTTCGTTTGATCTTTCGCGATCCAAAGAGCGAAGTACTCTGGAGACCACTCGCGCTCGCTCGCCTCTGCTACTTGCAACGCGGGTTGCGACAGAGCCCAGAGACGAGCGCGCTGCTGCTCGGACGACAAACGGTCGAAAGGCGGTTCGATGCTTGGACTGTTAGGCATTTCAGGCGCCTCGTGATTGGCATCCGCGGCTGACAGCTCCGATCGCGGGGGCGGAATTTGTCGATGCTGCGCGAAGTCGACAAGTCGCGCGGTCTTCGTTCCCATGACGATGCGATGCGACTCACCGACACTCTCCGCAAACACCAGTCCTGCCACGTCTTCACGGTACGTCAATGCATAGCTGCGCACGACAGGACCTCCGAAGGAATGACCGACGAGGATCAGTGGCATGCGCTCGCCAGCTTTCAGGAGAGCATTGTGCAAATCAAGATTGATCTGCGCGTACGTGCGCGGCATGGGCCCGAGCTCACTCCACGCGTATCCTGCGCGATCGTAAGTGCAAACTCGCGTGAAGGCGCTAATTCCTTGCTGCACCTGCTGCCAGTCTGTTGAGAACTCATCGAATCCGTTTTCGATCACAACGGTAGGCGATCCTTTACCCGAGCAGTCCAGGTGAATTCGAAATCCGCCGACGCTCACGAGTTTCCCTTTCGGTGCCGGCACGAGCGGGGCAGACAATGCTGAGGGCACGAATGCCGTCATTGCGAAGAATGGAAACACCAGCAGCTTCATAGCGAAAGTATATGCACGCGGCGAATCTCGCGCCGCCAACGACGTTGCGCGGATTGTGCAAGTGGCGAAATCGACTATCGCAGTTCCGCACGAAACGCTTTCCTGCGTCCACGATCGCGCCTCTGGTGATATCTGTCGCGAGCGATGATGGCGAGATAAGAGATACAGATCGCTAGCGTGCGTGTGATTCATCGCTAGCGCGAGTCCCGCGCTGCAGTGCCCCTCTTCGCGCGTAGGGCTACGAGCTTGCGAGGACGTACCGACCAACAGCCGCCGCGCAACAACTCCCCAAACACGTCCATCTACGGCACCGGTTGCACGACGACGTAGTCGTTGCCTGCAATGAACACCGTCTTGCCGTCGGGCGTAATGGCCATCATGACTTTGGTGTCGATGTAGGGGGGAGCCCACTGTGTCCCCGGTGATGCGGCCAGAGTGATCGGCGAACCTGCTTGTTGAAAGATGCCCCCGACCGGAGGACTGTCGAGCGCGTACGCAATCAACTTCCCAGATTGATCGTAAGCGTACGCGCGCGTGCCTTCAGGGTTCAGCACGATTGCTTCGGTCGTGCCAGGCAGGTCACCCAAGTGCGTGTATTGGCCGTCATAAACGCGAGTCTTGTCGAACACGACGCGCGATCCCGTGCGGTCAAGCTCAGGTTTAGCACTCGTCGAGGCGGGTACCCCCGTTTCGCTCGTTGTTTTTGCCGTCGTGTCCACAGAGAAAATATCGTTCGCCCCAAAATTTGCATATTCGGCGATCAATACCCGCGAACCGTCGGATGATGCGCCGACGTGGCCTCTGCAAGCGGTGTATTCAGGCTGATCGAACGCGTGCGTCTGGGGATCATAGAGGATCAACGTGGCGCCGCAGTTGTAGGACACGTCGGCAAACATGACGAGCGTCCCATCGTTTGCAACTGCCATGTCGGCAATCTGCAGAGATGAATCCGGATTCACCGGCGAAACCACAGACGCAAGTCTCGTGAGCGTATTGACGTCGATGTGGATCAAGGAATTCTCCTCGACCGCGATCCATTCATTGCCATCCTGCGACAGTGCGAACCCGTAACTGTTGATCAGCGGCAGCGCGATCGGCGCTTGCCACACGTTATGGTCGGATGCGAAGTGCACAAACTCGGTTTCCCCGGTGAATGGATGCCAAATGCTTACGCCCAGCGCTGCGCGCTCAGGGTCGTACACCACTGCATTTGGTACGCTTTCTTTCGTACCCGGATATGCAAGCGCCTGCGCAGTGAACGTTGGTGCATCGACGACGGCCATCTGCGCGAATTCCTTGACACCGGCGGCATTGGTTTGCAGGTGAATGGTGTGTCGCCCGTTCGCCAAGGTGGCGGGGAAGTGGGCACGAATTTCAGTTGCATTGACGACAGTGAACGAATCAGCCGGCGTCGAACCGAACTGCACGCCCTGCACGCTGATCTGATCGAGCGCCTGGCCACGAATGATTACATCGCCCGCTGTCCCTGCGTAAGCACGTGCGGCGACACATAGCTCACTTGCGTGCGGCGAATCGTCAGCGTGACAGGAATCGAAAGAGGATTGCCCGAACTCGAGGGCGTCACAGTGACGTGCGCAGTGTAGACGCCGTTTCGCATACTAGTAACCGCGTCATCGACCAGTGACGTTTGCATGGCGCTACCGCTGGTGCCATTAGGGCTAACAGTCAGCCACGCCTGATCGACAGCCGCGGTCCAGGTTTGGACCGGTGTCGCAGTGATCGTAATCTGACGTGCGTAGTCAGACTTCTGTGTGGTGTTCTCGAGTTGATAGTTGATCGAATCCGACGAAGGCCGTATCCCTGGCACCACATACGTAACATCGATCGTCTGCGGACTGCCCGAAAGATTGCCGCTACTGCAATCAATATTGCTGGTGCAGGCACGGACGGTCACTACGCCTTTATGCGTGCCTATTTCGAGCGATGCCGGTGATGGCACCGACACCTGCGCTTGGCCCGTGGTCGGGCTCGTCAGAAACACATTGGAAATCGAGCCAATGGCGGCACCTGATCCGACAATGGGTATGTATAGAGTGCTACCGGAAAATCCTGCGACGGTGCCCGTCACCGTTTGCGGCGGCGGAGTTGGACCATCGGGGCCCGTGGCCGTGAACGTGAGGCTCTTTGGCGAAACGCTCAGCGTTCCCTTGCTATCGCTGTGATTGTCGAATGGATTTGGCGGCCCGCCCGCTCCACCTCCACACCCGAATAGAACCGAACAACCAAGCACAACCGATGCCGCGCGCAGCAGCACTCTCGCCTTCATGTCTTCCATACGTCCCGCCGCGGTGTTCTATCGAGTGTGACTCGATTTTTCTGGGCCGATGATAGCAATAGTCGATCTTCCCAGGGCAATTCCGTGCGCGCGCCTACTCCTGCTCTTCTCCCCTGCCCACTGAGACTGCGCCTGACACGCGCTGATCTTTTACATATTTGCGCTGACGATCACTTGACGCCAAAGGCTTCGCGCCCGAACTGCGCGTCCGCTCTCAAACGATTCAGATTGATTGCGGAAACCTAAGCCTTGTTCAGCGAGCCGTCCGACTTGCTCCGAGCCCAAGAACTCAACGCCTCGACGTGCGCGAGCAGCGATCGACCGGAACTCGTGAGCGCGTAGTCCACTTGCAGCGGCTTCTTCACACGGACAGTGCGCTCGACGATACCTCTGGCTCCGAGCAACTGCAGCTGCCTCGATAGCTCACGTTGCGAAATGCCCGCGACCCGCCGCTGCAGTTCTCCAAATCGCAGCGGCTCCGTTACGAACCCCAGTTGCTCGAGAATCGCGACCGACCAGCGATTGCGGAGTAGTTCGATTGCCAACGCCACGTGCTCGGCGCACGACTCACCCCCACACGGCAGACGAAAAGATGGAGTGCCTTGCATTCGTTACCACTGACAATTTTGTCCGTAATGGAACCAGAGATTGCAGCTAACTACACTCATTCTCCAATGACAAATGCGAGTTCGGCAGAAGCATAGAACTGCAACGGAGGGGCACATGGCAGCAACGCTTAAACGTCGCATGAATCCAGCGATTTCAGACTTGAACGACTTGAGCATCCGGATTCGGCAACAAGAGGACCGTGTAATGATTGTCGATGCCTTGCATCGCTTTGCCGCGGGCCAAGACTTGAAGGATTGGAATTTGTTCACTTCCGCTTTCACCGAGGATGCGGAGCTGGACTTCGTGCAACCGGCGAAGCGGCTCGGACAGACGATCGATGTGTTCCGAGGTCGCGACCTTATCGTGCAAACAGTGAGCGGCACGCTCTCGCGCCTTCATACAACACATACCGTTTCGAACCCGCGCGTCGAGCTGAACGGCGATGAAGCGCGAATGTTTGCGCTGGTGGAAGCACAACATCTACGGGCTGACGATCACAGTCGGCATCTGCTTCTCAAGAACTTCTACTGGCTGCAGCTGCGCAAAACAAAAGACGCATGGCGAATCGCGAACATGCGCATCGAAAATGTTTGGCAGACGGGCGACCCAGCCGTTCTATTCGGGGCGCAATGAAATATACCGGCACTTTGAGCCTGAGCTCTGCGGGACAGTGCGGAATCGCGCCAAGATTGTCACTCCCGCTGCAAAGACCTCGTCATGTATCGTCTGCGCAACCGATCAACAGGTCGTACACACGAGAGAGTCTTATGAAGATGCGTTGGTTATTCGTCGTGGCCGCAAGCGGCCTCGTCAGTATTGCTGCAGCAGCAGCGAGTGATTCGACGCAGATCAGGCTGGAGAAGATGCCGCCGCAGCTCGAAACCCAGTTTGCGCTGAGTGCGGCACCGCCGAAGATACGCGATGCGGCCAGCGTGTATCTGCTGGATCCAGCAAAAGGCTACTACCTTGCAAAGCAAGGGACGAACGCAGTTGCATGCATCGTTCAACGTACTGATTGGGAGATGTCCGAGTATCACGACGATGTGTACTGGCCTGTTTGCTACGACGCGCTCGGTACGAAAACATATCTAAAGACAATCATGGACGCCGCTTCGATGCGAGCTCAGGGCATGAGTTCTGCTGATTTGAGTGCTGAGATTGCCAAGCGTTTTCACGAAAAGACGTATGCGATTCCGAACAAAGCTGGCATCGCATACATGGTCGGCCCGGTCATGCGCGCAGTCGGCCCGCCCGACATGAAAGTTCACACGATGGCCATGCCACATCTCATGTTCTACGCACCCTTCGTCACCAACGAAGACATCGGCGCAGCACCTGACTTCAATGATCCTTCAACCCTGATCTATCCGTTCATGGACAAACACACCGAAGGCGATAAAGAACACGGCTACATCATTCAGCCGTTAGGAAAAGCAGAAACGGCGAAGATCCTCAGCGATGAACAACAACTCGTCAAAGATCTTTGCGCCTATCGAGACCTTCTATGTTTAGAGCATTCGGGACACTGAAAGTGTTTCGGCACAAATCAGCACAAGATGAGCAGGATGCAGAAACAAATCTCTTCGCTCCGACTCCGGTGGGGGAGAAGAATTTTTGAAAGGGTTAACAAGATGAACGAGGAAGCGCTCGCGCGCAGGCGACCTTGCCCGCAGGGCTTGCCTCTTCGATTTCCGTCTCTGGCCTGCCGCTAGGCTTCCCTGCCCGAAGGGCTTGCTTGCCAACGGCTACCCTGCCCGCAGGGCTTGCCTCTTCGATTTCCGTCTCTGGCCTGCCGTTAGGCTTGCCTGCCCGAAGGGCTTGCTTGCCAACGGCTACCCTGCCCAACGGGCTCGCCTCTTCATTCGACTCTTCTTCATCCTGTCAATCCTCTACATCCTGTCCAAACTCTTAAGTTCCGATCCGGTGCAACGCGAAGCCATCAGACCGCGCACGCCCAAAGACGACACATCTATTTCTTTTTGAACGACTGCACTTGTTCTGCAACAGGCGCCATTCCGTTCGCCAAGCGTTCATCCTTCTCCTGCCAAATGCCATTGATCCAGCGCTGCGCTTGCTCCCGCGCGGCGGGGTCCTTCTCATAGTTGCCGCTCACGAGATCTGATGGAATGTCGCGTTCGCACACGTGCACGTGCACTTCAGGGATTCGATCTGCAAAAAGATCCGCGAACGTGGGCTTCCCTTGCGGGTAGGAGATCGTGACATCGACAACCGTGTGCAATGCATCGCCCATCGCCTCCAGCACGAACGCAACGCCGCCTGCTTTCGGTTTGAGCAGGTGGTGATAAGGAGATTGCTGTGCTTGATGTTTGACCTGAGTAAAGCGCGTGCCCTCTGCAAAGATGAGAACAGAGATCGGCAGCCCACGAAACTTCTCGCACGCGCGCCGGGTCGTCTCGACATCGCGACCGGCGAGCTCGGGATGTTTCGCGAGCTTCTCTCGCGAATAACGCTTCATGAATGGAAAATCGAGCGCCCACCACGCGAGACCGAGCAGCGGCACCCAGATGAGCTGGCTCTTGAGGAAGAATCGCAGCAGCGGAATCTCACGATTGAACACGGCTTGGAGGATCGGAATGTCCACCCAGCTCTGATGGTTCGCCAGCACGAGATATTGACCCGTGTAGCTCAATTCTGCGCTCGAGTCGACGACGATGCGCGTATGCGTGAGCGTTCGAATCATCCGTGTGTTCACGGCGATCCAGCTTTCCGCAATGCTCATCAGCGCTCGATCGCACACCTGTCGCACAGCGCGCACGCGCAGAATCGCTTTCGCAAGTGCGACAACGAGAAGAACCACGACGTGAACGATCGTGTTCACGGCGAACAACAGCGTGCCTATCGCGATGCGCATGCGACTCCCGGAGGCTCGTGGGCGCACATTCGCGCGCGGTGTCAGTCTAGCCTGCCAACGGCTCACCCTGCCCGTAGGGCTCGCGTCCTTTAATGCCCCTACACATCACACAACGCCACTGCTTCACGAAGCGAAGTCAACGGATCCCGCGTCGGTATGAATTCGTGCGCCATGTAGCCGGTAAAGCCCGTGTCGGCAATGGTCTTCGCGACCGTGCGCCAGTTCAATTCCTGAGTGTCGTCGAGCTCGTGCCGGCCCGGCACACCGCCGGTGTGATAGTGAGCGAACCACGGGTGGTTGTCGCGGATGGTGCGGATCACATCGCCTTCCATGATTTGCATGTGGTAGATGTCGTAAAGAAGTTTTACGCGCGGTGACTCAACTCTTCTCACCACCTCCACGCCGAATGACGTGCGGTCGCCCTGATAGTCCTTGTGGTCCACCTTGCTGTTGAGGAGTTCAACGCAGATCGTGATCTCGTGCTCTTCGGCCGCTTTCTTCACGCGGTTGAGACCGATCACGCAATTCTTGATGGCATTCTCATCGGAGATGCCTTTGCGATTGCCGAAGAACGCGATGATGTTCGGCACACCTGCGTTCTTCGCCCGCGGCAATGCGTCGATGATGCCGTTGACGATCGAGTCATGGTTCGCGGGATCGTTCAGACCATCGGGAATTCCGCCCGGACTCGTGTTCCAGGCCATTGAACAATGCAAACCATGGTCGGCAAGAATGCCCCAGTCTTTCTCGTCCACCAGATCAATGGCCGTAAGACCCATCGCTGCCACCGCCTTGCAGAACTCAGGGAGCGGGATCTTCTGATAACACCATCGGCAGACCGACTGCTTGATGCGGCCCTTCTGAACGATGCGACCGCCGTCCGGCGAAGCAGCGGATGCCGACCTGAGCGTGGCTCCAGCTACCGCAGCGCCCGCGGCGATCAAAGCGTCACGTCGATTGATTTGGACCATGTTGCTTCCCCCCTCGTCAGATTTTCACATCTGCATATCTTATTCTGTCGGGACGCCATTCGAGCCGGGAATTCAGCCGAAATACCGACGCCCGGCACCGCGGAGCCTCTGCGCAAACAGAGATCGAAGAGGAGCGGCTAGCGATAGGGCTGCCGAATGATCGTTTTCCACCGCGTCGGATCGCTGCGACGGATATCGCTCAGATAGATCTCGTGGTGCTTACCCGTCAACGAATAACCACCCTCGCTGATCGCTGCATGGAGCTTTGCGACCGTCGGGCCTTCTTCTGAGAACGGACCAATGTGAAGGACCTGCGCCGCGGTACCTTCGGTGAAGCTATGCAGCCGCACATTTTGGAGCGCCGGCAGTGACTTCTTGGCAGCAAGACCCGCTCGTGCTTGCTTGAAGAGCGCAGCGGTCACGATCGAAGGTTGCAGGATCATGAGGGTCCACAACCAATCCGATTTGTTTTGGACACTGAAGGTACTCATGTCCTGCGACCACCATTGACCTTCCAACGGCATGACTGAGTAGTCGATCGGATTTGCGCTCTTTTTGATCGTGAACTTCAATGTGTAGGACAGCGAGCACAGCGCTTCCACGGCCTCGCGATATTCTGTCGCTACATTTGGATCGCCCCGCCCATCGATCGCCAAGTATGTGAGCCGCGGCACGTTGACCCAACTGATTTTGTCCTTGGATGGCTTGTAAAGCTCTTTCAGCTGGCTCTTGAGATCCAACTTCTGCATAGGTGTCCTTGTGCCCAAAGTTGTCTCACAGTAAGGCGCAAAGATGACAACGACTGTCCTTCCGCAATGTTCGCCATCAAGGACAATGCGGCACGTCGAATCTGATCCTTAAGCGAAACCTCCGAAGCAAATCCACTGCACTCTGGCCTGCCGTTAGGTTTGCCTGCCCGAAGGGCTTGCCTCTTCGATTCTGTTTCTGGCCTGCCGCTAGGCTTCCCTGCCCGACGGGCTTGCTTGCCAACGGCTACCTTGCCCGAAGGGCTTGCCTCTTATTCTTTCGACTTGCCTCTTCGATTCCGTCTCTGGCCTGCCGTTAGGCTTCCTTGCCCGAAGGGCTTGCCTGCCAACGGCTACCTTGCCCGAAGGGCTTGCCTCTTATTCTTTCGGCTTGCCTCCTATTCTTCCGGCTTACCCTGCCCGAAGGGCTCGCCTCTTACCTTCCTCTGGCATTAGCTTGATCTCCAGCCTCTTTCCGAGCGCCCGCGCTGCTCGCGCAACCGTATCCAGCTGAATCCTTGCGTTCGTCGGATCGAGTAACCGATCGAGATGCGATCGACTTGTCGACATTCGAGTTGCGAGCTCTTGCTTGGTGACACCCTGCGACTTCATTGAATCGGCCAACTGCCACGCGATGACTCGCTTGAGGGCCGCTGCTTCTGCATCTTCGAGCAGTCCGTCTTTCTTGAGTACGCTCGCGACGGAAGCGCCCGTTCGGCCAGCTCGCACAACCCTGCTAGGTCGGCTCTTGGTAACTTGCTTATGTTTCACTGCATGCTCCTTTGATGATCAGCCATGCGCTTGCGTGCTAGCTCTAGATCTCCCGCCGGAGTCGTTCGCGTCTTTTTGATGAATCCATGCAGCAAAATGAGCCGTTGGTCCGCATCGACATAGAACAACACTCTCGCTTGTTGCTGACTCGAAAGTGTCACTCGCAACTCGTGAAGTCCACGACCCATCGGCCGCGAAAGAGGCATGCCTATCGGCCAGCCAAACTCGAGAGTCATGAGGGCTTGCCCCAGTTCTCTACGATTCTCTCGATCCAGTCCCATCAGCCATTCGCGAACAGGCTCATTGCCTGACGCGACTGCATAGAAAAACGCACTCACGCGTTTCATCTGTTGTCCTTACGGTCCATCCCTGGTCAGAAGGACTGTACCTTTTAAGGTCCACTTGAGCAAGGCGCGAATCTCGACGTACGTCCAGAATTTCGAAGTGAAGCACCAAGAGGCGAGTGCGCTGCGTCGCGCGTGGGGATTTCCCGCGTCACCGATCAAAAATCTTAAGAGGTAAGCGCATTGCGCAAGCAAGCCTATCGGCAGGCGAGCCGGCGACCGGCAGGCCATAAAGAATAAGAAGCAAGCGTGTCGCGAAGGCGAGCCTAGCGGCAAGCGAGCCGAAGACGGGCAAGCTGGAAGACGCAGTCCGCACGGGATTCTCCGCACCGATCTCTCGGCGCTTGGTCACAGGCGCAGAAAATGAAAATGAAACGAAGCAACTCTGGCTTGCCTGCCCTGCCCGAAGGCCTCGCCTCTTATTCTTAAGCTCCCACTCTGGCTTGCCGCTAGGCTTCCCTGCCCGTAGGGCTTGCCCGCCAACGGCTACCTTGCCGACGCAGTCGGCTTGCCTCTTATTCTTTCGCCCTACGTTGGCCGAAGGCTTGCCTCTTCAATTCCGTCTCTGGCCTGCCGCTAGGCTTGCCTGCCCGTAGGGCTTGCCTGCCGAAGGCTACCTTGCCGGCGCAGTCGGCTTGCCTCTTATCCCTTGGGCTTACTTCTGCACCTTGAAACCGCCGGTGACAACCGCCCAAGCGCTTTTCCTGGCCTTCGTCTCTCTCTGTTCGTCGTTCGCTGTGACCACGCGATTGCGGCCGCGACTCTTGGCGTCGTAAAGCGCCTGGTCGGCTTTGCGGAACGCATCTTCGAAACCTTGAGCATCTGCCGACGTCGCTACGCCGAAGCTCGCGGTGATGGACAGCGGATCTTCCGGGATGAAGTTCGTATCCATGATCCGGTGCCTTAGTTTCTCAGCGAGATCCGCGGCATTCGCCAAGCTCGCACCCGGACACACGACGACGAACTCTTCACCGCCCCACCGGCCCACGGCATCGCTCTTGCGCGTGCCGGCGCTCAAAATCTCTCCCAACGTACGTAGCACGCGATCGCCCACCGCATGGCCGCGTTCATCGTTGATGCGCTTGAAGTGATCGACATCGATCACGATGACGCTTGCAGAAGCTCGAGTAGTACCGAGCGCTGCGACGAACTGATCGATGCCGTGCCTATTTAGCACATTGGTCAAGGCATCGGTCGTTGAGATCTTCTGATACTGCTCCATTTCATGCGCGAGTTCGGCGATCTGCCGTCGATGTTCCCGACGCATCGTCACCCACTGCGAAGTGCCGTACGCCGTACCCAAGATCATCCACAAGCACAGCAGACTCAAGTACCAGTGCTCCACACTGATCCAGTCGCCGACAAACTCGATCTTCTCGATCTGAATCTCGTGCTGAGTCCCGGCGAGATTGCCCTGCAGATCGATGTTCAGAACCGTGGCATTGCTGAGATCGGGACGCGAGTATTCGCGCGGCAGGTTGTACGCAGAGGTCCACCACTCTGCCACCGCGAACTCACTCAGGCTAATCGAGAGAGGTTGAGCAAGATCCCCGGTCGGGATGTTGACGAAGTTGAACTTCGGCGAATTCAGGTCTTCGAGTTTCGAAAACCTTGGGTCGAAATTGCGAATGCCGATGCGCAGGTACTGAGCTTTGCCCGTGTACCGAACCGTGAGGTTCAATGTGTGGAAGCGTGAGAGATCGATGCCCTGGCTCGCGATCGCCGTCGACAGCATGTAGGCGAAGCCACAGCCCTGATAAGTGGGCTGCTGCGGAAACCGGCAGACATAATGGAAATTGGCTTGGTCGATCCATTGGAATTCCGCGGTCGCCCCATTGCCCATTGGCACCGGGAAGAAGTTCGCACCTTCTCGCGAGCTGTCGATCGTAAGTCGCCGTTCCGGAAGGAACCGATACCCAACCACAGCGATCAGCGTAAGCAGGATCCCGATCAGCAGGATCGGAAATTGACTGGGTTTTCGAGGGATGGATTTGCTCATTCCGCGGCCGCGACTGCAGTCCCCGCACCGCGCAGGGACACTGAATCGCTATCGGCGACGCCGCAGAACTATTAATGAGTGTTCGCCTGAAAGCGATCACACAAACGAATCGGTTTCGCTGAGTCGAAGGACTGCTTGCCGGGACCTAAACGAAGAAACTTTGACAGGATAAACAAGATGAAGAGGATGAAAGCGGCGACGCATCTCTGGCTTGCTGACAGTGTCAGCTTCCCTGCCCGAAGTGCTCGCTTGCCAACGGCTACCTTGCCGACGCAGTCGGCTCGCCTCTTCAATTCCGTCTCTGGCCTGCCGTTAGGCTTGCCTGCCCGAAGGGCTTGCTTGCCAGCGGCTACCTTGCCGACGCAGTCGGCTTGCCTCTTCGTTCTTTTTCTGACGCTTGCTTGCCAACGGCTACCCTGCCCGCAGGGCTCGCCTCTTATTCTTTCGTCCGTCCTGACGACAGTCCTTCCTGATTGCGGAGCAATCCGTCGTTTTTGTTTACTATTCGCACCTCCTCGACACTGGACCCGCTTCATGACTCACACCGCCGAGCCCCAAGAAACCACGAATAGCAAAACCCGTTGCGGGGCCGAATGAACAACCGTCCAGTGCTAATCGCGGGCGCCGGTATCGGCGGTCTCACTGCTGCGCTCACACTGCACCAGATCGGCGTGCCGTGCCGCATATTTGAAAGTGTCGCCGACATCAAACCTCTGGGCGTCGGCATCAACCTGCAACCCAATGGCGTGCGCGAGCTCTACGAGTTGGGCCTTGGCCGGGAATCGCTTTCGACCATCGGCATCGAGACGCAGGAATGGGCACTGGTCGGACTCAACGGCCACGATGTTTACACCGAGCCGCGCGGATTGCGTGCCGGCTACAACTGGCCGCAGTACTCTCTCCATCGCGGCAAACTCCAGATGCTGTTGTATCGCACGGTGTTGGAACGGCTCGGACCGCAGGCGATCAGCACTGGCGTGAAGGTCACCGGTTATCGCAATCACGCTGATGGCAGCGGCGTCACCGCCTTGTTGCAGACCCGCGCGGGTGCGCGTTCGGAAGTGACGGGAAGTCTGTTGATCGCCGCCGACGGCTTGCATTCAGCTGTGCGCCAGCAAATGCATCCTAAACAGCCGCCGATTCAGTGGGGCGGCGCGATCATGTGGCGCGGCGTAAGCCGAGCTAAACCGATTCGTACCGGCGCCTCGTTTGTGGGGCTGGGCACACATCGTCACCGCGTGGTGTTCTATCCGATTTCGGCACCGGATCCGGACACTGGACTCGCCGATATCAATTGGATCGCCGAAATCACCGTCGACAACAAAAACGGCTGGCCCGATGGCGACTGGAACAAACCGGTGAAGCACGAGGACTTCATCCATCACTTCACGCAATGGAATTTCGACTGGATCGACATCCCCGCCATGCTTCGCGACGCGCCCGAAGTGTTCGAGTATCCGATGATCGATCGTGAACCTTTGAACACCTGGCGCGATGGCAATGTTGTCCTGCTCGGCGACGCCGCGCACGTGATGTATCCGACCGGATCCAACGGCGCGAGCCAAGCGATTGTCGACGCACGCGTGCTCGGCGCCGCGCTGCTCGAGCACGGAGTGAATGCCGAAGCACTCGCCGCTTACGATGAAAAGCTGTGTCCCGAAATATCGCCATTGATCATACGCAATCGCGGCGCGGGTCCGTTCGGCCTGCTCAATCTGCTCGATGATCGTTGCGGCGGCGTGTTCGACAAGATCGACGACGTCATCCCTAAGCCAGAGCGCGATGAGTTCATGCACCGCTACAAGGTGGCTGCAGGCTTCGCGGCGGAAAAGCTCAATAGTGCGCCGTCGATCATCCCCGCTGGCGCGACTGTTCATCGGGCCCAGTCTCTTGCTCTGCTTTCGCGGCAGACAGAAGAGATATAGACAGGATTAACTGGATCAACGGGATGCCTGAACGAAGAAGCAGAACGCTTGATTCCGACCATCCTGTCAACCCCGTTCATCCGGTCCAATCTCTTAGCTTCCGCTCCGGTCCCAGGCAAAGAATTTTTGACAGGACTAACAAGATGCACAGGACGTATGAAAGCGGCGACGCGTCTCTGGCTTGCTGACAGTGTCAGCTTCCCTGCTCGAAGGGCTCGCTTGCCAACGGCTACCCTGCCCGCAGGGCTCGCCTCTTCCTCCGACTCTTCTTCATCCTGTCCATGAATCTATGTGCTTCTAGCAAGTACGCCGACCGGTCCGGAGTCCAACTGCATGCTGAGACATTTCGTATTCATCAAGTATGCGAAAGGCACGAGCGATGCGCGCATCGACGAGTTCATCAGGATGACGCGCGCGTTGCCAGCAAGTATTCCCACAATGCGCGATCTCGAAGTCGGGCGCGACGTCCTGCACGGTCCGCGCAGTTGGGACGTGATGCTTGCGATGCGTTTCAATTCAGTCGAAGAACTGCGCGAATACCAGATTCATCCGGCGCACCGCGCCTTGATGGCCTTCAATGATCCGCAGGTGGCCGAAGTGGGGTCGGTGGATTTTCTCGAGAAGTAGAACGCAGCCTCTCCCAAAAGGGGACAGATCTGTCCCCTTTGTGTCGTCGCGGATTCCCGGCCCGGCACGACTACGTCCCACCAGGTCGGCGCGCACCATCATTCCCCAGTGCGTCGGATCAGCCAGAAACCGAACAAAAGAATCATGGCTAACAACGCTCCGAGCACTATCTTGATGCTAGCGCCCGGAAAGACACCAAAGACTCTCAGTTCTGGGGCACGTTCGATATGGCCGCATCGCGGACACCTCACCGAGACAAACTCATTGATATCGTGGCCAAGCGGCAGCGCTTGGTTGGGTCGAGTGAAGAGCGTTCGCCACGAAAGGTTTCGTTGCCGCGCCGCCGAGGGATCGAACGCATTTCCACAATTCGAACATTTATGGGACTGATCGGTCATGGCTACTTGGATTGGCAACCGCAAGACATTGGAGTAACTGACGTCACCGTAGCGCTGCCGACTGCACCGGTTATTGACATGTCTCGGCCCACGATGAAGCCAGGAGGGAGGGGATCTGAGAAGTTTCTGCCAAACTGGATATAACCCACCCCGATGCCCAAACCCGGCAACCCGAGTCCGATTCGGCTCAAGTTAGGGGGAGGCAGAGGAATCGCACCAACGGTAACAGCAGCCGAGCCCATCGTGAAGTCGCCGTCGAAGCCCATCGGATTCAAGGAAGTTTCGTGATCGTCGAAGGAAATCTCAGCCACTGCGGCCGAAACCTTCACCCCTGCACCGGCTGCCGGACCGACGCCCGTTACTTCGATCTTGTCTCGCTTGCCGCCGACACATTCGGAATAGAGCGTCGCCTCAACGTATGCAGCACCAAAAGGTGCTGACGCGACGAAGCTGAATACATTGCCGCTCCACTTGACCAGTCCACTCGGGTCGACAGACGCCAAGGGGTTTGCACCGACGTATGCGTAGGTGTTCACGCCGCCTCTCAATCCGATCGGATCACTCTCTACGTACCTGCCGGTAGCGGCCTCGTAGTCTCTGTAGTAGTTGTAGTTGAGCCCAGATTCCGAGTCATAGTACTGGCCGGGATAGCGCAGGTTATAGCTGAACGTACCCAGAGATTGTGGATTCTCATTCGGTGCGCCATTGCCAAACGGATCCGGATTAAAACTCCAACGCACCTTATTATCGAACGGCCGAGTCACCTTCCTAGGCGCGTTCAAATGGTCCGTGTGCACGTAGAAGATATCGATGCCGGCGCCATTGGGCCGGAGCGTCGCTACAGGTGTATCACCCAACCATATCGTTTCCTGCACTAGATTGCCTGAGCCGTCGTACTCGCCAATCAGGTGCCCCGCTTCATCGTAATAGAAAAGTCTTGCCGTACCTGTCTTCTTGATTCTTTGACCAAGTGCGTTGTACGTGTAGCTAACCGTGGTGCTCCCGGTCGTTTCGGATTTCATCCGACCGTTGTTGTAGTACGCAAACGTGCGACTGCCGGTACTAGTGACGTGGCCAGAGGCATCGTATCCATAGGTGCGCGTGAGTGCGCCAACGACTGACTTAAGTCTGTTGCTCGCAGGCGCAACATTATATGTGGACGAACTAGAACCGCTCTGTGTAAGTCGATTTCCATTTTCATCATACGTGTAGGCAATAGAGGTACCGGTCTTGCCTGCGCTTATTAGTCGATCGAGCACGTCATAGTCGAAAACCCAGGAGTTTTCGGCCGCCGTCGTGTCTGTAATCCCGATCAAGCGCGACGCATCGTCATAGCTATAGGTGCTGAGGCCTGCACTATCGAGCTGAGTCAGTCTCCCGTCTTGATCATAGGTTCTTACAGACAAAGTGCCGTTACCCCAGGTCCATTGCCTGAGAGGCCCGAAGGGATCGTAGATTGCACCCGAGAGAATCGTTGTTCCGTTCACAGACACACTCGTGACAAGCCCGTCAGTGTAGCCATAGACAACGGACTGATTCGATGGAGTCGTGATCGAGGTCAACTGTCCGTTGGTATATCCATACGCAATAGCCTTGGTGATCGTGCCGATCGTCTGTGACTTGCCGAGCACGCGACGTTGCGCATCATAAGTCCAGCTCATCGAATGATTTGCGTCCCCTGCGCTGGTCATTTGACCGATGCCACTCATGCCTGCGTCATAGCTGTAGGTGAGCGTTTGGTCAATAGTGCTTCCCTTTTTGAAAGAAGCTGTCTTCACGCGATTTAGAGCGTCGTATGTATACGTCGCGACAGCACCACGTGCGTCAGTAG
Source organism: Pseudomonadota bacterium (assembly GCA_023391335.1). Lineage (GTDB taxonomy): Bacteria > Pseudomonadota > Gammaproteobacteria > Steroidobacterales > Steroidobacteraceae > Steroidobacter. The sequence goes on along the minus strand of JAEWBG010000065.1, from coordinate 27,404 downwards.
TCGTCTTTAAGTTTCCACCAGAGTCGAACGTGTTTGTGGTCGAGCCTGTATCTGTACTTACTGTCTGTTTGAGATCTCCCAGAGCATTGTAAGTGTACGTGGTAGTGAGATAGCGGGGATCGGTAACCGAGATCAACTGATCCAAACCGTTGTAGCTATAGCTGGTCGTACCCCAGTTCGGATCTGTGCTCGACGTTAGACGATTCAATTCGTCGTAGGTCCTCAACTCAGTGCGCGCGAGCCTCCCCCAAAGGGGACAGATCTATTTCTTTGCGATCATCACGTTTCTGGGCAAACGCAAGATGGTTGCGACGCCAGAGCAGTACCTTCCCAAATAGGGACAGATCTATTTCTTTTTGATCAGCATGTTTCTGCGCTAACCGCACCGCGAGTCGTCCGTTAGACTCACAGCTCAACGGAGGCACGGATGCCCAGAAAGAAACGCATAGCGCTGGCGAACTATCCACATCACATCGTGCAGCGCGGACACAATCACAAGAACGTGTTCCGGACAGACAAAGACCGGCTCAAGTACCTGGAGACGATGCAGGAATTTAGGCGCGCCCTGGGACTCAAGATCTACGGCTACTGCCTAATGACTAATCACGTCCATATCATCGTCGACCCCGGCAGTCACGCCGAGAACCTCGGGCTTCTGATGAAGCGCCTCGCAGGCCGACACACTCGACGAATCAACCGCCTCGAACGGAAGACGGGCACGTCCTGGGCCGGCTCCTGCTCCATGCACCGCCGGCATTCGCTACATCCATGTAGGTCAGAGGGTCGCTTCAAGTGCAGCCCGATCGAATCAGATCGATATCTGCTCGCATGCTTGCGGTACGTCGATCTCAATCCAGTGAGAGCAAAGATGGTTGCGACGCCGGACCAGTATCCATGGTCAAGCTATCGCACACACGTGGGATTGACTGATTGCGATTGGTTGGACGTCGATCCGTGCACATTGGGTCTCGCACGTTCCAGGGAGCGTCAGCAGGAGATCTATCGGAAGTTTGTCGAGCAAGGCATTAACAAGCACGAGATCGAATTCATTCGAGGCGCCGTACAGCGCAATCAGCTGACCGGATCAGAAGCTTTCATCCTTCAGGTCGAGCAACTCACGGGTGAGCGAATTCTTTATCGCAGTCGTGGACGCCCGCGACTCGAGGGCTAGCGAAAAATAGATCTGTCCCCTTTGTGTTGTTGCCTTCTGCTCATCGCCGGTAAGGCGAGCCAGGCTGTCAGTGAAGGTATCGGCGATGCGGAATTCCATGGCGATTCAGGTTCGGATCATCGCTTGGTGAGCTTTGGACCGCAGTAGACAACATGGAGAGGTTCACCCGCGCGGATAGGTGTCGAAAAATGAATGCGAATCTGCGGAGTTTTGACCTTCCCGTGCCATGGGCAAAACAAATCCTTGCGGCCCGTCGCGGGATTGCGAAACGTCAGTTCACGGGAGAACTCGTTCTTCTCAGCCTCCGATGAATCAGAGAACCAAGCCTTTTCACCGGTAAAGTGCTGTTGGTAGAGCCGGTGCCCTTCTTCCGACCGCTCGCCATCTGGGCCGTGACACTCTTTTATTCTGTTCAGCACATCCAGAAGAACGAGGATTTGACGTGCAGCGCCGCTAACGAATGGATGCGGACGTAAAGCATCAAAGCAGTCCTCGGGGAATGACAGATTCTGAAATCGTAGCTTGGCGGTGCTCAGCGTCTGCTCCCAAGACAGGACTGCCGGCGGCACCAAGGTGAGCGCGGCTTCCAGCGAAACGGGATCCCAATAGTTGGGCACTTGGATCTCGCTCGCCTCTTCGGTGCCGGAATGCCAAACAACCGGTATCGGAGTGAGTTCGAACGTTGATGGAACCAAGCTCGCAACGTGCTGATCGCGGCCTTTCAGCAGACCGAACGCTGCCTCACCTAGTGCTGTGTCCGTCACGACTGCACCGTCGTATTCGAGGTAGTCGTCGGCACTATGTGTTCTGTCGTCTTCCCAGAAGGGACCGTGCCTTGCGATCCATTGCATGAACGCTTGTCGCTGCGCGAGCGCCATCATTTGTACAGCCTGCTGTACGTTCATTGTAGCGGTGACTTTGGCACCAGAAAGGCGGCGGCTACATCGAAGTTCGCGCCCGAATGCGCGCGCGATGCCTCGCATTTTCATCAAGACTTCTATTGCACTGGAAAAGGCTTGATGACTTGTAAACTGGCCCGCTAACGACACATCGTTCACCAGCAACTCCATCTCTTACTCCCAACCTGCGAAGTAGTTGGCGTCCTTGTCGAACTGATCGAAGAATCCCTCAGGCCAAGCGTCGATGTTGCCGTCCTTGTCCAACTGGGGACTAGCAACCTGGGCACCGCTCTCGAGAGCCGTCCGCGGTCGGAAGAAATGTAGAGAGACCTGGCTCGGCTTAAGGCACTGCTCTTTGACAGCTCGGCGGATGCCGCTGAGTACATGATCACTGTGCGTTTCAACGACAACCTGTACTCCGGCACGCGCGACCTCAGCCAAGAACGCCCCCATCAGCGACTGGCCGCGCGGGTGCAAGTGAACTTCTGGATTCTCGATTAACAACAGATCACCTTTCTTGGCTGAGATGGCGGCAACGACGATCGGCAAGACCTGCGTCAATCCGAAACCGACGTTTATCGGACGATGGAAATCCGTAGCTTCGGAGGTTCGAAATCCCAATGTCACGGCGTTCACCTGCGGAACCTGTTGGAGTGCGATTCCAAAGCCAGGAAAGAATGTACGCATGCGCTCCTCGACCTGCCGTAATCGTGTGGGCGGCGCATTGCTAAGTTCCAATCCTTCTAAGGCCGGCTCGTCTCTTCCCCAATGCAACACGCTCGCGGCGTATTGCCCACCCGCTCCCACGGCCGTTGCCGCTTGCTTGTCATCCAATGTGTAGAACTCGCGCGGGCCAACACGCTCAGCCGTTATGTAAGTCAATGCACGCAACCGCTCTGCCAATTTTGCGATTCTCTCGCCCCCTTCTGATGGCATGAGAAATCGAAGGCGTCCTCCTTGATCAACTCGCTCTCCATTTACGAATACCTGATCTGCTGTGACGGACATTTCAGTTCGCTCCCCTGAGAACATCCAGCCGCACGATACGTCCTCATCAACAAGTGAAATTCCGAAGCTGCGCCTTCCGTGCACTTTGTCCACGACGTCAGCCACTGTACCTAAACAAATGGATTCGCCATTGAGCATCATTCGGTTCGACCATTCATGTTCACGCATAGTCTGATGCAGAAGCACAAGCGACTGGATGATGGACGATTTCCCAGAACCGTTCGCACCTGATAAGAGCGTGAGATTAGAAAGCGGAAGGGCCAAAACCTCGAAGCATTTGAAATGCTCCAGACGAATCTCCCTAAGCATTGAAGACTCCTTGGAACATCTGAGACGCAGCCGAGAAGCGATACCGCACTTTCCTCATATCGTTTGGACCGTACGTGATCGCCGTGATGAACTCTGGATCATCTAATAGTTTGAAAAAGCGACTTCGCAATGGCTCGGATTGCGATGCGACTCTGTCGGCGGAGATCTTAGATAAGCCTGTTGTCATCACATCCCAGAGCGACGCATTGAGAACGCTTCTGTTCTCCTGCGATGGCTTGTGCTTACGGAATGCATGCCTTCCAAACACGGCGTAATTGTTCTCGAGTCCCAAGTGGAACTCCTTTGCCAGATTGGTTAAGTCGATCTCACTGAGAGAATTCATTCGACGCAAAGCTACGGCAAGGAACTCATCCATGTCGCCCCTGTACTCGTCAAGGTTAACCAATTGGAATGCGCAGAATCGGTTTACGAACTCACGATCTCGCATTGTTTCCGAATTGAGGCTGCTACCGGTCGCGCGAAGAAACACGTCGGATGCCGCTTCGTCCTTCAGGAATCGAGTAGCAGGCCCCATGTACAAGCAATTCCGCATCTGTTGCCTGCTAAGAGGGATGCCACTGTTGACGCGCTCAAAAATATCCAGCCGGGCGCGCTCCGGCACCTTTGCATCGATGATGTACAGAATTAGGTTGCAGTCCTCTACGCGATTTTGGAGCTTGGCTGAGAGCTGATCGAAGGTCTTCTTGTTGAGCTCTGGTTGATCTGGCAACCTGAGTCGCAGGTCGTTGCTAAGAAATCGTTGAAAAGTGGATAGCCGCTGCAACCCATCGACAACGATCATTCTTCCGTCGGGATCCTCAGCTAGATAGAAGACGGGGAGTGGGATCCGCATGAGCACGGATTCAATCAGCTTACTTTGCTTATCCTCGGGCCATATGAAATCCCGCTGGAAGTCCGGATCCATTACGAACGAACCTTTCTCCGCACGCCTCAGAACATCGTGAACAGTCCGGTTTTCATTGCGGATGAGGAGAGTGTCAATTGGATAGTCACCCCATGAACTGTCCTCGTCGCCACCGATGCCTTCAATCTCCTCCGAGTGGGAGGCTGCGGTCTTACCTGTCATACGGATACTCCAGTCGTTCTGTGTGCAGCGTGAGGCTCAAACGACACGAAAAACCTTCATTACTTCATCACCGAGATGATTGATCACCTTCACCGCAATGCGCCCTGATCTTGGTTTGTGGAAGGGTCGCGACATGTCGCTATGGAGGCTCTCCCAAGCTTCTTCGTTGATCTCGGCTTTTAGCGTTGTTCTCAGTGCGCCGTATGGATCGTTCTGGCCGAGGAAGTAGGCGTGGCGGACGAAGAAGCTTTCTTCGTTGTAGTCGGTGTCGATGAACCAACACGCGATACCTTCGGCGGAGTCGCTGCGGACCTCACCAGTTGACGGATCGAAGACATCGACGCCGCGAACCTTAACGCGGACCTTTCCGTCCTTCTCGTTGAGAATCTCGATGTCGGGTTCGCCGAAGATCACGAAGAGATTGCCCTTGCCTGTGCTCTTCAGATCCTCGGCCATGTGCAGATCGGCATTCATGCGCGCCTTCAGCACAGGAATACGGCCGAGCTTCTCGAATTCGCTCGCGTGCGCTTCGTAGTTGAATGCACAAGCGATCAGAACGTCGAACCCTGCGTCGCCGGCTTCCCGTGCTGCCGCGACGAGATCGGGTCGAGTCACAGTGCCGAACTCTGGACCGATGAAAATGCCGGCGCGCTTTTCCTTGTCACCTTCCATGTAGCGGCCTTCGGCACACACCAGTTCTCCTGGCCAGGGAGTCAAAGACATGAAAGAAATCTTGTCCTGCTTGTGCGCTTGCTGGACACCAGCCGCCTTTAGGTTATCCAGGATCATCTGTTCGAACGTCGGCTTCGGCGTGTAGTCGCCCGCCGCGTCGCTGACTTTAAGCGGATCAATCAGCTCATCATTCTCATCGACCCCGAGCATGCGGTGTGGCGAGAGGCTCTCGACTGTGAACGGACCAGCGACGCGCACGCATTTTTTGTTCTCGTACGGTTTGTCATAGAGGAACTCGAACTCTGCCTTTGCGGCGATTGACGCATCGATCTCCTTTTGACGCGCGATGCGCGCCTCCCACCAAGCCGCGTGAAGCTTCTTCGCGGCGTCCGACCATTTGGACTCCGCTTCGCGTTGGATCTCCCACTCCTGCCATTTCGTGTGCAGAGTAGCGTTCAGCTTCTCGCGCATCGGCTCAAGCTTCTCCTGCCACTTGTCCCAGATCACATCGATCTCGGCGTTATTCGCGATGGACTTCAGTGTGATGTGCGGCACACGCTCGTAGACGAACCCGTGACGGATGTTGCCGTAAACGGGTTGCGAGCTCGGCGCGGTACGCGTGATCTCGGCTTCTTTTTGCTGACCTTCGCGAGAATCGGCTAGCACATAGAACGGGTAACGAGCACCCATGACGCGAGCGCGAGCGAGTGCAAGCGCGACTCGAGAAGTGTCGATCGTGATCCAACGCCGCCCCCACTGTTCCGCGACAACAGCTGTAGTACCCGATCCGCAAGTGGGGTCGAGCACAAGATCGCCAGGATCTGTTGCAGTCAGGAGGCAGCGCTGAACTATCTTCTCAGTTGTTTGGACAACGTAAACCTTCTGTTCTAGAAACCCGCCAGTGGCAGTGTCAGTCCATAGGTTGTTCAGCGGGACTGCGGCGTAGTCCTGCCACGCACGAAAGAATGAAATCGTGTTTCCGCTTGCTGCGAGGCGATTTGCCTTCTTCACGCGGGACATACCGAGCTCTGTAGTACCCCACCATCGCGCTCCCGGTGTGTAGGTCCTGCCCTCGAACTCAACTGCGTATCGACTGCCTGGCCCCGGCTTGGTTATGTTGTCGAGTCGATACGCGGTCTCAGGACGCGCACGCTCAGAGGCTGGCAACCGAGAGGGTACGCCGGCCTCATCGCGTACATAACGGTACATGGAACCCGAATCGGAGGTGATTTCCTTCTCTATCAACAGTTGCCGATACTTCACGACGTCTCGGTTCTTCGAGAACCATAAGATGTAGTCTGTCGCCGAACTCATCCGATCGGCAGCCGCAAGCCCCGAAGTCTTGACCACATTAATTTGGGACAAGAAGTTCTCGTCACCGAACACCTCCTCGAGCACCGCGCGAACACGATGCAGATTTTCGTCACTAATCTGGACGAAAATTGAGCCGGACTCGGTAAGCAGGTCTCGAGCCACTGTAAGCCTGTCGCGAACGTAAGTCAGATAGCTGTGAATGCCATCGCGCCACGTGTCGCGGAACGCCTTGACTTGCTCCGGCTCTCGAGTGATGTGAGCGGCGTTACCATCCTTTACGTCTCGGTTTGTCGTTGACCATTGGAAATTGCTGTTGAATTTGATCCCATACGGCGGATCGAAGTAGATGCATTGGACCTTTCCGCGCAAACCTTCCCGCTCTGCCAGGCTCGCCATCACCTGCAACGAATCGCCGAGGATCATGCGATTCGTCCAGTTCTGGTCGTGCTGGTAGAACTCGGTCTTGTCTACGCCTTTCGGAATTCCATTGAAGTCTGAAAACAAGTCCGCTGTGAGCTGACCTTGATCGTGCTGCGACTCTTTCGTCGTACGGAGTAGATCGTCGATGAGCGCCTTGGGATGAATTTTTTCCTGGATGTAAAGAGGCGGCGCATGGACGACTAGATCGCTCCAGTCCTGTTCGTCCTTGCCGCGCCAGACGAGCTGCGGATCAAGATCTGTGTTGCGGGGATACTTGATCTTGCGTGGCGTTGATTCCTTCTCTACCACTGAGCTGTGTTCAGCGGTCGGGATGTTCTTTCGCTTTGCTTCCGTATGCGTCAGTGTTTCAACGGCTTTGTTTGTACTGCTCGCCTTCTGCGTTGCTCCAGCCCTTCTCGCCATCTCAGTTCCCCTGCTTCGCTGACTGGGTAATCGTATTCTCGATCATCTTGTTGAACTCGCCTTCCACTTTCTCTTTGAAGTCCGATTCCATTTCATACACATCGCAGAACTCGACAAACGCCCAGCGACCATGCGTACCGAGGTTGTTCACTCCAGGGATCCAGTAATTGTCCATCGTTAACCTCTTGTCCTTTGCATCCTCTCGGCGATAACCCTTGATCTCCACGATGAGGTGCAGCAGATCATTCTCCCCGTGTCCGTCTTCGATCATCACGATGAAATCGGGCAGGTACTTACGAGTCTCAGAACCATAGCGGTACGGCACCTCCAGACCCAGGTTGTGATTCTTCACGTACGCACGCACGCGCGGATGCGATTCGGCTACGCGACAGAACTCCGCTTCCCAATCACTGTCGAGGATCACCCAGTTGACGTGACATCGCCGGGCATCTGTCTCCCAACGAAGCTCGCGCGACGTGTTGAATCGCACATGCGATGTCGAGCCCACCGGGTTATACGAGTCGAGCACCGCTTTGATCGGCCGCTTGCCAACGGATTCGCTCGTTACCGCGGCCATGATTCGACCGGCAGCGTGATCAGCTAGCGTTTTGTACTTCAACTGTGCCGGATACGTGCCGCCCTTACACACGAGATGGTTGTCGAGCCACTGACGCACAATTCGCTTCAACTGCCCGAACAGATGAAGCATTGGCTGACCATCGCTATCGCGGAACTTGGTCATCAACAGATGTGACGTGAGCTCGTAAGCCACCTGCGATGGTCGAACATCGCCCGTATGAACAAGGTTGAGGTCAACAGCTTCACCGATAATTCCAGAATTCTTGGTCTGCGTTGCACCTACGAGATCAGGTGTCAGCTCCAAGGTGGAGTCCTTGTTGAAGCGCGCCGTCAGTCGATCTTCCGGTAGCTCTGTCCGATAACCTTCCACTCTCGGAAAGCGGATCTCGAGCGCATCGCGCCCGGGTCGCATTGCTTTGACCTGGATCGTTTCTCGAGGAGGCTGCGGTGGCGCAACGACCGGCTTCGCTGTGAAGTCAAACGGGATGCCGAGCACATCCGCGTACTCAACGTTGAAGAGATTCTCTTCATTCAAGTCGTAGGACTGGCGGCGCAGTGCGCGGCCGATCACTTGCTCGCACAGCAACTGCGTGCCGAATGCACGTACGCCGAGCACGTGCGTGACGGTGTTCGCATCCCAACCTTCGGTCAGCATGGATACTGAAACCACGCAGCGAATCTCGGCGCCGAGACGATCCGGTTTTCCAACCGTATTCATCACCTCTCGCAGCAAATCCTGGTCTGTCAGGTTCTGCGCCTGCACGACGTCGCCAGTGCGCTCAATGATCTCCTTACGGAACCGATCGATTTCATCGGCGGCCATGCTTCGGAAGTTGTCGTCGAGCGCCTCGCCGGACTCAAGTTGCTCGCTATCGATGAGCAGCGTGCGCGGTCTCGGCAGCGGGTTTCCGTGATCGTCGTGATTGCGAAACAGCGGCAGCCGTCCGTACTCCAACTGCGTACTGCCATCTTCGTTGTCGCGCTGGAAACCAGAGATGTAGTCGTAAACAAGCTTCGATGCAGAGGTGTTGTTGCAAACCACGATGAAGCATGGCGGCACGGAGATCCTCTTCTGCTGCCACAGGTCGAAGGTCTTCTCGTAGTGACCGTACAGAGCATCGAGCGCCGTCTGGAGTTGTGGCGGAAGGTCGAGTGGATTCAGAGCTTCTGCCTTCCCGCGTCCTTTCTTCGGCATCTTTTGCCGAATGTGTTCCCACAGATTGCGGAACATCGGCATCTCGCCACCGGGAATGTTGTCCGCAATCGGTACGCGAGGCAGCTTCACAATTCCGCACTCAATTGCATCCATTAGCGAGAAGTCGCTCATTGTCCAGTGGAAGAGCGTGCCTTCTGCGTAGCCAGATCCGCGCAGGAAAAAAGGTGTCGCGGATAGGTCGATGACACGCGAGATGGCCAGTTTTCGGTTCACCGCCTCCAAGCCCGAGATCCATAGACGAGCAGCCTCGTTGTTCTTCTCTGCTTCCTTTCGATCGTCGCCCTTCAGCTGTTCGTCGTCATCGTCCGAAGGCTTCTCACGGTAGCAGTGGTGTGCCTCATCGTTGAGCACCATGATGTTTTTCATGCCCATGAGATCGGGCATGACACGTTGGATCATCTGACCCTCAGTCTCGGTCGTCTGAAGGTCATCGCCGGTGCGCCCCTTCAGCAGCGCACGCCCACCGGCAGATATCTCGATTCGCTCGCGCAGCTTGAACGCGTGATAGTTCGTGATGACGAGCTTCGCTTTCTGAATGTCCTCAACCATGTCCGCCGGAACGAGTTCGCGGTGCGAGTAGTAGCTCTCGGGATCATTCGGCTGCAGCACGCGAAGCCGATCGCGAATCGTGAGACCTGGGGCCACAATCAGAAAGCCACGCGTGAAATTTTTGCTACCTGGCCTGCGCACGGCATTGACCGTCTGCCATGCGATGAGCATGGCCATGACCGTCGTCTTGCCAGCACCGGTCGCCAACTTAAGGGCCAGTCTCGAGAGCTCTGGATTGGCTTCCTTGTTCGAGCTGCTCAAATGGTCGATGAATCGCTTCCCCGCCTTCGTGTTCGGAGCAACTTCCGTTAGCCAGATTGCAGTTTCAACAGCTTCGACCTGGCAGAAGAATGGCCTGACACTTTGAAAGTCGTGATGCCGCCAGTGATGCAACAGGCGAGCGGTTTCGGGCGTCACTTGCCAAAGGTTCTGTGGGAGCTTGCGCCATTGGTCTATGTGCGCGCGCAGTTCGTTAATGATCGCTGAGTGATATTGCTGACGTTCAGATGACAAACCATCGTCGTCTGTCAGAACAAGTTCGCCTTGCTTCGCACTTCGCTTCTTCGGCTTCGGAATGGGCGTGATGAATTCGGCCGGACGACGCCTAACGATGATGGCTTGAGTGGGCTGGCCATCCTTATCAAGCTCCCAGTGGCGCGCTGGGTATTCGTAAGGCGAATTGAGAATAGGCTTTTTGAAAAAAAGATCTGACATTTAGCGCCGCCCCCAATTAAGTTGGCAGCGCGATGAAGCATGTCTATCGAGTTCCGTCACAGTTGCTCCCCACCGCCCTTACGAGGCAATCCATGGGAGTCCTTTCCCTATTCCGTCGGAGGTCGGATCCTCCTACACCCGCATATTCTGGTTCGTTGATCCGGGTCGCAAAGATTAGGTCGCTCGACCTGTCCTGTCGATGCTTATGCCGAAATTTCCTTATCCAAGCGAAGCCCGAACATGCTGCCGTGTCTCTGAGTCCTTGATCCACACGAACACACCTCGCAAAGCACGCGAGAGCAGAATTCGATATGACTGCTGAACCTTGAGGATCAGCTCGTCAGTGGCGCGACCCGAGCCCCGTTCCTTCTTTGCCTTGGAAACGAGCGTCTTCAGCCCCGTCTCTTTGACGAAATTCAGATTGAGCATCCATTTGCCCTGGCGCCACACGAGATCTTCAAGCCACAAAACACCAACGTAGTCGAAATCGAATCCGCGAACAGCAACTGGGCAGCCCACTTCAGCAAGCGGGTCGATGGCTATGCGCGAACCGGCTCTACCCTGTATGTATGGCGAGTAGTCCATGTTCTTGCCGACGCAGTTCCAGACCCGACTCCATACACGTTCGCTTCCGCTGACCATGCACGGTTCATGGAAATCCTGTGCCGTAGGCGGCAAATCGTGGGGACTGGGATAAGACTGAGTCGCCCACGGACGAGAAAATGTCGACAGCAGCCGACCAGTCGCACCGGAAGAGAGGGCCATCCTCAAATCATCTTCCATCGCGAAAGGATTGTCATAGACGCTGAAATCGAACGCGCGTGTTCGAGTTCGAGGCCGAAGAACAACGAGATTGCCGTAGCTTTTTGGCTGCGGTTCCGCAACCGCGATAGTCGGGTACTCGCCAATCGCCGAGCGTCGCTCAGACCCACCTGAATGAGCAGAACCTAAATGCCACGCTGACGCGAGAACAGCGCTACGCGAACTCGGTTGTTCCGAGAGTAGGCTTTCGACCCAGCTCATGTACTCGACCGATCCATTGCATCTGAACTGAACGCCCGAGAGATCAAGAATCTCTACTTCCCCAGCTCCAAGCTCCGCCGCCCAGTCCTTGAGATCTTGAAGTGACGTGTTCTCTTTGTGGCGGAACCCTTGCTCTGGATCCAAGAAGAACACGCTCAACACCGAAGCGCGAATGATATGGTATGCCTGCGGACCAAGCGGTATCTCAAACCCGACTGGCCCACTTACACCCTCGCGCTCGGTATTCGATAGGCTATGCGCTTCATCTACTATTGATATGAGAGTCGCCTTGTCCTCTGCTCCGCTTCGGAAGGGGACCATACTTCTAAGTAAATCCACGTTCTCGCGCCACACTTTCGAAGTCTTCAGGAAGTTCTCGCCGTGAATTCTTCGAAGACGACTGAGCGATGCAACCGGATGATATGAGGACGCCTTTCTCACGACTCCTATGGCACCTCCGCCCAATCCATCGAAAAGATGCCTCCAATTCGAGCTCTGTGACATGGACGTAGTAACGAAAACCAAGTCACCTTCCGGAACGTTCTCAACTAGTGACATCTCTGCCCAGAGACGGGCAGCAACAGCCGACTTACCGCTTCCCGGCGGACCGATAACTGCTAGGACACGCCTATTGACCTCACCCCGCTGCGTCCAATTCGAAACAACTTCATGGGCCGCGACCTTGCACAAGTGAAGCGCCCTTCTCTGGTTATCCAACAATTCGAAAGGCCGAGCGTCTGCTCGCAACAGCTGCCGCGCGATTTGCTTAATGAATCCCCGCTCCTGCTTGTATCCACCTTTCACGAACGCTTCAGCAAAGGCTTCGTTAGCTGCATCCAAATGCGCGCAGAGAAAGGTCGATAAACCGTTGCCCAGATCTTCCTTAGCCATTGTGAAGATCGGATACTCATCAACCAACTTGTCATTGGGTGCTTTGCGATACTCAGAACAGACCAGATCGCGCGTCATCAAGACGCATCCACGCACGGAGGCAGCATGGCTCTGCACTGCAGAATGAAAACGGCGACAATATTCGACGTAGCCGCGGACTTGATCACTCGGATGCAACTCCTGCACGCCGGCACGCTCGATTAGTCCTTCTGCACGCCCGGCTCTGTCAGCTCTTGTAAGCCAATGCTTTAGCTCGATCACAACGGCGGAGGGACTGGTTGCTTTCTGTCCCAGCAAGACAACATCGGCAAACATCCCTGATGCTGGCAGCTGATATTCGAGTGCCAGAGTTCCTGGCGCCTGAATGTAGAGATGCAGGCATGCAAGTGTCGGATCAGCTAAGACACTTGCGAGTTTGGCCAGCGATTGCGTCCAAGCTTCGCGTTCTGCCGATCCCTCTCGACCAGTCTCGTACTGGAGTTCACCGATTAAATCTGCGAGCGACCTGTTTACCCGATCCGTGAACTCTCGAACTGTGAGAAGCATCTGCGTGTTCGCACTTATAAATCTGTGTATTTCCTCGCGTTCCCTCGCGCTTTATCGACTGGATATTTCTCTGCATTCCTTGCGATCTTGTCGTGAGCGACCTTTGGAAGGTCCACGTCAAGTTTGTCAGCCAGCCGAATAAGATAAATAAAGATGTCCGCAATTTCGTCAGCGACTTGTGCCAAACGGTTCGGGGCCAAATTGCGACTCTGTTCTTCGGTGAGCCACTGGAATTGCTCCAACAGCTCGCCCGCTTCTACAACGACTGCAGAGGCGAGGTTCTTAGGCGAATGAAACTGCTCCCAATCTCGCTCTTCAGCAAACTTTCGTAACGCCTCGCGAAGCTCGTTTAGCTCCTGACTCATTTCCAAACTCCGTCATTCGACGAAAAATCGCGGCGCTACGTTCCTTAGAAGATACCCAGGCAAAAACTTGGAAATCCGCCTCTTCGCCCCCGCCATGAAAAATCCCTGGCCGAAATCAGGAGCCCGAAGTCTCCACAAACGGCTCTTTTAATTGAGTGATTGGGGTCTAAATGTATTCGGTGGGAGGGGGAAAAGCGAGCGGCGATTTGACGAAATCGCCGGAAGGACGGACGGCTGCGCCGTCGAGAAGGACCGACGTCGGGAGAGACGCCAGGCGTCGAGAAGGCCTGTCGGCGGGACAGAAATATAGCCCTGCGGCACAATGGCCCGGTTCACGGAGAGAATTCATGGGAATAAATGAGAAAAATATCGACAGCGCCACCGCATCGAACAGCAAATCCAAAGGCTCATTGCGCGAATGGTTTGGACTGCTGGGAGGGTTGCTCCTCGTTCTTCTTGCGGGCGTTCTATTCGCGATCGGCAGAGAGAATCGATCCGGTTACTTAGTCCAACTCGGACTCGACTTGTATCAAGTCCCCGATGACTTCAACAGCTACGCTGCGTCGGGATTTGGAACGGGAACGTATCTCGCAACCCTTTGGCTTGTCGGCATCGCGATTGCAATGTTCGTAAGTGCAGCTTTTATTTGGTGGGGAATACCGGCGTGGAATGCCGCCAAGAGGAAATGGCACTTGCTCGCGCAGCTTTCTACATGGGCAGAACAATCTCCAGAGAAAACACCAAGGAGATACGGCAAATACGCCGGGCTGGGGATTCTGTGCCTCATGGCAGTCTATTTTGTTTGGATCACGCGATTCGTTATGAGGCAAGCGTACGACGAGGGCGTAGAGAGAGGGCAACGTTTGATCGTCTCCGTCAGCTCGGCTGACCAGAACTCAAATAGGAATATTCAATGGATCGAACTCCACTTCGGAGCGAACGACGAACGAATCGAGCGCGGCTATCGCCTCCTCTGCACTGACAAGCTCTGTTCGATCTTCGATCCGGCGCCGGATAGGAAAACCGTACGCATCATTCCATTAGACGGATTGAGAGAGATGACGGTCTTTTCGGCGAAGCCGGAGCAATCCGTGAAATAAGAAGCGAACCGGGTGGCTCACTTTGAGTGAGCCGATCTAGTCTCGACCAGTCTCACTTCGACTGCGCTTCCTCTCGCGCCAGTGCCAAGGCTCTTCATGCGGCTTGGCCCAAAGCCCAATCTTCGCATTGCGAGCGGCTTGCTCCTCCCAATAGAGTGCATCGTCCTTCGCATACTCGGACTGGAACCAAGCGGCACCACGCTTTACGAGTTCGCGATTGACGTCCAATCCGCCAACCCACACGCGAGCCACCGTTCGACCATATCGGTCGGTATCGGAAGGAACGATGACAAGCTGTTTCCCGTGGATGATTGAGTCAAGCTCACGCTTCGCTTCGAGGCCGTAAGGCTGGTCGTGCTCGGGTGCGTCGATGCTCTCGAACCGGACGTCCATCACGACTCCTTGGACTTTCGCTTTGAAAGTATCGCCGTCGACAATGGACGTGCATGGTCCGAAGAAAACCCCTTCATCGCCGGCCTTCGGAATGACATAGGGATCGCCCTTGGAGGATTTCGCACGATCAGGATGGCAGTGACGTTCGCTCGTTCTGGAGTCACGATGACAACCCTGAGCATCCACTGCACCGGAGCGAGCGTGCGCATATCCGAACAGCAGCACGCAGAGGAGGATCGCGGACCTCATTACTCGTATGCTCTAAACACATCGAATCGGAGGGCCAATCGATCGCGATCTGGATAATCCTTCTCGCGGACTGGTAAATGAAGTTTCGTGCCGTGAACCGCCTTCAAGAGCTCCAGCATCGGGCCGTCTTTCTTGCTCAACAGACGCCGCGAGAGATGAATTCTGAAGTCGCTATCTACGCCAAGTAGATGGGCATCGAACGCCGCATGATGGATTTTGGACAGAGGAAGTCCGTTGGGTATCACCGGCTGGCCGAGCGCTTCATGGGTATCAGAGACTATATGAGCAGCATCCAGGAGCCGAACCTCGGGCAGTCCGGTGATAGCGCAACGCCCGTTGTAAGCAGCGATCACCGCTTCGCGGAAAGAGGCTTGATGTAGTCTTTGTTTCACCTCCCTTAGAGCGTAGCGTCGCTCTCCGAGTGTCTCGGGATACTCCTCGATCGTTGTTTCAATCGGCCCAAAAGCGACACTTGCCTTCAGCTTCTGCGCGTCCCAACCCACGATATAGGTCGGAATAATTGCCTGATACAAACCAGGTGCCACACCAAGAAAATAGATGATCGGGACGCGTTCGCTCATTGCCTCACGAAGCCAGCGATTGTCCGCCGCGTCAGGATCGTTCCCCATGAAGGCATAGTCGACAACGTCGTTGCCACGATAGATCTGCTCGTGAACCTGACGCTGGTCGTCATACCAGACTTTTGCACCCGTGCGGGGAAAGACCGTTCGGATCGAGAGCAAGTGCTTCATCTGCCGTGGCTTGAATATTCCGCGCTGAGGGTTCACCCACGGAATGCGCTCGCCTTCAAACTCAAAGCCCGGCTTTAGGTCGGCCGAGGTGAGATCGCCCTTGCTTGCGCTGAGACGCCGCACGGCCGCGAATGCAGCCGATCGAAGACGATGCTCAAGATCCAGGGAATCCATCAACGTAGGCTATCAAACCATGAATGATGAGGCAGCCGGCCGTGAGCTCGAGGTTGGTCCCTGGAGTGCAACACGCATGCTGGAAGCTATTGTGCCTTCTTCTCCCACCTGCACTTCTCATCCCACTGCTCCGCTTTCAACTGCCGAAGCCGATCTCTGAATCGCTCGCCTTCCCAGTTCGAATACTTCTGCCGCATGCGAGCATTGATGCGATCAATCGACTCTTGAAGCGAATCGCAGATCGACGCTCGGTCATCAATCGATCCCGCAGCCCCCGAGTCCGAAAACGATCCGCTCTGACCCGTGACCCTTGACCCGTGACTGCATCGTATAGATGCGACGTATCCTGAGCATTCGCACGATTCGGTTCGCTGATCTCAACAACCGACGCATCTGACGCGCACGCGTGATCGCTGAACACTTGCTGTCCATTCACGACGCATCGATACACGGATTTCGGGGCAACACGCATCGGCTCTGCTGAGCGCCCATACTCGACGACGTACGTCGTCTTAGGTTCTCGTGGGGGATTCGCGACTGCGTTGGTCGCTTGTTCCGATTCGAGCTGTTCTTCGTGATGCTGCCGTATGAACAAGAAGATCACGATAGTCGCAATCACCACGGCAATGCCGAACAACCAATCTTTGGTTTCGTTCTGGTCCGTAAACATGGAGCGAAGCGTCGCATATGTTGGGAATGTTGGCGTGGCGGGAAGTCACACTGGGTGAAGCAAACCACGCATAACGACGGACGGCTTTGCCGTCAGGACGGACTATCGTCAGGAAGGATCCTTCGGATCGAGAAGGTCTGTCAGCGAGACAGAACCCCAATGGAGATCCACAAAACGCAGGCACGTTCTCGCGGAGACGCCGGCAAGAACCGTGTTTCGGGGTAAACGTCCCATTTCTGCCCATCCCCTCGATGCTTGCTGTGATTACCATGCGGCTTGACATCAGGCCTACCGGGCATATCGTGCCCACATGAAACTCTCAGACCTGATAGCCGCTGTGGAGAAGCTGTCCGACGCAGAGAGGCAGCAGCTTCTGTCGGTGTTGAAGCAATACGGGCCATTCGAGGTTAGAGATGCTGGGGAGAGCTATGGCACTTCCGCGCAAAGCGAGTTTGCTCACATGAAATCAGTCACCCTGCTGCTGCCCGATGAGATCGCCCACCAAGCTCAAGCTGCGGGCCTGCTGAGAGCTCCAAGCCTCGAAGCACTGCTGCGCAGGGCATTACAGGAGCAGAGCGGACAGACAAGTAGCGAAGTGACGGCAGATCGCCGCCTTGTCCATGTAGACGAACGGCTAGTTGTGGAACCGCTGCCGTCTGAGCCTCCGATAAGAAGCGCCGACATCAGCAACGCGTTGGATGCCATGGAGTGGTGATGTTTTTGTTGGACACCAATGTTGCGTTTGCGGCAGTACACCGCGCACACGAACATCACCTCATCGTTGACCGCTGGTTGCGTTCACAAACCAGGTTCGCCACTTCCGGGCTCACTCAAATCGGACTATTTCGACTCTTGATCGCGGAAGCACCCATGCACCGCTCCCCGCTGAAGCCCGAAGATGCTCATCGAGTGGTGAATGCGTTGACATCATCGCAACGACATACGTTCGTTGAATCTCCGCCGATCTCGAAGGACTTCGTGGGCCAGACTGCTGGCCATCGAGCCGCCTTTGACGATTACCTTGTGCAGACAGCACAAGCTGCTGGATACAAGCTGATTACTCTCGACCGAGCCATCGCCAAGCGCTGGCCGACGCAAGCAGTCGTGCTTGAAGGCGAAGCTCAATAGCTGCGTGGCTTGTACAAGCACGCATCGAGTAATCCGCCATCGCAATGTCGTTGTCATTACACGATGCATACGCGAGCGCGCGCCATGGGTGATGCAACCCGCAAAGATGACCTGATCCAGATCAGGGCCTCGGCAGCAACCAAAGCCATTCTCAATCGAGCCGCAGCGATGCGAGGGCAAAAGCTTTCTGAGTTCATACTCGAGAGCGCACGCGCACGGGCTGAGGAGACCATTCTGGATCAGCGGCTGTTCGCACTTGATGACAGAGCTTACAAGGAGTTCCTTGCAATGCTGGATGCGCCCGTCAAGCCGAACAAGGCGCTAAGAGCAAGGATGAAGCGCAAGCCCGCCTGGGACCGCTGAGGGCCAATGGCCAAATCGCTAGGGGTGCTCGCCCCCCGGATGAGATTCCCCTCCTTCTCATCGGCCGATTGGCAATCGATGCTGATTATCACGGACGAAAGCTTGGAAGCGATCTGCTGATCGACGCGCTCCGCCGGTGTGTGACTGCAGCGGAAACCGCTGGCGCTCGGGGCGTAATCACGCACGCATGCAATCGATGATTCCGCGATGGCATTCTACGAGCGCCACGGATTTGTTCGATGCGCACTCGCCGAACGAACGATGCTAATGCCAATCGAGATTGTCCGTGCACTCGTGATGGAGTGAACTGCCGAGCATGGCATCGTCCCTTGGCGGTCGATTCGCGGCGCCCGTCGTTCGCTTCATGAGAATTCCTGGGCTACTGGGTTACAGGCAACCTAGCGCAAGGTAGCTGAGCCCAGGCAAGCCGGCGACCGGCAGGCCAGAAAGAAAGCACTCACTCTTGCTTGCTGACAATGTCAGCTTGCTTGCCGACGCTTCGTCGGCGTGCTTGCTGTGGCTTACCGTGCCCATAGGGCTTGCCTCTCATCTCTCTCGGCTGCCCTGCCTGTAGGGCTCGCGTCTTTTTCTTTCAGCCTCATCCTTCTGCTGTTCGCTTCATCGACTCGCCTACGCCCTACGGCTTTTTCGCTACGACGCGGCCGTTCTCCCAAATGTAGATCGGCGTGCCATACATCTTCGCCGTCTTGCGTGCATCGCGAGCCGCGCGACGAAGGCCACGCGATACCGATTTCGCAAATTCATCCACCCGCTTCTTGGACTCTGCCTTGGTCATGGTCCTTTCTCCAACAACTTCGGTGCTGCTCCGGAATTCTCATACACGGCCCATGCATCGGCCAAGGGTTTGTAGAGGTTTTCGAAGTTGAGCCAACTTCTTCGGAAACGTCGCTTGATATCTTCCGGAGCCACAGTATGGCCGCCTTGCTTCAATCGTGCCGGCCGATGCGAACGAGAAAAAAGCATCGCAAAGATCGGTGCGCACCAGCGCGTCGAAGACTTACTCATCACGCACGTCGATGTTCACTTCGATTTTGTTTCTAATCACGGTGTCGGTGTTGGCTGTGCTTCGAAAGCTTCCGTGGTTCGTCCCGCTAATCTATATCGCATTGACCTTGTTAATCCTGTCTAATTTTTTTCTCTTTCCACCGGTCAACAGCATCAGCGCCCACGGCATCAGTGCCTCTGCCTCGGCCTCTTCGATGACGCGCGCGTGTTCGCTTTTCGCCTTGGCAGGCGCCCTTGAGATTCAGTTCGGAGGACAGGCTGCACCTTCTCCACTTCACCCAGGTCAGTGCCCGACCGAAGTTCATCAAGGTATCTGCCGTAGTTGAAGGCACGCCCGCGCTGACGACCCGTCGATTCCTGCAAGATCTTCGCTTCGACCAGCGCATCGATCGCTTTGCCCGCGGTAGGTTTTGTGGCTCCCAATGTGCGGATCGCCGATTGCACGGTGACGACCGGACTTTTCGGCAAAGCTTCGAATAACCGCAGAGATGCAACGGATACTGATGAGAGCGCCAACAATCGCTGACGATCTTCATTCACGATCGCATACAACTTGCGTGCTGCCCCAACTGCTTCCTCGCTAATAGTCGCGACGCCGTCTAGGAAGAAATCCAGCCAGCCTTCCCAATCGCCATCGCGTCTCACGGCATCGAGGCGACGATAGTATTCGGCCTGGTGGCGCTTGAAGAACAAGCTCAGATAGAGCATGGGCTGCGTGAGTTGCTTCCAGTGCTCAAGCAAGAGAGATATCAGCAGGCGCCCCATGCGACCGTTTCCATCCAAGTACGGATGAATCGTTTCGAATTGCACGTGCACGACACCCGCTCGCGCCACGGCCGGCAGCGAATCGTCGATATGCACATATTTTTCCAAGGCACTGAGCAATTCAGGTACTCGATGCGGTGGAGGTGGAACGAAGGCAGCGTTGCCGGGACGCGACCCGCCGATCCAATTCTGTGTACGCCTAACCTGTCCCGGCGCCTTATTTGCACCACGCACACCCTTCATCAACTTCCGGTGGATCTCGTTGAACAGGCGTACCGATAGGGGAAGACCTTTCTTGGAATGCAACTGCTCGCGAGCGTAGCGAAGGGCATCCACATAGTTGCAGATGTCCTCAATATCGGAGTTGCGATCGCGGTGCTCGCTTTCGAATTGAAATAGATCGACGAGCGTCGCCTGGGTACCTTCAATTTGCGAGGACACCACCGCTTCCTTGCGAACAAAGGCATAGAGAAACCAATCGACCGACGGCACCATCTCTGCCGCGAGATCTAATCGGCGCAAGCCGGCTTCCGCGGCCTGAATGCGGTGTCGAAGCGCTTCTATCTGCAGCGACGGAGCACTGACCGGTAGATCGTGCGGAACGAAAGCCTGAACGTCCTCGCCGGCTACTGCGGTCGATTCGTAGCGCCCTGTCGTTCGCTTCATGCGGGGTTTCCTTAGCTATTCTGTTAGTAAAGAAGTCTTTACTTATAGGAAAGGTAAGTCAAGCTGCGTTTACCAAGCCGACCAAAGCACCGGCAAGCCAGAAAAAAATGGATTGGCCTGCTGACAGTGTCGGCCTGCCTGCCGAAGGCTTACCCTGCCCACAGGCTCACCTCTTACCTTCCTCTGGCACGAGCTTGATCACGCCGAAGCGAAACGCGAGCTCAATTGCCACTGAAGCAGCCCGAGGCCAGCCCGTTCGTTTCGACGAAGTCGTTGTAGGCTGCGATCGCATCGGAGTTTTCACGAACCCACCGTTCCCTCTTCGCGGCTGCAAGTTTCTCCGCGACGGCTTGCTCCAGCACGACTGATAAGTTGAACCCCGCTTCATGAGCTTCACTCACGAGATCGCGGTTGATGCTAAGCGTGATTGGCAACTTCGGTGCTTTCACATCGTACGGGTAAGACATATGCGCCTCCGGTGCGAGTTGCCTCGCGTTCTGGATTGATCTCCGGTGTGGGGTCGAGTGGCCTTCCGCTTATGTCAAGTCGCCTTGCGGCAATACATATATATGTGTGACCCCGAGACCCGATGCTTGGAGACGAGCCCGTCGGACGTTTCCGCAGCAACGCGGCGAGAGTCGACATCGATTACTGATCCATGCGAACGACTGGAACGCAACTAGGCCTTACGCCCCGATTTCCCGCGCCCGTTACACTTACTCTAAGACCAACAACCGATCCGCGATCGTCACTGTGCCCACAGCTTCAAGGACGTGTACTTTGCGATGTATGAGAAGTCTTCATCCGTGGTCAGCATCGTGAGTTGGTGTCGAATGCAAAGCTGAGCCAGTAAAGCGTCGATCGTACCGATCTGAATTCCCTTCTTTCTGCACAGATTTCGCACAGCGGCTGCCGCGACGTGATCCTCGCGATGCGGTGTTAGGCAAGAACAGGCCACTTTGCGCCGACGGTTACTGCAAACAACAGTGCTTGTACTTCTTCGCGCTGCCGCACGGGCACGGATCGTTGCGGCCGATCTTAGGCGAAGCACGCCGTATGGGTTCGGCCGGTGACACGAGGTGTTCTGATCTTCTCGAAAGCCAGTGCGCGTTGAGCGCGACGACGCTCCTGGGAATCAATTCTCGCGTCAAGTCCTGCTCCGACTCAGGCATCGAGTCGAGTGCTCGCCATCCCTCTTCTGTGCCAAACAATATGAGCGGATATAGCAATCGCTCGATCTGATCACCACCTGCAAACCACGCGGCCGCATCGAGATATACGCCGCGCATGTACCCGTAACACCAGTCCTCAACGTTGATATGCACCTGCCCCTTCATTCGGAGCTCCGCAAACATCGGTTCGAACTCAGTCGGACCAGTTAGGAGCATTCCCGCAATCGAATTCTGATGGCGCGACAACAACAAAAAGACTTCCTCAAATTGCTCCATCGACTTCCACGCAGGCTCTTCTTTGCCCCACATGGCGCGAAGCCATTTGGAAGGCTCAATGAGGTTCGGGCCGCTGACGACGGCAGTAAGAAAGCCGTCGAGCTCTGAGATACCGACGATACCTTCATCTTCGCCCGCCGCCGCAAGCCGCTCCAGGGTTTCGTGGTCGAGACGATTCAGCAGAAACTCATCGAGGAACGTGAGTTCCTCTTTTCCCAGCGGCTCGAATGCGAACTTTAGATTGGACATGGCGATTCAATGATGCGCTTGGAGGGGTCGATGAGGCAGGCGGTTCATTCACAGGCCGCACACGACGTTACACAACACCCCTGCACCGCTCAACAGCGATGCGGTGGCAAATGGGAGGACGATGCAAGCGCTTCGCGTCTTCGCCCCGACCATCCTGTCAATCCTGTTCATCCTGTCCAATCTCCTAAGCTGCGCTCCAGTGCAAAGCAAAGAAATTTAGACAGGATTAACAAGACCAACAGGATGCACGAAAGCGGCGACGCCTTTCTGGCTTACTTGCCCGCAGGGCTTCCCTCTTCGATTCTTATCTGGCCTGCCGTTAGGCTTGCTTGCCCGAAGGGCTCGCTTGCCAACGGCTACCCTGCCCGTAGGGCTTGCCTCTTATTCTTTCGGCTCACCCTGCCCAACTGGCTTGCCTCTTCGATTCTTTTTCTGGCTTGCCGTTAGGCTTGCTTGCCCGAAGGGCTCGCTTGCCAACGGCTACCTTGCCCGTAGGGCTTGCCTCTTGTTCGTTTGGCTCACCCTGCCCGTAGGGCTTGCCTCTTGTTCGTTCGGCTTCCCTCTTTCCTTCCGCTCTGGCTTGCCGAGAACTCTCGGCTCGCCTCCTCACCTCGAACGCGTACTTGTTCGCTTTGCCTTCACCGTCGATGCTCGCTTCGCCCGGGCGGTCGTTTTCACCAAGGGTCGAATCGACAACCTCATCCCCATCGCTTTTAGCAGCGCATTCATGCTTCGCAGCTCGGGATTTCCATTCGGAGAGAGAGTTCGATAAAGGGAAGTCGCATTCAGGTCCGCTGTCTTCGCAAGGTCAGCGACACCGCCAAAGGCATCCGCAAGGCGACGCATCGCGAGCATTAGCTCTTGCTGATCGCCGTCCTCGAGTACGGAATCCAAATACTTGGCCGCGAATACTGGGTCCGCTCGAAGGCTTTCGCGCGTCGCATCTTCGTGGCTACGGGAGGGTATTGGACGTTCGCGCGAGCGACTCATTGCTGTCTACCTTTGAAATCTTGCCATCGGCTCACCGCAGCGTCGATGTCCTTCTTTTGCGTCCTTTTGGATCCGCCACCTAGCAAAAGAATGATCGAAGCTCCGGATCGTGCGAAATACACGCGGTACCCAGGACCATGGTCGATTCGCAGCTCGGAGATACCGTCACGCAAGTATTTGCTGTCGCCCATATTGCCGAGCGCGAGACGATCAAGACGCCGCAGGATCGCCACGCGAGCACGCAAATCCGACAGTGCGTCCATCCATTCCTGAAATGGATCGTTTCCTGCGCGCGTGAGGTAGTGCCTAAGCTCCATGGCAGGCGCAATATTCGCTTATAAGCGAACGACCGTCAAGACAAGAGCAAGAACTAAGAGGAAGCGCTCACGCGCAAGGTGGTCACTGGCAAGAAAGCCACTGGCAGGGAAGCGCGATGCGCAGCCAAGAAAAGAAATGGCGCCTTGCCCGCAGGGAGATTTGTTTTTGCTTTCCTACATGAACTGTTTCTTCTCCGTTCGCCCTGACCTTGTCGAAAGGCATGCTTCGATTTGTCGCCCTCTCCCTAGCCCTCCCCCCATCGAGGGGGAGGGGACGAGAAAAAGCCTCGTCTTGGTCTTAACAACTCATGCTTCGCTTGCGACACACGCCTGCCAGCGCTACTTGCCCGCAGGGCTCGCTTCTTATTCTTTGGGCTGTCCTGCCCGCAGGGCTCTCCTCTTCCTCCGACTCTTTTTCATCCTGTTAATCCTGTCCAATCTCTTAAACTCCGCTTCAGTGCAAAGCAAAGAAATTTGGACAGGATTAACAAGACGAACAGGATGCAAGAACGCGGCGACGCCTTTCTGGCTTGCTGACAGTGTCATCTTGCCTGTGACCCAGCGTACGCAGTGCGTATGCGGGAAATCCCGTGCGGACCGACGCTTCGTCGGCTTGCTTGCCGAAAGGGCTTCCCTCGTTCCTTCCGCTCTGGCTTGCCGAGCCCGCTCGGCTCCCCTCTTCGATTCTTTTCTGGCCTGCCGTCAGGCTTGCTTGCCCGAAGGGCTCGCTTGCCAACGGCTACCCTGCCCGTAGGGCTTGCCTCTTGTTCTTTCGGCTCACCCTGCCCAACGGGCTTGCCTCTTCGATTCTTTTTCTGGCCTACCGTTAGGCTTGCGCTAACCAAGCATGTCTTACGCACCCGAATCCATGCGCACCGCGCAAATGCGCGTCCACGTCTCCACCGCTTCGATCTACAACTCGATTAGTCGCCAGGCTGCGACGGTTACGAGCCGCGGTGCGCTCCGGATAGACACGGCACTGCGCGCCTCCTATCTTTCGTCTCCCGCAGTTGGAGTCCGACAACCTTGCAGGCCGAAGCTCATTCCGTCGCCTCACGCAATCTGGGTATTGCTGTTGCGTCTTCGTTGGCTATAGGTGCAATCGTGTCCTTTGCCGGTTGGGCAATCGGCATCCCACGTTTGTCCGATTGGTGGGGCATCGGCATCACGATCAAAGCGAATGCTGCGATCGCATTCTTCTCTGCCGCAATTGGACTGGGCGTTGCCGCGCTGCGTCCGTCCGCGAAATGGACGATTCGATTCTTCGCAGCCGTGACAGCGCTCATCGGCGGGGTGACCTTATCCGAGCATCTATTCGATCTCGATCTGCACATCGACACGCTGCTGTACGACGAAGCGATCGGCACTTTAGGCACCGCTGCGCCGGGACGCATGGGCCCGCCAGCGGCGCTGAGTCTGCTTGCGTTGGGCGGCTCGTTGTTTTTACTGAATGGCTCGCATCGCGAACGCCTGTGGAGCATCGGGCTGGCACTGCTGGGCCTCGCGATCGGCACGCTATCAGTGACAGGTTACTTTTACGGTGCGGAGTCGATGTACACGATTCCGCGCCTAACGGGCATTGCACTTCAAACCGCGTTGATGATCGTGCTCCTCAGTTGCGGACTGCTCGCAATTCAACCCGAACGAGAGCCCATGCGATCCGTCATCGAGGAAGGTACTGTCGGCGTACTGTCGCGAAGACTATTGCCGATAGCGTTTCTCACTCCCCTGCTCATCGGATGGATTCGCATTCAAGGTCAGCGAGCGGGGCTTTACGACTACGCGTTCGGTGCAGCGCTGCGGACGCTCCTTGAGATCGCATTGTTCAGCGCACTGCTGTGGTGGGTGCTGCAAGCCATTCGTGCTCGCGAATTAGAGCGGCAGAGACTCGAAGAGGAACGGCGCTCCGGCGAACAGCGGCTGCGACAAGTGGTCGATGCATCTGCAGTGCCGTTCAACATTCTTACGCCAGCCCGAGACGATACGGGCGCCATCGTCGATTTCCTTTGGACCTACGCCAACGAGGCGGCTGCGTCCATTTTGAAAATTCCCGCTCACGCATTGATCGGCCGAAGGCTCTCGGAGATCCGGCCCGGCGATTGGAATGCGCCGCATCTGCTCGAACACTATATGGCCGTCGCAGATCGGTCTGAAGTGCGCAACTTCGAACTCCATTCGCAAGCGAACGGGACCGAAGAATGGTTCGAGGGCATCGCCTCGCCCTTCGAGGGCAGCGTGGCCGTGTGGTTCGCGGATGTCACCGAACGCAAGAATCACGAGTTCGAGCTACGCGAGGCCGATCGCCGCAAAGACGAGTTCGTTGCCACGCTCGCACATGAGTTGCGCAATCCACTCGCGCCGATTCGCCAAGCATCGGTACTGGCTCGCAATCCCAAGCTAGCAGAGACGCAGCGACATTGGGCGTTCGAAGTCATCGAGCGACAAGTGCAGCACATGGCGCTGCTGCTGGACGATTTGTTGGACGTGTCGCGAATGACGCGCGGCAATCTCGAGTTGCGAAAACAGCCAACGGCGCTCGATGCCTTGGTCGCAGCCTCGATCGAGACAGCGCGGCCGGTGATCGAGGGCAAGCGTCATCACCTTTCTGTGCGTATGGAAAATGGCAGCACGCTGCTCAACATCGACCCTCTGCGCATGTCGCAAGTCGTTTCCAACTTGCTCAATAACGCAGCGAAGTACACCAACGACGGCGGCAAAATCTCTCTGACTGCCAAGGTGCACGACGAAAACCTGGAGATTCAAGTCACTGACAATGGCATTGGGCTCGCGCACGACAACCTAACGTCGATCTTCGAAATGTTCTCGCAAGTGAAGTCGGCGCGCGAACGCTCTGAAGGTGGTCTCGGCATCGGATTGGCGCTGACGAAAGGCCTGGTCGCATTGCACGGCGGCATCATACGCGCTGATAGTAAAGGCTTGGGCAGCGGCAGCACGTTCACTGTCGTGATCCCGAAGGCGCAGCTGCGCCCGAACTCCACGAATGCACCCACGCATCCGATCAAGTCGGACGCACCGCCCGGCCTTAAGATCGTCCTCGCCGACGACAATCGCGATGCCGCACATAGCTTGGGGATGATCTTGCAAGTGGAAGGTCACGAGGTGCACTTGGCGCATGATGGCGCTGAGGCGCTCGCGACCATCCGAAACGTTTCGCCGGATGCCGCGCTTCTTGATATCGGCATGCCGCAAATGAGCGGATTCGAAGTCGCGAGCCAAGTGCGTGCCGACGGCAATGCGATGGCGCTGATCGCAATCACCGGCTGGGGGCAGACAGCCGATCGGGAAAAATCGGCAGCTTCAGGATTCGATCATCATTTGACCAAGCCGGTCGACTCAGCCGAGCTCTTGCGCATCTTGAACAAGGTTGAACGGCGCGCGACGGAGGCGGTGGGAGCGTGAAGAAAGAGTAAGTGGAAGCGCTGACGCGCAGGGTAGCCAATGGCAAGGAAGCCACTGGCAAGGGAGCGCGGTGCGCAGGCAAGAACAGACAGAAATAAGAGGAAGCGCTGACGCGCAGGGTAGCCGTTGGCAAGGAAGCCGCTGGCAGGGAAGCGCGATGCGCAGGCAAGAACAGACAGAAACAAGAGGAAGCGCTGACGCGCAAGGTAGCCGTTGGCAACGGTAGCCGCTGGCAAGGTAGCGCGGTGCGCAGGCAAGAACAGACAGAAATAAGAGGAAGCGCTGACGCGCAGGGTAGCCCTTGGCAAGGAAGCCACTGGCAGGGAAGCGCGGTGCGCAGGCAAGAATGATAAGAGGGAGCGCTCGCGCGCAGGGGCTCTTCTGTACTAGTCACGACCTGATCTGACAGTCGTCTTGAAAGAGACGGGGTTATCCGGTTCGATGTTTGTTACCAGGCAAGCATCAAACTTAAGAGGAATAACCCCGCATGAGTGTTGTAAGTCAGAGC
>JAEWBG010000006.1 GCA_023391335.1 Pseudomonadota bacterium | reverse complement strand
CAAAATCCCCCCCCACAACGGGGTGCGGTGGTCCCCAGCCCACCGAGCCCCACCTCAACTATCCAACTGATCCTTGACCGAATCGCGGCTCACCAGCTTGTTGAAGCGATTCTCGTCTTGGTAGAGGAATGCCAGTTCGTTGCGGTCGAACCACTCGAACCACTCGTCCCACGAAATCGATTCGAGCGATTGCTGTCCAGAGAATCCGGGAAAATCGATGCGCAGGATGCCCGGGTCCTTCTCTTCGCCGGTCTTCTTCACATGCGATGGGCAGCCGCCGTGAGATTCGACCCATTGACGAATCGTGTCGTGATCGATGGTTGCTTTGGCTGTCATACGTCACCTCTAGTGTTGGGCCAACCGTGTGTTACCCAAAAGCGCAGCGCCGGCATCGGTTCCCGCGACAGACGTGATTTGAGCGTTTCGTATGGCTTCCATGTTTTACATGCGGCAGTTCGTCGGACGCGGTTTGCGGATTCACTTCACACCTTCGTCACAGATGATCGGCAGTGAAAGGCAAACGTTTCAAAACCAACGGCAGCCAAACGATGATCAGGATCAGCGCGCCGAAGCTCCTGTCATGCGCGGTCCACATGGGGTCGCCGCTGGCGATCGTCCTTTCACATGCGCAGTGGCGGGTCGGTTCCGTCACGGCCTGCTCGATACTCACTGAGACTGCAAGGATGTCTCGTCGCGTACACCGTCTAGAGCCATGCGCAGCGTCTTTGAACTAGCGTTGACTAATGCCCCTCGATTTCGCACCGTAGCGCCCCACCGAATTGCACTGCAGAGGATGACGAATGTTCGAAGTCGATTGGGCCCACTTGCCGCTGCTGAAGAACAACTCCTGGCTGGATTGGCTGCTTGCAGCGAGCGTCGCCATCGGCACGCTGGCGCTGCTGTTCTTCCTGCGCTATTGGGTGCGCAAGTATTACGAGCGCATGTTGAAGACGCCTGAGACGGAAGTGTTGGAGATTCCGCTGGGCGTGTTGAGCCGCACCACTGCACTGTTCTTCTTTGCGCTATCGCTCTATATGGGCCTTCAATCGCTCACCATCGGCCCGCGCACCGAGCGCATCGCCAATTCCGTCATTACGATTGCCCTGTTCTGGCAGGCCGGCGTCTGGATGATGGCCGCCACCCAGGCATGGCTCGAGCGCAAGCGGCGCGCGAGCATGGCCACGAATCGGGCAGCCGTCGGCTCGCTCGGCATCATCGGATTCATTGCCAACATTGTGATTTGGGCGATGGTCGGGCTGCTTACGCTCGACAATCTTGGCGTCGATATCACCGCACTGGTTGCCGGCCTCGGCATTGGCGGCGTCGCGATCGCCCTAGCCGTCCAAAACGTGTTGGGTGATCTGCTGGCATCGCTTTCAATCACGTTGGACCGGCCATTCGTCGTCGGCGACTTCTTGGCCGTCGGCGAGTTCCTCGGCAGCGTCGAATACATCGGCATCAAGAGCACGCGACTGCGCAGCTTGAGCGGCGAACAGATCATCATGTCGAATAGCGACCTGCTGAGCAGCCGCGTGCGGAACTATGGCCGCATGAACGAGCGCCGCGTGGTGTTCACGACGAGCATCACCTACGAGACGCCGATCGAGAAGGTGGAAAAGATTCCCGCACTCATACGCCAAATTGTCGAGTCGCAATCCGACACGCGCTTCGACCGCTCGCATTTTGCGAAGCATGGCGCCGCGTCGTTGGACTTCGAAACCGTGTACTACGTGCTCTCCGCGGACTACAACAGGTACATGGACATTCAACAGGCGATCAACGTGCGCCTGCACCGCGAATTTGCACAGCTGGAAATCGAGTTTGCATACCCGACTCAGCGACTGCTGGTGACATCGGTAGGCGGCAGCAATGAGGCACAACCGGTGACTTCGTCTTAACGCTGTGCACCTGCGATGCGCCCGCGCTCGATGATCGGCGTCGTGTGCCTAAGCGCAGCGATAAAACGCTCGACCCAGCGATGAATGTCGCTCTGTGCGAGTGTCGTGAGCAGTGCTGCATGACGTTCACGGCGCTCAACGAGCGGCATCGTAAGTGCAGTCTGAATGGCATGCCCAACAGCACGCGTATCGTATGGATTGACGATCAACGCTGCATTCAGTTCGCGCGCCGCACCCGCGAACGTCGAAAGCACGAGTACACCCGGATCTTCGGGATCCTGTGCAGCGAGAAATTCTTTCGCGACTAGATTCATGCCATCGCGCAACGGTGTCACGAGCCCGACATTCGATACCCGCAACAGTCCCATCAGCACCTCACGCGGGTAGTTCCGATTGACGTAGCGAATCGGGGTCCAATCCGTATCCGCGAATTTTCCGTTGGTGCGCCCGGCTGCTTGCTCCAACGCTCGGCGGATCTCGACGTAAGACAGCACGTCTTTGCGTGACAGCGGTGCGATTTGCAGATACGTAATGCGTCCGCGATTCTCCGGAAACGCAGCCAGAAATTGCTCGTAAGCCGCGAAGCGCTCGACCAGACCCTTGCTGTAATCCAATCGATCTGCACCGATCATGAGTTTGCGCCCGAGCAGACTGTCGGTAAGTCGTCGGACCACATCGTTCTGCGCTGCTTGTATGGCTTCTTCTTGAATTGCCGCGACATCGACGCCGATCGGAAAGACATCCGCTGTGAGCCTGCGGCCTCCCACATTCAATTGCTTTGGGCCCACGATGCAGTCCGACCCGAAGATGCGCTCCGATGCACCCATGAAGGCTTCGAGATCAGGCTCGCTTTGAAAGCCAACCACATCGTAGCTCGCCAAGTCTCGGACCAACTCCGCATAGGTCGGTAACACGCGCAGCACTTCGATGTGCGGAAACGGAATGTGCAGGAAGAACCCGATCGGACAACGCACGCCAAGTTCGCGCAATCGGCATGCGAGCGGAATCAAGTGATAGTCGTGAACCCAAATGACATCGTCGTCTTTGAGCAACGGCGCCAACTGGCTGGCGAATCTGCGGTTCACTTCTTGATAGGCGTCATGCTCGTCGCCTTTGAAGCGAAACTTGCTCGGCATGTAGTGAAACAACGGCCATAGCGCGTCGTTCGAATAGCCGTTGTAGTAGCGGTGAAACTGCTCGCGACGCAAATCGAAGGTTGCGTAGGTCACGCCATCTCGGATTTGAATCTCGACCGGTCCCGGTTCCCCGTCGGTAAGCTCCCCTCCCCAACCGAACCAAACGCCGCCGGTGTGCTTTAAGGCACCTAGAACGCCAACCGCCAGACCGCCCGGTACGTCGGTCTTTTGCGGAAGCGCGACCCGATTGGATACGCAGATCAGACGCGCGGACATTGGCCACTCCGTGCTGCCAGTCCGACAGCCTTTCCATTCGATGTTCTCTGTTTCACTTTTCGTCCTCCTATGGCTCGGGTGTCCGAGCTCTTGAGAGTATCCACCTCATGCGATCTGTGTCGCTGACTCAGTTCTGTTGCTTTCTCATTCACACGTACACATGCACTGCTAGCAGCCCTAAGCACCGGCCTCGAGCGACGCGAGCGAACCGGGCAACTCGCGCAAGAAGCGATGCACCGCGTCGACATCTTCGAGCCGATACGTCGCTGCCGTCTCGCCTGATCCGACCTTAATCGACACGCCGCCCTGTTCGTTCATCCACTCGAACGCCTCCTCGTCGGTCACATCGTCGCCGACGAAAATCGGAACGCGCGATTGAAACGGGGACTCCGCCAGATAGCTCTCGATGGCAACGGCTTTCGAGTATGCCGCTGGGCGTAACTCGCAAACGCATTTGCCGAGTTGCAGCCGAAAGGTGGGCTGCAATTCGTCAATGAGCGCGGCTGCTTGCTGCATGACTTCATCCTGCAGATGCGGTGCTTGACGGTAGTGAATCGCGATCGCCGCGCCTTTGTCTTCGATCAGAATTCCGGGCCGCTCCTTCGACCAGCGCTCGAGCCGGGCTCGTGCGACTTGCAGCTTGGCGGCATCCACCTCGGCGCGAAAAATGGTTCCGTCTGCACGGCGTCTTTCGCTGCCGTGAATACCGGCTATCTGAAGTTTCAAAGGCGCAAAAAGCCCATCGAGATCTGCGATGGACCGGCCGCTCACCAAGGCGAGCGCACCGGCGAACTGTTCGCCAAGCGCCACCAGCAACTCGCGAAGTTCGTTAGTCACTCTCACGCTCGTGGGCGTCGGAGCGATCGGTAGCAATGTACCGTCCACATCCAAGAATAATGCGTGTCGATCAAGATCCTTCATCGGGATGAGTTATTGCTCGCTCGTTGAACGAACGAAGATCGCGCGGATTTCGTTCGCAGGGTGATTGTTCCAAAGGACCCAACGTGCTCGACATCGGATCCAGCCCAGCGAAGACTCGCTGCGAGCCTGGCGAGCGCGGCCCACTTCGAGGCAGCGCAAATGTATGCGATTGCATGGGTATCCAAGATCCTCCACCGTTGGCGGCCCGACCAACGGCATGTACCTGTCACACTGTCTCCTTGTGCAGACACCCGCGTGCATTAGACCGTCATCTGACGAACGAAGCAACCCACATCAACGCGTGAAGGCCCCCAGCATGCAAGATCGGCAAGCCTCTTCTGCAACGAAGTGATACAGCCCCAGCAGTAGTAATAGCAAATTACATGGACATCGCAGCTATTTTTCTCGTGGCAACCGCTCTGCTCGCGTATGTGAATCATCGCTTCATCGGGTTACCGAGCACGATCGGCGTGATGGGAATCGCGCTGATGCTCTCGGTCGCACTGGCTCTGCTGGATGCGATGGGCGTGCCGTTGCTGCGCCAATATGAGCTGCGCCTATTGAGCTCGTTCAATTTCACGGATGTGCTCATGCAAGGCATGTTGTCCTTGCTGCTGTTTGCGGGCGCGCTCCACGTAGACCTCTCGGAGCTGCGTGCATTCAAGTGGCAGATCGGTGTGTTAGCTCTGTTTGCCACAACCGCATCGGCGATTCTGATCGGCATCTGCACGTGGTTCATCCTGCCGCTGTTCGAGCTGCAATTGCCGCTCGCGTACTGCTTCGTATTCGGTGCGTTGATCTCTCCCACTGATCCCGTGGCAGTGCTCGGAATTTTGAAATCCGCTCGTGTACCCAAGAGCCTTGAGCTCGTGATCACCGGCGAGTCGTTATTCAATGACGGCGTGGGTGTCGTGTTGTTTGCCGTTGCTCTCTCAATGGTGGGTACCGGTACCGAACCCAGCATTTCCGACGCACTGGTGTTGCTCCTGCGTGAGGCTGGCGGTGGGATTGCATTCGGCCTCTTGATCGGTTGGTTTGCCTTCGCTCTGTTGCGAACGATCGATAGTTATCAAGAGGAAATTCTCCTCACGCTTGCGACCGTGGTCGGCGGCTATGCGCTCGCAAATCATCTTCATGTCTCAGGTCCGCTCGCGATGGTCGTCGTCGGTTTGGTCATCGGCAATCAAGGGCGCGCGTTCGCGATGTCGGAGACGACGCGAGAAAACTTAGACGTGTTTTGGGAGTTGCTGGATGCGATCTTGAATTCGGTTCTGTTCGTGCTGATCGGATTGGAAGTCGTCGTCACGAAATTTTCCCATCAATTGGTTTTGCCTGCAGTGTTGGTGCTCATCGCAACGTTGTGTGCACGCTGGATTACGGTCGGCATTCCAGCGGGTCTCTTCAAGCGTTCGTTCGGATTGCCCGATGGTTCATGGCGAGTCGTCGCATGGGGCGGGCTGCGCGGTGGCATTTCGGTGGCATTGGCGCTGTCGCTTCGGCCCGGCGATGCTCGGGATCTGCTCGTCTCTTTGACGTATGTGATCGTCGTTTTTTCGATTTTGGTGCAGGGCTTGACGATCGGCGGCCTGGCGCGTCGGGTCGCGCGGAAGCACCCCCCAGCGGCGCCCCAATAGGCCTTTCCGCAGCCCTTCGCTAGCGGCGAATTTAGGCTTCGCATTTCGAAGTTCCGGGAGTATATTCCGGCTCTAGTCGCTTGAGCGGACGCAAGAAACCCCGCCGGCGAACTTAAAGTAATTTCTCAGCTTTGGTATGCCGCGCGGCCCAGCCCGAGATGTTTGCCGCATCTTTTGCCAAGCGCGGTCCACTCACCCATCGTACGGGGGAAGTCGCATGAGCAGCGCCTGGGAGAACTTTTTTGCCGCAACCGTGGTACTTGCATCGGCAGGACCGATCAAGCATCGCCTAGCGGAAGCCTTCCGTTTGCATCTAGCCGAGTTAGAAGAAGAAGAACTTCCGAAGGAAGTCCGGGACGAGTTTTCGTCGATCAGCACCTGCTTGCACTCCGTCAAGCCGCTCCGAGGGGAAACCTCAATCCAAGCGACGGTACGGAAGATGTCCGATCTGGAAGCCAGCAAAATCGCCACGCGAATCGTGAATTTGCTCGGCGTCGTTGCCCGTCAAGGCGCCGCCCAGAGGCCGCCGAAGCTGCGTGCTGTAGGGGACGAATAGCTTACTGGTGACTGGTGACTCGTGACTGGGGGATCGGGGTGGTCCAGTCCCGAGTTCCCCGTTGCCCGTTCCTAGGTGACCCCGGGAACAGCGAACCCTTCTAATCCAGCTTGAAGTCGATGGTGTCCCAGCGCGACGTCTCCTCGTGGCGTGCCTGGCGGCGGATGGCATCCGCGATTTCGCGCTCGTTCCATTCGATGATCTCATCGCCCAGCGCCTCGAGCTGCACCGGGACCTTTTGCTTGACCCCGAACGTCTCAAGAACGATTACGGGTTTGTCGAGCCCTTTGGCACAGTTGAGCTGAAAGTCGATGAGCTCTCGATGCTTGGCATAGAGGCTCGAGGGGACGATGATCACTTCGGCCAGAGAGATCTGGCGCCGCAATTCGTCTTTCATCGCATCGACGGTGTGATCCTTCGGCGTACGATCCGGATCGCTGCAATTGCGGTAGTAGAAGTTGTGCGAGCTTTCCAGGTATTCGAAGACGCGGAAATAGTCGTCCGAGGGTTCGAAAGCGTGGCTCACGAACACCTTGGCGGGATTCTGTTGGGAAATGCTGCTCACTGCCTACCCCCTGTCGCAACCGTCGTTGCTGCGCGTTGAATTCTAAACCTATCGGCGCAAATCGCGGCTGTATGCCGCGACAAGCGGACCTGTCCGGCCGCTCAGCGGCACATACGGCGCTGCTATAGAATGTCGCGCCGCCCTGCCGGGTGTTCCAGATCATCCATGCGATTTGTCCTATATAACATTCGATATGCCACCGGGTTTGGACCGGCATTCCATCTACCCCTTCCGGGCGCCGGGTACCTGCGCAGCAACTCGCGAGTACTCGAGGGAATCACACAGTATCTAAAGGGCTTGGATCCGGATCTCGTTGGTCTCATCGAGATCGACACCGGCTCGATTCGCTCGGGGCTCGTGAATCAAGCCAAACAGATTGCTGACTCGCTGGGCCACTACTCCACCTATCAATGCAAGTACGGCGCATCGTCGATCAATAATTTGATGCCGATCGTGCGCAAGCAGGCGAATGCGTTTCTCGCTGCACCGCGAGTAGAAGGCGAGCGATTCCACTATTTCGAAAGCGGCATCAAGAAGCTCATCATCGAACTGGAGCTCGAAGACGTCGCCGTGTTCCTCGTGCACTTGTCGCTGAAGTTCCGCCACCGGCACGATCAACTGCGCCATCTTCACGAACTGGTGAAGCGCTCTCGCAAACCGGTAATTATTGGCGGAGACTTCAACACCTTTTGGGGCGACCACGAGATTTATCTGTTCATGGAAGCATCGGGATTGAAGAGCGCCAATCGCTTAGGCCTGCCGTCGTACCCCAGCCGTACGCCGCGCAAAGAATTGGATTTCATTTTGTACTCGAGCGGCATCGAGATCACGCACTTCGACGTTCCGGATGTGCGATTCTCGGATCATCGACCGCTCGTCTGCGACTTTAATGTTCGAGGTGCGCGCTCCTGATCGGACCGCGCCAGTTGGGAAGCGACGGAGTCTTCATGCAAGCACAGGCGAACGCAGGTGGATTCAAGCATTGGCTACTGCAGACTGATGCGGACGGAATCGCAACCTTATCCATCGATAAGGCGGAAAGCTCGGTCAACAGTTTGTCGCAAGGCGTCATGGAAGAACTTGAAGCCGCGGTGTCCTCGTTGGAGCGCACGACGCCCAAAGGCTTGATCCTTACGTCCTCGAAGCGGGGATTCATCGCCGGAGCGGACATCAAAGAGTTCGTGACGCTGCAAACGCCACAGCAGGCATTCGAGATGATTCGCAAAGGCCAACGGGTGCTGGACCGACTCGCCGCGCTCAAGTGCCCAACCGTTGCTGCGATCAATGGCTTTGCGCTCGGCGGCGGTTTCGAGCTTGCACTCGCGTGCGACTATCGAGTCATCGTCGATGACGACAGCATCGTGCTCGGATTCCCCGAGGTGCAA
This sequence comes from Pseudomonadota bacterium, assembly GCA_023391335.1. GTDB lineage: Bacteria > Pseudomonadota > Gammaproteobacteria > Steroidobacterales > Steroidobacteraceae > Steroidobacter. Next base: position 20,174 of record JAEWBG010000006.1, on the reverse strand, counting down.
CTCGGCCTGCATCCTGGATTCGGCGGCACGGTGCGCTCCATTCACCTTGCCGGGCCGCTCGCAGCAATGGACCTGATGCTAACGGGCAAGAACATCCGGCCGAAGCAAGCCGCGAAGTTGCACCTCGTCGACCGGCTGGTTTCTGCAGCGGAGCTGCTCCCGACCGCACGCCAAGTCGCAATCAACCCTCCACCGAAACATAGTTTGGGACTGAAGGAACGGCTGCTAAATCTGCCCGGCGTGCGCTCGATCGTGGCTGGGCAAATGCGTACGCAAGTGGCACGCAAAGTGCGTCCCGCCCACTACCCGGCGCCCTACGCCTTGATCGAGTTGTGGCAGCGTTACGGCGGCAAGGGCGACAAGGCGATGGACGCCGAAGCGCGCTCGATGTCCGAGTTGCTCTGCACGTCGACATCGCGCAACTTGGTGCGCGTGTTCTTCTTGAACGAACGCCTGAAGTCCATCGGCAAGAACGCGGCTCGGCCAGCGAAGCACGTCCATGTCGTTGGAGCCGGTGTTATGGGCGGCGACATTGCGACGTGGTGCGCCGCACGCGGACTCACCGTCACGCTGCAAGATCGCGGTCCTGAATTCATTGCACCCGCGTTCGAGCGAGCTCGCGCGTTCTTCAATAAGCGTTATGCGGAGGCGCCCAGCAAGGCGCAGACCGCGCTGTCACGGTTGTCAGCGGACGTTGAAGGCAATGGTGTGGCTCAGGCTGATGTCGTGATCGAGGCCATCTTCGAAAACCTGGATGCGAAGCGTGAGTTGTATTCGCGCTTAGAGCCGAAGATGAAACCCGATGCAGTGCTCGCAACGAATACTTCGAGCATCGTGCTCGAACAACTAGCCGAAAAGCTCGCGCAGCCTGCACGCCTCATCGGTCTGCACTTTTTCAATCCGGTCGCACGCATGCCATTACTGGAAGTCATCCGTGCGGAAAACAGCGATCCGCAAATGGTGCAGGCAGGCCTGAGTTTCGCCCGTCAGATCGACAAGCTCGCAGTGCCCTGCCGCAGCGCGCCGGGATTCTTGGTCAATCGTGTGTTGATGCCTTACTTGAATGAGGCAATTCGCGCTGCTGAGGAAGGCGTTCCACTTCCGGTAATCGATCGCGCGGCAGAAGAGTTCGGCATGCCGATGGGGCCGATCGAGCTTGCGGATGTCGTCGGGCTCGATGTGATCATGAGTGTCGGCAAGGTGTTCTTCCAAGCCGGTACCGAAGTGCCGACGATTCTCTCCACACGATTCCAGCAAAAGAAGTTCGGCAAGAAGACCGGCCAAGGCTTCTATGAATGGCGCAACGACAAGCCGCAGAAGCCGCCGATCGGTGAAGGCCAAACCCCGCTCGATTTGGAAGACCGCTTGATCCTGCCGATGATCAACGAAGCCATTGCCGTACTACGCGAGAATGTGGTCGATGATGCGGATTTGGTCGATGCCGGGATCATCTTCGGCACCGGCTTTGCGCCGTTCCGCGGCGGCCCGATTCAATATGCGCGCACCCGCGGCGTGGATGCGATCGTGGCTCGCTTAGAAGAACTCAGACAGGTGTATGGGGAGCGCTTTGCGCCGGACGCTGGGTGGCAGTTGCTGAGATAGGACGTGATGATGTGATGAGGTGAGTGCGCTGCGCGCGTGAAGTGCGCACCTCTACGATGCTGCGTAGCACCTCCCGCACATCGCGAGCTCAAAGTGGAGCGAACGCCTTAGCCCAAATCCAATCGATCCGCTCTTTCACCCCATCACCTCATCACTCCATCGCTGCCTCAGTGCGGTGCATTGAGGCGTGCAATACCACCCTTCAGCACTGACGCATTGAACCCGCGTTCCGCGAGGATGTACGCACCGGCAGAGCTGCGGCGGCCGGTGTCGCAATAGACGACATAGTGCTTATTGCGATCGAGTATCTTCAGTTTCAGGCGAATGAAATACAGCGGAATGTTCGCTGCATTCGGCAAGTGATGCTGCTCGAACTCGCTCGGCAAGCGAACATCGAGCCACTCTCCACCTTGCGCGATGATGCGTTCGGCTTGCGCGAGGTCGACCCAGTCGATCATCGGCTCGTTCAAGAGTGAGCGGAAGTCTTGCTTTCCTAGGCGCATCAGCACGCCATCGGTGAGCATCGAAACCGTTGCATTGCGTTTTGCCTCTGAGATCAATGCTTCTTCGCCGAAGGTGTCACCCACACCAAGCTCAGCCAATTTGATGCCTTCGCGATTCAGCGGTGTTTCCCTCGTTACAACACATTGGCCTTTCACGACGACGTAAAAATAGTCGCCGTCATCGCCTTGTTTGATGACTTGCTCGCCTGCCTTGCGCTCGATGCGCTGCATGCGCATGAAGATAGCTTGAAGATTTGCCGGTGGCACGCGATGGAAAGCGCGCGTTTGCAGCAACGTCATCATCCAATCGTCTCCAGCCGGCTTCTCGTCTTTGACGCCGAGCAGTTCGTTGACCTCGTAGGTTCCGGTCTGGTCCCACGTAAGCATCACATCGAGCATCTCGCTGTCCATGGCGACGTATTCCGCGCGATTGGAAACGACGCGGCAGCTACAACGGCGCGGATTCATGGGCGCGATAGGATTGCGCGCTTCAGGCGAACCGCCGCGGATCACCAGCGTCGAGCGGCCGTTCTGCAACAATTCGACTGTGCCGCTAACGAGGAAGTACGTGCGCTTGTCGGCCTCGCCTTCTTTGAACAGGAGCCGGCCCATGGGGAGATCGCGCAGCACGGCTTTGCGCGCGAGCGAATGCAGGTTTTCGGACTTCAGGCCATCCAGCGGGGAAAAGGATCGCAACAATCCGGGTTGCAGCGGCTTGGGGTTCATCGAACGTCGAAGGAAAATGCACGAAGGACGCGCATTGTGCACATCCAAGATCGGATGTGCGTCAGGAAAAACTCTGAGATTGACGAGTTACGAACGCTGAAGCGTTACATCGTGTGGGTCGGCTTGTCGCCGCCCAGCGCACCGGCCAGATAGCTCTCGATTTTGCGCTGCGTGTTGCCGCGGTCCTGCTCGCTGAACTGCACGCCAATGCCTGCAGTTCTCTTGCCCTGTGCGCCCTTCGGTGTCATCCAAATCACACGGCCGGCGACTGGAAGCTTTTCGTCTTCGCCCATGAGATTCAGCAGCATGAACACTTCATCGCCCAAGCGATAATTGCTGTTCGTGGGAATGAACAACCCACCGTTCTTTACAAATGGCATATACGCCAAGTAAAGCGCGCTTTTGTCTTTGATTGTAAGAGTCAGCAAGCCGGGCTTGCTGCTGGGCTGACGCATCATGCGTGGGTCCGATTCGATCTCATCGATTCGATTTCATTAGGCCACGTGGTGTGGACGCCGCTCGAGGCGTCAAGACATCGAGCAAGGCGATCAGCCACGATTCGACCGCCAACTCACGCTGCAGCGCCGTTCGGGACAATTGAACCCGTAGCGCGCGGGCGCGATCCACCATCGAGTAAACGCCGCTTATGTTCAACGTGCACGGCGGGCTTGGCAAGTGTGCAGTCGGTGTGGGGAACGTGAATTGATCGGCAGTTCCGCCAAGTGCCTGCCGAGCCCATGAGTTGAGCCACAGATCGAGCCAAATCAGCCTGTCGTCCAGCTCATCTTTGGCCCACTCTGCTGCGACTTGCGTCACATCGGTGCGTTTCGATAGCAAGGCGCCGAGCGACTTCGACATCGATTCATCGAGCGCATCGAAACGCCCGTCCGCGTACGCAAGCGCTCGCAACGGCGCTTGACCAGCGAATGCGAGCAGCTGCTCGGACACCTGCTTGCCAGTTTGAGCCGCAAGCCACTCGATCGCCTCCTGCGCCGTCGGCCCGGCGACGCTGACGCGCTGGCATCGGCTGCGGATCGTCGCAAGCAAGGCGCTGGGTCGTGACGTCAACAAGATCAGTAAGCTATCTCGTGAAGGCTCCTCGAGCGTCTTGAGCAGACTATTCGCCGCGCCGGGGGTCATTTGATGCGCCGGATCGATGATCGCGATCTTGTAGCCCTGCCGGAAACTCGTGCGGGTGAGCCGATCGCAAGCTTCGCGCAGCTGGTCGATCGAGACTTGCTGCTTATCCTCTTCGGGCACCACCCAATTCAGATCCGGGTGCGAGCCTGCGGCGATCAATTTGCAACTCGTGCAGTTGCCGCAACGATCCAACGTATTCTCGGTCTTGGATTCGCACAGCAGCGCAGCACTCAACCACGCTGCCAAGTTGCGTTTGCCGATACCGTTTGCGCCTTGAATGAGCAAAGCATGCGGCACGCGTTGAGCGCTCCAACTGCGCCGCAAGTGCGCGACGGCAGATGCATGCCAGGGCAGCGCCTCGGGCTTGACACTCTGCATCAACGAAATGGGAGGATCGCTCTGTGCCACCTGTAAATCCCGCGCTTACTGCGCATTGGAAATGAGCCGCTCGACAGCGGATCGAATCGATGCCGCTACTGCGTCAAGTTCGACGCTGGCATCGATCACTGCGAAGCGATGTGGATCGTTCGCGGCTCGCGCCAGATACGCTGACCGCACGCGCTCAAAGAAACTGCGCTGCTCGTGTTCGAAGCGATCGGTGATGCCGCGTTGCTCGTTTCTAGCCGATGCGCGTTGCTCGCCGACTTCCACCGGAGCGTCGAGCAAGAGCGTCAAATCCGGACGCAGGTCTTCCTGCACCCAATGCTCAAGAACTTCGATCTTTTCGAACTGCATGCCGCGCCCACCGCCCTGATACGCATAGGTCGCATCGGTAAAGCGATCGCAAATGACCCAAATGCCACGCTGCAGTGCCGGGCGAATCACGTTTTCGATATGAGTCGAACGCGCTGCAAACATGAGCAGCAGTTCGCATACCGGCGGCATCGCTTCGTCGGTCGTTTCTAACAGCAATTCTCGAATGCGCTCCGCTCGGCGGGTACCGCCTGGCTCGCGTGTCACGACTACGGAATAGCCGCGTTCCACGAGAAAATCACGCAATGCGGAAATCTGCGTCGACTTACCGACGCCCTCCCCGCCCTCGATCGTGATGAATTTTCCGTTCATGGCAGATAGCGGATCGCGGATAGCGGATCGCGGATCGTCGGAGCTGCCCGCACGCAGACTGCTGAATTCGCGCCCTTGCCTCTCATGTAACCTCGATCATCGAATGAACATCTGTGCGATATCTGACTATCCGCGATCCGCTATCCGCAAGTCACGTCTCTTCAAGATCTCTGCTTCAACTTCTGCAAATACCGCTTCACCGCCGCTTCGTGCTCGCTCAAAGTTTTCGAGAAGTAATGACTGCCGTCGGGCTCGCCGGTCGCGACAAAGAACAGTGCTCCCGAGATTTCCGGATGCGTTGCTGCGCGTAGCGAACCGAGACTCGCAAGCGCAATCGGCGTCGGCGGAAGTCCCGCCCGAGTGTACGTGTTGTACGGCGTGTCGCGAAGTAGATCGGCGCGCCGAATGTTGCCGTCGTAATTTTCCAGCATTCCGTAGATCACGGTCGGATCGGTTTGCAGGCGCATTCCGCGGCGCAATCGCTCGATAAAGACTCCAGCGATCTTGGGTCGTTCGCGCGGCAACGCAGATTCCTTCTCCACGATGGAAGCCAGAATGAGCGCTTCGTAGGCGCTGCCCAAGGGCAGATCCGGCACGCGAGCCTTCCACGCCGCGTCCAATTCGGAACGCAGCCGGGTGTGGGCGAGCTTGAGAATATCCAGATCGCTGGTGCCGCGCGGAAATCGATATGTATCGGGAAAGAATTGCCCTTCCGCATGAACTCCCGGTTCGCCCAATGCCGTCATCAGCTCGTCATCAGTTTTGCCGACCAAGCTAGGCTTGATCGCTGCGTTCGAACTCAGCAGCTTGCGCACGTCGCGCACCGTGGCGCCCTCGATGAAGGTGATGCTATGGAGAATGACGTTCCCGGACCGAAGCAGATCAAGTAGTGCGCGAGGGGTCAAACCCGGTGTGAGCTGATATTCCCCCGCCTTCAATTCGCTTGCCTGGCGTGTTGCGCGCGCCCACAACTGCCACACCATCGGCCGATCCAGCACTCCGCGTTGCGCGAGTGAGTTCGCGACGGACTTTAGTGTCGCTCCTCGAGGTACTTCGAACACCTGCGCAGATTGCAGATGCGCAAGCGGAAGTCCCAGCCAGCGCTGCGCCCACCAAGTTGTCGCGCCCGCACCGAGCAATCCGAGAACGATCAGGACCAAAAACGCCCGCAGTACAGTCTTCATGCGACCTGCAGCGCCTTTGCAATTTCAACCGCAAGAACAGGGTCGTTCCAATGTGCATCGCCCAACGCGAACACGGAGCGGATGCCTTGAACGGCGTTGGTCACGAACACTTCCGATGCCGCTTCCACATCTTGCGGCCATAGCGGTGCTTCCTCGGTCGCGATTCCCAATTCTCGTGCGGCCCTCAAGACTTGAGCGCGCATGACTCCGCGAACGCCGCAGAAGCGTAGATCCGGCGTGATCAAAACATTGTCACGGACGGCGAATACGTTGCTCGCCGTCCCACAAACGACCTCGCCTTCGGTGTCGAGCATGAGCCCTTCTTCGATCGCCGGATCCTGCCATTCGCTTTGAGCCAGCACGTTCTCCAAGCGATTGAGATGCTTCAACCCCGCGAGTCGCGCATTGCGACCGAGCCGAATCTCGCACCATCGCAATCGGATGCGACGCAATTCGGACGCGGCGCGATCCACGTTGTCAGGATAGAGCGCGATCACTCGCGTTGCGGTGTGGTCGGAGGCGGGCCGGTACCCTCGCTGCCCCGCTCCGCGCGACACGATGATCTTCAGAACACCGCCGCCAAGATCTCGCGTTACGCGCGCGATCTCTTGCTCGAAGACGCTGCGGCTCGGAATGCGAATACCCAGCACTTCGCATCCACGAAACAAGCGATCCAAGTGATCGCTCAAAAATCGCACCCGACCGCCGATCAGCAGCGCGGTCTCGAACACGCCATCGCCATAGTGAAAACCACGATCGCCCAACGCCAACGCGTGGTTGAGATCCCCGGGCGACTGCCCATTGATGAGCACCGAGATGGCCATTAGTAGGTGGCGTCCGTGAGCGCGCGAAGCAGACCGCGAGCTTTGGCACGAGTCTCGTGCAGCTCACGCTCCGGGATGGAATCCGCAACGATGCCCGCACCCGCTCGCAAGGTGATCTCTCGGCCAACCACTTCGAGGGTTCGAATCAAAATGTTCAGATCCATGCTGCCGTCGCGATTCAAATAACCGAGAGATCCAGTGTATGCGCCACGCGGAACGCCCTCCAGTTCTCCGATGACCTCCATACAGCGCACTTTGGGACAACCGGTGATCGTGCCACCTGGAAACACCGCTTGGATGACCTGCCCAGGAGTGGTGCCTTCGCGCAATTTGCCGCGAACGTTGGAGACAATGTGATGCACGTGTGCATAGGTTTCGATCGTCATGAACTCATCGACGCTCACGGTCCCTGCATCGCAGATTCGTCCGAGATCGTTGCGTTCTAGATCGATGAGCATCACGTGTTCAGCTTGTTCCTTCGGATGGGCACGCAGTTCGCGTGCTAAGTCGAGATCGGCAGACGCGTCCGCGCCGCGCGGGCGAGTGCCAGCGATAGGACGTGTTTCCGCCCATCCGTCCAGCACACGCACCAGACGCTCAGGCGAGGAAGTCACGATGGAACGTTCGGTGAGTGCTGCAATGCCCGAGAATGGCCCGGGATTGGTACGACGCAAACGACGAAAGAGATCAACCGCTGTCGCATTCGACTGCAGCCGAGCTCGCCACTCCCGCGAAAGGTTGGCCTGATAGATATCGCCAGCAGCGATGTATTCGAGCGCACGTGTGACAGACAGGATATAGCGCTCGGAACGCTCCTCCTCAACAACACCTTCGATGACAGCCCCGCTTCCGCCTGCATCGGGTGCAACGCTCGCCAAATCTATGCCGATCGTGCGAACGCATTCGGCAGCGGACGATTCTGCAACCACCCAACTCGAATTCGAGCGGCGATCCCTTACGATGGCGGCCGGTACTCTGATGGCTTCTGCAACCGGCAGCGTGCCCTGCGGCAAATTCAGCTTCGGCTCGACGTACTGCGCGAAGTCATATGCGAAAAACAGCAACCATCCGCCGCTGAACGGCAGCTTGGAATCTAGGCTGGCTACGCGCTCGGCACGCCAGCGCGCATCCAAGGCGCTCAAGAAATTTGTCGCCGAATCACCAGCGCGTGCGACGAGCCGCTCGCCCGGGCAGGCAAATAAAATGTCGCAGCAATCGAGAGAGGATGTACCCGCGCTCTCGAAGAATGCGGGATATCGATGAGGAAACGCCGCGTGAAGCGCGAGCAATGTTGTCGGATCAACGGGATCTATGCGCTGAACAAGCAGCTCGCCGCTCATGATGTGATTGCCAGACTCAATTGCCGCGCCGGCATGAGCGGCATGCGTCGACAACCGACGCTGCCGTTAATCGAGCTTGCGGAAGATCAAGCTGCCGTTCGTGCCGCCGAAGCCGAACGAATTCGAAAGCGCCACGTTGATTTTCATCTGACGCGCGGTCTTGGGCACGTAGTCCAGATCGCAACCTTCGCCGGGATTGTCCAAGTTGATCGTCGGCGGCGCGACTTGATCGCGAATTGCCAGGATCGAGAAGATCGCTTCGACCGCACCGGCGGCACCCAACAAGTGCCCCGTCATGGATTTGGTCGAGCTCACTGCAACCTTCTGCGCGGCGGGCCCGAAGCAGCGCTTCATTGCGAGCGTCTCGGCGCGATCACCCAGGTCCGTCGAAGTTGCGTGTGCGTTCACATACTCAACCGCCTCCGGATTGAGTTGGGCATCGCGCAAAGCGTTCGCCATCGCGAGTCGCGCGCCTTCGCCATCTTCCGGCGGCGCAGTGATATGGAATGCATCGCCACTCATGCCGAAGCCGGCGAACTCTGCGTAAATGCGTGCGCCGCGGGCCTTCGCGTGTTCGTACTCCTCGAGCAGCACAGCACCTGCACCGTCCGAGAGAACGAAACCATCGCGATCGCGATCCCAAGGCCGACTCGCGGCTTGCGGATCGTCGTTTCGCGTAGAGAGCGCGCGCGCTTGCGAGAAGCTACCGAGCCCGAGCGGCGTGGTTGCCATCTCAGCTCCGCCCGCGATCATCACATCCGCATCGCCGTACTGAATCAAACGAGCGGCAATGCCAATCGCGTGAGTCGAAGTGGTGCAGGCAGTGACGGTCGCGATATTCGGACCGGTCAGTTTGAAGTTGATCGAGACGTGACCGGAGATCATGTTGATGATGCTGCCGGGCACGAAGAATGGAGAAATCTTTTTAGGGCTGTGTGTCTCGGCGTACTTGCGGTAGTTCTCTTCGATCGTGTCGAGACCGCCGATTCCCGCGCCCATCGCGACGCCGATGCGAGCTGAATTCTCCGGCGTGACGACGATTCCAGAATCTTTCAATGCATCCGCAGCAGCGGCATAGCCGTAGTGCATGAACGGATCCATCTTGCGCAGATCCTTGGGCGAGAGATATTTCTCTGCCTCGAATCCCGCCACCGAGCCGCCGAAGCGCACCGGAAACGCACTCACGTCGAAGCGCGTAATCGGGCCGATGCCACTGCGGCCCTCCAACAGATTCTTCCATGCGGTCTCGACGGTGCTTCCGACCGGCGAAACGATGCCTAATCCGGTGATGACGACGCGTCGCTTAGACAAGCGCAGACCTCATGAGGGAATCGATGCGGGAATTTGAGAATGCCGGCTCAAATTAAATCCGCCATCCCTGGCTCGGTGTTCCTGCAAAGCCGGCAAGTTGGCGAACTTTCGTTCGCCAGCGGCTTTAAGCCTGATTGCGGCGCTCGGTGATGTAATCGATCGCCTGCTGTACGGTGGTGATCTTTTCAGCGTCTTCGTCAGGAATTTCGGTTTCGAATTCCTCTTCGAGCGCCATCACCAACTCGACGGTGTCGAGAGAGTCGGCGCCGAGATCGTCGACGAAGGAAGCGTCGCTGGTGACTTCTTCCTCTTTCACCCCCAGTTGTTCGGCGACGATGGCTTTAACCTGCTGTTCAATACTGCTCATTGGTGTACGAGTCCTCTGTGAGACTGCTTAAACCCTTCGCAAAACCGACCCTTGATAGTTCATTGGGCGGGTCGCACGGGGGGCGTATTCTAAGTTAAGTGCCTGAGCCGTCAAAGCCAATCGCAAGATTTCTCGATTGCGCCGGATTGTCCGGGAATGAGTCGCTTGGACCGAATCTGAAGGATTCAGGCGTGGACCGAAATCAAACCATGTACATGCCGCCGTTGACGTGCAGCGTTTCGCCGGTGATATAGCCGGCCTGCGGCGAAGCCAAAAATGCGACGGCTTGAGCGATATCTTCCGGCGCACCGAGCCTGCCCAGTGCCACTTGCTCGATCAGCTTCTGCTGCTGCTCGGCTGGCAATTGAGCGGTCATATCGGTGGTGATGAAGCCGGGCGCAACGACATTCACCGTAATCCCGCGCGAACCCACTTCACGGGCCAGCGACTTCGAGAATCCGATGATGCCGGCCTTGGCAGCCGCATAGTTCGTCTGCCCCGCATTCCCCATTACTCCGACGACAGAGGCAATGCTGATGATGCGGCCGCGGCGAGCTTTCATCATGCCGCGCAACACCGCTTTGGAAAGCCTGAACACCGAGGCCAAATTGGTGTTCATGATGTCGTCCCACTCTTCCGCCTTCATGCGCAGCAGCAAGTTGTCACGTGTAATTCCTGCATTGTTCACGAGAACCGTGACCGCGCCTTCCTGGCTCTCTATTTCTTTGAGCACCGTCTCGACGGATGCCGAATCCGCGACATTCAGCACCACGCCGCGACCGTTGAGCTTCGCTTCCTGGAAGAACGTCGAAATGGCTTGCGCGCCGGACTCTGAAGTAGCCGTGCCGATGACCGTCATGCCGCGTGAGGCGAGTTCGCGCGCTATCGCACGTCCAATGCCGCGCGATGCGCCTGTTACGAGGGCGATGTCGCTCACTGCTTGCTCGCTCATTGATTTGCTCCGCAGGTCTGCAGCGCTTGCTGCAGCGATTCCGCATCCTCGATGGCGAGGAATGCCAAATCTTTATTTTTGTCGATGCGCCGATTCAGTCCGGTGAGAACGCGTCCGGGACCGCATTCGACGATCACGCGCACGCCGCTTGCCAGCAAGGTTTGCACTGTTTGCGTCCACCGCACGGGCTTGACGAGCTGCTCCACGAGCGCCGCACGAATACTGTCCGCATCGCCGTGCTTGCGAACCTCGACCGTATAAATGTCTTTGACCTGGGGCGGCGCAAATTGAACGTCGCGCAACCGCGCTGCGAGTCGATCTGCGGCTGGCTGCATCAGCGCTGTGTGCGAGGGCACGCTCACGGGCAATTTGATGGCGCGCTTTGCCCCTTTCGTCTTGAGCACTTCGATCGCGCGATCAACGGCACCGGCTGCTCCAGCGATCACGATCTGACCAGGTGAATTGAAGTTCGCCGGTTCGACGACCTCACCTTGCGCGGCTTCTTTACAAGCTTGGGCGACTACATTGTCGTCCACGCCGATGATGGCAGCCATGGCCCCTTGGCCCGGAGGTACGGCCGCCTGCATCGCCTGGCCGCGAAACTGCACCAGTGCAACCGCAGTCTTGAAGTCCAACGCACCGGAGGCGACGAGCGCGGAATATTCGCCCAAGCTATGGCCGGCCATTGCGGCTGGCAGCGGCCCACCGTGCTTGCGCCAGACTCTCCAGGTCGCAACGCCTGCGGTCAGCATCGCGGGTTGAGTGCGCTCGGTCGAGCCCAGCGCCTCGTCAGGGCCTTGTTGGCAGAGCTGCCACAGGTCGTAGCCGAGCGCATCGGACGCTTCGGCAAAGGTCTCGAGCACCAGCGGCTCGGAGGCCGCAAGCGACGAAAGCATGCCGACTGACTGGGATCCCTGTCCCGGAAAAACGAACGCGAATGACATTGTGATTCGTAGATTTAGCGGCCGACAACGCGATGAGAGCGATGACTGACAGAGGTTGTTGGAGTGCTTCTTGCCAGCATCGAATGAACGGTTTCGGACGTCGACCAAATTGGGCTGCGGATCCAGCGGCGCGCGATTATAGCGATCACTCGCCCGGAGGCCAGTCTTGCGCTCTGCCGACGGACCCAGATCGTGAAAACGCCCACACGATCAACCCGGCAATCACCCCACCGATGGCGCCATACAAGTGCGCATTCACAACGACCGGAAGATCGCCCGAGAACGGCAGCGCACCGTGCGTCTGCTCCCACGTCAGTTTGCCGACCAAAATCGCGGAAAGTGCTAGCGCCAGCGGCTTCGACTCATGACGCCACCATGTCACCGCACCGGCTCCGAGCAGCCCGTGCAGCACCCCGGATAGACCCACGTACCACTGCAACTGTGGCTCAAACCAAACAAAGCCGATGTCGATTGCAATCGTACTGATCAGCCCAATTGCCAGCCATTGCAGCGGACGGAAGTCACGCGCAAAGAGCACGGCGATGACCACGAGGCCGGCGAGATTGAGCAGCAAGTGCTCAACTCTTCCGTGCACTAGATGAGCGGTCAACAGTCGCCAGTATTGCCCCGCGAGCACCGCATCGCGCTCGTAGCGCAACGCGGCGGTGAACTTTTCGCCACTTAGCGACAACAGAACCACCAGCGCACAGAAGAGTCCAAGCAGCCAGCGCAATCGCTGCCGCTCGGGTTTCACAGAGTCCGGGAGTGCCTCAACCATGTCGTACGTTTTGCTTTGTTATGATCCGCGGCTCGCACTGCTGCTGAAGGCGGCCGGTGCGCAATCAATTAATAGGACGAAGGATTGATGAACATGTCAGACACTTTCAATACGCAGCGCACGGTCCGCTTGGCGCGCGGCTTCACGCTGATCGAAATCATGGTCGTCGTGGTGATTCTGGGCATTCTCGCCGCAATCGTCGTCCCGAACGTCATGGGCCGCATCGATCAGGCCGCGACCACCAAGGCGAAACAGGATATTCGTAACTACGAAACGGCGCTGAATCTCTACAAGATGGACAACTTCAAGTATCCGACGACCGAGCAAGGACTGCAGGCGCTGCAAACCCAACCCAACGATCCGACCGTTCGTAACTGGAAACCGGGCGGCTATACGAAGGTGAGAAAAGACCCCTGGAGCAACGACTATAAATATGTGTATCCGGGCACTCACGGCGAGGAATACGACCTCTACACGCTCGGCCGCGACGGTGTGGAAGGCGGCGAAGGTCCGGACGCGGACATCGGCAATTGGAATCTGGATTGATCGGGCTTTCACGCGAGCGTGAGATGCACCGTTCTCGCTCCGCGCACGTTTCGGCTACACGAGCCGCGTGTGCGCACGCTCGCCAATCGGCCGGCTTCACCCTCATCGAGGTGCTGGTCGTCATCGTAATCATCGGCATCTTGGTGTCTGCGGCGACGCTTGCCATCAGCGTACTCGGCCGCGATCGCCAATCCGAAGATCAAATGCAAAGGCTCTGGGCGGTGTTGGGCCAGGCGCGCGAAGAGGCGGAATTGCAGGGCATCGATGTGGGCCTGTTCTTCTGCGCGAGCGGATATGAATTTCTGCGATTCGACCGCCGCGAGCAGAAGTGGGTGACGATCACGGACGATCGCTTGTTCGCCACGCGCACGCTTCCGGAAGGATTGAAACTGCGCGTTTGGATCGACGGCAAGGAAATCGTCCTGAAGCCCGACTTCCCCAATCGCGAAGATGAAGCGGAACAAAAGAAATGGGCCGCTCAGGTGACGGTGCTCTCGAGCGGTGAGATCAGTCCGTTCGAAGTGCAAATCGAGCGCGATAACGCCCCAGCGCTGTGGCGAGTGGTCGCACAAGCTGACAACGATCTACGCATCGAACGCCGCGAGGCGGAAAAAGAGTGGGCACTCGTTGCGCAAACCAATCCGCCGCCGGATGAAGAAGAAGCGAAAGATCGCAAGTCACTGCGCGACCGCGATCGACGCAAGCTGTCCGATGCGAGGCTTTGAGATGCGTCGCGTCCGTCTCTCACGTTCGAGCGCCGGCTTCACACTCATTGAAGTGATGGTTGCGTTGATGGTGGTTGCGCTTGGCATGACAGCCGTCATTCAGGCGGTAGGCGACACTGCCAGCAACAGTGCCTACATGCGTGAGAAGACCATCGCGCATTGGATCGCGATGAACAAGCTCACCGAGGTGCGGTTGCTACCGACGGCACCCAAGATCGCCAAGACGTCCGATGACATTGAAATGGCCGGCCGAGATTGGCGTTGGACCATGGAAGTTCAAGCCACGCCGGTCGAATCCGTCCGCCGCATCGACGTGTCGGTACGTCCGAAAGAAGCTGGCGAAAAAAGCTCGCTTGCTTCGGTAACGGGTTTCTATGGGACTGCGATTGCACCACCCGGAATCGTGCAAGCAGATTGGTCTGGGCTTGCGAGCGCCGCCGGCGCTCAGGCCGGCGGCGAGAACGACAACAACGAGGATCAGGACACCGAGCAACAACCGCCTTCGAACGAGCAGCCTGGCGATCAGAACGAGGACACGCCGGATCCTACTGACGAGATGGTTCCACGCGGCTACTAGATATGAGCACGCGAACCCGTTCACGCTTGCGGACAAGCCGAGGCTTCACCCTCATCGAAGTCATGGTGGCGGTGGCGATCTTCGTGGTCGTCGGCGCGCTGGCGATGGGCGGTTACAACGAACTCATCAAACAAGCGGACATCGTCGAGCGCAACGCGAAACGGACTCGCGCAGTGCAGTCTGCGATGCAGCGGCTCGCGCAAGATTTCTCCGAGCTTGAACCTCGCCCAATTCGGCAGCCACTCGGCAGCACGCTGGATCCTGCACTTCTGGCCGACAGCCGCACGGAAGAACTTGCAGAACTCACGCGCGCCGGCTGGAGCAATCCTGCGGGCGTGCCGCGTTCGACTTTGCAGCGGGTGCGCTATCGACTGGAAGACAACAAACTGCGACGCGATTATTGGGTCGTGCTCGATCGCACTCTCACCGGTGAACCCGTCACCACTCTGCTGCTCGATCACGTTACGAGCCTGAGCCTGCGGTTCATGGACATCAATCATCGTTGGCACGATCAGTGGCCGGCGGCGGGCACCGGTGGCGCGACCGATCCGCGGCAGCGGCCGATCGCGGTTGAAATCAATTTGGAACTGGAGGACTGGGGCAAGCTGCAGCGTCTGGTCGAGGTGTCCGGATGAAACCGCTGCAGTCAATGAAGAGTAAGCAGCGCGGCATCGCCTTGATCACCGCCATTCTCATCGTTGCCTTGGCAACGATCCTTGCGACCAACGTGAGCTTCCGCGGCTACTTGGATCAGCGGCGCACCTCGACCCAGTTCATCATGGACCAAGGATATGAAGTCGCGCTCGGTGCGGAAGCGTGGGCGGCCGATACGCTGCAAAAAGATCTCAAAGGCGCGAAGACCGTAGACTTCACTCAAGCATGGGCGACCCCTTTGCCGCCGATTCCGATTGAAGGCGGCGATGTCGAAGGCGGCCTAGAGGACATGCAGGGCCGCATTAATCTCAACGATCTAATCGATCCTTCGACCGGCAAGGCTGATCCGAAAGCCGTCGCGCGATTTCAAATGCTGCTTGAGCTGCTCGAGATCGAGCCCGCATGGGCACAAGCGATCGCTGATTGGATCGACGCCGACACTGACCCGGAGATACCTGACGGCGCTGAAGACACCGTCTACACCTCGTTAACGCCCAGCTATCGCACGGCGAACATGCCGATCACTCGCACGAGCGAGTTGCTCGCACTGAATGGTTTCGGCATCGACCGTTATCGCAAGCTCGAGCCGTTCATCACTGCCCTGCCCCCTTCCGGCCAAGGCTTAGTGGTGAATGTCTGCACTGCACCGCCCGAAGTCATCGACGCAATCATCGGCGAGGTCAACTTCTCGCAGTCGAAAGATAACGTGGTGGAGAGCCGCAAGCGTGGGTGCTTTCCAACCAAGGATGTGGCGACTGGCCCAATAAACGATCCGCAGCGGAAACAAGAAGTGCAACGAATGCTCACGGAAACCAGCAAGTACTTCCGCGCGACGATCTTCGTTACGATTGGCAGCACTCAGTTCACCATGTACAGTTTGTTGTACAGCGCGGGCGGCCCGATGGCCGCTTACCGTCCCATCCTTCGCAGCTTCGGATCAGCCTGATGTCGGAATATCTCGTCGTCCGTCTTCCTGCGCGCGCGTCCATGATGGCCGATGCCGAACAGGAATCCGCAGCCGAATGGATCATCACCGACGGCGCCGGCACTCCACGCGAGCGCGTGCAACGCGGTCCCATTCAATTGGCCTCGACGGCTGCACTCGGCCGCCGCGTGCTCGTGCTCGTGCCGGGAA
This sequence comes from Pseudomonadota bacterium, assembly GCA_023391335.1. Taxonomy (GTDB): domain Bacteria; phylum Pseudomonadota; class Gammaproteobacteria; order Steroidobacterales; family Steroidobacteraceae; genus Steroidobacter. The sequence continues at coordinate 3,801 of JAEWBG010000006.1, read as the reverse complement.
CCGATGCGTTACTCGCAGAACCCGTTTTGCCGCTCAAGAGTGGAGCGAAGCTCGCCCAGGTCGTGCCATTTGCCCTGGAAGAACAACTTGCCACCGATGTTGAAGATCTTCACTTTGCGGTCGGCAAACGCGAATCGCGGCCGGGCACACCGGTCACGGTGGTCTCGCACGCTCGCATGCAGGCGTGGCAAGCCGCCCTCTCCGAGGCGGGCATTCACGCCGACGCGATCTACGCGGAAAGCGCTGCACTACCCATCACGCCCAACGGCGTGACGCTGTTGATCGATCAGGCACGCGTGTACGTGCGTCGCGAAACGACACCCGGCGCCGTGCTGGAAGTCGAACCGCTCATCGAAGCGCTGCAACTGGGTTTGGCCTCGGGCGATGAATCTCGCGAGCACGTCACCATCTACGTTTCCGAAAACGACTACGAGCGCGAGCGTGACCTGCTGGAAGGTCTGCGAGAATTCACCGCTAGCTTGCAGTTGAAGTTGATGCCGGAAGGTCCGCTGCCGATCCTGGCTGCAACGGTCATCCAATCTTCGGCAGTCAACTTGTTGCAAGGCCGATATGCCGTCAAGAAGCGCATCAATGTCTCGTTCGCGCCCTGGCGTTTTGCTGCCGTGCTTGCGGGTGTGTTCTTCGCTGCACACCTCGGCCTGAAAGGCTGGCAGTGGTATCACTACAAGCAGCTGGAAGCACGGTTGGACGATCAGATTACCGAAGTGTTTCAGCAAGCAATGCCTGGCGCGCCCGTGCCTGAACCTCTCGATGCACGCAAACAAGTCGAACTGCGTTTGAATCAACTGCGTGGGACCGCGCCGGTCAGCGGTATGATGACGACGCTCGCACTGCTCAGCGAAGCACTCGCACAGGCCCCCGGAACGAACCTCGAAGCGCTTTCCTTCCGCAACAACATTACCGATCTGCGATTGCTCGCTCCTTCCGTCGATGCTTTGGAAAGCATTCGGCAGGTTGCGCTCGAAAAAGGAGTGACCGCGGAGATTCAGTCGGCACGCCCCAGAGAATCGAAGTTCGAAGGCTTGCTGCAACTCAAGGGATCCGGCGCATGAACCTTGCATCGCTTAGGCAGCAACTCAACGCGCTCAAGCCGCGCGAGCGACTGATCATCGTCGCGGGCTCGATCTTAGTATTGGTCGTTGGCATCTATTTTTTGGCGTTGGCGCCGCTTTACGGCGCTGTGCACACGCGCGCCGAACGTGTGCAGCAGAAAGAAGCCGATTTGGCTTGGCTGAAGAACGTTGCCGGCGAAGTCATGGCGCTCAGTGCAAACCAGTCCGCAGCCCCGGTTGCCAGTAACGAATCCCTCGTCGTTCTCATCGATCGTACGGCACGCGAATGCGGCTTGAGCTCTGCGCTCACCGGCCAGACGCCCAACGGCGAAACCGGCATTCGCGTGCGTCTCGAATCGGCGGAGTTCGACAAACTGATCGTCTGCATCGCCAGCTTGCAGCAGCGGCATGCCGTGAGCATCGAATCGGCCACCATCGACCGCGCGGGCAAACCCGGTTTGGTGAACGCCAGTTTGGTCTTGAATCGCGCCCGGGGCTGACGGCTCGCTCATCGAGCGATTCCGCCCTTCTCGCCATACGCCGCGCAGCTACACAACACGATGAAAAAAATTTGGCCGCTGGTTGTTCTTGGAGTCGCGTGCTACTTGGTGTTTGCAGTCTGGACCTTGCCCGCGAGTGTCCTGCTGCGATGGCTGCCTGCAAACGTCCATGTCGATGGAGTTCACGGCACCGCTTGGCGCGGTACAGCGGCCGTGGTGCAAGTCGATTCTGCCATGCTGGGGGAAGCTCGTTGGACGTTGCATCCGCTCGCTTTGTTCTTGGCGAGACTCAAGGCCGATGTAAACCTGAAGCGCACGGATGGGTTCGCGCAGGGACTGATCTCGGCCTCCGCTTCGCAAATCAAGATCACCGACTTAGCGGGCTCGCTTCCGCTCGCGGCGCTGCCTCAGCAAGTCGCTCCCGGAGGATGGACCGGAACGCTCAATTTGCGGCTTAGCAATTTGCAGATCGCACAAGGTTGGCCGACGGCGATCGACGGCACCGTTGAGATCCTGCAACTCACCGGTCCGGCGCGCAGCCCCACTAACATCGGCAGCTACAAAGTCACGTTCCCCGCACCCACCGCATCGAACGATGCATCGACTTTGGTCGGTGCGATTACCGACGTTGGCGGCCCCGTTCAGATCGCGGGAACACTTCAGCTCAAGTCCGACCATAGCTATGTGATCGATGGCTTGATTGCGGCTCGCCCTGATGCACCGCGAGACGTTCAAAATGCACTGCAATTTCTTGGTGCACCGGACGCGCAAGGTCGCCGCCCGTTCTCGCTCTCCGGAACGCTATAAGAAGTTAGAACCTATCTCAAAATCGCGGCCACAAGGGATTCGCAGATAGGTTCTAGTCACTATCTCCGCGTGCATGCGCGGCGCTACACTGCATCGGCCTCGCACACCGCCGTGCGAATCGAGTCGATGCACCTTCCGTCTAAAGCAAAGCAATCGGGAGAGTTTGTATGCAGCCGCGCCCTGTCCTCGATTCCCGTGTCCTTCTTCTCGCTTGTATCGCGCTGACGATCGTTGGATGCGGCAAAAAGCAGGAACCGCCCACCGAACAATCCGCAAAAACATCTGCAGCCGCCAACGCCCCCGAAGGTCAGGTCGACATCGTGGCGTGGCCTGGCTACATCGAAAACGGCAGCTCCGATCCCAACTACAACTGGGTGACGAAGTTCGAGCAGGACACTGGCTGCAAGGTCAACGTGAAAACGGCCGGCACATCCGATGAGATGGTGTCCTTGATGACTCAAGGCGGGTACGACCTGGTCACCGCCTCCGGCGATGCATCGCTCAGGCTGATCCGCGGCGGCACGGTGCAGGCGATCGACGTTGCCAAGATCCCGTCGTACGACACGATTGACCCGCGCTTGAAAGAAGCAGCCTGGCACTTCGTCGACGGTAAGCACTACGGCGTGCCTTATCAGTGGGGTCCGAACGTGCTGATGTACAACACGAATGTATTCAAGAAGGCGCCCACTTCCTGGAGCGTGCTGTTTCAAGAACAGAAGTTCCCGGATGGGAAATCCAACAAGGGGCGCATTCAAGCGTATGACGGTCCGATCTATATCGCCGATGCAGCCGTGTATCTAAGCGCCAAGAAACCGGATCTGGGCATCAAAGATCCTTATGAATTAAATGAGCAGCAATATGCGGCGGCGCTCGAGTTGCTGCGTAAGCAACATCCTCTGGTGCAACGCTATTGGCACGATGCCAACGTCCAGGTACAGGACTTCACCAACGAAGGCGTCGTTGCCTCGAGCTCCTGGCCGTTCCAGGTCAACACGTTGATTGCGAACAAACAGCCGATTGCCAGCACCTTCCCTGACGAGGGTGCCACCGGGTGGGCCGATACGACGATGATGCACGCGCAAGCGAAGCACCCGGTGTGTGCGTATCGCTGGATGGAATGGTCGATCTCACCCAAGGTCCAAGGCGACGTGGCCGCGTGGTTCGGTTCGGTGCCGGTAGTTCCAGCCGCGTGCGAGAACAATGCACTGTTGGGTCCGGACGGTTGTAAGAACAACGGCATCGAAAACTTCGAGAAAATCCATTTTTGGCGCACGCCGGAAGCCAAGTGTGCATCGCACGCTGAAGGCTGCGTCCCCTACAGCCGGTGGGCCACGGACTATGTAGCCATCATGGGAGGCCGTTGAGTCAACGGCCGCGGGGCCCGGGCGCGCCCCCAACACCAAATGTTTTTTGGGAGGCAA
>JAEWBG010000118.1 GCA_023391335.1 Pseudomonadota bacterium | reverse complement strand
GGAACAGGGCAGAAGGTGTCGCGTGTCAACCGTCTTCCGTTCGCCCTGAGTCACTCCATCGCGTTTGAGCGCGAAAGCGAAACGAAGAAACAGAATGTGCGGATCGCACTCTTCTTCCGACCTACAGCCTACAGCCTACAGCCTACAGCCTAGGAAGCAGTTCCTTGAGAGTCCGTCGAAGAGCCTGGTTCGATCCTCCGATAAGCACCGAATCACTACGAACGAGTCGCGGGACAGAATCGACGTCCGGAATGGGACGCAACACAAAGCGCACAAAATCACAAAGAGCAACTGGGTGATTCCGCTTACCTCTCGTACGTCACAGGCGCAGCTGACTACACGACCGAGTCATCGACCTCGACTCCTTCCCCCGCTCTTCTGCGGGGGAAGGTTGGGAAGGGGCGCAGAGGCAAAGAAGTTTAGACAGGATGAACAGGATTAACAGGACGGTAAGAGTTCGTGCGTGTTGCACCCGTGGCGTTTTCATCGAAATGCGGGATGCTTCTGCATGATGATGCCCCCATCCTGACCTTCCCCCGTCGAGAACGGGGGAAGGAACAGGAAAATCGCATCGCCGGCCACAACGCGGGTGAGCTTCAACTTCAGTTGTCAGTTGACCGTTAACGGTTGGCAGTGAGAAGCGTCACTGTCGCCGCGCTAATGCTTCTCTTGACCGTCAACGGTTAACCGTCAACTCACAAGCGTGACACGTCACGACTCACACGCGCAGCTCCCACCCTGATCTGTGCGTTCTTTGTGTTGCGTCCGAAGTCTCTTCCCGTGATCCGTGATCCGTGATCCGTGATTCGTAACTGCCGATCCCGCGCCTTCGGCGGGATCGGCCATAATTCATCACAATTCATTCGCGCCCGTGCATCGGTGCGTACTCGCCAACGCAGCGGGTGCGAGACAATCTATCCGTGAGCTTCGCACTCACGCGTTCTAACCAATCACCTGGGGTTCTTTGTGTTCAGCGCACTCGCTCGGCCATATCGCCTTTGCATCTCGGTCGTTGCTGTCATCTCGGTACTCATGCTCGCGCTGCACGGGTGCGGGAGGCCAAAGCCTGAGCGCGAGACAATCAAAAAGCCTGATCCGCTTTGGGGTGAGTTTCTCGCTTCGCATACGAGCGGGGTGATCTCGCGCGGTTCTACGATTCGCGTTGTGTTCGCCACGGAGGTTGCGGGTGAAAACGTCGGCAAGGATGCATCGGCGACGGTTGCGATCCATCCATCAGTCAGCAGCTCGATTCAGTTTGCGAACTCGCGCGAAATCGTCATCACGCCGAAAACGGAATTCACGCCGGGGGTAACGTATCGCGTGACCGTCAAACCGACCAATCTCAAAGGCATTCCCGCGACGCTCAAACCATTCGAATTTCTTGTCGACATCAAGCGGCCCGAGTTCGAAGTTGCGGTCGACGGGCTGACCTCGGATCGCGCTCACGAGAATGCTCTGCAACTAAAAGGCGTGCTCTCGACTGCGGACGCGGAGCGGGCGGACAAAGTCGAATCCCTGCTGCGCGCGAACTACGCCGGAAAAACCGCGAAGATCGATTGGGAGCACGGCGCCGACGGTCTGCGCCACGAATTCTCCATACACGGGCTCCAACGAGGCATGCAGCAACAAACGCTCGCGCTCGATTGGGACGGTAGAGCGATCGGTGCGAAGGCGACCGGCCACAACGAGATCGCCGTGCCGCCGCGCGATCAGTTCATCGTCACTCAAGTGTCGACCGCGGAAGATCAAGGCCAGCGCTACATCCGCGTGTTCTTCTCCGATACGTTGGATCCCCATCAGGATTTCAAGGGTCTCGTACGCTTGAGCCAAGGCGAACCGAGCACGCGCGTCGACGGCAACGTGCTGCGTGTTTATCCGGTTCAGGCGTTCGAAGGACAGGTCACGCTGTCGCTCGAGCCCGGCATTCGCAATCGGTTAGGAGATAAGCTCGAAGCGGCAGCGCAATATCCGGTGACGTTTGCGAGCACCAAGCCGCAAGTGAAGTTCGTCGGCACAGGCGTCATTCTTCCCGACGCCAAGTTGCTCACGGTGCCGTTCGAAGCCGTGAACGTACGCAGCGTTCGCGTGACTGCTTTCCAAATCTATCAAGACAATTTGAAGCAGTTCTTCCAGGTCAATGAGCTGGACGGAGCGAATCAACTCGGACGCGTGGGGCGGAACTTGTGGCGCAAAACCATTGCGGTCACCCCTGCCGATCCATCGCGCTGGAACCGCTACAGCTTGGATGTCACCGAACTGCTGCGAAAGTATCCGGGCGCCATGCTGCGGCTCACATTGTCGATCTCGCGAGAGAACTCGGCTTACGCGTGCCCCTCGACGCAGGCAGCGGCAGATGAGTCTCTAAAAGATCAAGACACCAACGACGAGGCGGAAGAGAGCAACTGGGATTACGTCGAAGAATACTTCGGCGTGAAGGATGGTTCGACGTGGGCCGATCGCGACAATCCCTGCAAAGACGCCTATTACACATACGGCGGACGCATTCGCGATGGCCGCAATTTCTTGGTATCCAATATCGGACTGTTGGCGAAGAAAGATCAACGCGGTAATTGGATCGTCGTTGCGACCGACCTGCGCACCGCAGAGCCGATGAACGGTGTGCAGCTCACGGCCCTCAATTATCAGAACCAAAGCCTCACGACAGCGAAAACGGATGCGCGCGGAATGGCGGCATTCGCGCTCAAGTCCGCGCCCTACATGATCGTTGCGCAGAAGGACGCCGAGAAAGGTTATCTGAAAGTGCAACCAGGCGTCGCGTTGCCCGTGAGTCACTTCGATGTGGGCGGCGAGCGCGTGACCGAGGGCATCAAGGGCTTCATCTATTCGGAGCGCGGTGTATGGCGCCCTGGCGATGACATTTATCTGACGTTCGTGTTGCAGGACAAGGATCAGAAGCTCCCCGCGGACCATCCAGTTACGATGGAGTTGTTCAATCCGCAGTCACAGCTCACCCAAACGCTCGTGAACACCACGCCTATGAATGGCTTTTACACGTTCAAGTTGCAGACGGCTGGGGATGCGCCGACAGGCACGTGGACTGCGAAGGCAACCCTCGGCGGAGCGACGTTTACGAAGCCGCTGAAGATCGAGACGGTCATGCCCAATCGCCTGAAGGTGGCACTCGATCTCGAGGAAAAAGCGGGCGGCCTCTTGGACACCGCCGATGGATGTTCTTCGAACACTGATAAATGCGACGAATCGATTCGTCTGCGTGGCAAGCTCTCTAGCCAGTGGTTGAGTGGCGCGACGGCCGCGGGCCTTAAGGCCGATGTGAAGATGCGTCTGACGCCTTCCGGGACGAAGTTCGATCGCTTCGCCGACTTCGTCTTCGATGATCCTGCTCGCGAGTTTACGAGCGAGCCGCAAGAAGTATTCGAAGGTGAGTTGGATCAGAACGGTGAAGCATCAATCGACAAGACGCTTGAGCCCATTGCTGCGGCACCGGGGATGCTCACTGCATCCTTTACTTCGCGAGTCTTCGAGCGCGGCGGCGCATTTAGCATCAACTACTCGTCGCATCCTCTTTCGCCCTATCGGCGCTATGTCGGTTTGAAATTGCCGAAGGGCGATGTATCGCGCGGCATGTTGCGAACCGACGTTCAGCACACTGTGGAACTCGCTTCACTGACGGCAGAAGGGCAGCCGACTGCGATGAAAGAAGTCGAAGTGACGCTGTACAAGATCGAATGGAAATGGTGGTGGGATCAATCCGGCGATTCGCTTGCGCAGTACGCACAGCGCACTCACACGAGCATCGTGCAGCAAAGCACCGTGAGTACGCGCGACGGCAAAGGCAGCTGGCAGTTCGAAATCAAATTCCCGCAATGGGGTCGGTATCTGATTCGCGCCTGCGATGTCGAAGGCGGCCATTGCACAGGACAAACGTTCTACATCGATTGGCCGATGTGGGCCGGTCGCGCGCAAGATCAGTCAGGTCCGGCAGCGAATGTCCTGGTTTTCACCGCCGACAAGGACAAATACAAGGTCGGCGAAACGGCGACGCTGCAATTGCCCGAAACGAAGGAAGGCCGTGCGTTGCTCACGATCGAGAACGGTACATCGATTCTCGATGCACGCTGGATCGATTTCGCGCACGACTCGAACAAGGTGACGGTGCCGATCACGCAGGCGATGGCACCCAACGTTTACGCGAGCGTGACCATGGTGCAGCCGCATGGCAAGGCGAACGATCGACCGATTCGCATGTACGGGGTCATTCCGCTGTTCGTGGACGATCCGCAAACGATTCTCTCGCCGGGGCTGACCGTAGCGCCGGAGTGGAAGCCCAATAGCACCGGCAAGGTTGAAGTCAGTGAGCGCAATGGCCGCGAAATGACCTACACGCTTGCGGTCGTGGACGAAGGCCTGCTCGATCTCACGAGCTTCAAGACGCCGAACTTGCACGAGCAGTTCTACAAGCGTGAAGCGCTGGGCATTTCGACGTGGGATCTGTTCGACCAAGTGACCGGCGCGTATGGCGTCGAACTCGAACGCTTGCTCGCGCTTGGCGGAAGCGATGCGGCGAACGTGAAAAATCCGGATGAGCGCAAGACGCGCTTCCCACCAGTCGTCACATTCCTTGGCCCATTCGAACTGAAGGCAGGTCAAACCCGGTCGCATGACATCAAGATCCCGCAATACATCGGTGCTGTGCGCGTGATGTTGGTGGCGGGCCAGCGCGGCGCTTACGGGTCCGCGGAGAAGTCCGTATTCGTGCGGCAACCGTTGATGTTGTTGCCGACGTTGCCGCGCGTGCTCGGACCGGAAGAAGAAGTCGCGGTGCCGGTCTCGGTCTTCGTGTCCGACCCTGGCGTTAAGCAAGTGGCGTTGAACATGCAGGCCGACTCCATTTTCGAAATCGTCGGTGACGCAACAACGACAGTTGATTTCACGCGGCCCGAAGAGCGTTTGGCGATGCTGCGTTTGAAGAGCAAGGCTCGAGTGGGGAGTGGAACGATCAAGTTCGTTGCGACGAGCGGCGAGCACCGCGCTGAAGCGCAGATCGATCTGGAGGTTCGCAGTCCTAATGCACCCACGACTGAGCGCGTGCAGAAGGTCTTGGAAGCAGGGCAGGAGTGGACCACGGATCTAGTGCCGCACGGCATGGCGGGGACGAACGCGGTAACGCTCGAGATTTCTGCCGTGCCACCGCTCGATCTCGAGCGACGGTTGAGCTTCCTGATTCAGTATCCGTACGGATGTTTGGAGCAAACGACGTCTTCTGTTTTCCCGCAGCTGTATCTCCCCACGCTGCTCAAACTCGAAGACGAGCGTAAGAATGAAATTCAGCGCAACGTGCAGATGGGCATACAGCGCTTGGCGGGGTTCCAAATGCCGAACGGCGCATTTGCGTATTGGCCGGGTGGGTTCTATTGGCCTGGCGCCGAGCTGCGTGACAACTGGTCGAACAGCTACGCGGGTCACTTCTTGTTGGAGGCCAAGCAACTGGGTTACGCCGTGCCCGATGCAATGTTGAACGGCTGGGTGCGAAACCAGCGTGCCACGGCGCAATCATGGAGCGAGCAAGGAGATGCCGATGCCGTAGATCAAGCGTATCGCCTGTACACGTTAGCTTTGGCGAAGCAGCCAGAAATTGGCGCAATGAATCGCTTGCGCGAGCGCGATTCGTTGGTGGCGCCCGCAAAATGGATGTTGGCCGCCGCCTATCAGCTCGCCGGATTGAGCGACGCGGCGAGGGCATTGGCTAAAGGCACACCCACGCAAGCGATGGATTACGCAGCGCGTGATCGAATACTGGGATCGGAACTTCGAGATGAATCCATTGCGTTGACTAGCCTAGTTACGCTCGGCCAACGAGCCGCAGCAAATACGCTTGCCGATGAGGTGTCGCACGGCCTGACTTCGGAGACGTGGTACAGCACTCAGTCGACAGCGTATGCGCTACTCGCGATGGCGCACTACGTCGGTCCTGGAGAGATCGGGACATACACGTTCACGCGTGGAGTGAATGGAAAGGATCAGTCGGTGTCCGTCTCGGCGCCCATGTACTCCGAAGCGTTGCGTGCATTCCCCGATCGCGGCGCGACGGTGAGGGTCGCGAATACATCGCAGCGCCGCCTCTTCGCGACCTTGAGCGTGCGAGGCATTCCGAACACCGGCACCGACACTGCGGCCTCGCAAGGACTGACGCTCAAAGTCGACTATCGCGATGAAGAAGGAAAGTCACTCGATCCTGCACATATTCCGCAAGGCAGCGATCTAATTGCACAGGTGGTCGTGACGAACACCACTCAACAGCGCATCGACAATATCGCCCTCGCGCAACTCTTCCCGGCTGGGTGGGAAATCCACAACGAACGCATGGAGGGCGGCGATACGAACGGCAATCGCGAGGACGGCGAGCCGAAGCCGCTGCCGTGGTGGTATGAGGGTTCGATTGCTGCACTTGCGAGCAAAGTGGAGCGCGTGGATATCCGCGATGATCGCATCTATCGCTACTTCAGCCTGAAGCCGCAAGAACGCATCACGTTCACGACGCGCTTGAATGCTGCGTATCGCGGTCGCTTCTATCTGCCGAGCGCCGTCGTCGAAGCGATGTATGACGCCAGCCGCTTCGCGCGCACGAAGGGTCAGTGGGTTGAGGTGAGCGATGCTCATGGGAAAGGAAGGGAGTAGGACGGAACACAAAGAGCACATAGATGGGGTGATGAGGTGATGTGGTGAAAGCGCAGAGCGCGTGAAGGGGTGCAGCTCATCATTGTGTGCGCGGGACACAGGGTGAAAATCCAAGATGTCCCGCACATCACACACAAGACCTCGCACTATTCTCTTTGTGTTCTTTGTGTTGCGTCCGGCCTTTTGAATTACATGCGGCGATTTAAGCGAGCTACGACGATATCACTACTCACGATTGCACTCGTGAGCGTGCTTGCCTACGCGCGCATGCTGCCCAAGCCGCTGTTCCACGAGCCGCTTTCGACGATCGTTCTCGACAGAAACGGCCAGCTCCTCGGCGCACGCATTGCAAGCGACGGACAATGGCGCTTTCCAGAATCGGATCGCGTGCCGGATAAATTTGCGCAGGCCTTGGTCGAGTATGAGGATCGTCGTTTCTATCGCCATCCCGGTGTGGATCCCATCGCGATTGGACGCGCGGCTTACTCTGACTTGAAAGCCAGGCGCATCGTAAGTGGCGGGAGCACGCTGACGATGCAGCTTGCGAGGCGCATACGAAATCAAAGCGACCGCGGGATCGGCGACAAGCTGACCGAGATGCTGCTCGCAACTCGCTTGGAGTTGAGCTATTCCAAGCGGGAAATCTTGGCCTCGTATGCAGCGCACGCGCCGTTCGGTGCGAATGTAGTCGGGCTCGATGCGGCTGCATGGCGCTACTTCGGTCGTCCAGCGACCGAATTGTCGTGGGCAGAGGCGTGCACGCTCGCAGTTTTGCCGAACAGCCCGGCACTCGTGCATCCAGGGCGAAATCGAAGGGCGCTGCTCGCAAAACGCGATCGGCTCTTGCACAGACTTCATGCGGCTGGATCCATCAGTGATTTGGATTTAAAACTCGCGCTGCAAGAGCCTTTGCCGAACGCGCCGCAGCCCTTGCCGAATTTCGCGCCGCATCTGTTGGCAACGCTGCAATCTCAATCGCCCTCACAGCATCGATTTCAAACGACGATTGACCGCGCGTTACAGCGAACTGCGACTCAAATTGTGCAGCAACGATCGACGACGTTGGCAGCGCAGGATGTCCACAATGCTGCCGCCATCGTCATCGATAACCGCACCTTCGAAGTCCTTGCGTACGTGGGCAATGCGCAATGGTCCGTCGCGAACGAACACGGGTTTGCGGTCGACATCATTCGGCGGCCGCGCAGTACGGGGAGCGTTCTGAAGCCGTTTCTGTATGCGGCCATGTTGGAGAGCGGCGATATTCTTCCGCATACGCTCGTAGCCGATGTTCCCACGCAGATTGCTGGCTATATGCCGGAGAATTTTGATCGGCAGTATCGCGGTGTCGTGCCGGCAGATGTGGCGCTTGCGCAGTCACTCAATGTTCCAGCTGTACGCATGCTGCGCCAATACGGTGTGCAGCGCTTCTATGATGTCCTTCGGCACGCTGGCATGAGCACATTGATCCGATCCCCGGATGACTATGGGCTCACGCTCATTCTCGGCGGTGCGGAGGGGACGTTGTGGGACATCTCGAATCAATACGCGAACCTGGCCCATGTCGCACGGCAGATCTATCCGGGCCAGTCGATCTTCTATCAGCGCACTCACGTGCTGCGCGAGGAGTCGAAGGATACGGCTATGCAGGCAGACTTCAGTCCCGCCTCCGCATGGCTCACGTTGAAAGCGCTCCTCGAAGTCACGCGTCCCGGCGATGAAGCTAGTTGGCGGAGCTTTGCGACCTCGCGTCGCATTGCGTGGAAAACGGGAACAAGTTGGGGATTACGTGATGCGTGGGCGGTTGGAAACACATCGCGTTACACCGTGGGTGTGTGGGTAGGAAATGCCGATGGTGAAGGCAAGCCGGGGTTGACGGGTTCCGTCGCAGCGGCACCGATCATGTTTGCATTGATGGAGCGTCTGCAATCGAGTGAGTGGTTCGTTGAGCCGACGCTGTGGATGAAGCAGGTCGAGGTCTGTCGCAACGATGGGTTCTTGGCCAACGGTGCTTGCGATTCGCAGAGCGAGATGATCCCAAAGAGCAGTCACTTCGATCGGATCAGTCCTTACAATGTTTCAGTGCATTTAGATTCGCAGCGCCGCTTCAGAGTGGATTCGAGCTGCGAACGCATAGATCGCATGCAGCACGAGAATTGGTTCGTATTGCCGCCCGGGCCTGAGTTCTATTTCAGGAAACAACACGCGAGCTATCGACCCTTGCCAGCCTTCCGCACCGGCTGCGCGGGAGGCGCGAGTACAGATCAAAACCCGATGGAGTTCCTGTATCCGAATCTATCTACGCGCTTGTACATCCCCATCGATTTCAACACGCAACGCGGACGCACGGTATTCGAAGCCGTTCATCGCGATCCCAACGCGAGCTTGCGGTGGCACTTGGATGATCGATATGTCGGAGAAACGCGAGTGTTCCATCAGCAGGCGCTGGACATCTCCGCCGGCATGCACGTGATCACCATCGTCGACGATGTGGGCCATCGGCTGTCTCGCCGGTTCGAGGTTTTGGATAAGCGAAAGCAATGATGGACGACCCAGAGAAGACGTCGGACGCAACGGCGGTTTAAAGGGGTCAGTGCAACACCCATCTTAAGCGATAGAGCTGGAGGGTGAAGCATGAGCAGAAGAGCATGGCGTAAGTTGAGCGCGCAGGAGCATCAAGACCTGTGGTGCAAATGG
>JAEWBG010000087.1 GCA_023391335.1 Pseudomonadota bacterium | reverse complement strand
GTGCAGTGAGCAACTGAGCGAACGAGACGTGAGGGATAGCGTCAGTTCGAAGTGATGACATGGACGTTGGAATGCAAAGTTATTACGCGCCCGTAGCTCAGTTGGATAGAGCGCATGGCTACGAACCATGAGGTCGGGAGTTCGAATCTCTCCGGGCGCGCCAGTTAAATAAAAAGGGCCACTTCATTCGAAGTGGCCCTTTTTATTTAACCTTGTCCCGGAGAGAGTTTGAGAACTCCCGGATCGCGAAATCGCGATCGGGAGTTCGACAAAACTGCACGGAGCAGTTTTGGACAGCGCTCGCTGGCGCAACCGCGCGCCGGCCATGGAGGGCAAAGGCGCAATCTCTCCGGGCGCACTGCCGGAGAGAGTATGAGAGCTCCCGGATCGCGAAATCGCGATCGGGAGTTCGACAAATTCGAACGGATCGAATTCGGACGCTCTTACTGTTTGGACCGTGAACCTTGCCTAGCCAGGGCGGATTCCATGAAGGTTCGCCGCTCGCGCCGCCACAATCGCCTCGATTGCCTCAAACGCCGCCGGTTTCACCAAGTGATGATCGAACCCCGCGGCATGGGATCGATCGCGATCGGATTGTTGGCCGTAACCGGTCATCGCGACCAAGACGAGCTCATCTGCCGGATGGTGCATGCGAACTCGCTTGGCAACTTCGTAGCCATCCAACTCGGGCAGCCCGATATCCAAGAAGATGATTTCAGGTCGATGGGCTTCGACTGCCGCAAGCGCCGCGGTGCCCGTGTGCGCGGTTGCGACGGTGTGACCGCTGGTTTCGAGCAGCAACGCGAGCGATTCTGCGGCATCCGCATTGTCGTCGACGATGAGAACCCGCACCGATCCGGCTGCGGGCTGAGATTCTGCGCGTTCCTGTGCATCGCTCAGCGGCGAAGAAGGCGCGATTGTGGGCAAGCGAACGATGAATTCGCTGCCTTCGCCCGGTGTGCTGCGCGCTTCGACGGTGCCGCCGTGTTTCGTGACGAGGCGCTGCACGAGCGATAAACCAATCCCCAATCCGCCCCGCGAACGATCTAGAGACCGTTCGCCTTGCGTGAATAGCTCGAACACCCGCGGCAGCAGGTCTGACGCGATGCCGATTCCAGAATCGATGACTCGAATGAGGACGTCGTCGCCGTCGCGTTCAGTCTTCAGTTCGATGCGGCCGCCGTCGTCGGTGTACTTCGCGGCGTTGTTCAGTAGGTTTACCAGCACTTGTTCCAGCCGCGCGCTATCGCCGCGGATCCAAACGGGCTGTTCGGGAGCACTGACTTGCAGGTGATGATTGTGCTGGTGAATGAGCGGACGGGCCGTCTCCACGGCGCGTGCGATCACGTCCGAGATGGGAACCGACTCCATGTGTAGTTGGATGCGACCCGTCGTGATGCGCGACACTTCAAGCAAGTCGTCGACGAGCCGCGAGAGCCGGCCGATTTGTCTTTCCATGATCGCGCGCGATTGTTCGTGCAAGGCTGATACGGTGCCTTCGCGCTGCATGAGGCTCAATGCATTCGCAATCGGTGCGAGCGGATTTCGCAGTTCGTGTGCCAGCATCGCCAGGAATTCGTCTTTGCGCCGGTCCGCTTCGCGCAGCTTCTCTTCGCTGCGTCGAAGCGCTTCTTCAGCGTGCTTGCGTTCGGTGATGTCCGTGATGGCGGCGACGAGCCCAACGACTGCGCCTGCATCGTTGCGTTCGGGCGCGTACGAGCAATGTACGAATCGCTCACCCAACGTCGGGTAGGGGATCGTCAATTCGAACTCGACCGGCGTCCCGCTCAGCACCTGGTCGATATAGGGACGCAAGCTCTCGTACGCACGTTCGCCGATCACTTCGTCGATGCGTTTGCCGAGACAGTCCGCAGCCGTCAAGCCGAGGCGCTTCGCGTATGCATGATTGACGAATTTGAAGCGAGTCTGCTGGTCGCAGTAGGCGATGAACACCGGTGCCGTATTGGTGATCAAATCAAGCTGAGACGCTTGGGCCACGAGCTCTGCTTGAGCGCGTTGATGATCGACGGCGAATGCCAGTTGACGCGCGATCGTCAAACTCAGCTCGATTTCATCTGCAGTAAATTCATGCGGCGCGTTGTAGTAGGTCATGAACTTACCGATCAGCCGGCCGTTGAACGTCAGCGGAATGAACGCGAGCGCACCGATCCCTTCTGCGCGAATGAGTGTGTCCAGCCATGCGTCGAGGCCGGCCGTTGCGACATCGTTCATCGCAATGGGCTCAGGGTGCGAATCGCGGATGCTCCAGGGCGAATGGCCTTCGGTGGCTGCTCGATAGTCGTCCGACAACCCATGCCAAGCCACGAAACGCATGACGTTCGCGGCATCGCACAGCAAGATGGACGCCCGATCGCATTGAACAGCGCTCAGGATGGCCTGCAACGCTGCTTCGTAGACTTCATTTAGATTGCGGGCACGCTGCAATCGATCGGCAAGACGATACAACGCATCCTTCTCGCGCGCGGCACGCTGTGCACTCTGCTCGGAAATTCTGCGGCCGGTGATGTCCATGATCGAGGCCGTCCAGCCGACGATTTCCCCGGCTTCGATGTCGGGTGTGTAGTTGATATGCGCGAACCGCGCACCGGTCGGCAGCGGCAACACCGTTTCGTATTCCACAGCCTCGCCCTGTAGCGTGCGCTCGACGTACGGTTGGATGGCTTCGCAGGCGCGCGGCCCCAACACCTCGATCATCGACTTGCCGATGATGTCGGTGGCGGGCCGACCTACGAGTTCTGCATACGCGCGATTGACGGTGCGATACACGAGATCGCGTCGAACTCGCGTGAGGCCGACTGCTGCCGTCTCCGCGAGACGTTGTAGTTCGATGGTTTTTGTTTGCAGGCGGCGCGAAGCAGTTCTTTCCGACTCGTGCGCGTCGAGCACGCGGTAAGCCGTCGCGGCGAAGTGCGCCATGGTCTCGAGAACGCGCAGGTCCTCGCGATCGAACAGCTTCGAATCATCATGAGATATCGCCCACACTGCGCCGACGACTTCCTCGCCGCTGTAAAACGGCACCAGCAAGCACTCGAAGATCGGCGGCGAGAGAGTAGCTGAGATCGAGTAGTGCCGCTGTGGATGCCGCAGGAGCAGCGCCGTTTTGCGGTTCAGAACATCCCCGCACGGGCTCGCATTTCGCGCCATCCTCGATCCGGTCAAGCGCGCCCACTTGCCGCTGACCGCTCGCCATACGCAGCACGGCTCGCCATCGACGGATTCCAACAAACCGATTCCTGCCGAGTGCGCCGCCGACAATTCCAGCGTTGCATCGACCAGCCTTTGCAGCACGGTTGCGGAGTAACCGCTCACTTCCTTGATCAAGCGACCGAGCGTGGCGTTCTCAGCAGCGAAGTTCGGTGTGCGCGCCGGACGAGAAGCTAGTGTCGCGGTGATGTCGATGGCATCGGAGGGCTGCAGCGGATCGCCGCCGAAGGGCGGTGCATCTGCGACCTGCGCTGTTGAGCTCCTCGGGTCCGACATACCGTTCATAAGCCCGAGAGCCCCCGGTCGTCCGGGTAAGCGCAGGCGTGAGTGGAGGGGCGGTCACTGTATAGCGAGCAGGCAATTCGTACCAGCGGGAGTTCTCACTCCCACACGTTGCGGTCGTGACGATTTGACAAGAATGCACGCACAGTGAGGCGCGAGCGATCAGCCGTGCGAATCGAGCCTACGAGCGCATCAGCATGCTGCGAAGGACATTGTCGCGGTCGATGAAGTGATGCTTCAGGGCGGCGAGTACGTGCAGGGCTGCTAAACCTACTAGTACATTGAACATGGCTTCGTGCATGTCCTCCAGCAAGTCTTCGTTCCCAATCACAATCGGCGGCACGTTGAACAAGCCGAAGAAGCTGATCGTGTCGCCTTCGGTCGAGGACAGCATCCAGCCAGTTAGCGGCAAAGCGAAGAGCAGGCCATAGAAGAGGACGTGGACTGATCGTGCGATGACGACATCGCGCCGTTTCATCGTGTCCGGCCAAGCGGGATGCGGATCGACCGCGCGCCATGCCAATCTCACGACAGCCAAGATCAATATGAGCAGCCCGATGGAAGCGTGCAGACCTACAGCGCTGAACGGCTCGGCACCTTCATCATCCTCACCGGCTTCGGCCAAAAAGTACTGCGCGATGATCCCGATCACGATGATCCAGTGAAGCGCTTTGGCAACGATCCCATATCGTGTGAGATTACTGCGCCATTGCATCGACGATCTCCAGCGTTTGTGACCGGCTAAACGTAAGGCCGCGCTGGTCGAGGTGCGAACTCGGAGGTCCGCCTACTACGGTGCGGGTTCTGGGTAGGGGATTCCCTGCCGGAGTTTATCTACGGTGGGAACTCGTCGTGCTGCGGCAGATCGTCGCGGATGTCGAACCACGGCGCTTTCGATCCTACGAAGATGTGCGCTGTCGGATGCAGCGAAGGCATGTCCACCAGCGTTCCGAACGTAACGTGCGCTAAGGAACGAGGTGGAAAGGCCGAATACAACAATGAGCCGCACAGCCGGCAATGAACATCGTGTGCATCGCCGCCGCCATGAATCAGAACGTGCGATTCGTCTGCAATCAGGCGCAGCCGAGCGAGCTTGACGCCGCCGAACGGTTTAAAGGCCGATCCGGTCGCGCGCCGACAGTTGGAGCAATGGCAGTTCAATGCATATTCGAAGGCATCTGCGACTTCGTACTGCACGGCTCCGCAAAGGCACTTGCCGCGCAGGGTGCGTACAGGTGGCGAATCGTTTCTGTCCAAGAGCATTCTCGCCGGGCAATTTACTTTTGTGCGATGGGGAAGTCGCGATACACCGTCGCGACGGCAGATGCGACCGTGAGTCTCACGAACTGGCCAGCCTTCGCGCGTGTTGGAACTGTAAACACAAACGTGTCGCACTTCGCATGTGCGAACTCGGAGGTGCGGCCATCGTGCAGCGCCGCCGTCCACGTCAGCGCGTTTCCTTGCGCTGCGGCGGCATAGCTCGCACCTGCATCCAGCATCGCGCCCGATTCGGGTGCGGTGATGCGCGGAACGTCGCTGCTCACGTTCAACGTACCTTTCACGAGATTGAATGAATCGAGTTCGCCGAGATTCGAGAACACGGCCCAGAATGTCGTCCCATCTGCGCTGATCCATTTCGCCGGAATATGCAGGCCCAAATACGCGCCGGTTGCACTGTTGCCGAAATTGCCCCAATCGTCCCGATAGTCGATCGTCGCCCATGGGCCCCAGGGATTCGGCGCTTCGAAGAATCCCACCTGACCGGCTGAGAGTGTCGCGTGCTTGCCGCCTGGATTGTGGCCAATGGTGAGAAGAAAGCGTCCGATCGCTGCGTTATACGTGACTTGTGGCAGCGAAACATTCGCGGGATCGAAGAACACCGGAATTGCTGCTTGCTCATGCGCAGACCATCGCACGCGCTTTCCGGTGCGATCTACCGCAGCAAGATATTCGCGCGCTTTGGCTGTACTCGGTGCGGCCGTCAGTTTGCTGGGGCGTACACGCCGTAAGTACATGTGCGACGTGTCGTTGCTCTTCAAGTAGTACTCGTAAACGTAACCGTCTCGCGCTTCCCAGTTGTCCTTGCCGAAATTCAAGAAGTAGACGTTTGCGTCGCTCGTCCATGATGCGCGTTGCCAATTCAAGCCGGCATCTTGCGACCACATTAGAGATCGCGCGCTCTTAGGGCCGTCGCCATCGAGCTTGGTCGGATCGGCGCACTGACAGTTTGCTCGCGTCCAGATACCTCCGTAGGCGTAGAGCACGCCGTGAACCGAGAACATGCTTTGAATCTTCCCGCCCACGGTGGCTTGAGTCTGCGCGAAGGCCGGCGCCGCGCCCCACAGATTGTCGCCTTCGAAGGTCGCCCTGTTCCGGCCACTGGGGACGCCTAATATTTTCGCGAAACCGATACTCACGCGACCGTTCGCGTCACTGCCGCCGAAACCGCCGCCATCGCCCCAGGCCGTGTACAGATCGCCATCTGCGCCCCAAGTAAGCGGCCAAATGTCGCTGCCCTTGGCTCTGCGCTGCGCTTCGGTTTGAGAGAAGTCCCAGGTGACGCCGGTGACGATCGTGCTTTGCGGGTAAGGAGTTTGTGCCGCGTGCACGCCGCCGAGCGACATCAGTAAGAAGCAACATGCAGCGGGTGCCGCTGGTCGCAAGCTAATGCTCATGACCATGAGCATCGCCCGGGCGATGCTGTGCGTAATGCGAACGCAATAAGTCACCGCCGAAGTCGCGCTCGAGATCGCGCCAAACGGTGTGAATGTGATTGGCATTGTTCTGAGTGTTGTCGTATTCGATCAACACAGTCGGACCATGGATTCGATAGTAGTGAGGCTTGCCGGGCTCGATGCTGCCCGCCCAGCCAAAATGCAATTTCTCGAATCCGGCCTGTTCGATGCGTGCGAGTTGATCGTGCGCCGCCGCTTCGGTCATGCGATCTGCATAGACGTGAACCAGTTTGCGAAGCTGTGCTTGCTCCGCTTCAGTCATCGCGGCAGCCGGCAGCCCTTCGATCTCGAGCGAGCGTACTTTCGGATCATTGCGGGTGACGATATCCGCGAATGCTTGGTCACTCAGCATGGCACGAGCGCGACGGTCCGCTGGCAGCATGCGAATGAGCGCGCGGCCCAAGTCTTCCTCGACCGCAAGAATGCGCAAGCCAGCGTGCTCACCCGATGGGACGCGAGCGGGATTGGATCCCATGAATAACGGCGCGATGACTTGTGTGCCATCGACCCACGTTGAGTTCACCGATAGATGATGTCCTTCGAAGCGCCAGGCCCAAGGCGCACGCAGGCTCGGATTGCCAAACACGGCGGCGTAGTAGAGATCGGGATCGCGATACGACGGCCTGCCTTCGAGCGCGCCCAGAATATTTTCGTGAGCTTCGATTTTCTTGGCGGTATCGAAGCCGGTCGGGCTCAGTGCAGAGCGAAGCAGTCCGTCGACGGAAGCACGTTGGCCCGTATCCATCGCCTTGAGCGGCAAACCCGCGCGTTGCATCGGCACGTAGTTCCATTCGGATCGTTCTGGTGCATCGAACGTGAACTGCGCGCGCTTGCGTTTCTCGTTGGGCAACGCGTCCAAGAGCTTCTGCGCCGCTGCTGTCGCGGCCGCCCCAGCGTTATCGCTGGTGGTTGTTGTTTTGGTGTTGCTCTCGTCTTCTGGCATGACGCTCGCTCCGACAATGGCGATGAATGCGCACGCTGCAATCGTGATTCGCAGGCTGTTCATGGCGCTCCCTCCCCGACTCCGAGAAGCAGGACGCACAATCTATCCCAAAGAGCCCAGCCGGAGCGTCAAGAAGCTATACGAGTGTTTCGTATTCTCGAGCTAGTGTCGCGTACGCCGCTCTTGAGCCAGGATCGCCTCGAGTTGCGTCGCCTGCACCGGCTTTACGACGTGCAAATCGAATCCCGCCTCGAGCGTCTTGCGCCGATCGTTTTCTTGGCCCCAGCCGGTGAGAGCGATCAGCATCGTGTCGGTACCGACGGGCAGATTGCGGATCCGTTTCGCAGCTTCCAAACCATCCATGCGTGGCATGCCCAAATCCAGAAACACAACGTCCGGTTCGAACCGCGTGGTTTGCTCAACGGCTTCGATGCCGTCGTTCGCGGTGCGTACGTCGTGACCCATCAGTTCCAACAGCATCGCGAGTGATTTCGCCGCATCGATGTTGTCGTCCGCTACCAGAATGCGACGCGTGTTGCCGAGTGTTGCGGCAGGCTCTAGCGTTGGGGCCTTCATCGGCGCATCGAGTGAAGTCAAGGGCAGCCACACCGTAAATACACTGCCTTTGCCTGGCCCAGGACTGAACGCCTCAACATGGCCACCGTGCATGGAGACCAAACTTTTGACCAGCGAAAGGCCAATCCCAAGGCCGCCGCCGGTCCGGCCTTGATGCGATCGTACCTGGGAAAATAGCTCGAAGACGTTCTCGGCTTCACCTTCCGGAATGCCGATCCCGGTATCGATTACGCGAACCACCGCGTCCTCGCCCTCGCGACGAATCACGACGCGGATTTGGCCGCCAGGCTCGGTGTACTTGGCTGCGTTCGAGAGCAAGTTGATGAACACCTGCGACAATCGATCGATGTCACCCATCACGTAGAGATCGTCATCGGTCGCATCGATCGAAAGTGTGTGATTCTGGTTTTCGATCACGGTGCGCGTGGATTCGACGCTGCTGGCGACGACTTGCGCCAGCCTGAGCGTTTGGCGCCGCAACTCGAGCTTCCCCGATGTAATGCGTCCTACGTCCAGCAGATCGTCGACGAGCCGCACGAGATGCGAGAGTTGCCGATCCATCATGTCGATCGTTCGCAGCAATGTCGCGTCGCCTCGCGTCGTGAGGCGTGCGATCTGCAGCCCATTGCGAATCGGTGCCAACGGATTGCGAAGTTCATGCGCGAGCGTGGCAAGGAATTCATCCTTTTTTCGATCTGCAAGCCGCAGAGACTCTTCTGCGTTGCGTCGCTCCGTCACATCCAGAACAAATTCGACGACATCCGCGCCGACTTTGCGTGCCGCGAATAGACCCCACCATCGCGAACCGTCCTTGCGGAAGTACTGCTTTTCGTAAGGAGTGGTCTCGCCGTAGCGCTTTACCTCTGCAACTGCATTGAGCGAAACCGCGTAGAACTCACTGGGTGTCAATTGCTGCCAAGTCTTGCCGAGCGCCTCTTCGCGTGTGAAGCCGGTCATCCTCAAGAACGCGTCGTTCATGTCGGTCAGCCCGAAGTCCTCGTTCCAGAACATCACGCCGACGGTTTTGATTTCGAAGGCGCTTCTCCAGCGTTCTTCGGCCTGACGCTTCTCCGTGATGTCGGTGAAGAGAATCGCAACGAGCGGTCGATCCGGTTCCCCAATTCGGAACGCATAGACGTCGAACCAGCGACGCATTGCGTGCGCGTATTCGACGAAGCGAGTCGGCTTGCCGGTGCGCGCGACCTGTCCATAGATGTCGAACCAGTGCTGTTCCAGTTGCGGCTCCAGTTCGCGCATCCACTTGCCGACGGCATCGCGCAGGCCTGTCTGCTTTTCGAATGCGGGGTTGATCTCGATAAATCTGTAATCGAGTGCGCGACCGTCGGCGTCGAATTTCACCTCGGCGATACAGAACCCCTCATCGATGGAGTCGAACAGTGTGCGATAGCGTGTTTCCGCGCGCTCCAGGGCACTGGCAACTCGCTCGCGCATTTCGCTTTCTGCGAGTAGTTTCTGTGTAGTCTCGGTGACGGAGCAGTAAAAGCCTGCGATGGTGCTGCCGTCGTGATCGCGAAGCGGTGTGTATGAGAACGTGAAGTAGCTGAGCGGCGTTCCGGCTCTACCGGCCAATCGCACGGGCTGGTCGATGAAGTATTGGGCCTTGCCGCTCATCGTCGCTGTCACGATGGGGCGGTACTGGTCCCACACTTCGGCCCACAGTTCCGCGTAGGGCTGTCCCAGCGCCCTGGGGTGCTTACTCCCTACGACGGATATGAAGCTGTCGTTGTACAAAGAGAGCAGTGTCGGGCCCCATGCGACGTACGTGGGTTGCGCCGCCCCCAGCATAAGATCCACCGCCGTCCGCAGCGTGCTGGGCCAATTTTCGATGGGTCCCAGGGGCGTGGAAGCCCAATCGAATGCGCGAATGCGCTCGCCCATCTCACCGCCATCGTTCGGCCATCTCGCCACTTGCGCACACCCCCCCCCAACTGTTGTGGTGCAGTAACCCGCGAGAGCTCCGAAGAGTTTCGAGTAGCGTGTGTGCGCAACGGTCGGACACCCGAATCTGAGGAGCGTCTCAGGCGAGCGTCCGCTGCCCGGTACTTATGCGGCGAGTTCCTGCTTGGTGCGCTGTGCATCACCCCAAAACCACTCGACCTTCGCTGCGCTGCGTTGGTCCGCTAACCAATCGCGGAATAGGGCGGCTTTCACTCGCTCCAGCGTCGCGGGGCTGTGCTCGACTCGCTGAACCGCGAGCACTTGCAAGACCCAGAACTGATGATCGAGTTCGATCACTTGAACGGCGCCTTCGGTTGTATCCACCGACCCGAACTCGCTTTGAATTGCTCTGCGCTCGAGGTTGCGAAATGCCAGGCCCTCACCCGAGCCGCTCAAGAATGCTGTCTGGGCCGCGCTCGCGAGCGTGGACTCGCCACGGCGGATCTCCCCGGCGATGCGCTGGGCCGCTGCGGCGGAACGTGACTGGAAGAGAGCGAGCTTGATGGCATCGAAGTCTTGCGAGTGAGCGGCGAAATACGCTTCGGCTCCATCGGCCACCACGAGCTGGCGCAACTTCGCAGCGCGCGCTCGTTTCGTGGCGAGATCCTGAAGCGCAGCCATGGTCACGCCCGAGTTGCGAATCCAGGCTTGCAATGCAGCGACCGTAAACAAACCCCGACGGCGGCGCATCGCATCGAACGCAGCTTGGATATCGCTCGCGTTCACTTCGACGTGACGTCGCTGCAGTTCGCCTTCAATGATGCAACTGTCGATCAAGCGCTGCATCAGCGGTGCTTTCTCCCACAACACATCGAGTTGCGAGATCGCTTGCTCCACCGCCATGGTGATGCCATTGACGCGCAGCAGCTCTGAATCGCGCCACCGATGCAGACCGCGCAGCGCCCACGGCAAGGCGTCATCCGGGCACACGCTGACCGAGATCGTCTTGTTCTCGCCGGCCGGGCGAATGAGTGCGTCGTAGTGAACCGAGCCGTCGAACGCCTGGTCTTCCCAAACCAGCTCGAGCGATGCGTTCACATGGCGCATGCGTACGGTGTGAAAGTGTGCAAGCGCTTGTGTCGGCTGCATTTGAGCCTGGGTGATCTCATCCAAGCTGCCGAGTACGTCTGCAAGTGTGTTATCGATTGCGTTAGCCATACTGCACCGAAAGTTGTGGTTCATTGACAGACGCATCGCCAGCCAAGAAGTCGGCGATGGCATCGGAAATCGGCAAGCCCGTGAGCTGTTCGATCCAACCGTACTCGCCGGCGGAGTTGAGCTCCAAGAACACGTAGCGATCGTCGGGCGTGAGAATGAGATCGATCGTGCCGTAGCTCAGGCGGGACTGCTTCACCAGATCGACGCAACGTCGCGCGATCTCGCGTGGAAGCTCATGCGGTTTGTGCGGCGTGGAGCCGAGATCGTAGCGTCGCCAATCGAAGCGCGTGCGATTGGTGCTCTGCGAGTGGATTTCCGCCGCGAATACTCTCTCGCCCACCACGGTCACGCGTATCTCGACGCGCTTGGACACATACGCCTGCAAAACCAGCGGGCCATAGGAAATCGAGTTGGCGTGCAGCACATCGCGCGTGCTCACCGTGTTGGTGTAGCGCATGAATTCTGAACCCATGCGGCTGCGTAACGTCAGCGCGCCATTGATCTTGCTGATCAACCGGCCGCCCTCGGTTCGATACAAATCGAGAAATTCCTTGGGATCGTTGCTGACGATCGTCGGCGCCAGCTCGAAGCCAAGTTTTTGAGCGAGCCCCAGCTGCGACGCTTTGCGCTGAGCAACCTTCATATCCGAAGGAATGCCAGGCAGAGCGCGGCAATCCAAAGAATCCCAAACAGCGGCGAGAAATTCGCTCGCGTCCTGTTGCATGACGGATCGAACTTCTTCGTCTTTGATATCTGAGTGAATCTCCGGCTGGCCCGGCTTGCGAAACCACACCGCGTCCAATGAATCGAAGCGGTGCGTTGCATCGCCTACTCGCAGCGTGTACTTGGGAACGCCGGGTCGGTAACTGATCGTCACACTCGCGCGTGCCGGAAAGTCGGCGGTATCGAAGCGCAAGATTTCCAAGCCCCGAGCTCGCAAGCGCGCTTCAACTGCATTCGCCGGCCCATCGCCGGGTGTGCTGACGATCAAAATCATGTTCGAATCCTCTTCAAGCGAGGCGCGCCGGGCGGCGCGCCTCCGGGAGAGCACAATCGCGATTAGCTGATATCCCACTCATCGGCGAGGTGACGCGAACCGCAAGTCCAGGACACGGTCATGCGTGCGCCCGAAACGGCTTGCAACTCTTCGTCCGTCAATTCGACGGCGACGTCGGACAGATCATTGATTTCAATTTCAGCAACTTGGTTGTTCATGATGTTCTCCATTAATGATTCGTTGGTACCGGTCTGTCAGCGAGCTTGCGCTCGATCAGACGGTCCACTCGTCGGCGAGGTGACGCGAGCCGCACTTCCAAGACACGGCCATCATTGCGCCGGCAACTGCCTGCAGCTCTTCTTCGGTCAGCTCGACGGCGACGTCGTTCAGATCGTTGAGGTCGTTGATTTCGATTTGCACTTCGTGGTTCATGTGATGTCTCCAATTGAGATTGAGATGAATGCCTGACTATTCAGGCGATGCTCGCTTGCGCGAGTTCGGTGTTTGCCCCTGCGCCGGCAGGAGCAAAGCGTTCGGTGAATGCGCGGACAAGGCTCATACGACGCTCGCCAATGCACGGGATTGAGTTTCGACGCGGCGATTGCTCAGGGCGATTACGCGGCCGGCCATGCCGATCGTCTCGGGACGATGCGCGATGATGATTCGGGTGAGTTTCAGCGCCCGCACCGATTCGTTGACGCTGCGCTCGCAGTTCACATCGAGATGGCTCGTCGCTTCATCGAGCGCGAGGATGCGCGGCTGCTTGTAAAGGGCGCGAGCCAAGAGCACGCGTTGCTTCTGTCCGCCGGAGAGCGTCGTGCCCATATCGCCGATCAGCGTGTTGTAGCCCATCGGCGTCGCCATGATGTCGTTGTGGATCGCGGCGAGTCGTGCGCACTCTTCGATGCGCTCGCGATTCGGTTCGGCGTCGAAGAAGGCGATGTTGTCCGCGATGGAGCCAGCGAACAGATCATCTTCCTGCATGACCGTGCCGATCATTTCGCGGTGTGCGGTGCCGAGCTGTTTGAGGCTCACGCCACCGACGAGCACTTCGCCTTCCGTCGGTTCGAGCAATCCCAAGATGATCTTCAGCAGGGTCGTCTTGCCGCAGCCGGACGGACCGACCAGTGCAATCGATTCTCCTTCGGTAATCGTCAGGTTCACGTTCTGCAATACCGGAGCTTCGAGTGCCGAGTAGCGGAAGCTCACGTTGCGAAGCTCGATGTCGGCGCGCAAGCCGTGGGTGATGCCTTCGTATGCGCTGTCGGATTCGGCACTGGCAAGCGCCACATCGGCGACGCGCTCTGCGTGCAACCCGAGCATGCGAAACTCGAGCGCCTTGTCGATGAACGCCGAGATGCGCGTGACGAATTGCAGCTTGAATGCGACGAACGCGAACAACATGCCGATCGAAAAGCGGCCGTCCATCACCAACAGGGCGCCGAGCCACACCACGGCAATGTTCTCGATCCCGAACAGTGCGCCACGCGCGGCTTGGTACACGATCGTCAAGCGTTGCAGGCGGATTCCCGCATTGAAGTTATCGACCAGCAGATTCTGATGAACGGTGTGCCGATGCAGCGTGCGGTTGAACAGCTTGACGCTCTGCATTCCGCGAACCGTTTCCAAGAAGTTCGTTTGCTGCTTGGCGGCGTGCGCGATCTGCTCGTGCTGGGCTTGCAGCATCGGGGTGTACAGCGTCGTGCGCAGGACGGCATAGAGCACGGCGGCAATACACACGATCGCGGCAAGCGCCCCGCTGTAGAGATACATGACGGCGAGTGTGACCAGTGCCATCACGCCGTCGACGATCGCTTCGATGAAGCTGGTCGTGAGCGTGCGCTGAATTACGTTGAGCGATTCGAAGCGTGAGGCGATGTCACCCAGATGCCGCTTCTCGAAGTACTGCATCGGTAGGCGCAGCAGATGCCCGAATAGGTTGGTCACCATCTGCACGTTCAACGTCGTGCCGAACACCATGAGTGCCCATTGCCGCGCGGCAGTAATCGCCACTTGAGTCAGCGCGAGCAGCAGAAAACCGATGCCTAGCACGGTAACCAGATCGCGATCGCTGGACACCACGGCTTCATCGAGAACCCACTGCATGAAGAACGGTGCGAGCACGGCGAAGATTTCAAGTGCACCGGCCATCGCCAGGATTTGCGAGATGACCCCGCGCACATCGCGCAACTTGCCTACGAGGTCGAGCATGGACACGCGCGGTGGAGATTGCTGCGCGCGAAATTCCGTGGTCGGCGTCAAGTGCAGGCACACGCCGGTGAAAGAGCGCGAGACTTCTTCCGTGCTCAGGACGCGAACGCCGCGCGCTGGATCGTGGATCGTGAAGCGATCGCCGGAAGCGGCGACGAGCACCACGAAGTGATTGAACTCCCAATGCAGCACGATCGGCAGCGACACTCGATCCAGGTGTTCGAGCTCGACCTTGATCGGTCGCGGAGCGAAGTGGATCCGTGCGGCGATGTGCATCAAGTGCGCCATCGTTGCGCCGCGCGCGGAGATTTGATGTCGCTGACGCAGCGTCGCCAAGTCCACGCCGTAACCGTGATAGCCCGCAATCATCGCGAGGCATGCCAATCCGCACTCCGAAGCTTCGGTTTGCAGGATGACGGGCGTGCGTCGACGGCCGCTGAAGTTCAGATCGAGGCTCATCGTGTGCCCCTCGCGATGCTGAACAGCGGATCGACGAGCCAGGTGATCAGGCGGCGGCGTTCCAAGAGAATGTCCGCGTCGAGTTGCATGCCAGGCTGCAGCGGCAATGTCTTGTCGCCTGCGCGTACGTATTGATCGGCGAGTGCAACCGTCACTCGATAGGCGGGTTCATTTGCCTTGATTGGCCCTTCGAGTTCCTCTGGCGCGAGGAGCGTCTTGGAGATTTCAGTGATCGTCCCGGCAAACACGCCATAGCGTTGATATGGGAATGCTTGATAGCGCAGTGAAACTTGATCTCCGACAGCGATGGTGCCGATCGCGCGGCTCGGTGCGAGCAAGCGGGCTTGCAACGTGGCATTGCTCGGCAAGATGGCTAGCAACGGAATCTGCGGATTGGTCGTGAGTCCTCGTTCGCCGGTGATCGCAGTGACAACGCCGTCGGCGGGCGCGGTGATCACTTGAACTCGGTGCGAGTCGGATTCGGACAGTTGTTGTTCGAGCGTCAATTCTTGGCGTTCGAGCTCAGAAAGATGCTTCTCCGTCTCGAACTGGCTTGCGGCCAATGCCTGCTTGGCATCGTCCAACTCGCGTTCCAGCGCGGTGCGCGAGCGCTCCATTTCAT
Organism: Pseudomonadota bacterium; assembly: GCA_023391335.1. Taxonomy (GTDB): domain Bacteria; phylum Pseudomonadota; class Gammaproteobacteria; order Steroidobacterales; family Steroidobacteraceae; genus Steroidobacter. The sequence continues at coordinate 26,067 of JAEWBG010000087.1, read as the reverse complement.
GCAACCGTGCGAGCTGTTCCAGCGCGTCGGATTCGGCGCGTTCGACATCCAGCCGAGTAATCAAGTGACGATCGAATAGCTCGTTGTAGCGATCGGCTGCTGCCCGCGTCGACTCCGCTCGCGCCTTCTGTACCGCAATGCCCGCATCCAACTGCGTCAATTCGAGGGTCATGCTGTGCACGCGTTGTTTGCGCGCTTGAGCTTCGCCGCTTTCGACCTGGGCCTGCGCTTCCCTTTCGGTGCGGGCGCGGGAGAGCTGTTCTTGGATGCGTTCGACGGCGCTCGCTTGAACTTGGCTGTCGCGCATTGAGGCTTGGTCTAGCGAGACCAGGAACAGCACATCGCCGCGGTGCACGCGTTGGCCTTCGCTCACGCGCTTTTCGATCAAGGTGCCGACCGTTGGGGCAAAGACTTTGATGAGGCCGGTGCTCGGGGCTAGGTAGCCGACCACGCGCGTCTTGCGGGTGTATTGGCCCCAGCAACCGAACAGGATCACCACAGCCGCCGCGCCGATAGCTAAGCTGGTAAGGATTGGGAACGACAGAGGACGTGCCTTGAGGGCCGCGCCGATCAGGGTGGGCTTGTGGTGCTCCAGGGCCTGCGACCGGAAGAGCGTAGTCCGCAGAGCTGGACGGCCTTCGAGGTGTTGATTCTGTGCTCCCATGCATCAAAGACGCGGAAACCGGATAAAATTCGGCTCAACTTTTTTTGAGCCGGCACACCGGCCGCATCCAGCGGGGACACCAATGCAACAACCCGTCACGCAACTGCTCGCTCAATGGCGCAGCGGAGATGAACATGCGTTGGTCTCGCTCTCTGCCGTGCTCTACAAAGAGCTGGGGCAAATGGCACAGCAGCATCTGCGCCGTGAGCGCGCGAATCACACGATGCAGAAAACCGCGCTTGTCAATGAGGCTTTCATCCGGTTGATTGCGCAAGACCAAGTGGATTGGCAAAGCCGGGCACATTTTTTCGGGCTTGCATCGAAGTTGATGCGTCGAATCCTGGTCGACTACGCACGCGCGAGGCTGGCCAACAAACGCGGTGGCGGCGCCAGTGTGCTGAGTCTGGATGAACTGAGCGAGCCGCCGGATGCCGATGAAGGCCCGGTCACGACGCCGACGGCGCTCCAACACTTGGACGAACACACGCAGGAAAACGTCTCGGCAATCGATGAAGCGCTGCAAAGGCTGGAACGCATCGACAAACAGCAAGCGCAGATCATCGAGATGCGCTACTTCGGCGGCTTGACCATCGAACAAACCGCAGAGGCGCTCAATATTTCCCCGGCCACGGTGAAGCGCGAATGGACTCTGGCTCGCGCGTGGCTGAAGCGCGAGCTGGCGAAGGCGCTATGAGCGAGACCGATCGCTGGAATCGCGTCAAGGAGGTGTTCGCCGAGGCGCTGGAGCGGTCGGGGGCCGAACGCGACTCATATATAAGAGAGGCGTGCGGCATGGATGAGGAGTTGCGGGAGGAGGTGATTTCCCTACTCGCAGCCCACGATACCCTGGATGACTTCATCGACCGGCCTGCCGCTCAGCAAGCGGGGCTGGTGAGCGAGAGGCCTGCGAAGGAGTGGATTGGCGAGCGGCTCGGCCACTATCGCATCGTTGCGGAAGCGGGTCGTGGCGGCATGAGCCAAGTCTTCAAAGCCGTTCGCGACGATCAGCAATACGAAAAGCAGGTCGCGATCAAACTGCTCAAGCCGGGACTCGATACGGAATCGGTCCTGAGGAAGTTCAAAGCCGAACGCCAAATCCTCGCGCAGCTCAGTCACCCGAACATCGCACACTTATTAGATGGCGGTGCCACAGAGGATGGCGCCCCGTATCTCGTCATGGAGTACATCGACGGTAAGCCCATCGATCAGTACTGCGACGAGCACCAACTCGACCTCAATGCTCGCATCGATTTATTTCGGCAGCTCTGTTCGGCCGTCCACTATGTCCATCAGCACTTGATGGTTCACGGCGATTTGAAGGGCGGCAACGTGCTGGTCACGAACCAAGGCGTCGTGAAGCTGCTGGATTTCGGCATCGCCAAACTACTGCAACCGAACGCGACAACTCGCGAGGAACGCGCCACGACATTCCTGGCACTCACGCCGGAATACGCGAGTCCCGAACAAGTGCGCGGCGAGGCAATCACCACATCGAGCGACGTCTATTCGCTCGGCGTGATGCTGTATCGACTGCTTTCAGGGCAGTTGCCGTACAAGGTATCCGGCTCATCGACGTGGGAGATCGCTACTCAGATTTGCAACGATGATCCCTTGCCACCCAGCGTGAGAGCGGAGCAGGGCGGCATCGCGCATTCCAGATTCGCGAAATCGATCAGCGGCGACTTGGACAACATCGTACTCAAGGCGATGAAGAAGGTGCCGGACGAACGCTACGGCTCCGCCGAACAAATGGCGGAGGATCTGCGCCGCTACTTGCGCGGGTTTCCCGTCGAAGCGCGACCGGACACCACGCGTTATCGCGTGCGCAAATTCGTTCAACGTCACAGAACCGCTGCGGTCGCTGCCTCTTTGCTCTTCGTCGCCATCGTTGGCGGCATCATCACGACGACTTGGCAGGCGAGTGTTGCGAAAGCAGAGCGCGCCCGCGCCACGCGACATCTAAATGAAGTCCGCGAACTCACCAACGTTTTTCTCGCTGACGTATATAACGCAATGGCGAAACTGCCGGGCGGAACGGCGGCTCGGCAACTCATCGTCGAGAACTCGGTGAAGTACTTGAGCGGCATGGAGCGCGAAGCTCAAGACTCGCCGGAATTTCAGCGCGATCTAGCGCAGGCTTACGATAGATTGGCGGACGTCCAAGGCGATTACATCGGCGCGAATCTGGGCGACACTCAAGCGGCCGTAAAAAGCCTGCGAAGAGCATTGAAGCTGCGCAAAGCCGCCGCCGAGCATGCACCGAGCTTGGAATCGAATCGCGATTTATTGCGCAGCTACGTAAAGCTTAGCGAGTTGTTGACGGGTCAAAGCCGTATGGTCGAGGCAATCCCGCTCGCGCGCGCGGGTGTGCAAGTCGCCGATTTGGTGCTGAAGGATCCGCGTGCGACGCTTTTGGAACGCCAATATGCCGCGGCCGCGTATATGACGCTTGGCTGGGAGCATGGATTGATGGGGGACGGCGAGGCAGCGACGGGGCCTTTGTTTAAAGCGCGTGAACTATATCAAGCGGTAGCGCGCGAGCGCCCGGATGATCCGGATTCGCAGCGCGGACTCATGCTGATTGCCGCGCGCATCGGAGACGTTTACATGGCCGGCTTGCACCAACCCGACAAAGCGCTGCCGCTGTACGAGGAAGCGGTGGCGCTGATCGAACCGATGATCGCGAAGGATCCACTCAACGCGGAATTGCAGCGCGCCAAAGCGTTCGCTCTCACCACGATCGGGGATGCTCATAACGATCTCGGTGATGCGAACCGGGCACTACAGAATCATGAGCGAGCACTCGCGATCGTGGAGCAGTTGCGTGCGGCAGATTCTGCAGATCACCTCGCGCCGTTAGCGGTTGCCTATATTTTGAACGGGCGAGGCAAGAGCTACTTCCTACTCGGTCAGCACGAACTGGCTTTACACGACTTCAGCCGCGCCGAAACGATTGTGCGCGGTGCGCCGCCGGCCTCCGTAGACGACATCGCGGAAGTGAGATTGCTGCCGGGCATGACGTACGCAAATTTGGCTCGTGTCGAAGCCGCGATGTCGCGCCAATCTACGCTCGCCCTCGTATTAAGAAAAAACTATTTGCGCGAGGCTCGCGAGTGGGCGCAACGCGCGCAGCGCGTCCTGGAACCAATGACCACCGATCCCACCGAGGGACGTCGCGCAAAACGAATTCTCTCTGATGTTGACGCGCTCGCTCCTCTTCTCGAGCAAGAGGCGACGTAAAGATCGTCTCAAGTCTTGCGTAGCGCGAACGCTTCCCAGGTGGCGGTCAGCGTCAGAATCAGCATCGTCGCGATCGAGGCACTCAGAGGCGTCAATACGTGCCGCAATACGAATGGACTCGACGCAATCAGCAACACGATGCCTGCCATATGCGAAAGCGGCGGAGCGCGCCGGTCGTTGGTAATCCATTTGAACAGCGCGACACCGACGATATAGATCGCCGGGCCCAGGATCAGCACGACCGCGCCGAAGTGAGTTGTGTGCTCGGGGTGCGCGAGTACGAGTTCATCGCCGACCGCGGACAGGATGATGCCCGCGACGATCAAAAGATGCAGGTAGGTGTAGCCCGTGCGAGCCTGGCGACCCGGAGCTGTCGAGTGAATGATTCTGTGCTGCGCGCGTTCGGCGCCGGTATCGAAATAGATCCACCACATCGCGATTGAACTCATCACCGCCGTGATCATCGCGACGATGCTCTGTGTGGTCCAAGTTTCGGCCGCGAACGTCGCACCTGTGACAAGCAGCGATTCGCCGAGCGCAATGATGACGAACAATGCGCAGCGCTCGGCCATGTGTCCGCCATCGATGTTCCAGTCGGTGATTTCCGAACGCCCCAACACCGGGACCCAAAAAAAGAACGCGGGGGCGATGAGCTCGGTCGCAAGTGCCAATCCCCACCACGCCGCTCGAACCGACGCGTCGGCGAGCCCGCCAACGATCCAGAAGATCGAGGCATACGTCGCCCACACGAACACGCGCTGAAAGTTGCGTTGCATCGATGCGGGTGCATCTCGAACCGCCCATAGCACGAACAGCGTTCTTCCAAGTTGCATGAGGACGTACGAGCCCGCGAACACAATGCCGCGGCTGTCGAACGCTCGTGGAATTGAGGCCGCGAGAATCAGGCCCGCAATCATCAACGCGAACAAGCAAGCACGAATCGGAATCCGCTCCGGGTCCAGCCAGTTCGTCGTCCACGACGTATAGATCCACACCCACCACACGGCCGGAAGGAGAAGCGCGAGCCGAAGCGCCGTCGTAGCCGTGAGATCTGCGAGCAATGCGTGCGACAGCTGCGTCACCGCGAATACGAACACGAGATCGAAGAACAACTCAGAGTTGGTTACTTTGCCGCTGTCGTGGTGCTCGCGACTGCGAAGGAATTTGGGCGACTTCATCTTGCTCTTGTTACGCCGAGTGGAAGGCGCGAATAGTAATGGGGAACAGCCGCTCTCGGCGTCCCTGCCTTCGCGGCATTGGCACATCCATGTGCGGCAGGGAACGCGGTTCGGGGATCGTGGTTCGGGGATCGGGGATCGGGGTTCGAACTCCCTCCGCCTTCGACGGGAGAGGGGTGGGGAGAGGGTGAACGAATCAGCAGCAGAAGCTCAACGAGCTCGCTCGTAGTGCAGCACCACTCCACCCGTATTGAGCTGTTTCGATTCCAGCAGCTTCAGTTTTTGGCGATCGAATCCTGGTTGAAACAAGCGTAGGCCGCTCCCGAGCAGATTCGGCGTGATCATGAGGCGATACTCATCGACGAGATCTGCATTCACGAGGCTTTGCGCGAGACCGGCACCGCCGAAGCAGAAGAGATCGCCGGTACCGGGGCCGTTCTTCAATGCACTCACCGAATCGGCGAGCGAGCCTTGAGCTAACGCGCCGTTCCAGCCGGGATTGCCGCTGAGTGAATTCGAAAACACGGTCTTGGGCAATGTGTTCATGATCGACGCATGCGGCACACCTGCGGCTGGGCTATTCGGATCGGTCGCTGCGGGTTCCCAGAATTCTTTGTTAAAGAGGAAGTTCACGCGACCGTAGAGCAGGTGGCCCGCACGGTTGAGCGCGTACCCCGACCAGTGTTTCTCAAGATCGTCGGACCAATCCGGAGGAATGAATTCGCCGTTCGGACCTGCGATGTAGCCATCGACGCTCATGAACATGGCGAGTACTAGGCGTTTCATGTTGTTGTGCATCAGTGACTCGTGACTGGTGACTAGCGGATAGGGAGAAGGGCAAGGTTAATAGGGAAAGCAGGGAGAGGGAAACGGGAAGCGGTCAACTAGGAATCGTGGTTCGTGGGTCGGGGTTCGGGGATCGTCGAGCGGGCAGAGGGTATCGCGCTTGTTGTGCGGGCAACTGCACACGATCCCGCCCGACCGAGGATCGGAATCACGAAACGCCATCCTCTTGCGGTCAACGGTCAACTAGGAATCGTGGTTCGTGGGCCGGGGTTCGGGGGTTCGGGGATCGTCACGCGGGCACAGGGAATCGCACCTCTTGTCGCCAACGGTAAACCGTCAACTCACAACCGAGAGCCGGGAACTTCAGAGGGCCCACCAACATTGCGCCAACAGGGATGGAGCTTCGATGCGTGTTCGTGGTCCGTGTGTTGTTCTCCAGAAATGTGCAGGCGCACGCCCGCTAAGTCTTGAAAGCAACCCGGCATAGCGACGAAGGCGAGCTCAATCAAAGGACCGAAAGTCTCGTATTGATACGAACGTTGGTCTGGCGCGATTCAAAGCGTTACGTAGTGAGCGGGCCGATCGAAGCTTCCATCTCTTCTTTAGTGACTGGTGACTTGTGACTGGGGGCTGGGCCAGAACGAACAAGGGCGACGGATCGCTTCGCGATCAGGGAGGCCTTCGGCAGGAAGGACGCCAAAGCGTCATGAGGGCCTGCCGGCAGGACAGAAAGGATGGAACTCTGCGGAGCACACGCGCAGCTCACACCGGAAACATCACACCAGCTCGTCCACTCCTGCCCAGTGTTCCCGGTATTCCCCGTCGAGTTCTTTCTCCGTCCGAGTGAAGCTATCAGATAGGCGCCCGCCTACGCGGGGTGTGACGGTCTTTCCACCCACGCGCTTTGTCCTTGCGCTCTCTGTGTTGCATCCGACTCTTGCGTTGACGGGCTACCGTTGACAACTGGGAGCAGCCGGTCCCGTCGCCTCCGTGTGAGCTCTTCTTTCCGCCGCAGCAGATTCAGGCGCGAGCGGCACTGCGTTCAGCAGGCAAGGCGCGCATGCAGTTTTCGAGTACTGCTTCCAAGCGATCGCGATCGATGGGTTTCGAGAGGTATTCGTCCATGCCGGCGGCGCGGCAATCGCGATCCGCATCTTTCATCGCATGTGCGGTGAGCGCGACGATCGGGATATGAGTGCCAGGATGTTCGCGACGACGGATTTCGCGAGTTGTTTCGTAGCCATCGAGCTCGGGCATTTGGCAGTCCATCAAAATCAAGTCGTAGCGACCTGACTGCCACGCGGCCAATGCCTCGCGCCCGTTGCTCACGACATCGACTGCATAGCCGAGCTTTTCAACCATACGTCGTGCGACCTTCTGGTTCACTTCGCTGTCGTCCGCGATGAGTACGCGGCGATTCGATGGTGCGCGGGTCATCAGGATTTCGTGTTTGGTCACGATGGGCTGAGTGCGTGTCTGCCAGTCCTCGGCGTCGAAGCCCAGTACGAGCAGCATGCAGTCGGTGAGATCGCGTTGACCGATCGGCTTCAACAAATATCCAGCGAAGCCCATTTCCGCAAACAAGCGGCTGTCGGCCGTCTGCCCCGATGAGGTGAGCATCACGAGGCGCGTCGAGCGTAGCTCTGGATCGGCGATGATCTGGCGTCCCAATTCCGAGCCGTTGATATCGGGCATGTCGTGATCGAGTAGCGCGATCTCGAACGGACGGCCTTCACGTTTCGCCCTCTTCAGCATCTCGATGGCTTCGGGTGCTGAACGCGCGAACTCAGCGTCCATGCCGCAGTAGTTGAGCTGTCCCATCAAGATTTTGAGATTCGTCGCGTTGTCATCGACGGCAAGCACGCGTCGATGGCGAAGTTGCAACGGCGACAATCGCTCTGCTGAGAACGCGCCTGCACGTGCGTGATTGAACCGAGCCGTGAACCAGAAGTGCGATCCCACGCCGATCGTACTCTGCACGCCCGTCTCGCCGCTCATGAGATCGACGAGCTGACGCACGATCGAAAGACCCAAACCGGTGCCACCGAAACGGCGCGTGGTCGAGCTATCAACCTGCGTGAATGGCAGGAACAGCGTTTGCAGACGGTCGGGTGGAATGCCGATGCCAGTGTCGCGCACATCGAAGCGCACGCGAATGCCGCTTTCGTCGGTGCTCAGCAGCTTCGCTTCGATATTCACTTCGCCTTGAGAGGTGAATTTGACGGCATTGCCGGCGAGATTGGTGAGCACTTGGCGTAGACGGCCTGGATCGCCGACCACGACTTCCGGGAGCATGGGATCGACGGAGACGGTGAGTTCGATTTGTTTGGCATGCGCTTGCACGGCCAACACGCGAGCGGTGTCCTCGATCGTGCCACGCAAGTCCATCTCGATGCGTTCGAGCTCGAGCTTACCGGCTTCGATCTTCGAGAAGTCGAGGATGTCGTTGATGATCGTCAGTAGCGCACGGCCGCTGTCGCGAATCGTTTCCGCGTAGTCCTGCTGAGTGCTATCCAGCGTCGTCTCTAGCAACAACTCGGTCATGCCGATCACGCCGTTCATGGGCGTGCGGATTTCATGACTCATGTTTGCAAGGAAGTCGCTCTTGGCACGATTCGCTGCTTCGGCGGCTTCGCGCGCGAGGCGCGTCTGTTCTTCGGCACGTACGCGTTCGGTGATGTCGCGTCCGATACCGATGATGCCGATGACCTGACCTTTGTTGTCGCGGAACGGGACCTTTGTCGTCAGGATCGCTTGCTCGTGTCCTTCAGTATCGAGGCCGCGTTCGGCGCGATTGATCAGCGGTTCGCCAGACTTCAGAACGGCTTGCTCGTCGTCGAAGAATTGATGCGCAAGATCTGCCGGATAGAAATCGAAGTCGGATTTACCGACGAGCTTCTGCGGTTCGGTGCCCATCTGTTTGGCGACCGATGAGTTCGCAACGAGGAAGCGGCATTCGTTGTCCTTGGCGTAGATGAAGTCGGGAATGTTGTCGATCAGTGCGCGCAGAATGTGCCGATCGCGAGCCAGGACCTCGTCGCGTTCCAGTAGCTCGCGCATGCGTGCTGACGCACGCCGGTGGGTCCACCACCAGCCCAATAGCGCTGCTGCCAAAGCGATCGCGAGCAAGTAAACCAACTACGACTCCAATACGTGCACAGTTCTCACTTTGGAAGTGAGATCGAGTGCTGCATGTGCACGGATGACGAAACCAGGCCGAGTTTGCTGATCGCGGGTTGACTTAACCACCAAGTGGTTCACGTGTGCGCCAATTCGGGGAATGGCTTATGCGCGACCAGTGACCAGTGACTGGTGACTAGCGGATAGAGCGACGCCGGTCCGGCCTGTAGGGAACACCTCGTCCGCCGCCCGCGTTGCGCTGGCGGACTAACCCCATGAGGAACGTGTCATGGCTAGACGATACGGCAAGAAGGCTTCGCAGAAAGTGAAGCGTGCGATGCATGAACGTAAGGAAGGCACTCTGAAAAGTGGACGCTCGGGCAAAAAGGTGAAGAGCCGCAAGCAGGCGATCGCGATCGGATTGTCCGAAGCGCGCCGCGAAGGTGCGAAGGTGCCGAAGAAGAAGAGCGGCGCCAGGAAGAAGAAGTCGAGTGGGCGCAAGAAAAAGTCGAGCAAGAAGAAGTGATGACTTGGTGATGGAGTTAAAGTGAGCGCAGCTCGCGTGAGAGCTGCGCGACCGGATAGGCCGATAACGACGGACGATGCGTCGCCGAGAAGGCCTGCGGCGTGAAGGATGCTGCGCATCGAGAGGGACTCACGTCGGGTCCGAAGAAGACAACGACGCACGACGGCCGCGTCATGTAGAACTCACAACGGAAATATCGCTGCGCATTCGGTTCTTGACGATACGCACGTGAAGTCTCTGGTGAGTTCGTCACTCCCACGAAGGTGGGAGCCCATCCGCATGTCAGCTCTTTGGACTGATGTCGGCATTAGCTCGAGAGTTTCTTGGACGAGATGGGTCCCCACCTGCGTGGGGATGACGAAGAATCGGGGGATTGCGCCGGAGAAGATCTACGGGTGCACCGGGAACGAGGCGAGGGATTCGTTCTGGCAAGTCACCAGTCACTCAAGAACTTCACGCGGAGCGCATGGAGTTTTCTTGCTAGTCCCCAGTCAACAGTCAGTAGTCACTCCAAGAGCTCTGGCCTGCGCGTCGCGCTCCCTTGCCACTGGCTCCCTTGCCAACGGCTACCCTGCGCAACGCGCTTCCTCTTGTTCCCATCTGGCTTGCTCTTCGAAAGTCCTACTACTTCCGATAGATCAAAACGCCTTCGCGCTCTTCGGCCCAGCTTTGTTCGTCAGGTTTCGTGAGCGCATCCAAGTCGCCCGGCATCGCCGAATAGTCGTCCACCCATTCGCGCAATAGCGGACCGCCATTGATCACATCGATCGCTAAACGATCGCGTTCGTATTCATACGGAAAATCGCGCCAGATCGGATAGTCCGGTCGCAAGCGGCGCAAAGCCTTGAACGCGAGCGATTGCAAACGCCAAGGTTGAAAGTCGTCGTGACGATACGAGGGATCATCGACATGGATCTGCAATCCTGCGCAGAGCTTGCCGACATGCTTGTGAAACGTCGGCTCGAACCAGCACGGTCGCAACTTACAGCCTTGCAGCCATTGCGGCGCGAGCGCATTCATTTCTCGCACCAGCTCGGCGATTGGCAGATCGGGTGCACCGAAAAGTTCGAGAGGACGAGTCGTGCCACGCCCTTCAGATAGCGTCGTTCCTTCGAGCATCACGGTGCCCGCATAACAGCGTGCCATCCAAAGATTCGGTGCATTCGGACTTGGATTTAGCCATGTCCTTTCGCCGAGCGGCCAACCAAAACCGGGTGCGTCTTCGTTCCAGCCTTGCATCTCGATGACGCGGTACTCGATATCGAGCTTCAGTTCGCGCACGAACCATTGCGCAAGTTCGCCCAAAGTGAGCCCGTGACGCATGGGCAATGAACCCGCACCAACGAAACTCTCCCAGCCCTCGCGCAAACGCATTCCTTCAACGGGACGGCCAACCGGATTGGGTCGATCTAAAATCCACACCGCCTTCTTGTGTGCGGCCGCAGCTTCCAACACGTAGCGCAGCGTGGTCACAAAGGTGTAGATGCGACAGCCAAGATCCTGCAGATCAACGAGCAGCACGTCGAAGTGCTGCATCATCGAATCCGTAGGGCGGCGCACTTCACCGTACAAACTGAAGATTGGAATGCCGAGCACCGGATCGAGAAAATCAGGCGACTCGACCATGTTGTCTTGCTTGTCGCCGCGCAAACCGTGTTGCGGTCCGAACGCGGCGGTCAGACGCAAATCGGAGATGGCGGCCAGAGCATCGAGCGAATGAACGAGACTTGCCGTGACAGATGCGGGATGAGCCAACAGTGCAATGCGTCGTCCGTGCAGTTCGCGTTGCAGCGATTCATCGGCGAGTAAGCGATCGATTCCGAACATCATGGCGGCTACTCAATCCAAGGTGAGCACAAAGCCGTGCTCGTGGTGGAAATCGGGTTTGTCGGTGCGGTGTGCGATTGACCAGTACGACTTGGGGCCCGACTGCTCTTCGATGACGGCAGTCAACGCAAGTTGAGCGGGAGCAGGTAAGTCTGTGGAACGAAAGGCGACTTCGAGTTGAAACAACTCTGTACCTACCGAACTCGTGACTACCGGTGGAGCACTCAAGACCAATGCCTGCATGCTTTCGCGATACGCTGCAAATCTATACGCAGCCCATTGCGTCGACGGCGAGAAATTGAATTCAACGTACGTGTTTGTGCTCGGCGCTCGTGCAAACAACTCGAAGCATGTGTGTTGCCACAGCTCATCGGTTCTGATCGCCGGCTGCAAAGTCGGCAACTTGAGCGCGTTGATGCGACCCGTAACTGTGAACGAGAGCCGCACATCATCGGCGACGCGCTCTACAGTGGCGACGATGCTGCGCACTACGGGGCACGGCGTTGTGGGGTGCGGGAGTAGCTCAGCGCGCATCACGAGGCTCGATCGCGGTTCTGAATTGCGGCCGACTTTTCTTCGAGCGCGCTCCAGCGTTCGAACTTCTGCGCCAACGCTTGCTCGATCGCGCTGAGTCGTTCGCGATCCGCACGCAGTTGCTCCGGCGTACGTCGATGATAGTCAGCGCCCATCATCGCGTTCGTGAGCTCTGTCTGTTCGTTTTCCAGCGCTTCGATCTCGGCGGGCAGCTGCGCCAGTTCGCGATTTTCTTTGAATGAGAGTTTTGCGGGTGCAGGGGCAGCGGCGCGTGGTTCGGGAACAGACTTGGTCGCCTTTGGTTTGGGCGCCGACGTCTCGGGCTGCGGCCGTTGCGCGAGCCAATCCGAATAACCGCCGACGTAATCCTGCCAGTGGCCATTGCCTTCCGCGACCAGCGTTTGCGTGACGACGTTGTCGAGGAACGCTCTATCGTGACTGACCAAGAGCAACGTGCCGGGATACGTCTGTAACGTTTCTTCGAGCAGCTCCAACGATTCGATATCGAGATCGTTCGTCGGCTCGTCCATGACCAATACATTGGCTGGGCGTGCGAACAAGCGAGCCAGTAACAATCGATTGCGTTCGCCACCGGAAAGGGCCTTCACCGGAGAGTTCGCGCGCTGCGGCGGAAACAGGAAATCTCCGAGATACGTCATCACGTGCTTGCGCTCATTGCCGATCTCGATCCAGTCCGACCCTGGGCTGATGGTTTGCACTACGCTGCGTTCGGGATCGAGTTGTTCACGCATTTGATCGAAATAGGCGACTTGGACGTTCGTTCCCAAGCGAATCGATCCGCTATCGGGCGCCAATTGTCCCAAGATCAATTTGATAAGCGTGGACTTGCCCGCGCCATTTGGACCGATGAAGCCCCAGCGATCGCCACGTTGGATGCGTAGCGAAAGGTCGCGCACGATGCAGCGCTCGCCGAAGCTCTTGTTGACATCGATGAGCTCAGCGACAAGTTTGCCCGAGCGTTCGCCGGCATCCAGTGTGAGCTTCACATTGCCCATCCGTTCGCGTCTGGCTGCGCGCTCTTCGCGCAGCGCTTTCAGTCTACGAACGCGTCCTTCATTGCGAGTGCGTCGCGCCTCCACCCCTCTGCGAATCCAAACTTCTTCTTGTGCCCAGAACTTGTCGAACTTGCGATTGGCCACTGCTTCGGCTGCAAGCTCTTCGCCCTTGCGGTTCTCGTATGCGGCGAAATTGCCCGGATAGGACCTCAGCAACCCTCGATCCAATTCCACGATTCGGGTGGCAACCCGATCCAAGAAAGCACGATCGTGAGTGATGATGATCGCAGCAGGCCCGCGCAGGATGAGTTCTTCCAGGTTCGTGATGGCATCGATGTCGAGGTGATTGGTCGGTTCGTCCAACAACAGCAAATCGGGCTGCAACGCGAGCGCCAGTGCCAAGGCGGCGCGCTTGCGCTCTCCGCCAGACGCGCTCTCAGGAGCTCGGTCTGCAGCGACCTCGAGCCGATGTAAGAATTCATTCAAGCGCGCTTGGGTATTCCAGCGCTCGCGCTCGTCCGGGATGTTCTCGAGCCCGCCGCGAATCGTCAGGCTATCGGCAATGCTTGCCGCATCGGGCAGCGTGGGTTCTTGCTCAACAAATACGACGCGCAACCCGTCCTGCCGCGCCAGCTCGCCTTCATCGAGCGCCGCGCGACCTGCGATGATGTTGAGCAAGGAAGACTTGCCGGTCCCATTGCGGCCAATCAGACCGATCCGCTCGTTGGCATCGATCGAAAGCTGTGCGCGATCGAGAAGCGGGACGTGGCCATAGGCGAGTTCGGCATTGCGGAGCGAAAAGAGAGGCATGAGTCCTGGATGCTTTAATTTGCTGGCGGGCTAACTGCGGATTGGCACCCTAGCGAATGGATGCCAAGATCGCTGCATGAAAATTGCAAAACCTTTGCTGCTGGTGACGACCCCCGTGGGGCTCGTGTGGGGATTGTACGAGGGGTGGCGCCTTGCCGGTGGCCTCGTGTTTCTGATGGCCGCGCTCATCGGGCTGATCGGTGTGGCCATGAGCTCGGTGGTGTTGACCATTCGCCGGGAACGGCGCGAAGAGGAGCAGAGGCTCCAATCCCAGAACAAACCGGCGCCGAGTCCGAACGAGCAGTGAAGTCGACGCTTAGCGCTCGATCCGCTTATGCTCATTCGAACGGGACGTGAGAGCCAGTCCGTCATAGCGGATCTTCGTTACGAGAATTGCCAACGAGAGCAGACTCGTTACCACGTTTGCAGTCACGATCGCCCAGTCACGCCGGAACACGCCATAAACTGCCCACAATAGAACTCCACACGTGAAGATTAGGTACATACCGAGCGAAAGCGATCGGGTATCACGATCTTTCAGGACTTTCACCGCTTGGGGCACAAAGGCGATCGTGGTCAAGGATGCGGCAACGTAACCAATGGCATCGGGGCGGAACATGAAACTCCTGGGAAGGGCAGACAATTACGGGTGAGGGATCGAAATCGGATAGAGTTTTTGGCACCTATTCGTCAAACCGATGTCGAACAGGCCGCTTACGGGGAACCACTTGGGGGTGGAACGTGGATAAAACGAAGACTTCGATTATTGCATCCCTGCTCGCAGCCAGTCTGTTTCTATGCGACTCGGCGCTCGCAGCGCAGCTGGGCACGTATGTGGGGGGCGGGCTCGCTTATTCGAAGCGCGACGCGGACGTCAATCTGCTGAATTTCGATCGCGATATCCTTTTTGACAGACTGTCTTACACGATCACGGCACCCGGTACAGTCACCACCAAAGACACGGATATTGGCTATTCAGCGACGTTGGGATATCGCGCGTCGCCCCATTGGGCTTTCGAAGGCACGTACTCCAAACTATCGACGCTGAAATATCGGTCCAACGGCCAACAAGGCTATGTGACCCTTTATGATTTCAGCAAGGATCCCCCCGAGCCTGTCACATATCCTGGCGATGCGGATCTGGCGCTCGACGTCGAAGACAGCGCTCTGCAAATCGATGCGCTCTACATCATTCCGCGAGGATACCGCTGGGAATTCTACGGCCGAGGCGGGCTGGTCGTCGCCAACACACGGATGTTCGGCAGAATCAGAGATCCGATCGGAACGGTGAAGCCGGAGTTCTCCGAATCGTCCAACACGTATCACGTCGGACTCGGGTTCACCTATTCGTTTCTCGAAGTCTATGGTCTCAGGATGGAATACAGCCATGCATTCGGCGTCGCCGGGGATGGCGCTGGCGGCAAGCACGACATCGACGCTCTCACGTTGAGTGTCATCGTTGCGTTTTAGCGCATTAGCGCCCGATCACGACTTCACGCGGCCGATGCACTGCCATTTCCGAGCACAACTGCTCGGGATGGTGTATGCGCCACATTGCTAGATCCGCTCGCTTCCCCATCTCTAACGTGCCTCGATCGGCATTCAACCCTAAAGCTCGCGCGGCACAGATGGTGATTCCTCGCAGCGCCTCCTCGACGGTCAGTCCAAATTGCACGCAAGCCATATTGGCGGCCAACAGTAGAGATGACATTGGTGAAGTGCCGGGGTTGCAGTCGCTAGAAACCGCCATATCGACTGAATGCTTGCGCATGAACGCAACCGGCGGTTTACGCGACTCTCTTAAATAGTAGAACGCGCCGGGCAGTAGCCCCGCGACGACGCCGTGGCGTGCCATCGCTTCGATCGCCTTCTCAGATGCGTGTTCGAGATGATCGGCAGAACGCGCTCCGCACTCGGCAGCCAGTAACGCGCCTTCTGAATCGCTCAACTGATCGGCGTGCAAGCGCAGGGCGAGTCCCAAGGATCGAGCTCGCTCGAAGATGCGACGCGTCTGCTCGGGGCTGAATGCAATTCGCTCGCAAAAAACATCTGCTGCATCGGCCAATCTCTCATCTATAACCGCAGGAAGCATTTCGTCGCAGATGAGCGAAACGTACTCCTCGCTACGTCCTGCGTACTCGGGCGGAATAGCGTGCGCCCCCAAGAATGTCGTGACGATGTGAATCCCGAGCGATTCTCCGATCCTCCGCGCCACTCGCAGCAACTTCAGTTCGGTTGGCAGATCCAGCCCGTAACCGGACTTGATTTCGAGTGTGGTCACGCCTTCCTCAGCGAACCTGCGAGCGCGTGTCAGCGATGCTTCAAATAGCGCTTCCTCAGTTGCAGCGCGAGTTGCTTTGACCGTGGAAAGGATGCCTCCGCCTGTGCGGGCAATTTCTTCGTAAGTTGCACCTGCCAATCGCAGCGCAAATTCGTGGCTGCGATCACCCGCGTATACAAGATGGGTGTGGCACTCGATCAGTCCTGGGGTGATCCAAAAGCCCGTCGCATCCGTGACGATGTTCGCTTGCCATTCAATCCGTTCGAAGTCATCGCGCGATCCGACCCAGGCGATGCGCCCGTTACGCACCGCGAGTGCGCCATTCTCGATCACGCCCAAGCCTCGGCCAGTCATGGTCGCAAGACCGGCGCCGATCCAAACTCGATCCCAGGGCTCGTGATGTGTGTATGCAGTCATGTCGATTGCAACCTTCGTAATGAGCGAGTCTTATACTGCGGCCATGTCGTTGCAATCGCGCTTCCGCTTTTCGTGCGCTCGCCTGGCTGATGGGTGGCAGCGCAACGTGGTGATTTCCATCGATCCGGCGGGCGACATCGTAGACATCGCAACGAATGACGTCGTCACCACAGCACGATCGATTTCAGGTGCGGCCATCCCCGGCATGCCAAATGTACATAGCCATGCGTTTCAGCGTGCCATGGCGGGGCTCGCTGAAGTTCGCGGCGATCATCAGGACAGCTTTTGGACCTGGCGAGAGCGCATGTATGCATTGGCGAACGCGCTGACCCCGGAGTTCTTGAACGCGATTGCAGCCCAGCTCTACGTTGATCTGATCAAGAGCGGCTACACCTCGGTTTGCGAGTTTCACTATCTGCATGGCATTGGATCAGATCCTCTCTCGGCCGGTCATGCATTGATCGATGCAGCATCGAGTGCGGGCATCGCGCTCACGCTGCTTCCCACACTCTATGAGCGCGCCGGCTTCGATCAGCAGGCGCCAACCGATCGGCAACGCAATTTCGTGCTGAGTGTCGATGCGTTTCTTCGGCTGCTCGAATCCCTGCGTAATGCCACCGCGTCTTCATCCCAAACCAACATTGGCCTCGCATTGCACAGCCTGCGTGCCGTCTCGCTGCAATCGATGCGAGGTGTTCTAGAGAGCGGCATCGCTACAGCGAACCCAATTCACATCCACATTGCAGAGCAGCTTGCCGAAGTAGATGCCTGCCAGCGCCATCTAGGTACAACGCCAGTTCGCTGGTTATTGGATAACGTGAATGTCGATGCGCGCTGGTGCTTGGTGCATGCTACTCACGCGACGAGCGAAGAATTGACGGCTGTCGCACGCCAAAGTGCAGGCGTGTGCCTGTGCCCAACGACCGAAGCCAATCTCGGGGATGGATTGTTCGACACGAAGGCATTCATTCAGCACGGCGGGCGTTGCTCGATCGGTTCGGATAGTAATGTGAGTGTGGTCCCGGCCGAGGAGCTGCGTTGGATCGAATATCAGCAACGTTTAGTGCGCCGCGAGCGCATTGTGATGCCCGATGGCGCGTGTCGTTCGACAGGCGAATTTCTTTGGCTGCATGCTGCGCAGGCAGGTGCGGCAGCGAGCGGCAGACGGGCAGGCGTGCTCGAGGTCGGCGCGCGAGCCGACATTGTGGTGCTCGATACGAATCTTCCCGTGTTTGCCGGTCGTCGCGAAGATGAGATGCTCGATACATTCATTTTTGCGGCGACAGCCGATGTGGTCCGCGACGTCATGGTGGGCGGGCGTTGGCTGGTTCAAGAGCGCAAACACTTTGCTGAAACTGCAATTGCTTCCGGATATCGGCGCGCTATCGCGAAGATTCGGGATGCAATGATGAATTGAGGTGACGATGCCATCTCAACCACGAGTAATACGCGCGCCGCATGGTGCCGAACGCAGTGCGCGCAGTTGGCTCACCGAAGCGCCGCTGCGCATGATCATGAACAACCTTGATCCCGACGTAGCCGAGAATCCGAGCGAACTCGTGGTCTATGGTGGCATCGGTAAGGCTGCACGGAACTGGGATTGCTTCGACCAAATCGTCGACAGGCTACGGAAGCTTGAGGACGACGAGACGCTGCTGATTCAATCCGGCAAGCCGGTGGGCGTGTTTCGCACGCACACGGATGCACCGCGCGTGCTGATCGCGAACTCCAATCTGGTGCCGAAATGGGCCACGTGGGAACACTTCCACGAGCTGGATCGGCGCGGCTTGATGATGTTTGGGCAAATGACGGCCGGATCGTGGATCTACATCGGCAGCCAGGGGATCGTGCAAGGCACGCATGAGACGTTTGTTGAAATGGGAAGGCGGCACTACGACGGGAATCTTCGTGGCAAATGGATTTTGACTGCAGGGTTGGGCGGCATGGGTGGTGCTCAGCCGCTCGCTGCCACGATGGCGGGTGCCAGCATCTTGTGTATCGAGTGCGACCCTACGCGAATTCAGAAGCGCCTCGATACGAGATATATCGACGAGCGTGCGGACTCGCTCGATGCTGCGCTCGCGCGAATCGAATCCGCGACGCAATCAGGACATGCAACTTCGATTGCGGTGTTGGGCAATGCCGCCGACCTGGTGCCTGAGCTTGTTCGTCGCGGTGTTCGACCCGATGCGGTGACCGATCAAACTTCTGCGCATGACTTGCTGCACGGATACTTGCCGCTGGGCTGGACACTTGCGCAGTGGCGCGAAAGACAAGTTAGCGATCCGAACGCGGTCATCGCGGCGGCACGCGAGTCGGCGGCGGTTCACGTTCGTGCCCTGCTCGACTTTCATCGCTTAGGGATTCCCGTCTTCGACTATGGCAACAACATTCGCCAGGTTGCCTTCGATGCTGGCGTGACCAATGCATTCGAATTTCCCGGCTTTGTTCCGGCATACATTCGACCTTTATTTTGCTGCGGCGTAGGCCCGTTCAGGTGGGTCGCGTTATCGGGAGACCCAGAAGACATCTATCGCACGGATGCGAAAGTCAAAGAGCTCATCCCTGAGGATCCGCATCTGCATCGCTGGCTCGACATGGCTCGCGCGCGAATCAAGTTTCAAGGACTACCGGCACGCATCTGTTGGGTCGGATTGGGTCAGCGGCATCGCCTCGGCCTTGCGTTCAACGAGATGGTGGCACGCGGTGAATTGAAAGCGCCCATCGTGATCGGACGCGATCACTTGGATTCGGGATCGGTTGCGAGTCCGAATCGCGAAACGGAAGCGATGAAGGATGGCTCCGATGCAGTGTCCGACTGGCCGCTGCTAAATGCGCTACTCAACACGGCCAGCGGCGCAACTTGGGTCTCGATTCATCACGGCGGTGGCGTCGGCATGGGTTACTCGCAACATGCGGGCGTGGTGATTGTGTGCGATGGCACGCAAGCGGCGGCGAAGCGTATCGAACGCGTGCTGTGGAACGATCCTGCGCTCGGTGTCGTGCGTCACGCTGACGCTGGATACGAAGAAGCCATCGCCTGCAAACGTCAGTTCAATCTCAAATGAAACCGATCTTCGACTTTCATCATGGACCGTTGCCGCTGCTCATTAGCGTGCCTCATGCGGGTATCGAAGTGCCGGACGCGCTCTTGCATCGATTCACGTCGGTGGGACAGCGGCTGCCGGATACAGATTGGCATGTCGACCGACTCTACGATTTCGCGCGCGACATGGGGGCATCAGTGCTGGTCGCAAACTATTCGCGCTATGTCGTCGATTTGAATCGTGCCGCCGACTCGCGCCCTTTGTATGCGACGCAGCCAACTTCGCCGGTGTGTGCTGCGGTGACGTTCGGCGGCGAATCGATCTACGTCGCAGATCAAACGCCCTCGTTGTCCGAGGTTCAGCAGCGCGTGCAAATGTATTGGAAGCCCTATCACGAGAAGATCGAGACGGAGCTACAGCGAATTCGCGAACAATTTGGGTACGCATTGTTGTGGGATGGCCATTCCGTCGCGAGTGAAGTACCCGGGTTGTTCGAAGGCGTGCTGCCCGAATTCAATCTCGGCACGCGAGAGGGTGCTGCATGTCCCAAGGAAATCGCGGACTCGCTCCTGAGCGTACTCACCGCCGACGGTGAATTCGGTTCGGTGCTCGATGGCCGTTTCAAGGGCGGCTACATCACGCAGAACTATGGGCGTCCGTCGGAACGAATATTTGCCGTGCAATTAGAACTCGCGCAGCGAGCCTATTTGGACGAAGGACCGCACCCGGACTGGAATGCATATCGCGCGGCTCGTGCGCAATCGTTGATCGGGAGATTGCTTGAAACGTTTGTCGAATGCGGGTCGCATCGATCGAGCTGAGAGTGAGGGCGGACGCTGCGCGTCGTGAAGGACTAACGTCGGGACAGACAAAGAAAAAGAGGCAAGCCGACTTTGTCGGCAAGCGAGCCTGCCGGCAAGGAAGCCATTGGTCCGCACGGGACTTCCCGCAGAGTCGCACACGATCTGCTGGGTCGCAGGCGAGCGCTTCGCGCAGGCCAGAACAGACTTGTCCTTCCGGTCTCCGTGGTCTCCCCGTGCTCCGTGGAAACTATTTCCGAAGCGGCAAGCCGACTGTGTCGGCAAGCAAGCCTATCGGCAGGGAAGCCATTGGTCCGCACGGGACTTCCCGCAGAGTCGCACACGATCTGCTGGGTCGCGGGGAAGCGCTGCGCGCAGGCCAGATCTCTTGAGTGACGACTGACTACTGACTGCTGAATTGCAAGACTGAACCGCTCGCTTCTTTCCCCGCATTACCCGTGGAATTCACTGTCTGAATGCGAAGCTGAAGAAGACAGAAATCCTGACAGGATTAACCAGATGAACAGGATGTAGAAAGCGAGAACAGATTGTTCAGCTCCGACCATCCCGTCAATCCTGTTCATCCTGTCCAGCGTCTTAACTTCTGCTCCGGTGCAAAGCGAAGAACTTAGATATGGACAGACTTAGACACGATAGCCAGCCGCCTACGCGGGTGCGACGGCACTTGACCGCTGAGAGTTCTTTTGTGAGATCTTTTTTTTGTTACCCGTCAAAGATCAGGAGCCACGGGTCTGAACGTTAGCGGTGAGGTTCGTGTGCACCCCACATCGCACGCTTCACGCGCACGATTTCTCTTTGTGCGCTTTGTGTTGCGTCCGACCCTCCGCGTGAAGAATTTCCCCGGAGAGCGCTGGATCAGCAGCCAAGTGCGCTCTCGGACTCTGACCCGACGCGGTCCTTCGCGACGCAACGCGTCTTTCCCGACGTCGGTCCTTCTCGATCGTAGAGCGATCTGTCGTTCCTTAAACGCTCTTTGATCGGTTCCCCTACCGCGTCGGCGCACTGCCAAGCGTGTCGGAGTCGTTCGTCGCTTCGTTCTCTTCCGTCGCGCTTTCCTCATTCTGATCGTTGGATTGGCTGGATTGCGTGCTATCTCGGCTCGAACTAGCCGGAGCACTCGCGGTTCGCGTTCGCTCCATCTGTCGATTGCGCATTGACCGCGTTACGCCCGCGGGCAGATCGTCATCGTTCGTCATATCGCGGCGTTCACATTCAGAGCGCGCCAGTTCGTCCTGTTGATTGCACTGCGTGGTCGCGTTTGTCGCGCTGCTTGGCGCGGCGGTGGCGCTCGTCGCATTGCGGTTCTGAGCTGAACTCGGCGTGCGGAAGTCCCCCGTGTTGGTTGCGTTGTTCGCGTTGTTGGTGGGAGTGCCATCGTTGCTCGTGCTTGGCGGCGTAGATGCAGTGGGTGTTGGCGTATTCGGCCCTTGCGCCGGGGTCGGCACTGTTTGAGCTTCGGGTGGCGCGGGCGGCGATGCGGGCGTGCTCGCGGAGGGCGTGGGGGAAGGAGTCGGAGTTGAGATTCCGGAGGTGCCCGCGTTGCCGGTGCCGGCGGCGTTGCCAGCGCCAGTTCCCGCGGAGCCGCCCGAAGTTTGTGCGAGTGCGATGGAAGCGGCTAATGCGGCGGCAGTCGCAATGAGAATGTGTTTGGAAAATCGGCTGAACATATCGAAACTCCAATGCGCCATGCGCCCACCTTTCGCGCGTACGTCCAGAATGTCGCATGGAAGGGGTGGTTCCAGCCATGTGTGTGCGGAGTTTCTTCTGATTCAGCGGACCTGAACGCCTTGCTGGCGCGTTGCGGGTTGACAGATCCACTCGGAGAAGCTCATGTGTCTTGCAGATCTACCAGGATCTCGTGAAGTGATCACTGCCGCCGCGACCGCCGAAGTGCCAGACGACAAGCCGGCAATCTGCGGCACCGTGACACTGCACTGTCAGGATGACGATGAGCCGTTGCGGCTTTCGATGCCCATGCTCGATGCGCTCCTGCTGCTGAACTCGCTGCGCGCAATCGAGAAAGAATTCGCCCTACAGGGGTGGTCGGCGCAAATCGGCTGCAGCATGAACGGCATTGAAGAAGTCGCTCAGCAACTCAGGCAGTCGTTCGATGACGGTGACGTGCCGTCGATCACGCTTAACTAGTTTGTGAGGCGTGCGAAGAAGCACAGACGTTTGGACAGGATGCGCAGGATCGACAGGAGGAGGCCTGCTCTCAGACATCCCCTTCATCTTGTTAATCCTGTCTAAATGGGTTCTTCGGGGCTTCTCCTGGAAGCCAAGACTCAAATAAAGACTGGCTGGGGCTCACCCGCTGCTTTGGATGGTTATGCGCGGACCGTGAGCAACTCCGATGCGCAATCGACACCCCAGACCGGGCGTCCACTCAACAGCTCACGACAATTGGCTGCCGAAAGCGGTTCGGAGAACAGATAGCCTTGGGCGTACCGGCAGCCGAGCCGGCGCAACGTTTCCAATTGCGGCCATCCCTCGACTCCCTCGGCAATGACCTTGATGTGTAAGTGTCGCGCCATCGCCAGGATCGCGCCTACGATTGCATGGTCGTTCGAATCGGTGACGAGATCGCGAACGAAACTGCGATCGATCTTCAAGTAGTCCACATGCCAGTGTTTCAAATAGCTCAGGCTTGAGTAGCCGGTCCCGAAATCGTCCAATGCCACGCGAATTCCCAACTGCCTGAGGCGTGCCACTGGATTGTTCTCTGCGTGCGTGCCTTCGGACTGTTCGAACATCGCGCTTTCGGTGAGTTCGATCTGCAATAGATCGTTATCCAAATCGTGTTCGCGCAAGACCGACATGATGCTGGACTGCAAGTCGCCTCGACGCAGCTGTCCAGCCGAAACGTTCATCGCAACGGGGACGAGCTGTGCTCCCTGTGCGCGCCATTGCACCATGTCTTGAGCGATGCGCCTGAGAACGAACTCGCCGATCTCGACGATCAGGCCGGTTTCTTCCGCAATCGGAATGAAACGCATCGGCGAGATCGAGCCTTCCTCCGGCTCATGCCAGCGGATCAATGCCTCCAGCGAGATCACCTCGCGCGTTTCCATGTCGATCAGCGGCTGATAGTGGACGTCGAGTTGCTGATCGGAGATGGCTGCGCGCAGACTCGCTTCCATCGCGACGCGCTCTTTCAAGGCGCGATCCATCGCGGGACTGAATACTTGCACGTTGTTGCGCCCGCGATCTTTTGCTTGATACATCGCGGTATCTGAGTGCCGCAGTAGCGAGCCCACATCGTCGCCATCGCGCGGGAAGACACTGACGCCCACGCTTACGGTGGTGACCAAAGGCCGGCCGTCGATGGTGATCGGCGCATTCAGTGCGGCCGTGATGCGTCCTGCGGTTTCACTCACATGATTCGCTGTGCGGATTGCACTCAAGATCACGACGAACTCATCGCCGCCCATGCGCACCACGACGTCATCGTTGCGAACGGCATCGCGAATGCGTTGCGCGACGGCTTGCAGCAGCTTGTCGCCGGTTTCGTGCCCGTAGGTATCGTTGATGTGCTTGAAGCGATCGAGATCCAAAAACAGAACCGCAAGCGGGAGCCGCCGACGGCGGGCTTCTTCAATTGCGCCGGGTAAGTGGGCACCGAGATACAAACGATTCGGCAGCCCGGTAAGCTGATCGTGATGCGCCAATTGATCGAGCCAGCGCTGCTTCTCTAGCAGTTGCGCTTCAATGCGTTTGCGAATCGCGCCACCTTGCTCGGTTTGCTCGAGGAACTCGAGATGCCGCGATTCCGCTTCGGTGATCGCTTGAGTGAGATGGGAGACGCGAGTACGCATGACGAGCGCCCAGACGGACACCGCGCACAGCGCCAGCGTGCAAAAGATAGCAAGAACAAGCATTCACGGAGACTTCGTTGTGATTTTGATGAAGTCTGAGGAATCGACCTATCTCAATGCGGACCTGCAGCACACTTTTGCAGGCCAAAGTGCCAAGTCGGTCGCGCAGTTATGGAAAGTGAGACAGGCGTAGAGTTTGAATTTGACAGAAGGACGCGTGTGCCTGAGCAACGACGGACGACTTTGTCGGGACAGAGCAGAGCAATGACGGACGACTTTGTCGTCAAGAGGGCCGGTGGCAGGAGGGACGCGATGCGTCAGGAAGGACTAGCGTCAGGTCAGAACGGAGCAGCGACGGACGACTTCGTCGTCAGGAAGGCCTTCGGCAGGAGGGACGCGTTGCGTCAGGAAGGACTAGCGTCAGGTCAGAAAAGTCAAAGGACGGATGCTTCGCATCGAGAAGGACGGCGTCGGGACAGAACGGAGCACCGACGGACGACTTAGTCGTCAGGAAGGCCTTCGGCAGGAGGGACGCGATGCGTCAGGATGGACGGGCGTCAGGTCAGAGCGCTTCGCGCAGGCCACAACACACGCGCGCTCACACCAAACATGTCACGCGTTCGGATACTGATGCCTCGGACTCTGTGCGCTCTTGTGTGAGATTCCTTTTCGTCACGGGTTAAACGTCACGAGTCGCGGGGCAGGACACTAGCGACGACGCTGATCCGAGAGAATGCTTCCTGCCGGAGGTCCACCTGACGACGCCAATCGGCCGTCGTTACATGGATCGACCATGTCTCCCTTTTTTCTCCGTGCTCTCCGTGTCCTCCGTGTGAAATCTCTTTAAGGAGAGGGCAAGCCGACTCTGTCGGTAAGCAAGCCTAACGGCAAGGAAGCCATTGGCAAGGGAGCGCTTCGCGCAGGCCAGAATTATTCGGTCATCCCCACGCAGGTGTCATCTTCGTGGGAGTGACGAACTCACCAGACACGTCACGTGAATAGTCGACGATGCAGTCGTCTGCCGCATCTCCTTCTGTCCTGCCGCAAGGCCATCCTGATCCGAGAGGATCCTTCCTGCCGAAGGCCTACCTGACGACGCAGTCGTCCGTCGTGTTACATCCGCCTACGCGGGTGCGACGGCTCTTGAACTCTGTGTGCTCTAAGTGAGATTCAGCTTCTTGCTTCCTATTCGCGACGGTACTGCACGAACGGGGCAAGTTTGCCGATGCGATCGTAAAGGCGACGAGCCTGTTCGTTCGTTTCTTCGGTGTGCCAGTAGACGCGAGTCGCGCCGCGCTCATCCGCCCATCGATACACCGCCTCAATCAATGCTCGACCCACACCGGAGCCGCGCGCGCTCGGTTCAACGTACAGATCTTCCAAATAGCAGTAGCCCTTCGTCGACCACGTCGACAAATGGATGTGCTGATGAGCAAATCCTAGCAGTCGATCTTTCGCATCCACCGCCACGATGCCTGATAGCGTTTCGGAGGGATCGACGAGTCTCGACCACGTGAACTCGGTGATCTCTCGCGGCAAAGATTGCCTGTAGAACTCGAGGTACCCGTCCCAGAGTTGTTGCCACGCTGCGCGGTCGTTTACTTCAAGGGCTCGGGTACGGATAGGTGATGACATGATGTAAGAGTACACGAGCAGAATCGCGGGCTGGCGAAAGAAGATTTCACACGGAGGACACGGAGAGCACGGAGCACACAGAGTTGTGTTGAACAGCGGAAGCCGTAGGTGTGAGGTGTCTGGTGTGAGCCGCGCGTCCGTTCTGGCTTGCGCGCAGCGCTTTCCTGCCAACGGCTTCCCTGCCGATAGGCTCGCTTGCCGACAAAGTCGGCTTGCCTTCTCATCAAAGAGATTTCACACGGAGGACACGGAGAGCACGGAGCACACAGAGTTGTGTTGAACAGCGGAAGCCGTAGGTGTGAGGTGTCTGGTGTGAGCCGCGCGTCCGTTCTGGCTTGCGCGCAGCGCTT
>JAEWBG010000075.1 GCA_023391335.1 Pseudomonadota bacterium | reverse complement strand
GCTCGCAACGCGAGCCCCGCGAATCAACCTTTATTGCGGCGTGACCGACACGTCGTCGAGATAGACGTCGTATGCCGGATCGGTGCCTTCGAAGAAGATAGCCACATCAGTGGGGGTGCAGTCGGCGGGGATCACGAGATTCCCCGTTAGCTGCGTCCACGTACCCGGCACAACTGCCGTGTTGTTCTGCAACCATGGGTACGTATCCGCTTGGCCATCGCACGACAGCTTCGATGCAAGCCGCACGGTGCCATTGCCGGTTCCATTGATGAGCGCCCAAGCACTGACGGTGTACGTGGTGGCGGTCTTTGCTTTGCCGGTGAGGCTGTAAACAGCGAATTGACCGTCGCTCGTGCGACCCGTGGCTTGCATGCTCTGGCTCCCGCCATGTGCTTGCGCAGTGGACGTTGCCAAGCTCGAACCGATCCACGAACTCCAACCTGCGGTGCCGGATTCGAAGCCGCCGTCCACAACCAAGTTGTTGTCTGGCGGAATGACTTTCACATCGTCGAGATAGACATCGACGCTGGGGTCGGTGCCCTCGAAGAAGATCGCGACGTCAGTGGGCGTGCAGTCCGCCGGGACGATCAAGTTGCCGGAGAGCTGGGTCCATGTTCCGGGTACGACTGCCGTGTTGTTCTGCAACCATGGATACGTATCCGCTTGACCATCGCACGACAGCTTCGAGGCAAGCCGCACGGTGCCGTTGGTGGATCCAGTGATGTACGCCCATGCGCTTACCGCGTATGTCGTATCCGTTTTGACCTTGCCGGTGAGGCTGTAGACGGCGAACTGTCCATTGCTCGAGCGATTCGTAGCCAGCATGCTCTGGCTGCCGCTATGTGCTTGCGCAGTGGAAGTCGCGAGCGACGAGCCAATCCACGAACTCCATCCAGCCGTCCCAGCTTCGAAGCCCCCGTCATCGACGAGGTTGACGCCTGACTGCGGAATCGGTTTGCCGATGCGGACGCTGTCTAGATTCGCGATGCCGTTCTGGCCGTGGAAGACGATGTAGACGTCGTGCGTGCCAGCGATCGGTGCCCACTCATTTTCCAATTGCTTGGAGCTGCCCCAGCTGCCTGTCGTCGGCAGATCGATCGTGGCGACCGGAGTGCCGTCCATGCTGTCGAGATAAATATCGATGCTGCCTTGATCCGGGCTGCCCTTGGCGTAGTTCACCCAAAGGGTGTTCCAGCCGTCTTGGAATTGGACATCTTTGTAACCGATGTAGTCGCCTTCATCGGTGTAGGCAATGATGCTGCCGAGCGCGAGAACGCCCTGGCCGACATCATATTGTTCTGCTTCCAAGGTCAATCCGTTCTCATTGCCTTTCCAACCTGGCGGCACGTACTCAGGAACCGTGCAGGTGTCGCCACCGCCGTGGATGTAGCACTGAATCCAATCCATCGCAGGGCGTGTCGTGCCGTCGCTTCTCACGAGATAGCTATTCGTTTCCCACGTGGCGCCTTGGCGAAAGCCCCAGTGAGTGATGCCCGCAACGGCCGGAGAATCCCAAAACACCTTGAAGAGATCGCGCATGACGTTCGCTTGCAGCGCGTCGTTAGCGATATTCAGATCCAACTCCGAGATGTAGATCGGCAGGCCCGTCGCAGCGAGCGTATCCAGATTCTTCTTAACATCTGCAGCCGACGCCTTCTCCAAGAAGTGTCCTTGCTCGCCGATGCCATCGATGAGATTGCGCTCTTTGAGCAGATTGATGAGGTTCACGTAGTTCGTGGTGAACTGATCCAGGATGACCGTGTTGAATTCGTTCACGAGCAACTTGGCGCGGGGGAAATGCTCGCGCGCCATTTCGAATGCCTTGATCACCCAGTCGTAACCCGTTGCGCCGTCGCCGCCCAACGCGTCCTTGTAGCTGATCGCGGTGTTGATCGGCTCGTTGACGACGTCGATGAAGTCGATGTCGGGATAGCGCTCGGCAACCGCAGCCATCCACTCGTCGATTTCGGCTAGCTGTTCTTCCGGAGTAAGTGAATCGATCCAGCCCGGCTTCTGTTGCCCCCACACGAGATTGTGGAATTTGAACGGAAGCTTGTTTGCCTTGGCGTATTGATACTCGGCATCGAGCTCAGTCCAGTTCATTACATCGCGTGTGCCCTCGACGCTGCCCCACTTGCCCGCGTTCTCCGGGGTGACTTGATTGAAGAACGTCGAAAACTGCGCGAGATCTGCGGCCGAGCCGACGGCGGTGCCGAAGAACTTGATCTGATTGACCGTGACGGTCATCGAATCAGGCGTGCTTTGCTGGCCTTTGTTGTCGGTAACAATGAGCTGGAATTCGAGTTTGATCTGCAACTCAGTATCCGGTGCCGTAAAGGTTAGCGTGCCGTTCTTGGTCGTTTGGAAGCCAACCTTCGGGCCTCCCGTTTGCGTCCACGAATAGTTCTTGATGGTGCCTTGTAAAACTTCCCCGGCTCCCTGCACGGTAACCCGATCGCCCTCGTTCACAACTTGGTCCGGGCCGGCATTTGCAATCGGTGGGACCTTGGGACAGCCCGCTAACATGAACGGGACCAATAGCGCTAATAGCGCGAATCGACTGATCGAACGCCAGCTCATAGGAATACCCCCAAATCATTTTGTATCGACACTGAAGAATCCGGCGCGAACCTCTCTGCACCGATGGTGCAGCCCTCGAGTTCGACGCGTTCGTTCCTCAGCCCGGATAGCCTGTGAGCTCGATCAACGGTTGCGAGAATTCTGCGCGAGCGCAGTGCGAATCATTGACAGCCCAACAGGGCGCGTTAACGCTACCATTAGCAAACCGAAATGAGCAAGCCGCACTCATCGCATCACGACGGAATGATTCCGTTCTCTTCGGGTCGATCGAGTCGCGAACGATCGATTGATGCCTTCCGATGAGCAGTCAACCGGCTTGAGATGCTTGAATATTCCAGCGTGTAAGATTCAGTCCGAGTCGCGAGCGTCCGTTGTGGATGCGCTATGCGTGTCGAAAAAGAAATGTTTAGATCGTCGTGATTCGATCTAAAAGAATGTTGGGGGAGGTCTGAATTATGTCCGCTGTATCCGCCGCCGAATCGATTCAGTTGAGCGAAACCAATCGCCTCAACACTGCGAAACGCATCTTTACGGCGGGCGTTTCGATCAATGTCGCCCTCACTATTTTCGTGGTGTTCGCTGCTGCTACCGGTAGCGCGAGCAGTTTGGTCGGATCGATCACGCTGAATGCGCAGTTGGTGGGCCGCGTCTTGTTCGGCGTCGTCATGTTTACGGTGGTGTGGGGCTGCATCTGGTTCGGCATCAAGAGTCTGCTGCTGCGCAAAGTCGCAGAGTTCGATGCGTCGGAGCGGCGCCTCGCGTTTTCCTCGCGCATGTCGCAGCCGTTCAGCGTTCCTGACCTGCTAGCACGCCATTCCGAACGCAAGATCCGCATCGTGGACATGATCGGCCGCCGCGGCCGCTTCATGACGATCGGTTTCGCGGCGTTCTTCTATCTCTACGGGTACGTAGGCAAAGAGCATCCGGAAAGTTTCGCCACGGCTTTCTTGAGCCAGGGTCTGCTGGATGCAGTGCTCACCAATTGGCTGTTCATCGCGTTTTTCTATGTGGATCACTGGTCCGGGGCTTTGTTCTATGGCGCACAAACGCGTGTTATGGACGGCGTACTGGCGCGCGCGAATTGTTTGCTGATCGTCATGCTGTGGAGCTTGTTCAAATTCATCCTGGTGCCGATCGGATCGCAGTTGGCTCACCTCTATTCGCCGGAACAGTTCGCGACGATCTTCGCGCTGATTTGGGGTTCGTACATGGTCACCGACACGTTCTCGGAAGTGGGCGGTTCGTTGTACGGGAAGCAATCGATTCGCGTGTGGGGCGTCGGGGATGTCAATCGCAAATCGGTGGGCGGCACGACGACCGGCTTTATATGTGGTCTGGTGTTCTGCTTGATCGTTGTGGCGGCCAATCATCTTGGACCGGCGTGGTTCGGCTTGGCTGTGGTGATTGCAATCTCGAACTCGCTGTTGGAGCTGTATTCGCCGCGTGGCACGGACGACTTCACCATGGCAACAGCCAACGCGCTCATCTGCTGGGCGTTCGGTGTGTGGTGGTTGACGTAGTTGTTCCCACTACGTGCGCATTCGCGACCGCCCGGAGTTGAGAAGCGAACATGCGGCTTGGATTGACGTTCGGAATCGACCCGTCTCGGCCTGAAGCTGCTGCTTCTCGGACGCATCAGTTTGGTGGGCGAGCATTTTCCCTCGCGACTGCAAGCGGAGTCGTCTGCGCCTTCAAAGAAGCTCTGAGCGTTTTGCCGGCTCACGAACCAGTCGGCTGCGCTGTCGTGGCGCGATGTGCAAGCGGGTATCATTCGCTCGCGCACGAAGGCGCTGTGATCAACTCTAACGCTCATGTCCACGCCCGCTTCCGATATCGAACAAGTGAATCGCTCGTTTTACGAGCCGCTATGGAAGCAAGCGCAGTTGATTCGTCCCGAGCGCTTCAACACTTGGCCGATCGTTTCCGAGCTGGCAGCGAACCGGCGGTGCTTGGAGGTCGCGCCTGGCATGCGTCCGCGCATGCCCTTGCAAGGCACGCAGTTCATCGACTTGAGCGAGAACGCAGTG
The DNA here is from genome assembly GCA_023391335.1 of Pseudomonadota bacterium. Taxonomy (GTDB): domain Bacteria; phylum Pseudomonadota; class Gammaproteobacteria; order Steroidobacterales; family Steroidobacteraceae; genus Steroidobacter. The sequence goes on along the minus strand of JAEWBG010000075.1, from coordinate 6,609 downwards.
GACACGCTGCGCAAAGTGGGCGCGCACGCGCAGGTCGGCAGCATCGCGAGTTTGCCGTTCGCCGATGCGAGCTTTGACATGGTTTGCGCAATGGACGTGGTTGAACATGTAAGCGATGACGTCGGTGCGCTGAGCGAGCTCGCGCGAGTGCTGACGAACGACGGCGTTCTGTTGATTTCTGTGCCGCTGTATGCGCGATGCTGGACCGCATTCGATGAATTGGTTGGGCACTTCCGACGCTACGAGCCTGATCAATTGATGCAGTTACTCGCGCGGTTCGGTTTCAAAGTCGAGCGCAGCGCCGTCTATGGCATGCAGCCGAAGAATTCGAGGCTTTTGGATTTCGGTATGTGGTGGCTGCAGCGCCATCGCCGCCGTGCGATGTGGTGGTACAACAAAGTGTTCATGCCGCTGGGTCTGAGGTTTCAGAAGCCGCTGCGGTTCGGCGCAGGAATGATCGATGAGCCGGGCATGGATGAGGTCTTGCTCGTCTGCCGGCGTACGTGGGCGCAATGATGCAAATCAACGCGCGGCTTGAGTTTGGCTCGCAGCGACTCTTCGCCGATGGTCTGAAAGGGCGCTGACCGCGAAACGCAGCGTTGCATCGTTGGGCGCGCGCAAGCGTGTGAGTTCTTGTACGCTGTTCTCGAGTAGGGGCTCGGCTTCCTTGAAGTGCGAGCACACGCTCAAGCCATTTCCCAATGCGCTCTGCGCTTCATAAATAAACCAATTTTGCTGCGGCATGACCTTGCGGCGTAAGTCATACGCCAATTGCAGCTCATCGATGGCTTCATCGCACCGGCGCATCGCAATCAACGTCTGTCCCAGCGCGAGACGTGCGTTCGCCTGTATCCGGGGTTCCTCCGGTGCGATCGATTGCAGCGCTGCGCGCAATTGCTGTTCAGCCCGACGGTAATCGCGCTTTGCATAAGAAATTCGCCCGCGCTCGACGCCGACGAATCCGCTCGTGCGATCGCGATCGGTGGCTTGGGTCGCGAGAATCGGATCGGTCAATCCAATGATTGCCTCGGCTTTTGTGAGCTGTCCGAGTTCTCGCAACGCTGCAGCCTTTTCGTAGTAGATCCCGAGCAAGGTGGGATCGTTGGCCTTCGAGAACTTGAGAGACAGCTCGATTGCCCTATCCAGTGCCTGAATAGCTAGTTGCGGATGACCCGCATCACGATATGCCGAGCCAAGATTCGCGTAGCGAACGATCTGTCTGCGCGAGCCCTGCGATGCCTGTGCGAGTTCGATGTCTGCGCTCTTTTGAAACGCAACGCTGCAAGGCTCATATTCGCCGCTATCGCAGTGAGCGATGCCGAGCATATTCCAAGCATCCGCGAGCATCGGATGCTTTGCGTCGTAGATGCGCTCGAAATCGGCGATCGCGGCGTGCATCCACTCGATGGCCTCCGCGTTGCGGCTTTCGCTCACCAGGCACTCGCCAAGCAAGATCGTGGCTTCGGCATAACGGTCGGCACCTTGGCTAATGGATCCGCGCAGCAGCGGTAATGCTCGCTTCAGGTAACTTTCCGCTTCGCGATAACGACTCGCATCGTGATGAGTCTGACCATAGCTGGCGTAGATCTCTCCGAATAGCGCGCCATCGCCGCTGTGGCTGCGTTTGGCGAGCGTCTCCGCTTCGCTTAGCGTTTTCAGCGCATCGTTATCGTTGCCGCGGATCGCTTGATTGTTGGCCCAGGCAACCAGCGTCAGGATCGAGCTACGCTCGCTTTCGCGACGGTGTGCTTTGCGGATCTGCAGCGATGTTTCCAACGCGGTGCGCTCTTCCTGGTAGTGGGCGAGTCGATGTTGAATCGTCGCAAGCGCACTGAGCACTTCGGCAAGTTTCATCGACCGAACGCCGTAGGTGGCACGAGCCTGCTCGGATGCGTTCTGGAGCAAGGATTCTGCCTGCGGCCACAGTCCGATGCCGATGTAAGCCGCGGCCATCTTCTGCATCAACTCGATACGAACTTGCGGTTGATCGCGTAGTTCGCTGCTAATGCGGGTCACCGCTGCATCGAGCACATCGCGAGCGGCGACCGAGTTGCCGCGGCTTTCATTGGGATTGGAGACGCGGAACACTTCAGTCATGAATTCAGATACGCGTGCCGCGGTCTGACGTTCACGTTCGGCGATATCGCGTTCGGTTGCGAGGCGCCAGGTGTAGAAGGAGACAACCGCGACGATGGCCACAATCGCAAACGCTGAGGTGCTGACTCCCCAGCGATTGCGTTGCCAAAACTTGCGTGCGCGATAGGACCATCGATCCGGTCGAGCCTTTATCGGGCGCTTCGCCAGATAGTTCGCGATGTCTTCGGACAATGCGCTGACGCTCGCGTACCGCTGGGCGGGATCCTTGTGCATCGCCTTCATCACGATCGTGTCCAAGTCGCCGCGCAGCGATTTAGCGAGTGCGATGCGGTCCGCTTCATCGCCCGCATTCGCGCCGACAGCGGCGCTGGGTTTGACCGGCACCTCTTCTAGGATTGCCTGCTCGATTTGGGCTAGCGACTTGTCCGCGAACGTATGTGGCCGACGCTGCGTCAACATTTCATACAGCAGCACGCCTAGCAAATAGATGTCCGACGACGTGCTGACGCGTTCGCCGCGAATTTGTTCTGGGCTCGCATACTCGGGCGATAGCACACGTTCGTGAACGCGGGTCAGATCGGGTGCGCGCGTGTCCGTATCCGGCGCGATCAACTTCGCGATGCCGAAGTCCAGAAGTTTCGGCACGCCTTCTTTCGTGACCAGGATGTTGGAGGGCTTCAAGTCGCGGTGAATGATGAGCTGCGCGTGCGCGTATTGCACGGCCGCGCACACCTGCTGAAACACCAGCAATCTTGCCTTCACGGATAACCGCTGATCGCGGCAATACCAGTCGAGTCGCTCACCATCCACGTATTCCATGGCGAAATACGGGATGCCTTCCTTCGTGGCGCCGCCGTCGTAGAGCTTGGCGATGTTGGGGTGATTCAGTTGCGCGAGGATTTGCCGCTCGCTGCGGAGCCTCGCCATGATTCGGCTGGACAGCACGCCGTCCGCCACCATCTTGATGGCAACTTGCTGATGGAATTCGCGATCGGCGCGCTCGGCCAAATAGACCGTTCCCATCCCCCCTTGCCCAAGTTGTCGAACGATGGTGTACCGGCCGATGACTGAACCCGGAGCTAGATCACGAGGTTGAGCCAGCGTGGTGCCGGCGCGAGTTGGGGCGTCATCGAATGAATCGACACTATTGCCGGCGAGGAGCGAAAGCAGCTGCTGGCGCAAAGGCAGATCGTCGTCGCAGGTATTGACGATGAATTCGATCCGCCGCTCCGCCGCGATCGCCATCGCCTCGTCGTACAGCGCGCGCAGCCGTCCCCAGCGTTCCGCCGTCATCGATGCAGTAAGGTCCATGAGTTTAGCGGGTCACCACGAAACGAAATGCCCGTCTTGTTCGTTCATACCGCGGTACAGGAGTGTATCTCCTCACACTGGCGCGTATGTTAAATGCGCCAGCAATTTACCTGCTTGAGCATGACCCTCGGCGGACAACTTGGAAAGCTCGGGACCATGCCCCATTCTGCTGGCAAGTGACATGAGGACTCAAAGATGGCGACAGGTTGGGCAGGTGACGGGGCAGTACAGGATCAAATCGACGCGACCGTGAACGATGCGGTGGCCCGTGCGAAAAGCCGGCTTCCGGCCGGGCCGAGCCTCACGCACTGCGAGCAGTGCAACGCCGAAATTCCTGAAGCACGCCGGCAGGCGATCCCGGGCGTGCGTTTGTGCGTTAAGTGCCAAGAGGAAGAGGACCGCGAGCAGGCTCAATTCGCCGGTTACAATCGCCGCGGCAGTAAGGACAGCCAGCTGCGTTGATGCGACCGCCGGCCCCTCCAGGATTTAAATGCCGCACCCTGTTCGTATCGCGCTGATCGCACTCGTAACGTTGATGCTTGCGACGGCCCAAGCGGCTGACCTGCGGGTACTGCAAGCCGATCCTTTCGAACTTCCGCACGCTGTGCAGCCCGGTGCCAAGCAAAAGCCTCAATCTCAGGCGCGCGTCTCGGTGGGCGGACGTCAGTTCGACCTCAACCTGAAGAGCAATGACAGTTTGTTGCGATCGGTCCCTGCGCAGGTGCTAGCCGCCGTTGGGGTGCATGAGCTGTATCGGGGCGAAATCGCAGGCGTGCCTGGATCGTGGGTGCGCCTCTCACGCATCAACGGCCGGACTTATGGGGCGATGTGGGATGGCATCGAGCTCTATGCAGTGGGACCTCGTCAGGAAATCGAAGCCAAGATGCAACATCCGATCGTGGGTAAAAGCACCGACGCTGCGATTTTCCGCTGGGCAGACACGGAGGGCGGTGAGCTTCAAGCCTGTGGACTGGTGACAGATCAAGTACCAGCCAGCAGCCAATATCGTGCAATTGTTCGCGAGCTAAAAACGCTGGCGGCCAGCTCATCGACGCAACAGATCGAAGTGGCGGTGATTGGCGATTTCGAGTTCTTCACGCTCTTCGGCGCTCAGTCCGTTGCAACCATGTTGGAACGAATGAACGTCGTCGATGGCATATTCACGAACCAAGTCGGCGTATCGATCGTGCCGACCGACTTCAAGGTGTTTGACTCGGCCAACGATCCGTTTACCTCTACGAGCGCATCCACGTTGCTCGACGAAGTCGCGTCCTATAAATCTGCGACCCCCATCGTGCGCTCGCGTGGATTGGCTCACTTGATGACCGGTCGCAATTTGGACGGCAATACCGTCGGCATCGCGGTCATGGGATCGCTGTGTCAGCCTCGAGTGGGCGTTTCGCTCAGTCAGGCGAGCAATGGCTCTTTCACCGCGCCGCTCATCGCTGCGCATGAACTAGGCCATAACTTCGGTGCGCCCCACGACGGGGAGGCGGAGTGCGCGAGTGCGCCCAGCGGATTCCTGATGGAGTCATCGATTAACGGTAGCTCGCAGTTTTCCGATTGCAGTCTCCAGCAGATCAAACCGGTCGTGGATGGTGCGGCGTGCGTCACCCCGTACTTGTCGCCTGACGCTGGTGTGTCATTTTCGGGTGCGCCATTCCAGGCTGCGATCGATCAGTCGTTCGATATACCGATCGACGTTAGTTCTCCAGGTGCGGGCAATGTGCAAGACGTGAAGATCACCGCCACCGTGGCGGGCGCGATCGAAGCGGCCACCTTGGATGGCGCGAGTTGCGAGATCGATGGACAGACCGTGAAGTGTCGAATTGCGGAGCTCGCTTCTCACGAAACGCGTCGCTTGACCGTGCGCACACATCTCACGGAGCGAAAGACATTCAATATCACGGCTAGCCTTTCAGCATGGCAGGACGACAACAGCGAAAACGATTCGGCTGCCACCACACTCGAAGTGGGTGCTAATGAATCTCCGACGACACCGCCACCGGCGCAACCGGCTCCGCCTGCATCCGCTCCGCCTGCCGCGACCAGCAAAGGAGGGGGAGGAGGCGCATTTGAGTTGCTTTCGTTAGTGGGAATGCTGTGGTTGCTTGGCGTGCGCCGTCAGCCCGTTATTTCGCGCGGCTAGAGAGTTCGTCCCCGGTTTCGGGATGGGTAGCGCTCTCGTGCTCGAGATGGGCTGCGAAGACGACGCTCGCTGAAGCGCGATCCCAATTCACGAACAGCGAGTTGCACAGTTCATCCGTATGAATGGATACGCCATACGGACCCTTACCGCACACGATCATTCCAGTTGCTCCGCCTTGCAGGATTCCAATTTTGGGTCCGATGTAGCGGACGCGATCGCCCTCCTGGAATCGCTGGGCCGATGCTCGGTCAGCGGCGAGTTTGGAAAAGGTGCGGCGTCTAGAACGCTGCCGGTTCCAATACAAGCGCACCTGTTCGCGCCAAGCGGGACTGATGGCAGGCGACTCGCGCAGATAAGAAGGCGGGCAACTGACGTGCGCAGGCTCGTCCTGCTCCAGCATCGATTTGTATCCCCAACCGCTCGCTTCCGGCAGCAGCACATCGCAGCTGATGTAACGCGTCCGCCCCTGAGTTGCATCGACTCGTTCCCAGAGCGCCCAGAGCAGATTCCCATCTGTGCAATGGCGGAGGCACACGTGTTGTGTCGCATTGCTCGTGGCGACCCAGTTGCGAGTGCGCTCCTTGATGATGCTGCCTCGCGTTGCGCCGTAGATGTGAACGCGGCTCATGACTCACCTCGTGAAAAGGAGCGAAGAGCTTGGAACGAAGCGCCGCAACTGCCTTTAGGGAACCTGCCTTAGATGCGAATAGTCGGACCCGGATCGTGGTGTACGGAATGGGACGACAGAGTAGTGACTGGTGACTAGGGACTGGTGAATGGGAAAGAGGGGAGAGGGGAGAGGGGAGAGGGGTCTTAGCTGCTAATCATCTTGCAAAGCATGGCATAACAGCTGTTCATTTTCGGTCCAAGCGTAGCCAGTTGATCTGTTCTCAAAAAGTGTAACTGTACACATACCTCGATGGCTGCGTCCACTTCAACCAGGGAACCTCGGGCTATCTCATAAAACCTCTTCCTTTCTGTAATTGACCTTCTTGAGGCACCTTCGGCAATATTTAATTTGATCGAAAGAGACGCTCTCTTAATTTGTTGCA
>JAEWBG010000049.1 GCA_023391335.1 Pseudomonadota bacterium | reverse complement strand
ACGGGGATCGGCCGCTCTCGGCGTCCTGCCTTTCGCGGCACTAGCACATCCATGTGCGGCGGAAACGGGAAGGGCACCGACTCCAAACCGTTAACGGACAACCGAGTGAAGCGTGACCCAGCACAGAATTTGTTCCGTTCGATATCTTGCCAATTGGCCGCTTGGCATTTGCTGTGCAGTCTGCCGCTGGCACCGAGAGCCGGTTCGCCATTCCGCTTCGTTTGCTTTTGAGTTCTTTGTGTTGCGTCCGGTGCATTGCAGTCTGCCCTCCGTGATCTCCGTGATCTCCGTGTTCTCCGTGTTCTCCGTGTGCAACTCTTAAGTGACTCGCGATCTCCTCCCATGAGTGCAACCCCTCAGGAAATCCCTCAGTACTCGCTCTATGGAGAGGCAGTGCAGGATGTCGATGAGCGATTCCTGCACGTCGAATCCATCGCTGAGCGCAGTCAATTGCATGACTGGAAGATTCGGCCGCACGCACATCGCGACTTGCACCACTTCCTTCTGGTCCAAAAGGGCGGAGGCGTGCTGCAGGTCGAAGATGCCGAACATGAATTCCGTTCTCCTGCGCTCATCGCGCTCCCGCTCGCCTGCGTGCATGGGTTCGAGTTTCGGCCTGGGACAGATGGATGGATCGTCACTGCGTCCGGCGCATTGATGGATCGCATCGAACGAACGCATACCGTACTGTCGCCCGTTCTGAAGGAAACCAGCGTGGCGGCATTGAGTGGCGTCGTCGCGCGAGCGACGGGAAACATCTTCGGATCGCTCGTTACCGAGTTCCGCAGCCAACTACCCGCACGTCGCGTCGCCGCGGAGGTGTGGCTGATGGCCATCATGGTTCAGGCGCTTCGCTGCAAGTTGCAGACGACGCCGGATGCAGAACGTGCGGGCGGTGCCGATGCAGAACTCGTGCTGCGGTACCGATCTTTGATCGAGACGAACTTCGCTAAGCCGCTGCGCGTCGCCGACTATGCGAAGCGCTTGTTCGTGAGTCATGAACGTCTGCGCCAAGCATGCCTGCGCATGACTGCGAGCACCCCGCTGGAGCTTCTGAACTTGAGACGGCTAGTGGAGGCGAAACGCTGTTTGCTCTATACGAATATGAGCGTCGGTGTGATTGCGGAGTATTGCGGCTTCGAAGATCCCGCTTACTTCTCGCGGTTCTTCACGCGTGCAACCGGCAATGCACCGCTGCGTTATCGTAATGCGCATGGACGGCGGAAGTAATGACTAGTGACTAGTGACTGGTGACTAGCAAGAATGGGCTCTCGCCCCACCGGAATGAAGACCCGGACGCAACACAAAGCTCACAAGGAAGAATTAGTGACTGCTGACTAGTGACTGGTGACTCGCCAGAACGCTCTTGCGCCAACGGAGTGAAGACCCGGACGCAACACAAAGCTCACAAGGAAGAATTAGTGACTGCTGACTAGGTGACTGGTGACTCGCCAGAACGCTCTCGCGCCAACGGAGTGAAGACTCGGACGCAACACAAAGCTCACAAGGAAGACATTGACCAAGAAGCGTTCAGTCGGCGGCCTCTCACAGATCTCTTAGCTCCGGCCATCCTGTCAATCCTGTTTATCCTGTCCAAACTCTTAGCTCCGACTCCGGTGCGGAGAGAAGAATTTTTGAAAGGGTTAACAAGATGAACGAGGAAGCGCTCGAGCGCAGGCGACCTTGCCCGCAGGGCTTGCCTCTTCATTCCGCTTCAGATGTCTTCGCTCCGACCATCCTGTCAATCCTGTTCATCCTGTCCAATCTCTTAACTGCTGATCCGGCGCAAAGTGAAGAAAGTAGGCAGGACTAACGGATGAACAAGATGGGTGAAAGCAAGACCCGATCCGCCATTCCCGGTTCATCTACCTTTGCGTTCTTTGTGTTGCGTCCGTTGCATTGCGGTGTTTGCTCCGTGATCTCCGTGTGAATTCTTCAGTGACTGCTGACTACTGACTTGTGAGTAGCAAGAACGGGATCTCCGATCTCGTGTTCCCGATGTGTCCCGTGGAGATCTTCATCTTAAGTTCAAACTTCCGTATCGATCTCCGCTTGAGTCTCCTTCGGATAGCGTTCGCCGCTCACGGTCGATGCATTCACACATGCATCGGCCTCAGCGAGAACTTCACGATTTAGCGTCAACCTCGCTGCCTCTACATCCTCGCGCAGATGGTCGACTGAAGTTGTCCCGACGATTGGCACCACATGCGGAGCGCGCGCCAGGAGCCAAGCCAGCGAAAGTTGCGCCGGCGTGCACCCGGCACGATTCGCGACTTCAGTAAAGCGCTCCAGCATCTCCACATTGCGCGAGAAATGCGGAGACTGAAATCGCGGCATGCCGCGTCGAATATCTTTCTCCACCAATGCATTCGCATCGCGAACCGCGCCAGCGAGGAAGCCGCGTCCGAGCGGGGAGAACGCCACGAACGCAACGCCAAGTTCACGACACGCCTCGAGCACGCCAAGCTCAGGATTGCGCGTCCACAGTGAATATTCAGTTTGTAACGCGGCAATCGGATGCACCGCATGCGCTTTTCGTAGCGTTTGCGCGGAGACTTCAGACAGGCCGATCGCGCCAATCGAGCCGGCCTTAACGAGATCCGCCAAGGCGCCGACGCTCTCTTCGATCGGAACGCGTTTGTCCCAACGATGCAGGTAGTACAGATCGATGTGATCGGTGCGCAGGCGTTGCAGCGCTTCTTCGCAGGTGCGCTTAAGCGTGGCGGGTCGTCCATCGATGACTCGCTTGCCCTCTACGCCGGTGATGCCGCACTTACTCGCGAGTAAAAACTTGTTGCGAACCGGCGAGAGCACTTCGCCCACCAAGTCCTCATTACGGCCAAAGCCATACAGCGCCGCCGTATCGAAGTGGTCGATCCCGAGATCGAGTGCAGCGTGGAGGACCGAACGGGCTGCTTCGCGTGAAGGTGGCACGCCATAGGCATGACTCAAATTCATGCAACCCAGGCCTATCGCAAATACACTGCGCCCGCAGAGAGGTCGGTGCATTCCGGCTTGACCGGCAGTCTCTTTTGTTCGATCTGTCACGCGTAAGCTCTCACGCGAGCGACGCTCGCTCTCACTGCTTCACCCCCTCACTTGGTCTCACCCAAACTTTCCTCCAGCTCATGCAACGTCCGATAGCAGGGCAACACTTGATGCACGCTGGCATTCGGTTCGCGTCCTTCACGGATGGCAGCGATGAATTCGCGATCCTGCAACTCGATGCCGTTCATAGATACATCGACCTTCGAAACATCGACGGGCTGATCGCGGCCCGTGAGCAGGTCATCGTAACGTGCGATATACGTGCCGTTGTCGCAGATATAGCGGAAGAAGGTGCCCAACGGACCGTCGTTATTAAATGACAACGACAACGTACAAATCGCACCGGAGGCGGCCTTGAGCTGAATCGACATATCCATCGCGATACCGAGCTCTGGATGCTTCGGCCCTTGCATCGCATGTGCAGCGACAATTTCATCGCGCGTTTGATATCGGAACAGATCGACTGTGTGCGCCGCGTGATGCCAAAGCAGGTGGTCCGTCCATGAGCGGGGTTGACCCAGTGCATTCGTATTTGTGCGGCGGAAGAAGAACGTCTGAACATCCATCTGCTGGATCTTGAGTTCACCGGCGACGATACGTTTGTGAATCCACTGATGGGAGGGATTGAAGCGCCGCGTGTGTCCCACCATGCACACGAGGCCCGTCTCTTGCTGCAAACGCGCGACGGCTTTTGCGTCGGCCCAGCTATCGGCCAGGGGAATCTCGATTTGCACATGCTTTCCAGCACGCATGCAAGCAATACCTTGTTGCGCATGCATCTGTGTCGGCGTGCAAAGGATGACTGCATCGACATCGCTGCGCGCGAGGGATTCCTCGAGTTGCGTCGTGACATGTCCGATCGAAAATTTCTGTGCGACCTCGCGCGTCTTCTCTAACTCGCGCCCGACCAGCGAGACGACTTGGACACCGTCGATCTTCTGCAGGCCTTCGAGATGCTTGACACCGAACGCACCGGCGCCTGCCAATGCGACACGTACGACGCTCATCAGCGATTCTCCAAGATCAAATGACCGACCGCCGTATTGCTGGCGGGCACGTGATAGAAGCGGTTCACCACCTTCGGTGGATTGTCGCTCATCGCTCCACGTGCGATCAGCCACATCACCAGTTCGATGCCCTCAGAGCCGGCTTCGCGGACGTAGTCGATGTGCGGCATCTCAGACAAGCCTTTCGGGTCGGCGATCAAACGATCGAGAAAGGCGTTATCCCATTCGCGATTGATGAGGCCTGCCCGCGGCCCTTGCAATTGATGACTCATGCCGCCGGTTCCCCAGATCTGCACGTTCAATGGAGCGTCGTAGAGTTCGACTGCTTTGCGAATTGCGCGGCCGAGATTGAAACAGCGACGACCGGAAGGAACCGGGTACTGCACGACGTTCACTGCAAACGGAATGACGGGGCAGGGCCACGCCTTCGGCTGCCCGCACATCAACGACAGCGGCACAGTGAGGCCGTGATCTACATCCATGCGATTGACGATGGTGAGATCGAAATCGTCCTGAATCACCGATTGCGCAATATGCGCCGCAAGCTCGGGATGACCTTGCACAACTGGCACGGGCCGCGGCCCCCAGCCTTCATCGGCAGGTGAATAGGAGGCAGCACATCCAATCGCAAAGGTTGGAATGAAATCCAAACTGAACGCAGTGGCGTGGTCGTTGAAGACCAGTATCACGACATCGGGCGTGTTCTCGGCAAACCATTTCTTCGAAGGCTCATAGCCCGCGAACACAGGTTGCCAATAGGCCTCGCCGCTCTTGCCGAGATCGAGTGCGGCTCCGATTGCCGGGACGTGCGAGGTGTAAACGCTTGCGGTAATCTTGGCCATTATTGCTTCTCGCCTTTGAATCGATTGCCCTGCGGCGAGCGGCCGCCCTGCAGCATCATCTTTGCGTACTCATCTTGCGTCATGCCGGTCATGCTCGCGGCCATGAACTGGAAGCTTCGGCCGTCAGTGGCGCCGATCTTTGCGAGGAAGTAGATGTTGCCGCCCAGAGCGATACAACGATTTAGATCGCGCGCCATCACGGCTTGCTTTTGCTCTTCGGTCATCGGCCACTCATCGAGATAGGCGCGTTCGTTCGCCTTGAAGCGTTCGCGGTTCTCGGCCTTCATGAGCGACATGCAGAATTGGTTGAGGTGATAACCCTTGCGCGCCTGCTCTGCGTCAAAGATCGTCGTGCCGGGAATGTCTTTGTAAGGTTTGTCGAGCGCCATATACGTAAACCTCAATCGGCCCAATAGAGCCGCATCGGATTGGCAACCAAAAGTCTCTGCTGCAATTCAGCAGTGCGTGCGATGTGCGGAATGAAATCGACGAGCTTTCCGTCATCGGGCATGTGCGATTTCATGTTCGGATGGGGCCAGTCGGTTCCCCACAGTACTCGATCGGGGAAGCTTTCCACGACAGTTCGTGCAAACGGGACGACATCCGCATAGGAAGGCGGACCGCTGCGAGACAGACGCTCGGGACAACTCACTTTCGACCAGAAGTTCGGACACTCACGCATCAGCTTCAGGAACAACTGGAACTGTGGCCCGTCGACGGGCTGGGTCACGTCCGGACGGCCCATGTGATCGACGACCACCGTGGTTGGAAGCGAGGCGAAGAAGCCGTAGAGCTCGGGTAAGTCTTGGGCCTCGAAATAAATCACGACGTGCCACCCGAGGTGCCTGATGCGATTTGCAATGCTCAGCAGCTGATCAGGTGGCGTCGTATCCACCAGCCGCTTGACGAAATTGAAGCGCACGCCGCGCACACCGGCAGCGTGAAGTGACTGCAATTCCTCGTCGGTCACGCTTTCTCGAACCGTGGCCACACCTCGCGCTCGACCTTGCGAATGCTGCAGGGCATCGACCAAGGCGCGGTTGTCAGCACCATGACAGGTTGCCTGCACGATGACATTGCGTTCGAAGCCGAGGAAATCTCGCAGCTCCCAGAGCTTCTCCTTCGGTGCATCGCACGGCGTGTACTTACGCTCCGGCGCATACGGAAACACATCGCCTGGCCCGAACACGTGACAGTGTGCATCGACGGCGCCCGGAGGAGGGCGGAAGGTGGGGTGCGACGGATTTGGGTGGAAGACTAACCAGGCGCGATCCATGGTGAATCGATGTGCACTCATCATTACAGCCCGCGTGCCTTGAGTTGTTGATCGAGGCGCGGATACACGCGTCGCGCGTTGAGCTCGAAAATGCGGTGCTTGTCCGCTTGTGGAGTATCGAGCGCGTCGATGTAACGCTTCGTGTCGTCGAAGTAGTGACCGGTCTGCGGATCGATGCCGCGCACCGCGCCCACCATCTCAGAACCGAACAGGATGTTCCCGATGTCGATCACTTCGACGAGCAGATCGATGCCGGGTTGGTGATACACGCACGTATCGAAAAAGACATTACGCATGACGTGTTCGCCCAATGGCGGACGTTTCAACATGTCCGCGAGTCCGCGGTAGCGTCCCCAGTGATACGGCACGGCACCGCCGCCGTGTGGGATCACGAATCGCAAGGTGGGAAAGTCACGAAACAAATCGCCTTGGATGAACTGCATGAATGCCGTCGTATCGGCGTTGATGTAGTGCGCGCCTGTCGCGTGGAAGTTCGGATTGCACGAAGCGGAGACGTGAACCATCGCGGGCACGTCGAGCTCCGCCATCTTTTCGTAGAACGGATACCAGTACCGATCCGTCAATGGCGGCGAACGCCAGTGACCGCCAGATGGATCTGGGTTGAGATTGCACCCGACGAATCCGAGTTCGACGACGCATCGCTCCAATTCACGAATTGAATTCGCGATCGGCGCACCCGGCGATTGCGGGAGCTGGCACACGCCGACAAAGTTTTCCGGATACAGATCGATGACCCGCTTGATCAGATCGTTGCAAAGCACCGTCCACGCTTGAGAAACGCCTTCATCGCCGACGTGGTGTCCCATTGCCGAGGCGCGGGGAGAGAACAACGTGATGTCAGCACCGCGCTCGCGTTGCAGCTTGAGCTGGTTCTTCTCGATTGATTCGCGAATCTCATCGTCGCTCACGCGCGGAAGTTCGGGTGCCGGTACCAAAGGATCTTTGACGCGCGCGACCTGAGCATCGCGAAACTGCTGATGTGCGGCGGGCGCGGTGGTGTAGTGACCGTGGCAATCGATGATTAGCATGAGGTTTTCTCGGCGGCAGCACGCAATTGGTCCAACATCGCATCCAGCGGCTCCGTGGCGGCGAACTCACGGAACTGTGCCGCCCATTGTTGGCGCTCGGCACTTGCACTGCTCATCCATGGATGGAGTCCTGCTTCGGACACAGTGACCGCGACTTCACGCATCTCCTCGGCGCGACGGGTACCGTGCAGCAGCGATCTCGAAATCATGTACAAGGCAAGCTTGCGCCAATCGTGCCCCGGAAGCAGGTTCTCCAACGATTCGATCACCGTCTTTTCAACGCCGTAGTGTCGAGCGGCGACGAGCGATTCGGTCAGTAATGTCTCGAGCCCTTTGATGATGACGCTGCGGCACATCTTGGCGGCTGAAGCTTGACCGATCGTTTCGCTGAAAACTTCGACGCCGCTGAACCCGAGTTCGCGCGCGAGCGGTTCGAAGTCTCGGGCGTGCGAGCAGCCCAGCAGAATCGGCGAAGCAATTCGTTTCGGGGAGATGGGCGCCATGATGACTGCTTCGACATAGCGACCGCGTCCGGCGCCAATCGCAGCCTGCGCCTGTTGTTTCGCAGACGGTGATGCTGAGTTGAGATCGACGAAGTAGGCCGCACTCGAAAGATGCGGTGCAGCTGCTTGCGCTGCAGCTACGGCCTGCGCAGCGGTGACAGCACTCAAGACAACCGACGCGTTAGCAACAGCCTGCTGAACATTGCTAGCGACTTCGATCGAGAGCGATTGAGCACGATTGACGAGAGTCGCATCGTTGTCGGCAAACTTCAGATCCCACGCCACGAGATTTCGCAAGCCCTGCTCGCGAAGATCGGCACCGAGCGTCTGACCCACCTCACCGAATCCCAGCAGGCAAACGCGTGAATCAGTGCTCATCGGGACCATACCTTTCGCGGTACGAACACTTCGCCACGCATGAGCAATCGGCTGGTTCTCAGCAGTGACGCTCGTTGTACGCTGACGGCACCTGCTTCTTGACGCAGCTCAAGATCTACGGTGAAGAAGCCTGTCGGGTGCTCGACGTCGATCCGCTGTTCTGCGCCTTCGGACTTGAGCTGCGCGATCTCTGCAGCGATAGAACCGGGCAGGGCACACGCGGTGGCGACGCTTACCGCTCCAAGCACGCCAATCGATTCATGCACCCGGTGCGGAATGAAAGTACGCGTCGCAATCGAACCGCCGGAACGCGGCGCGCTGATCAAACACATCTTCGGAACGGTTTTCTTCAGCACGTCACCCAGATTCATCGGGCCGCCGAGCTTGAGCCGGATCTGTTCGATGCGAGTCTTGAGATCCGAATTGCTTTCGAGTTGCTCAGGGGTCTCATCGCCTTCGAGACCAAAGTCGCTCGCCCGCAGCAACACAACCGGCATGCCGTTATCGATACAGGTGACTTCGATATCGTCGATGCGATCTCGCGCGCGACCGGTCGGCAGCATCGATCCACATGAGGAGCCTGCGATATCGAGAAATTCAAGGCGCACTGGCGCTGCCGTGCCGGGCACGCCATCGATGCGTGCGTCGCCTTCGTACTCCACCGCACCGCCCGAGGTCGCGACGTAAGCGACCGCCACGCTGTCGGTGTTCACCATGTGAATTCGCACGGGTGTGATGGCTCCGGCGACCGTGACCAGACCTTGCTCGATCGCCCAAGGACCCACACCCGCGAGGATGTTGCCGCAGTTCTGGCTATCGCTGACTTCGGCTTTGCCGACGACGACCTGCAGGAATAGATAATCGACATCCACGTTCGGTCGCGTGGATTTCTTGATGACCGCGACTTTGCTCGTCAGAGGATGACCGCCGCCCACACCATCGATTTGTCGCGCATCGGGAGATCCCATGGCAGCGAGCAATACGCGGTCGCGCAGTTCGCGATCGGATGGCAAGTCACGTTCGTGAAAGTAGAGACCTTTCGAAGTGCCGCCGCGCATCAGCGTGCAAGGAATGCTGGTGAGCATTTTGAGCGATGCCTATTGGTACTTCAGGCCTTTGGCCGCGAGTTTGTCGCGCATGCCGTAGATGTCGAGCCCGAGCTCACCCGCTTTGAGCCGTGCCCGTACGGCGGCTTCCTTTTGTTCACGTGCGATGCATTGTTTGACGACGGTGGCCGCGGTCTCGCGCGGTACGACGCACACGCCATCGTCGTCCGCAATGATCGCATCGCCGGGCCGAACCAAGGCACCGGCGCATACGAGCGGGACATTCACGCTGCCCAAGGTCTCCTTCACTGTGCCTTGCGCACTGATGGCGCGAGACCATACGGGAAACTGCATCTCGGTGAGCTCGCGAACGTCACGGACGCCGCCTTCGATGACGAGGCCGCGCACGCCGCGAACTGCGAGGGAGGAGGCGAGCAATTCGCCCACGTACCCTGCGTCCGAAGCGGAGGTCGGCGCGACCACGAGAATGTCACCCGCGCGGCATTGTTCAACCGCGACATGAATCATCCAGTTGTCCGCGGGAGCCAGGCTCACCGTGACGGCATTGCCGGCGATGCGAGCTCCCGCATAGATCGGACGCATGTAGGGAGCCATTAGACCAGTGCGGCCTTGAGCTTCGTGTGCGGTCGCAACACCGGAGCGTGCGAGTGCATCGATGTGCTCAAGCTCAACGCGCGCAAATTCCCGAACGACGATCGACATCTGTGCTCCGAGTCCGCTGATCTATGCCGATTCTGCTGCGCCAAAGATCTGCGCGCCAATCGGAAATTTGGCAGGGGGTATAAGCAAAAGCTATCGTATGGATCTCATACGAACTTTTTCGAGCGGCTGATCTGAGCATGATTCCCAGTCTTCGACATCTGCATCTGTGTCAGGAAGTGGCGCAACGCGGCACCGTGACCGCCGTTGCCCGTCATATGCATCTCACGCAGCCGGCTGTGACTCAAGCAATCGCAAAGGTGGAGGGATATTTCGGGACGGCACTCTTCACGCGCGATCCTGTGGGTATGAAAGCGACCGCACCCGGTGAACTCTGTATGCCGCGGCTCCAGCGAGCCACGCTGCAAATCCGTGATGGCCTGGCCGAGTTGCTGCGGCGCAATGACCGCTCGGTGAGCAGCGTCGAGCAACTCGCGTTCCGACTGACCACCGCTCAGCTGAACGCACTCACCGCATTCGCAGTGCACGGCAGTTTTCGACGCGCCGCACGCGCAAGCGATATCGCGCAACCCACACTCCATCGCGCAGCGCGAAGTCTCGAACGCACGCTGGGCATCGCGCTCTTCGAACAAACGAGCTTCGGTGTACGTGCAACGCGCGACGCAGAAGGATTCGCTCGGTGCGTACGGCTTGCGTTCGCGGAAGTGGCCCAGGCACGCGCCGACATCGACGGCCTGCGAGGCAATCCGAGCGGGATCACGGTGATCGGCGCGATGCCATTGGCGCGCAGTCACTTGATTCCGAGCGCGGTCATCGCGTTCAAGCGCGAATATCCGCAACACCAAATCTCGATCATGGAAGGCACCTACGAGCATTTGCTCAGTGCACTGCAGTCGGGCGAAGCGGATTTCTTGATCGGAGCGTTACGTGACGAGGCCATCGCAGGGAACGTCAAACAGGAGCATCTGTTCGATGATCCGCTGTCGATCGCGATGCGCAAAGGTCACCCGCTGACGACTCGCAAGCGCGTGAGCGTCAAAGACCTCGCCAAATTCCCGTGGATCATGCCGCGTGCTGGATCGCCACTGCGTGCGCGATTCGAGGCGCTGTTCAAAGACGCAGGGGTACCCGCGCCGACGCATACCGTGCAATGCAATTCGTTGATTGCGGCGCGAGCGTTTTTGCTCGAGGGCGATTACTTGATGCTGTCGTCCGAACACCAAATCCACTACGACGTTCGCGCCGGACTCTTGGTCGCACTACCGCATCCGGGTGGGCGTGTGCTGCGCGCGATCGGACTTACGATGCGTCACAACTGGCAGCCGACGCGTGTACAAGCTCGATTGCTCGAGCTCTTGCGAGAGATGAGCAAGCACGATTGGCGCTGACCGCATCCCCGTCAGCGCCGGTATAGCAGGTTATAAAT
>JAEWBG010000001.1 GCA_023391335.1 Pseudomonadota bacterium | reverse complement strand
GCCGCCGAGACGCTCATCGCCACCTGGCGCGAGCGTCTGTTCGACATCAGCTGGTTCATGCGCCATCTGAATGAATATTTAGCCCGGCGAGCCAATGCCGAGGACGACTGCACCGGCCGCTTCTGGGAAGGACGATTCAAATCCCAGGCACTGTTGGATGACGCAGGCATCCTCACGGCCATGGCCTACGTGGATCTCAATCCAATCCGAGCTGGTATTGCCAAGACACCCGAAGACTCTGAGTTCACCTCCATCTACCAGCGCATCCGCCAAAGCAATGCCACAAGCTCACCGAAGCCGACCGATGCACGATGCATACGCCTGCGCCGATTCGCTGACCAAAGCCACAGCAACAAGGCCACCATTCCATATACCTCCTTGGATTATCTGCAGCTCGTGGACTGGAGCGGCCGCTCCATTCGGGAGGGCAAGCGCGGACACATCGATGCAACCCTCCCGCCGATCCTTTCACGCCTGAGCATCGACCCCGAGATCTGGCAACTCGCGATGGCTCGCAAGGGCACTGTTCTCGGTCGAGCGATGGGCAAGCTCGACATCATGCGACTACATGCCGCCACCCTGGGTCAGGCGTGGGTCCGAGGACTGAATCGCTCCGAGCGCATGTACGCGCGCTGATCCGCCGTTCCTGGTCGCGTCCACCGTTGAGTAAGTCGACGTAAATGCACACCGCATGTCTTTGGTAATGCAGCCAACAGATCTGGGCGATTCGTTCCGCCAGATGTCCCCGCGACTCTAATCAGTGACGCAGGTGTTCAATCACTCGCCAGAAGCTGAGTGCCATCTGATTAGATGCACCCAATCGATGGCTGTCCAATAACAGAGTCCGTCCAATAACAGAGTCCCCGTTGTTGGGTGTCCAAGGACGGAGGGACTTCTAATTAGATGCACCCAATCGGTGGCTGTCCAATAGCAGAGGGTCCAATCGATGGCGGTTCAATAACAGAGTCCCAGTTGTTGGGTGTCCAAGGACGGGGGGACTCACAGCTGTTGGGTGTCCAAGGGCGGAGGGACACCTTACCGTGCCACGCTGGTCCACCGCCGATCGCGTTCATTTTTTAAGCGATTTTTCAGTGCCGCCAGCGCACGGGGTGGTTCCTTGCCATCTGGAATTCTGTAATCTCGCTCTGCGGCCTTGTGATCCACGGGAACTGCCAGGAGGAACAAAGATGAATAGCGCAGCTGCGGAGATGGAAGGGAAGATGATTGCGGCGTCGGTGGCGACGCGACAGAAGGCATTGTCGATCCTCAAGGAATCGCGTAGGCCCTCGTTTGTGGGCACGTTGGCACCGAGTTTGGTGGCGATTGCTCTGGGCGGATCAGGGGTCTCCGCTTTGGATTTACCTCTTTGGCCAAAAATCGTTCTTAGCGTTGCGTGCACGCTTGCGTTCGCCTCGGTTGCATTTGCTTGGCGTGTGCAACGCCAGCTCACGGCGGTTACGGATTTATTGCTTCTTCACGAAGACCAGAAGCGTGATTGATCAATCGCGCGTAGCTGAACGTATCCGCCTTGCAGCGCACTGACGAATGGAAATACGAGATCTTCATGCGTCGGAGAGGGATGCCGCACGCCGATTCCTGTGCTCGCAGGGATGGGAGCACCGCGTTGGAACCGAGACTGAGTTTGCTCAGCTCATAGAAAATTCGCAGCGGACAGCCGTCGCGGTGATCAAGAATGAGATCGTGGGATTCGCTCGTGCCATCACGGACGGAATGTCAAATGGATACCTTTCGATGGTCGCGGTTGCGCCCGCATTTCGTAGACGCGGCATCGGTCGTGCTTTGATCGAGCACATCACGGGCACCAACAAAAATATCACTTGGGTACTTCGCGCCGGTCGCGAGAACGCAAGCGAATTCTTCGCAAAGCTAGGGTTTGCCGCCTCATCTATCGCGATGGAACGCGTCCGAGAACATCGCGACGAATGAATCGAATTGGACTTGCACTCTGGCGCATCCTCGTCTTTCTTAGGTCCTTACCGGCGAGGCTGCTCTGAGCTGATTGGTCCGTCGCGTCCTCAATGAGCGACGTGACCTCGAATCTCTCGCGCGCCAGCCAGCTCAGCGAACTTCGGGCAAGCCTCCGACGACTCCACGAGGCGAGAGCAACACTTGCCAGAGTTGAATGCGTCGCGCGCGAAATGCTGCTGCGGATACGAGCAGCCAGTACTCCCACATGCGTTTGAAGCGCTCGCCATACTTATCGCGCAGCGTTGGCCAGACATTGATGAATCGTTCGTGCCAGCACATCAGCGTGCGATCGTAGTACGGACCGAAGGCGTGCCAGTCCTCGACGACAAAACGGTGCTCCAGTGCCGAGGAGATCTGCGCCATCGACGGCAAAAGCGAGTTCGGGAAGATGTACTTCTCGATCCACGGATCGTTGCTGCGCTCGGAGATGTTGCTCCCAATGGAGTGAAGTAAGAACAGCCCATCGGGTGCGAGCAGCCGGCGTGCATGCCGGAAATAACGTTTGTAGTTGCGCAGGCCGACATGTTCAAACATGCCGAGAGAGTAAATGCGATCGAATTTACCGGTGAGCTTGCGGTAGTCGTTCAGGATGATTTCGACCGGCAGATGTTTGCATCGCTCTTGCGCAGTCGCCGCCTGATTGCGCGAGACGGTTACGCCGGTGACGTTCACGCCATAACGCTCTGCCGCGAATTGAGCCGCGCCACCCCAGCCGCAACCGATATCGAGCACTCGCATTCCAGGCTCGAGCCGAAGCTTGCGACAGACCAAGTCGAGCTTCGCTTCTTGCGCCTGCTCCAAGGTATGCGCATCCCGCCAGTAGCCGCAGCTGTAGATCATCAGCGGATCCAGCATGCGCGAGTAGAGATCATCGCCGATGTCATAGTGCTTGCGACCCACTGTGAATGCCCGGCGTGGCGACTGCATGTTCATCAGCACGTTTTGAACCGTGAGCAGGCGTTTGCGGCGAGCGGCGAGGGGCTCCTCAGCGGCAGCGCGGAACACTCTGAAGAACATTTCATCGAGGCGGGCGCAGTCCCATTGACCATCCATGTAGGACTCGCCGATTCCAAGTGAGCCTCGCAACAGGGCGCGACGATAGAAGCGGCCGTCGCGCACTTGCAGGTCCCAAGGATTGGGGCCGTTGATCTGCACGTCGCTGCTTGCCAGCAGAGACTGCAACACTGAGCGAGCTCCCGCCATGCGATCACCTTGCGTGAGTGTGTTTATGGCGGAACACCCACGGGCCTCCGCCAGACACATGCCGTTGTTGGTGCTATTGGTCCGCGACACCCTTATTTAATGCAAAGCCAGCGGGTGCCGTCCAGCGTCGAGCGTGCAATTGAAGACGCTGAGCGAACGGCGCGTTCGTGCGTGGTCAGCGGCGCCGCTACCCCCTACAATTCGCGCCCTATGTTGGAGCTCGGCGTCAAAACTCTTCTGGCCTATCTGCTCGGCTCGCTGCTGGGCAGCCTGATCGTGGGGCAGATTCGTGGGGGGGTGGACATCCGCACGCTAGGCAGCGGCAATGCCGGGGGCACTAACGCTCTGCGGACTCAAGGGCTGGGATTCGGAATTTGGGTCTTCGTGATCGACATTGGCAAGGGATGGGTGGTCACGGCGCTGTTGCCTCACATCGCGCTTCCCTTGGTTGCACTCGATCCATTCGTAGCTCGTGAGTGGCTCACCGTTGCATGCGCAGCGGGCGTCGTTCTCGGACACGTATATCCCGTTTGGTACGGATTCCGTGGCGGCAAAGGCGCCGCGACCCTCGTCGGCGTGGTGATCGGACTCATGCCGCAAGCCTTGGTGCCGGTGATGCTGGTATGGCTGGCCACTGTGATGACCACCGGGTTTGTCGGACTGTCCACGATGCTCGCCTCGGTCTCCTTTCCTGTGTTCGTGCTTGCAACGACGCACGATTCATCCTCACCCTTATTTTTGTTCGGCTGCGTGATGGTCGTGTTCGTCTGCTACACCCATCGCAGCAATATCGCCCGCATGCGCGCGGGCAACGAAAATCGCGCACGACGGTTGTGGTTGCTTCGTCCGCGCACATGACGCGTGCGACTTCCTTTATCGGATCCGCGAAACGTCGGCAGCGATTGTTGAGTTTGCTTGCTGACGGCAAATTCCACTCCGGCGAGGCGCTCGCCCGTCGCTTGCGTGTTTCGCGTTCCGCCGTCTGGAAGCTCGTCGGTGCATTGCGTGACCTAGGCATCGAGATCCAGTCGGTGCCGCGTCAGGGCTATCGGCTGCCCCGCGAAGTGGACCTGCTCGACCGCGAGATCATCGAGTCGGCACTCGACTCGGAGGCGCGACGGGCCCTCGCGCATATCGATGTGCTGATGACCGTCGACTCGACCAATCAATTTCTCGTGGACGCGCTACCGACTCCGCCCGGTGCGGCGCATTTATGCACGGCGGAGATCCAAGCCGCTGGGCGCGGACGGCGAGGGCGCAGCTGGGTGGCTCCTTTTGGGAGCGGCATCTGCATGTCGCTTGCTTGGCAGTTCTCGGATCCGCCGCCGCATTTCTCTGCGCTGAGCCTCGCCGTTGGGGTTGCCATCGTTCGTGCGCTCGAACGATCGGGGCTCGTCGGCGTGCAATTAAAGTGGCCGAACGATTTGCTTTGGCAGCAACGTAAGCTCGGCGGCATTTTGATCGAGATGCGCGGCGAATCGTCCGGGCCCGCGCGAGTGGTAATCGGGATCGGCTTGAATACGCGTATGCCGAGCCAAGTTCGGCTGCAATTGGCCGAGCAGCAGGCCACGCTGATCGCGGATATATATGAAGTACTGCGTGAAAAGACGCCGACGCGCAACGAACTGATCGCCGGGATTGCATCCGAGCTGATCGCGCTGCTTCCGGTGTTCGCAACGCAAGGGTTCGGGCCCTTCATTGAACGTTGGCGTGACCTGGATGCTCTCTCCGGCACAGACGTAAAGATTGCGAATGGCAACGAGTCAGTCTTCGGAATTGCGCGAGGGGTGGATGAGGACGGCAGCCTGCGTGTCGAGGTCGACGGCGAGATTCGCAAGTTCGTGTCGGGTGAAGTGAGTGTGCGTCGCGGACCGCGACCTATGCGAGCAGGCGCATGATCCTGCTGATCGACATCGGCAATACGCGCATCAAATGGGCCGTGAAGGAAGCTGCTGTTCTCGGTGCATACCAAGCGCGGGCTCGGGCTGACCTCAGCGCCCATGCTCTGGCCGATGTGCTCATTGACTCGGTGCCACAGCCCTCGCGAGTGCTCGTATCCAATGTGGCCGGCGCGAAGCTTGAGCAAGATCTCACCGCCGCCTTGCGAACTCATATCTCAGCGCCCATTGAATTCGTGCGTTCGATTCGCAGCGCGTGCGGGGTGACCAATGCGTATGCAGATCCTGGCAAGCTAGGCACCGATCGATGGATGAGCGTGATTGCAGCGCATCGGGGATTCGGTGCAGCCTGCATCGCGAACTTCGGCACTGCGATGACGATCGATACGGTTGCTCAAGATGGGAAACATTTGGGCGGCGTGATCGTTCCGGGCCCGCAGTTGATGGTGACAAGCTTGCTCGAGAAGACGAGCGACATCGCTCATCACGCGCGCCAGGGCGATGTTGCCGAAGATCTGTTCGCGGACAACACCCTCGGGGCCATTCACCAGGGTGCGCGGCACGCGTGCGCCGCCCTGGTCGAGAGAGCGTACGCGATGAGTACTGCCCGGTTGGGTATGGAGCCGACGCTGATTTTGAGCGGCGGTAGCAGCGAGCACATCGCCTCGGCGCTGAGTGCTCCTTTTCAAATCGTGCCCGACCTAGTCTTGAAAGGACTGGGCATCGTCAGCGAGCAACCCGCGATCATCTGAAGCGGCACGTTGCGAGGCGCCCGTGGGTGCGCTCGCTCTTTGCGAAAATCTGTTTAGCTCCGCAGCGGAGCCTTTGACTAACCTCAACAGGCCCGTTGAGCGTGCGATACTCCTTCGCACATGCCACTCACACTGATCATCCTTCTACCTTTTCTCGGCGCCATCGCGGCGGCGTTTCTGCCCTCGAACGCGCGCAACGCGGAAAGCTGGCTCGGTGGGTTCGTTGCTGTCGGTTGCACAGCAGTTACGCTGAGCCTGTATCCGCAAGTGAGTGACGGAGCCGTGATCCGCGAGCGCATCGCTTGGCTACCCCAATTCGGTGTGGATTTTTATCTGCGGATGGACGGCTTCGCCTGGCTGTTCGCGTTGCTCGTATCGCTGATGGGGGCGCTCGTCGTCCTGTATGCGCGCTACTACATGTCGCCGCAAGATCCGGTGCCGCGATTTTTCTCCTTCTTGATGGCCTTCATGGGCGCAATGCTTGGCACGGTGCTGTCGGGCAATTTGATTCAGCTGGTGGTGTTTTGGGAGCTGACCAGCCTGACATCGTTCATGCTGATTTCGTACTGGTACCACCGTGCCGAAGCGCGGCGCGGTGCGCGTATGGCGCTGACGGTGACGGTGATCGGCGGGATTTGTTTGCTGCTGGGTGTGCTACTGCTCGGCCATATCGTCGGTAGCTACGATTTGGATCGAGTGTTGACAGCAGGCGATCGAATACGTGCCGACGCAGATTATCCGGTGTTGCTGATCCTGATTCTGCTTGGTGCCCTGACGAAGAGTGCGCAGTTTCCGTTCCAGTTTTGGTTGCCGCATGCGATGGCTGCGCCGACGCCCGTATCCGCATATCTACATTCCGCGACGATGGTGAAAGCGGGCGTCTTCTTACTCGCGCGTCTATGGCCCGTGCTGCACGGCACCGCGCTTTGGTTCTGGATCGTGTGTGGAGCTGGGTTGTGTTCGCTGCTCATCGGCGCTTACGCCGCGATGTTTCAGCGCGATTTAAAGGGGGTGCTCGCGTACTCGACGATCAGTCACCTCGGTCTCATTACTGCATTGCTCGGAATGAACAGTCCGTTTGCGCTGGTTGCGGCGGTGTTTCACATGATGAATCACGCAACATTCAAGGCATCGCTGTTCATGGCCGCCGGTATCGTCGATCACGAAACCGGTACGCGCGACATGCGCCGCTTGAGCGGCCTCTCGCACGCGATGCCGATCACTGCCACAGTCGCGCTCGTCGCGGCGGCCGCGATGGCCGGGGTGCCGCTGCTCAATGGCTTCTTGTCCAAGGAAATGTTCTTCGCCGAAACGATTTTTGCGGGCGAGCATCCGCTGATTCGCGTCGGTCTGCCGGCAATCGCCACCTTGGCCGGCGTATTCAGCGTCGCGTACTCAGCGCGCTTTATTCATCGCGTGTTCTTCGGGCCTCCCGCCCTGGATCTACCGCGAGCGCCGCACGAGCCCACGCGTGGGATGTTGCTGCCGAGCGCTGTGTTGGTGTTGGCTTGCTTGTTGGTGGGGATTTTCCCGGAGCGAACGATCGGCCCGGTACTGCACTTGGCGAGCCATGCGATTCTCGGGTCGGCTGCGCCCGAGTTCAGCCTGCGAATCTGGCACGGATTCACCGCGCCCCTGCTGATGAGCATCGTGGCTCTTGTCGGCGGCGGCATCGTGTATGCGTTGTTGTATCGCTATCGTGAAGGCGCGATTGGCGATGCGCTGCTGCGCGCACCTGTCGATGGCAAGCGGACGTTCGATGTTGCGATGGTTCTGCTGTTGAGATTCTGCGATCGAGTGATGCGCGCCATCTCCTCCCGCCGCCTGCAGGTGCAATTGGTGTTGATGGTGACGGTAGGCGTGCTCACGGCGCTGGTGCCGCTGCTGAGCGGCGATTGGCAACTCGATTGGCTCCAAGGTTTGCACAGAGGGCTGGCGCATCTCACCGTACCCGATCCGGTTTTCGCCTTGCTGTGGATCATCGGTGCGGCGTTCTCGATCGGTGCGGCCACGCAAGCGAAATATCACCGCTTGGCTGCGCTCATCATGGCGGGTGGTGCGGGCTTGATCACGTGCATCACATTCGCATGGCTCGCGGCGCCGGACTTAGCCTTGACGCAAATTGCGGTCGAAGTCGTCACAACAGTGCTGCTGCTTCTCGGATTGAGATGGATGCCGCGCCGCATTGAGCTGGACGAATCGCGCCGCCAGGCACTGCGCGCGAGAGCTCGGCGTGCCCGCGATATCTTCGTTGCGGTCGTTACCGGTGCGGGCGTTGCGAGTCTCGCCTTCGCGATCATGACGCGACCGAAGAGGGCAGTGCTCGCGCCGTACTTTCTTGAGCATGCATTGCCCGATGGGGGCGGCCGCAATGTGGTGAACGTGATCCTGGTCGACTTTCGCGGCTTCGACACCCTGGGTGAGATCACCGTGGTGTGTGTGGTGGCCTTGACCGTGTATGCGCTGTTGCGGCGCTTTCGACCTGCTGATGAAACGCGTGGGGTTCCCCGTGCACAGCGCGAAGATGCGGCCCGAGACGCACTCGCATCCGGCGAGGAATTGCCGAGAGGCTATCAACGTGTGCCGGCATTGATCGGCCGCACGCTCTTGCCGATCGCCGCGCTCGTATCGGTGTACTTCCTTCTGCGCGGTCACAATGCGCCTGGCGGCGGCTTCGTTGGCGGCCTGGTGATGGCGACGGCCATCATCGTGCAGTACATGACCAGCGGCGTGTTGTGGGTTGAATCGCGTCTACGCGTGCATCCGCAGTATTGGCTCGGCTTTGGCTTGCTCGCCGCGGGTATCGCGGGCATGTCAGCGTGGCTTGCGGCAGCACCTTTCTTGACTAGCATCGAATGGGATGCGCGCGTGCCGTTGGTGGGCGATGTTCATCTATCGAGCGTGCTGTTGTTCGATCTGGGCGTGTACATGGTGGTTGTCGGCGCGACGGTGTTGATGTTGATTGCGATCGCTCATCAATCTTTGCGCCGACCGCTGAGAGCTGCCGTAGAGGAAGACACAGCGGCGCGTCAACTGGAGGAGGCGAGTTAATGGAAGTTATTTTGGCGCTCGCAATCGGTGTGCTCACCAGCTCTGGCGTGTGGTTGTTACTGCGGCCGCGCACGTTTCAAGTGATCGTGGGATTGGCACTGCTCTCGTATGCAGTGAACTTGTTCATCTTCGCCATGGGCCGGCTGACGAGTTCGCTGCCGCCGATCGTTCGCGCAGAGGGTATCGATGCTTCGCAGTACGCAGATCCGGTCCCTCAAGCGCTGGTTTTGACTGCGATCGTGATTAGCTTTGCGACCACAGCGCTCTTTCTAGTCGTGTTGCTGGCGGCCCGCGGCCTGACCGGGACCGATCATGTCGACGGGCGAGAGCCCGAATGACGGCGCTGCTGCATCACTTGCTCATCGTGCCGATTCTCGCGCCGCTGCTCGTCGGTGCGCTGCAATTGTTTCTCGCGGAACGACGCGGGCTGCGTGTCGCATTTGCCGTTGGTTCGGTGCTGGTCCAAGCCGCGGCGGCGTTGACGCTGCTGTATCTCACGACCGATGCGAAGCCTGACATGTGGACCGAAGGCGTGGGCGTCTATTCGATCGGAGACTGGCCTGCTCCCTTCGGCATCGTGCTGGTCGTGGATAGGCTCTCCGCGCTGATGCTCTTGCTGACCTCAGTCGTGGGCCTCGCATCCTTGGTGTATTCGCTGGCGTATTGGGATCGCGTCGCGCCGGCGTTTCATTCGATGTTTCAGTTTTTGCTGATGGGCTTAAATGGCGCGTTCCTGACCGGCGATTTGTTCAACCTGTTCGTATTCTTCGAAGTGCTGTTGGCTTCGTCATATGGATTGTTGTTGCATGGCTCGGGCGTCGGTCGCGTCAAAGCAGGGCTGCACTACATCACGGTCAACTTAGTCGCTGCGTTTCTGTTCTTGATCGGTGTTGCGATGATTTACGGCATGACCGGCACGCTCAACATGGCGGATCTGCCGGCGCGCATTGCGGCACTTGCGCCGCAAGACCGTGCGCTATTCGAAACGGGTGCAGCGATTCTCGGTGTCGCGTTCCTCACCAAAGCCGGAGTGTGGCCGCTGAATTTTTGGTTGCCAGCGACGTATTCTGCAGCGAGCTCGCCGATCGGTTCGGTGTTTTCGTTGATGACCAAAGTGGGGGTGTATGCGGTGCTGCGCGTTGGGACCTTGCTTGCGTCCGCCGACCAACAGACGTCGTTCATCGATGTGGGCCTCTTCTTCGGTGGCGGGGCGACGATCGTTTACGGCGTGTTCGGTATGCTCGCAGCTCGCCATTTGGGACGCGTAGTGAGCTACTCGCTCGTGGCGTCCACTGGGCTCCTGTTCATGGCGCTCGGCCTGCGCATCGAAGCCATGACTGCTCCGGTGTTGCTGTATCTAGCGAGTTCCGTGCTCACCACTAGTGCGTTCTTCATGCTGAATGGCCTCGCGCAGCGAACCCGAACGTTGCGGGTTCGTGAGGCTGCCGATCTCGCTCCGTTGCCAGATGAGACGTACTCCGGATTCGGCGTGCCGGAACCGACTGACCCATTCTCTCCCAGCGATGAAGTCGGCATCGCCATTCCGGCTGCCATGGCGTTTCTGGGGCTGGCCTTCATTTGCTGCGTGTTACTCGCCGCAGGGTTGCCTCCGTTGTCGGGATTCGTGGCCAAGTTCACGCTACTGCATGCCGCATTGACACAAAGCTCGCCGTCCGGTGTCGACGGCCACATTGACGCGTATGTCTGGATTTTTTGTGCAGCGGTACTGGTAACTGGCGTTGCTGCGATGATTGCGATGACCCGCGTCGGTCTGCGGCTGTTCTGGCCCATTGCTGGCCGCAAAGTGCCGCGATTGCGCATCATCGAAGTCGCACCGACGGCGTTTCTCATTCTTCTTTGTTTGGGGCTCACGGTGGCTGCGAGTCCAGTGATGACGTACCTACAATCAGCCGCGCGCTCCTTGCACTCGCCCGATGTCTATATTCGCGTGGTCACGTCTGCAGCTCGGGCGCAGCGATGAATCGATTCGTGCCCCTGTTTTTGATCTTGCTCGTCGTGATGTGGCTGTTGCTCAACAGAAGCTTGAGTGCGGGTCATCTCGTCTTGGGTTTGCTGCTCGCAGCTTTCTTTACGACTGTGTCCGCACGTGTCCGGCCGCGTCGTGCGAGGTTGAAGCACTGGTATTTGCTGGCGCCGCTCGCGGCTCATGTGCTCCTAGATGTACTACGATCGAATGTTGGCGTTGCACGCATTGTGCTTGGTTTGACGAACCGGCCGATTCGAAGCGGCTTCCTGGCGATTCCGATTGAGCTGCGCGATGCGCACGCACTCGCCATTTTGGCGACGATTGTGACGTCGACGCCGGGCACGGCTTGGGCTGGTATTTCTCCGGATGGAGGCACGCTGATGTTGCACGTGCTCGACTTGCATGGTGAGGAGCAGTGGGTGCGCAATTTCAAAGAGCGGTATGAGCAGCCGCTCAAGAGAATATTCGAATGACGCAGGTGTTCACGTACGCGCTTTGGTTCGCGCAGATCTGTTTCGCTGTTGCCATGCTGAATGCAACTTTGCGTCTGTTCAAAGGGCCGGCAGCACAAGATCGCGTGCTGTCGTTCGACGCTCTGTACGTGAATGGGATGCTGCTGGTACTTGCGCTGGGAATTCGGTCCGCATCCCAGATTTATTTCGATATGGCTCTCCTTATCGCGCTGTTCGGCTTCGTCGGCACGATAGCGCTGGCAAAATTCTTGTTGCGAGGCGAGGTGATCGAGCCATGAGCGCTCTGCCGCTGTGGGTCACGATCCCGGGATCGGTGCTGCTGGTGATGGGTGGGTTGGCCTCGTTACTGGGTTCCTTTGGGCTACTGCGTTTCAAGGATTTCTTTGCGCGCATGCACGGACCTTCCATGAGCAACACAGTCGGCGTCGGGTCCGTGCTCCTGGCCTCAATGCTGAATTCCTCAGCGCTCGCGGGCTTCCCATCCGTGAAAGAGCTATTGATTGCACTGTTCATGGTCGTGAGCGGGCCTGTGGTTGCGGTGATCTTGATGCAGGCAGCGCAGTATAGAAATAGAGCGCGGCAGGCGTCGCAAAGTGCGCAGCCCGCCGCGACCCACCGCGACTCCTAGTCCGAGTGCTACGGCACAACCGCGTGGTCGATGCGGCCGCGCGTCGGGGAGGAGGCATCGAACAGCGGTTCGTCGCGCTCGCTCGGGATCACCATGACGTCGCACGTTACGCTGCGAAGCAGTCGATCTGCCACGCTGCCGATCAATAAGCGCTTGAGGAAGAACCACCGGCTCGCCCCGATGATCAGCAGTTCCGTCGCCGTGTCGCTCAAGGTGTCTTGAATGGCCGTCATCGCTGGTACGGCTCGGACCACCAGGCGGGCACGGTTCAATGCGACGCCGGACTTCGCGAGCGTCGCGCCCAGCTGCGATTTCAGCTCCTCGGTCCAGCCCTCCTTGTAGCGCTCGATCTGATCGGGCGCGATGCCGCTCGAATGCATCAGGGTGTGATAGGGCGGCTCGAACGCGTGAACCACCGCCGTGTCCGCATCGTCGATTACTCCGAACGCAACTGCCCGACGGACCATGGGCATCGAAGCTCGTGACATATCTACGGCAAGCGCGACGTTGCGATAGTGCGATTGAGCCGCTCCATGCACCACGAGCACGGGGCGTTTCGTGGCGCGCACGATTCGTTCCGCCGTCGTTCCCGTGATGCCATCAAGACGACGAGGCTCGGGTGCGGCGAGTACCACTAGATCTGCGTTCCATTCGGTCGCGGCTTGGGAAATGACATCGAGGGCATCGCCGGGACGCACAAGAATGTTGAGCGCGTCAGCGGATGTTCCGAGCACTTCTTCGGCGTGAGTAAGCAGCCGGACGTACGCCCGGTTGGAGCGCGAACGCAGTTCGCGTTCTGAATGCGAATGAGGGACGGCATGGACGATGACGAGTGCGGCGTCCATCTGCTGTGCGACGAGTGCTGCGCGTTGCAATGCTGCGCGTGAGCGAGGATTCAGATCGCTGGCACAGAGGACGCGACGTTGCGGAATCAAGGCTCCCGCGAATTCGTTTGCCAAGGTGCTATGTCTCATTGCTGCTGTGCCCTCCATCATTGAAGATCGCGTGAGGGATCGGCGAGATTCGATGCTTGACTGCCGAGCCTTGCATGAGGATTTACGCCAAAATAATCGTTAGAACAATTAGAAATACAGATGGCGAAAGTTAGAGAGGAGCGAAGAGTCGAAAGTTGATATTCGGATCCTCAGTTTGGGAGCTGGCCGGTAGGCTGCCGCTGTTTGCCGACCGCTCATTGCGTGTTATGCGGCGCTGCGGTGAACTGGTTCCATGAGAAATACGTCCTCGCGTGGAAGGCGAGCATCTCGAACGCAACCTAAGATTCATTCGCGGGTTGCCCTTGTATTTCGCGTGCGGGCTGAACTCGAACGGCGTGGGCTCCCTCGGTTGCAGATGATGCTTATCGTCGCGTTAACGGGCGGCGCGGGTTTCTTGAGTTCATTCTGGCTTCTCCACGCGGGCGTGGAAGCCATGCCACTGCGATACGGACTAGCCACTGGATGCGCCTATTTGGCGTTTCTGTTTCTCCTTTGGCTATGGTTGCGTACCAGTCCGAGCGATTACGAAGGCCTCGACGAGGCGATCACGGATTTGGCGAACTCGCTTCCGTCGAAGACCGGTTCGAATCAATCGCACTACGGATCTGGTGGGCACTTCGGAGGTGGCGGTGCGAGCAACAATTGGGACGGCGGGGCAAGTTCTGATGGGCTTACGACACTTCCTGAGGTTGCCGATTGCGGAGATTCGGCGAACCTCTTGGAGGCGCATGAGGCTGGCGTTCCACTTGCCCTTGCTCTAGCGCTTCTTACTCTCCTGGTGATGATCTTGTTCGCATGTGTGTCGGTGATCTACTCGGCACCGACGCTGTTCGCAGAATTGCTCGTGGACGGTGTCATGTCCGTTACCCTGTATCGTAGGCTGCGCCAATCAAGTCAGCGTCATTGGCTGAACTCCGCAGTGCGAAGTACGGCGCTGCCATTTGCGGTGGCTGCGGCGCTCCTAATGTGTGCAGCATTCGTCATGACGCATTTCGTGCCGGATGCCAGGACACTAGGAGAGGGATTGGCAGCTCTGTGATTGCTTAGCTGCATCGCTATCTCGGCTAGATGCTCGAGTCGGGTATGATTGGCGGCGCTTTCGAAATGGAGAATTCCGTGGCGATTCGGACGATGGTTGCGCTGATTGCGGTGACGGGGTTCGGATCGGTGAGTTTTGCCGCGGACCTGCAAGCAGGCAAAACAGCGGCTAATGCCAAGTGCGGCGAATGCCATGAGGCGGATGATTGGGAAGGCGAGGATGCGGCTGCGCTCGAGAGCCTGATTCGCGATATCGTCGTCGGCAAGATCAAGCACAAGCGCAAGCTGGAATTGACCAGCGCGGAGATAACCAACATCGCCGCATATTGGGGTAGCGCGCACCAGTGAGCGCGTCCATCAGTTCAAACGGATCGATCATTCACATCGAATCTGCCTGATCGCATGCGAACGTTTTGTCTGGCTTTAATTCTTGCGAATGCGCTGTACTTTGTATGGTCGCAGCTCGTGGTCGTGCACGTGAATC
This sequence comes from Pseudomonadota bacterium, assembly GCA_023391335.1. Classification (GTDB taxonomy): domain Bacteria; phylum Pseudomonadota; class Gammaproteobacteria; order Steroidobacterales; family Steroidobacteraceae; genus Steroidobacter. The sequence goes on along the minus strand of JAEWBG010000001.1, from coordinate 13,688 downwards.
CGCTCGATCGCGCGCCTGTCCGCACGGCCAACCTGCCGCCGCGATTGGTTCTGGCCAAGGAAGTGCCGAAAGCCGAATCGCCCGAGGCTCCGCCGGCCAATCCTGTGCAACCACCCGCCGTCGCCCCGGCCGCAGCGGGTGCAACGCCTGAGACATCGCAAGCGCCTTCTAGGTGCACGAGTATCGGTCCGTTCGCTGATCTCGCGCAGGCATCGCAGGCGCAAGCCTCGCTACGAGCGGCAGGGTTCGATCCTCGGCAGCGAGTCGAGAATGGCGAAATTTGGATTGGTTACTGGGTCAGTGTTCAGAACTTGGCGACCCGATCCGAAGCGGACACCGCGATCAAGACGCTCAACGGTAATGGGATTACTGACGTTTATCTAATGCCCGGCACTGACCCGCCGAACGTGTTATCGCTGGGAGTGTTCTCCGATTACAACCGCGCCGAGCGCCGTGCGGCTCAAGTTCGGGCGCTAGGACTCGAGCCTCGCATCGATGATCGCAAACGCGAAGGTTCCGTCTATTGGCTCGATGTCGATTTGAAAGAGCCCGGCCAAGTCATCGACACCTCGATACTGCAATCCGCAACCGGTCGCATCATGCGACTGGAAATGAGGGCATGCCCGCAGGGTGCGTGAGGACGTGAGGGAGGCCAGCCATGCTCACGTGCGTAGCGCTCTCACGTCTCACTGACCCACCTGGATCTGTCCCGACCAGCCTCAATCGGCTAGAATCGCGCCCGGCGTTTGCGGCGGCTCCGATCTGGCTGCCAACCCTCAACTGCCAACACCTCCCTAGAATGCCGGCTTAGCACAGTGGTAGTGCAACGGTTTTGTAAACCGTAGGTCGGGGGTTCGAATCCCTCAGCCGGCACCATCTTCCTCCTAACATCCTGATTGGTAGCGCGTCGCTTCGATTGCGCTGGTGCATCAGCACGCGCGCAACGTACTTAGGGCGTGACGGGAAGTCCTCGTATCGGTGTAAGACGTGGATTGCTGAACTCTCGGCTTCATGTCTAGCAATGCGCTTCCATCCATTCAGGCGGACGTGCCTGATCGGCGCGAGAGCAGAATAGGATCGCAGATGCTCAAGTGGGTGCCCGCGCTTGCGAGTTTGCTCGCAGGTGGGATTGGCTTGCTTGGAGTGCTGCGCCATTGGCCGCCGTTCCCGCGGTTTATCGCGATTGCGCCGCAGCTTCAGGGAATCAAATTCAATACAGCGTTGAGCTTGATAGCGCTTGCCGTTGCGCTTGCGGCCGCACGCTCGGATTCGACCTCAGCTCGACGTTGGAGCCGCGTCGCCTTCGCTCTGATCCCGATTTTTTTCGGATGCGCATCGTTAGCCGAATACGTGTTGGGCATCGATCTGAAAATCGATGAACTGTTCGTGCGGGATATCGTGCCTGGATATTCCGTGCCGGGCCGCATGGGGTTCAACACGGCTGCGTGCCTGGTGTTACTCGGCCCAGCGTTGATCCTGAGTTCTTACGCTCGAAGTTACCTCGCACCCATCGCTGTAGTGGTGGCCGGTGCGATCGCGATCTTCTCCCTCAGCGGCCACGCATTCGGTTTGGACGCGTCAATGCGTGTCGCGCTGCTCGGCGAAATGTCATTGCTTACGGCGACTGCGATCCTGCTCCTGTGTATCGGGGTGCTGAGCTTGCCTGCAACCACTCAGATATTGCAGCAGGTCGTGCTGCCGACGCGATTTCTGCTGGCGGGGTTCGTCTCCTTGATGCTTCTGCTGGCCGCAACTGCATGGCTTTATCTCTACTTGGCCTCGGCTGCCGTGCGCCTGGCGGCACAGGCTTTCTCTGTCGAATCCACGCCGATATCAAACGATATTGCCGTGTCGCTGGATCATGCGACGCAGACTCTGCTCGGTGCTCGCGGATTGTTCGCCGCTTCGCGTTCGGTGTCGCGTGCCGACTGGCATGAATACGTGGTCAGCCAGGAACTCGCAGGTCCTCAGGGCACGATGGGCGTGGGTTTCAGTGAGTGGATCGAGCCGAATCGCTTGGCTTCGCACGAACGGCAGGTGAGAGATGAAGGATTCCACGAGTACCAAGTGCGACCGGCTGGGGTGCGCTCTGCATACACCGCCATCTTGTATTTGGAGCCATTCAGTGGCCAAAACCTTCGCGCGTTCGGCTATGACATGTATAGCGATCCGGTGCGTCGCGAGGCAATGGATAAAGCGATGGTCACGGGAATGCCTGCGCTTTCCGCGCCTGTGCAACTCATTCAAAATGACGCCGGCGATACCCAACCTGGGATTCTCATTTACGTTCCCGTCTACTCGCGAGTAGATGCAGGTGGAGCTCGACGATTCTTGGGATTCGCTTATAGCCCAGTAAGAGTCGCTGATCTGGCTCGCGATGCGGTTGCGTACGTGCAGGAACAATATCCGCGCATCGGTTTCGAAATCGTCGACGCCGCCGCTGCAGACCGGCCGATGTTTGAATTCCCGAACGCGGGGGCGCTCGGATCCCGCTCGCTATATAAATCGCGCACGATCCTCCCACTCGGGCAGCGGCACTGGATTGTGAACTTCTATTCATTGCCGAGTTTCGAGTCGGCCTACCGGAGCTTGGGTCCAGTTGTGGGACTTTATTCCGGCATCTCGCTCAGCGTTGCAATCGTGACACTCGCGTTCCTGCTACTTGGATATCGCAGCAAGGCACGCACCCTTACGCATCGCAGTGCCGAGCTCGTCTACCAACTTGCACTGAATCGCGCGGTGACCGACCAGATGGCGGATCCGGTGTTTCTGATGGATCTCGACGGTCGAGTGACGTTTCCCAATGCTGCGGTGGAGCGCCATTTCGGCTTTGCGCGCGCGGAAATTCACGGCTGCCCCCTACACGGGACGATTCATCATCACCACGCCGACGGCTCGGACTTTCCAGAAGAACAGTGTCCGATCATGCAATCGCTGCGAGGAGAGCCCCTCATAAACTATGAAACCGTCTATCTACGCAAAGGCGGCGATCGAATGAACGTCGTTGTCTCGGCGACTCCGCTGTACATGAATGGTACTCAAGCCGGTGCCGTGATCGTCGCCCACGACATCACAGAACGTAAGATGGCCGAAGAAGCGCTGATTCGCAGCAATCAAGAGCTACAGCGTTTCGCGTACGTCGCGTCACACGATTTGCAGACCCCGCTGCGATCGATCGCGAGCTTCACGCAGTTGCTGGAAGACTCATTGCATGAGCGAGCGAAGCCGAGAGAGCTCGATTGGATGGGACGGATCGTGCAAAACACTCGCAAGATGGAGCGATTGATCGCTTCTTTGCTCGAGTATGCCCGCGTCGGTGCCAGCACCCGAGCGTTCGTCGATGTCGATTTGAACCGCGTCGTCGCGAACGTTTTGGAAACGATGCAGCCGCAACTTCTCGAATGCGGTGCCGAGATAGTCGCAGATAAGCTTCCCGTAGTGCATGGCGAGCCCACGCAGCTTGCGCAGTTGTTTCAGAATCTGATTGGCAACGCCATCAAATATCGAAGTGCGCTGCCGCCGCAAATCGAGATACGCGCCGAGCAGTGTGGATCGGAGCGCTGCATAAGCGTGAAAGACAACGGCATCGGAATCGACGAGCGCTTTCGAGAACAGATTTTCGAACCGTTCAAACGGCTGCACACGGATCGCCACTACATGGGCACAGGAGTTGGATTGGCCATTTGCAGGCGGGTTGTGGAGCGGCATGGCGGAAGGTTGTGGGTCAAGTCCAAGCGCGATGAGGGGAGTACGTTCTACTTCACGCTACCGATGCATGCGTCGCACGCCTTTCCCGCACGTGCCGCATCGTGATTAGCCGCGCCGACCAGCATTGAAATGTCCGCGACTCTTTGGAGCGTGTCATGAGCGAAACAAGATTGGGTCCGAGGCGCATTCTCTATGCGGAGGACAACTTCGACGACGTTGAATTGTTGCGACTCGCATTGGAGCATTCATCCAGCGATGTCCAATTGCATCACGTCGAAAACGGCGTCGCCTGCATGCAGTACCTGCGATCGCAATCTCGGGCGAGCCTGGAACGACCGGATCTCTTGCTGCTCGATTTAAACATGCCCGCCATGGACGGGTTCGAGGTCATGGAGGCGATACTGCGCGATGAGGTTTGGCGATCGCTGCCGGTCATCGTGTTGACGACATCGATTGCACCGGAGGACGTCGAGCGCATGTACCGCCTGCGATGTAGTACCTACATCCGCAAGCCCCTCGAACTGCAGGGCTTTCGTAAGGCGGTACAAACGATCGTCGACTATTGGTTCAAAGTCGCGACGCTTCCGACAAGCTAAATAGATTCGGGTGGGCCGGACTCATGCGGCGTTTACAGGCGAGATGAGTTCCGCAGAATTATTCTTCGGCGAATTCACGCGCGTGGAAACTGGCCAGGCAATCATTTCGTCCGAAGGGTAGGGCTTGAGCACGCCTCGGGCCTGTTCCGCAGTTCCGCTGAGCCACGTATCTATATCGGTGTGCTCCAGTATCGCTGGCATGCGCTGCTTGCTGTTGTGAATGTCGCGCATGATCTCGTTTGCGGGCATGGTGAGAACCGCGCAACTGACGATCTTCTCGCCAGAATTTGCGATCGATTGATCCCATAAGCCGGCAAAAGCGAACGTCTCGGTCGCGGAAGGCTTGATGAAGTAGGGCTGCTTGGTCTTGCCGTCCTCCAGTATCTTCCATTCGTAGAAGCCGGCGCAGGGAATGACGCATCTCTGTCCGCGGCTCCAGGCCGTGCGCCAAGTGGCGGCTGTTTCCAAGTTTTCGATCGTGCAATTGATCGTCGAGTACTTGGGCGGCACGCCCTTCGCCCAAAACGGAATCAATCCCCATCGCATCAGTACTGCTTCTCTGGTGCCGTTCTGCTCGCGGATGGCGCGAACCACTGGCACGAGCTGTGTCGGTGCAACGTTGTAGCTTTGCTCGTAGGCGCGCTCTTGCGCATCCGATAGGCCAAGCTGACTGTTGAGTTGCGCGCGGTACTCTCGCTGGAGTGCCGCCAGTTCTGGGGAAACGTATCGTCCGCACATGGGCTGATTCTATCAGTGCAGTAGACCGAGCCAAGGAGCGGTGTCGTCAGGTCGCGTCATTTCTGGGCGCAAAGTTTCGTCCGTGTAGCAGGTTGGGCGCCGCTGCACTAGCATCGCGGCCTTCGCGAGGAGCATGCATTGTCCACACCGTCGGAAAAGCTAAATACCAAAGCGGCCGGACTCATCGGTATCGCTGTCATGTTCAGTCGCGTCTTGGGTCTTGCACGCGAGATGGTGTTCGCGGCGCTGTTCGGCGGCGGTGTCGTCATGGATGCATTCACGATCGCATTTCGTACTCCGAATTTGTTGCGAGACCTATTTGCCGAGGGTGCGCTGTCGACAGCTTTCGTGACGACCTTCAGTCGCACGAGCGCCAGCGACGGCGATCAGGCGGCATGGAAGCTTGCCAACAAGATTGGAACGCTCGCGGCCGTGTTTATGAGCGCGATTACCGTGCTCGGCATCGTGCTTGCGCCTTGGCTCATCGCCTTTCTTGCGCCGGGGTTCGAAGGTGCGAAGGCGGAGCTGACCGTGTCGCTGACGCGAGTCATGTATCCATTCATCTTGTTGGTGTCGCTCGCCGCGCTTGTGATGGGCGTTCTGAATGCGAAGGATGTATTCGGCGCACCGGCCATGGCGTCGAGCTTCTTCAATATCGGCTCTATCGTGGGTGGCGTCGTGATCGGGTGGGCAATCGATCCTCACTTTGGCCCCTCCGCGGTGTATGGCCTTGCGATCGGTACGTTGATTGGTGGTGCGCTTCAGCTCGGCTCGCAGTTGCCGTCGTTGCGGCGTGTCGGATACGCATTCCAATTCGATTTTCACTGGCGCGATCCGGGCGTGCGCAACGTGCTCATACTCATGGGCCCTTCGCTCATCGCGGCAAGCTCCACTCAGGTAAATGTGCTGATCAATTCGATCTTCGCATCGCAATTGGGTGACGGTCCGACGTTCTGGCTGGCCATTGCGTTCCGGTTGATGCAATTGCCCCTGGGCGTGATTGGGGTTGCGCTCGGCACTGTGAGTCTGCCGCTACTCGCGAGGCTTGCCGCGAGGGGAGAGGACACCGCATTTCGAAGCGAACTGTCGCGTAGTCTTCGCCTGACCTTCTTGATGAGTATTCCGGCAACGCTTGGTTTGATGATTCTCGCTGAGCCGATCATGTCGGTGCTGTATCAGCATGGAAAGTTCGGCGTGCAGCAGACGGCCTCGGCAGCCGCAGCGTTGCGTTTCTATGCGATCGGTCTGTGCGGCTACGCCGCTTTGAAGGTACTTGTGAATTCTTTCTACGCGCTCGGTCAGCGCCGGATTCCTATGCTCGTCAGCATGGGTGCGATCGCAATCAACTTCGTGTTGAGTTGGTTTTTTACGTTTCGATTAGGGCTGGGCCATCGCGGACTGGCCCTGTCCACGGCGTGCATAGCAAGCATCAACTTCCTGGTCCTGTACGCAATTATGCGAAAGCGATTAGGAAGACTTGAAACATCGCACATGACCTCGATGCTGATGCGCATTGCGATCCCGAGCGCATTATTGGCTGGCGTGTGTTTCGCGGGACGCTATTTGGCGCTCGACAATTGGGCGGCACTCGCCTTGGTGCCGAAGCTCGTCGCTCTGGGGGCAACGGTCTGTTTCGCAGTGGCTGCGTTCTTCGGCACTGCGATGCTGTTCAGAGTGGCCGAGTTGGAAGCGATTGCGTCCGGGCTGAAGCGTCGCTTGAAAAGGGCTTAGCGCTGGATCCAGTAGCGCACGCCGCTCGACAAAAGAAAGTGTTCCGCCTGCGCTCCGCGCAACATCGCGAGCGTCGTGAGTGTGCCTGCTTGCGTGCACGTGTCGGCTAGTACACTCACGCTGCGAGGTGCGCCTTCCACCGGCCAGCCTGTCGATGCATCGAGAATGTGTGAATAGCGACGGCCCTCGTGCATGACGAATCGATGCGAGTCGCCGCTCGTTGCAAGGCCGCCACGCAGTAGTGGAATGATCTGAGTTGCAGATCCTCTTTGATCAGCATGCTCAACGCCGACACGCCACGGCTGGCCGTCGTGGCGCAGATTCCTCACGACAACATCGCCACCGAAGTTGATGAGGCAACTCAATCCGGGTGCGACGGACTCGACACCTGCACACGCGCTGTCGACTGCGTATTCCTTGCCGATGCCGCCGAAGTCGATCTGCATGCCGGACTGCATTCTCAATAGCGGACGTCGCCAGTCCACCTTTTGCCATCCCACAAGCTTCAAGATCGCAGCGATGTCAGCTTGCGTCGGTACACGCGTTCCGCCATCGAAACTCCAGACGCGTCGCAGTACGCCGGATGTGATGTCGAAGCGGCCTTCGGAAAGTCGATGCAGCGTTGCCGCGAAGTCGAGCAAGTTGGCGGTTTCCTCATCGACGATGACGGCGCGTCCATTGCTTGAGTTGATCTCAGCCACGATGTTGTCGTTGCGGTAGCGGCTGAATTTCTGCTCGATTCGCCACGCGCACTCAGCCACGATGTGCGCGACTTGTTCCGCCAGCGAAGCAGGTGCCTGCTCGATTAACACCTCGCAAGGACACGACATGGCAGTGAAGCGCGCGGTCCATAGGTTCGAATCGCGCGTGAGCGAGACAGACCTGTCGCCGATCTGCGATGAGCGCGCCGCAACATCGGCAGAGCCTTCAGTCATGACGCTATCGTCGTCCGAATCGATAGCCGACCTGGAAGATCACCGCTTTCAGATCCGATGCGTTGTCACGTTGCAGTTGATTGCCGATCAGGTCGCTCTGCGAGATTTTGCCGTTTTGCTGGTAGTACTCGAGACGCGCGTTCCATTCATTGCCTTGCGTGGTTTCGTGGCCCACCTTCAGTCCCAATGTCGCGGCGTCGAACTTACCGAGGCGATAGTCCGCCGAAGCAAACTGCGGCAGTGCCTGCCCATCGATCAAATCGAATCGATAGAAGTCCGCGGCGGTCTGCGTGTAATACCGGATGTGAGGTTCAATGTAGTAACCGCCGCTCAGCGGCCAACGATATCTGCCGTCGATTGTTTCGGAGTTAATGCCCCAATCGTCGGTCATGTATCGCAAACCGAGCTCGAGTACTTGCTTACCGAAGGCGTGCTTGAGTTCGCCGTACACGCTCTGCTTCGTGCGTGTGTCCGGCCGGTTCTCATACACGTAGATGCCTGACGGACCTGCTCCGGACGGCAGCCGAGTGATGGTGTCGCCAGTGATTGGGTCGACCACGCTGAGGACCTTATACGGATCGTTGAGATAGCCGCTCGATTTGCTGTACGAATAGTTCAATCGCAGCACCGTCGTGCGGTTCAATACCTGCGAGAAGCCGAACAACAGATCGATGACATTCTTGTTGTCGTTGCCAAGCTTGTTGCTGTTGTCTCCAACATCGCGCATCTGCGACAGACCGACTGGTGCGCCGCCAACGGGGCTGATCGAGTCATTCGAGTACGCAATTCCGGCGCTCAGTGTCGTGTTGCGTTTGTTGAAATCTCGAGCGATGGAAAGATCGCCGCCCAAATGCTGATAGTCGAACTCGGTTGAGAAGCCGAGGCCAGCCGAGAGCGAATAGAGTTCGGCGAACGGCTGACTCCACGATGCGTTCAGGGCGAAACGCGTGTCATGGAAGGTGTCATCTAGCGGAATCTCGTTTGGCGGAGTCGCGTACGTCGCTCTGCCGGATGGGCTCGTGAAAGTCTGCGGACTGCCGGTTGCAATTGCGCCGTTAGCCGACGCGCCAGTCAGCGTGTCCGCAGTTATCGACAAGTTGAGCGAGCGCTCATCCTCGAACTGGCGCGTTGCGTCGACCCGAGCGCTAACGTCTTGCACGCGGCTCTTATCTTCACCGTAATACAACAGCGCGGAGTCGACATTCCACGAGTCGGCTTCGCTCGCATGCGCAGCGCCTGAGCCTAGCAGTGCGCAAGTTGCCGCGGCCAATAGCCTATTCAGATCGCTTTGATCGCTCATGTATTGATCTCAATTGCAGCCGCAGCCGCCGCCGCCAAACCCACGGCCGCCACTCGACGCTTCTTTGCTGAAATAGATGTGATCGTCGATCGCTGCATCCATCGGTGCCGCATCGAGAGACATTTCCGGTCGCGCCAAGACATCGCGCTGCCAAGGTTGCACGCCGACGTGAGCACAGCCCGAAAGCGCCAATGCGCAAAGAAAAATGATTCGCTTCACTTGTGGATCTCCGAAACTCGTTGCTGTGGCCGACTGTCTGCCAATGCCCGTTCTAGTTCCGCTTCGCGATCGGCGCGCGCGCTGTTCTTGAAGCCGACATGCTTCGCGATCACATGACCTTCGGGATCTAAGATGAACGTGCTCGGCATCCCGGCGACCTGATACTTGGCTGCGAGCGATCCTGCGGGGTCATAGACGACTGGAAAGTTCGCGGGCACTTCTTTTAAGAATCGATCCGCATCGCTGCGTTCGCGATCGACGTTGATGCCGAGCACCACTAGGCCTTTGTCGCGATATTTCTGTGCTATCGAATTCAACCAAGGGAACGATTGGCGGCAAGGCCCGCACCACGATGCCCAGAAATCGATGACGACAACCTTGCCTCGATGCTGCTCGAGCGTTGGCGGTGCATCCGCGTTCGACGCTGCACATGCAAACAGCAGCGCGCAGGCAAGCAGGCGCGCAAAGACGGCGGTAGTCATTCTCATGCGTTGATAGGTACGAGCCGGTGATGTGTCTGCAGCGTTGGACGCTGCTCGATCGCCGGATCAATCGTGAGTAGCGAGTTGCATCCGACTTGTGTCGCGGATGTAAGAGAAAGACCGAGACGCGTTGCCGGTCGGCTTCGTTGCCTGGCGGCAATCCGCAAAGGTTAGTTTCTTAAAGAAAGACACAAAGAATCAGGCGGGAAATGCGGCTCAGAGAAGTGAGCCGAGAAGACCGCAGAACGCGGTCTTCTCAAAACAGAATGAGCAATTAGCGCGTGCCAGTCAGGCTTTCCATCATCAATCCGGTTCCGCCCTTGGATACGTGAGCGACGATGGCTGTGCGTCGATGAATCTTGGTCACCACGCCAAGATTGATCGCAAAAGCGAGATGAACGGTGGCTCCTTTTCTCAGGCCTAAGTTTTCCGTTTCGATGAAAACGCCGTTTGCACTCAGATTGCGTGCGCGGCATAACTTGCCGGGACGGCCAGGAACGGAAACGTAAACTGCGGTACGCGCGCGATGACGTGTATGGAGACGACGCTCCATGCTCAACCCCTTTAGTGATTGTTCAATGGATTTGCAGTCATGGTTCGTGCGCGCGCATCAGCGCGGCTCGTGGCAGCATTATGCCGTGACGTACGTCGCGTGCGAAGTTGTTTTATGAGACGTTATGTCGTGAAACGACGTGCTGGAAGCATTTGCGTTGGAATGAACCCAAAACACTTTGCGATCAGAGCGCGTAATACTCACAACGTTGTAAAAATGATTCGCAGAACTGTCGAGAATCTCGACACCTAGCACTATTGAGCCAGACCTTGAGCAAGACACAGCAAGCGCAGTTGCCGATCGGCGTATTCGATTCTGGAGTGGGTGGGTTGACGGTCTTGAGAGCGTTGCGCTCTCAACTGCCACGAGAGGAATTCATCTATCTCGGCGACACCGCACGTTTGCCGTATGGCACCAAGAGCGCAGCAAGCGTCGAGCGCTATTCCATTCAAGCGGCGCAGTTCTTGGTCGGGCGCGGAATCAAGTGTTTGGTCGTCGCGTGCAACACTGCATCTGCGGTTGCGCTGGATGCACTGCGATCCGCATTCGCTCCGGTGCCGGTGATTGGCGTCGTCGAACCGGGCGCGGCAGCGGCATGCGCGGAATCGCGGACCGGTCACATCGCAGTATTGGCCACGGAGGGAACCGTTCAAGGGGGAGCCTATCAACGGGCGATTGCGCGTCTGAGACCCGATGCGGTGGTCCATGCCCAGCCATGCTCGCTATTTGTCGCGTTGGCAGAGGAGGGATGGAACGAAGGTCCGATTGCCGAGTCGATTGCTCGACGCTATCTGAGCGACATCCTCAAAGATGAGCAGATCGATACCCTCCTGCTCGGATGCACGCATTTTCCGGTGCTGACGTCCACACTTGCGCATGTGGTGGGAAGCGCAATCCACATTGTCGACTCGGCGCGCACTACTGCAAATATGTTGGCCCGGGAGTTACGTTCTCAATCTCTTTTGAGCGATAGGTCAATGGCACGTCCGCCGAAGCTCATGGCCACGGACGGGCCGGAGCGATTTGCTCGAGTTGGCAGCCGTTTCCTTGGCGAGAGTTTTACCGCCAATCAGGTCGAACTAGTCGACTTGGGAAAGCCCTGAGCGATAGCATCGCGTTGATTCCCTTCTTTCGTCGGCTCTCAGCGCTGGTTGCCGACCGAGCTTCTACCCGTGTTCGCAACCTCGGCGTAGCACTCGAAGCGATTTCGTCCGCACAGCTTCGCTGCATAGAGCGCGTGATCCGCTGCTTCCAATAGCGCAAGGGTGCTGGGGAATCGCTGCTTTACGGTGTGCGTTGCAACGCCGATCGATGCGGTGATGCGTATGTCGTGATCGGTATCGCCATGATTGGTGGTGGCCAGGGCATGCAGCATTCGTTGCGCCACTTGTTTGGCAACTTCCGCATCCGCACCAGGCAGCACAACCATGAACTCTTCGCCGCTGAAACGAGCTACCAAATCGCTGCCGCGCACGCACGCCTGTAGTTTTTGGGCACAGCTTTGCAGGGCGTGATCGCCAAGTTTCATTCCGTGTTTTTCGTTGACGTAGCGGAAGTGGTCGAGGTCTACGTGGGCGATGCTCAGATCACGGCCAAAGACCACCGCTTGAGTGAATTCGCGGTCGAGCAGGCGATCCAACCACGGCCGATTTAGTACCCCAGTGAGAGGATCGCGCCGGCTTGAGTCCTCTGCTTCCTCGGTTCGCGTCAGGAGAACGCTGGTTGTCGCTTGCAGCGTGCTGACTTCTTGCAATGCATGCAGATTGCGAACAGCGAGTAGTTCGCGCGCCTCCGCCAGCAGGTTCTCGGCACCGTCCGGATCCATGATGCTGGTTTCGTACAGCGCCTCGGTTTCTGGGATCAGAGAGAGAATTCGCGTGACCACTTCATTGAACGCTTCGTGGCTCATGCCGAGCAGCGAGTGAGCGCGCTTCGCAAGATCGCCGACTGCGGTACCTCGGTCGGCCGCCAAGACGGCTTCGGCAAGGTCGCTTCCCAGTGCCACGCAACGGGCGAATCGGCCTTCCTCCGTCGTTCCGCTCAGGGTCTGAGGCTCGTGGCTGTACTCGACGGCCCGGCAAATCCGTTCGGGCAAGTTCCATGTCTTCAGCAGCATCGCCGAGTAGGGCGCGTGATCGCGACCCAAATGCTGAACTTCATAGACGATCCAATCGGCATGCGTCGCGGGCTGTTTCAGCTTGCTATAGAAATCGCGGGACGCGCGATCGATTGCGAGTACCGCCATGTCCTGGAGCAGCGCGGCCAGGAAGATGTCCTCTGCTTGAGTGATCTTGGATGCTTCCCCGAACGCCCGGGCAGCCGTGGCGGCCAATAGCGAGCGGCGCCAAAACCGTGGGTAGTCGATGCCTGCGGCTTTGAGGGCGCGCATCGACGAGACCAGCGAGAAGCTTAGGGCCAACGTGAGAGCGGCATTCAAACCGATGATCACCAGCGCCTGGCGCAGGTTCGTGCTAGGTCGCCGCTGAGCGTAGAAAGCTGAGTTGGCGATCCTTAGGATCTTGGCCGTCATCGCTGGATCCCGCCCGACCGCTTGCGCAACTTTGGACATTTCGATGTCCGGATCGCGGGCAAGCGCAATGATTTCCGTTGCCACCGCGGAGGGGCTCGGGAAATCGATTTGCGCCTTCAGGCGGTTTTCAAAGTCTTGAAGCTGCATCGAAGGTCTAGGGAATGGCCTACAGCGGGCAGATTTCGTGCTCCGTCCGGTGTATCGGCGGGCAGCGACCTGACTTAAGCGACCGCTGCGGTGCAGAAGGTAAGGAAATCGTGCCAAGTTGCGGTTGACACTCCATACCTCGGCGAAGAGAATGCGCGGCTCTTATGTCCGCGGAGGGGTACCCAAGCGGCCAACGGGGGCAGACTGTAAATCTGCTGGCTTATGCCTTCGTAGGTTCGAATCCTACCCCCTCCACCACCTCTGCGGGTGTAGTTCAATGGTAGAACCTCAGCCTTCCAAGCTGATGGTGTGGGTTCGATTCCCATCACCCGCTCCATTGCGACTCGCGATGGGGACGAGCATTGCGGACATATAGATTAAGAGGAGATCCGGGGCAGCCTGGATCGGTGAGCCCACGTAGCTCAGTTGGTAGAGCACGTCCTTGGTAAGGACGAGGTCACCGGTTCAATCCCGGTCGTGGGCTCCAGATTGAGAAGGGGTGATGGAGTGAGAGGGTAAGGAAGTGAAGGGCGTGGGACATCGTGTTGTCCGGCACGGCTCACTTTCTCACCCACTCACTTCATCACTAGTTAAGAAGTTTCCGATTCAACAACGCATTCGCTTAGAGGACCGCTGCTGTGGCCAAAGAGAAGTTTGAACGTACGAAGCCGCATGTGAACGTAGGCACGATTGGTCACGTGGACCATGGCAAGACGACGCTGACGGCTGCCCTGACGAAGGTGATGGCT
>JAEWBG010000094.1 GCA_023391335.1 Pseudomonadota bacterium | reverse complement strand
GACGAGCACCAAGGTGCTCGTCAATGCGGCGAACGTCAAGCAAACGCCTGCCGTCAGTAATCGATCCACTCGATGGGGTAGGGAGAGAGCGGATCCGGTAATGCGCTTCAATGTGGCTTCGATCGTGAATGCGTCATTGTCGAAGCTGCCGTGTGCGGCCGGAATCTTCGGTCCGAGTGATCCGGTCGAGACTTGCTTATCGGAGACGATGTCCAGTTTGAGTCCGCTTGCCGCCCAGAATGCCTGCCAGCGTTTCACTGTATCGATTTCATTGTCGTTCCACTTCGGAAGCGCTTTGGCTTGGAATATTTGTTCTAAGCCAAGGATGGGCATCTTGTGGCAGCTTTCGAGCGCGCGGCTCACCAGATACAAAAGCGATTTGCAGTACGGACCCACGCTGTCGCAGATCTCGTTGTCATCGCTGAGTGCATGAATGTGCCAGCGCTTTGCATTGAGCGTCTTATTCTGAATCGCAGGGACATAGTGATCGAGCGCGAACCGCACGGTGCATGCGGGCGCGTACAGATGGCAACTTGTTACTTTAAGACTGCGTTGCTGCAATAGACCTAGCATGTGGCCCAAAATAATCGAGCCCGCTGAGTGGCCGATGAAGTGGAACTCAACATCGCCGGCGGCCTTTGACAGCGACACAAGTGCATCGGCAAGCAAGGTGCAGGCACGATCGGCATCGCTTGCCGCAAGTGCGTTCTGCTTCATCTGGCTCCAGATAGGTTTTGCGGCCGGGCCCGCCAAAACTTCGATGGTGCGGTCCAGAACTTCCGCAGCGGTTTCTTTCACTCGATCGAACAGGTCACCGATGTCGCCCTCGGGACGCGGAATCTTCTTCAATTCATCTTCGAGAATGGAAGTCAGGGTTTCCGTGGCGCCAGTTTTCCAAATCAGGAAAATCGGATACAGGCCGTTGGCTTTGAAGTACGGCGCCAATACCTGAATGCGCTCGATCGCCGCATCTTCCGAATTCAATCCGCCGTGCGCATAAAGAACGATGCGCTTCGGCCCGCGATTCTTTTTGAAATAGGAGAGAGGCGCATCGCAGACGACATCCTGTATCGCGCTGCATGCGTTCTCATGGGTGATCATGCGGTTGATTGCCATGCCGTCGTTTCCCATGACGATCGCGTGTTGATAGGCGAGATCCGCCGCCCAGCGTGCAACTTCTTTGCGCACCTGCGGCCGCGGCGTTCGTGCACTCGTGGTCGTAAATGCGACCCCGCCGGCACGTGCAAGCACGGTCTTTTCTTTGCTCTTAACCGGAACGCCTGACATCTTCGCGATCGCGGGAACGCCGAGCGCGGCGATCCATGCGTCGGTTCCATAGTGGATCCACTCTTCGTAAGGCAGGACCGCGAAGCCGCAATTGCCCCACTTCATTCCCCACGAGTTTTGCAGCACAAAGCCGGTGCGATTGAAGCCGACGAGCGCATAAGCGTGGCCGCCGATCGAATCGCGCTTTTTGATGGGCTTCACGACTGGCAGGGACGCATGACCTCGGATCGGCTTGTCGCTCGCGAGTGCCCAGCCGTCGTGCACGTCGGACGAAACATAGATTGCGCCGATCTCGAGAATCGCCGCCTGCATATCGACCACAGAGGAACGATTGATCCGGTAGTACACGCCGAGTCGGCGGGTCAGCGCGTCTTCTGCCCATCCGTCATGCGGCTTGATGAAGCGGACGTGGCCTCGCGCATCGCGATACGGCCAGTATTTCTCGGCGCACACACCGTGTTTGTGCCACGCCTTTAGGGCGCCTCGATTGCTCGACCCATCGTAATCCTCGCCGGGCCATTCGTCGTAGAAACGCGCGAGGTGGTAAAGCATTCGCGGACTGACGGCGTCGTGTTTGCGCTTCGCGGTGCCGTTCGCGAGCGCGACGCGCCAATGCAAATAGTTGACGACGCACGCAAGGCCGAAGCCAGTGCACGCGCCTTCGTTGCCTTGATCGAGGATCAGGCCGGATTTGCAGTACGCGGGGACGAGTTTGCGAATCGCGTCATCGTGAGGCCAGCAGTCCGGTAGCGAAACGACGCTAGGGGTGAATTCACGATCTCGCAAGTCCAGTCGATCAGGACGTGCATCGAGTGTGCGTCCGATGCTCTTGACGAATTTGGCCGGCATACCGTTGCACCCGCTTTGTTGGTTTTGGCGGGTGCATACGGTACATGGCGATCACGCGCCTCGCCATGGCCATCCGGGCGCCGAAGCAGAGAATCGGACGAACACAAAGGGAGCCACAGAGAGCAAAAAAGACAAATGTCATGATCGGCTCATCTCTGTGAGCTTTGTGTTCCCATTGTGCTCTTTGTGTTGCTCCGGTCTTCAGTCCAATTGCGCTAGGGCCGCGCGCTCATCCGCATCGCTCGGTTGGTCGCCCTTGAACTTGATTGGTTTGGCACCTTCGATCTTGCCCACGGTCGCACGGTCGCTCACAAAGAGTAGAACCGGTCGATCGAACTTCAGTGTTCCTTTCACCATGGCATTCGGGCCGATCACGATACGGGGTGGCTTGTTGTGACTGGATGAACCGAACCAGTTCGTGTGTGGCTTCTCGACGTGAATGCCGCCATCGACTCGCGAGTTGGCGCCGATATCGATGCCGCCGTTGGTGGTCGTGATCGTTCCGACAACGTGAGCAGCATCGAGGGCAATTTTGCCGTTGGTATTGCTCAGTTCACCGCCGACTTCAGCCCCTTTTGCGAGTTGGATCGAACCGTTGACTGCGGATACGTCGTGCGCGACCCGGCTGTTCTCACCCAACGTCAATCCGCCATTCACAGTAGTGACTTCCGCGGCTTTGACGCCAGCGCCGAGATGTATGCCGCCGTTGACTGTCTCGATGCTCTCGACAGTCGAGCCCGATCCGACTTCGATGCCGCCATTGACGGTTTCTACCTTCTTGGCGGTGGCATTCTCATCGATATGAACTCCGCCATTCACCGAAGAGACGTCTTCGACAGATTCGCCCGCGCGAACGTGTACGCTGCCGTTGACCTTCGAGACATCGTCGGCGTGTGCTGTCATCGCCAACAAGGGCAGCACCAATAAGGCAAGGCGTTTCATAAGCGTCTCCGTTGAGTGTGAAGGGCGCCGTTTGGATGCGGGCAGCTGCAAAAGGGTTGCAAGGCAGTACGGATTCGCGTTCACTGCCGGCCTTCCGGCCCCGGAGCGTTGCGCAAAGGTTTGCAGAAGAAGTCATTGACCCTATGGAAGTCCCCCACGTCGCTAGTGTCGCTCAGGTCATTCAGCTCGCAGTCGCGCCTGTCTTCTTGCTCGCAGGCCTCGGCGCAACCCTGAACGTACTGGCAAGCCGCATCGGCAGAATCATTGATCGCGCGCGGGCTATGGAAGAGCGGCTCCCCACAGCTCCGGATGACGTCGCTAAGGATCTGCACACTCGATTAGGCGTGCTGTTCAAACGAGCAACGCTCATTAATCGTGCCATTACGTTGTGCGTGCTGTGCGGCTTGCTGGTGTCGCTCGTGGTCGCCGCGCTGTTCATCAGTTCGTCTCTGCACGTCGATCTGTCGGTACCGATCGCGATTGCATTCGTGATCGCATTGCTGTGTCTCGCTGCGGCGATGATCTACTTCTTGCGCGAGGTTTTCATTGCGACCTCGTCCCTGAGTTTTGGCGGGATTCGCCCGCGGCAATAACGATTTACTGTCGCGGTTGTGTGACAAACTTTGGCACTTCTTGCGTGTGCTCGCGGTTTCGTGACCTAGTCCTCAATTGCGACCCAGTCCGGACGGCATGATCGCGCCCGATGACCAACCCTCCTATAGAGATCCCGGTCGAACCCGATGCATTTCGCGTGTGCGCGGACGCAAGCGTGCTCGCGTGCGAGCTACACGGAGCGTTGGCGGTGTGTCTCTACGATGACACGCAGGGGGTCGGCGGATTATTGCACCTGAGGTATGTCGCGCGAGCCGATGGGGTGCCGCTCGATGTAACGGACAACACGTTGAGTTCGGATCTGCTGCTGATGGATCGATTCTGCAAAGAGTTGCGTTCGATCGGTGCACGCAAGCAAAGCTGGCGCGTGACGATCCTTGCGAATACGCCAAAGGATTCTGGACTTCAGGACGCTGCTGCAACTGTTCTTGATCTCGTTAAAGCGTACTTTGCGGATTCGCGCTTGCCGGTCGAGTGCAAAGAATATGACCGCGCCGCGACAATGATTGTCCGATTCGATTCTCGCGAAGGCCGCATTTGGGCGACGTCCAAACAGAGCGCACCGGCTGTCGCATAGAAGAAGGGCGATCTTGGCCGCGGCCGAAGGTCGGACTCAACGCAACGGATGCGTGTCAGAGAAGGAAAAAAGTCAGCCAGTGAAATCTGCGCGTGACTATGCGCCAATGGTTCGTTTGCTTCGAGCTCCACCAGTTCACGCGCGAAGCGGTTTCACTTCATCACATTCTTTTTTTGCTCAACGCAGCGCTCTCTTTTTTGATGGTCTTTGTATTTCTATGTGCTCCTTGTGTTACGTCTTCCTCCGCTCTTCATGGAACCTTGACTGCGTTTGTGCTGCGTCCGAGGCTCCTGGCCGTGACCCGTGACCCGTGACCCGTGACCCGTCGCTGATCGGGTGGCGCAGTACTCGTTAAGTGTGTCGTATGATCCCCAGCTCTCAATTCCAGGAGCTGCCGTTGGATTCGCAACGCGGGTCGATTTTCCGCTCGTTGTATGTGCAGGTATTGATAGCTGTAGCTATCGGCATCGCATTGGGTTACTTCGCACCCGATACCGCCGTGCAGATGAAGCCCTTGGGAGATGGCTTCATCAAGCTGATCAAAATGCTCATCGGACCGGTGATCTTTTGCACCGTCGCGACGGGCATTGCCGGGATGGAAAGCCTCAAAGACGTGGGTAGAACCGGGCTGTTGGCGCTCATCTACTTCGAGGTTCTAAGTACTGTGGCGCTCATCATTGGGCTGGTTGTGGTCAATATGGTCCAGCCGGGAGCTGGAATGAACGTGGACGTCTCGAGTCTGGACCCACGGCAAGTCGCGGCCTATACACAAGCGGCTCAACACCAAAGTGTCGTCGAGTTCCTGCTGAACATCATTCCGAACACACTCATCGACGCATTCGCCAAGGGCGAGGTCTTGCAGGTTCTGTTGGTCGCCGTTCTATTTGGATTCGCGTTACACACAGTCGGTGAGCGTGGGCAGATGATTCGCGATTTCGTGGATCGCTTGAGTGGGGTCTTGTTTCGCATCGTCGGCATGATCATGCGCCTTGCTCCAATTGGGGCGTTCGGGGCGATGGCCGCGACGGTCGGCAAATACGGCGCGAGCTCGTTGCTCTCGCTGGGGAAACTGATGGCCTGCTTCTATCTCACCTGTATCTTGTTCGTGCTGGTTGTGCTTGGCGCAGTGGCGCGCTATCACGGATTCAGCATTTTGAGATTCGTGCGGTTTATTCGCGATGAATTGCTCATCGTGCTGGGAACGTCCTCGTCCGAATCCGTGTTGCCGCGGATGATTGCGAAACTCGAACATGCAGGCTGCGCAAAGTCTGTCGTGGGACTCGTGATCCCGACCGGTTATTCATTCAATTTGGACGGCACATCGATCTATCTCACCATGGCGGCGGTATTCATCGCGCAAGCGACGAACACGCGGCTGACGTTGTGGCATCAGCTCACATTGCTCGCCGTCCTATTGCTCACCTCGAAGGGTGCTGCAGCCGTGACGGGCAGCGGATTCATCGTGCTCGCGGCAACGTTGTCAGCGCTCGGCACGTTGCCCGCGACCGCCTTGGTGCTGATCTTGGGAATCGATCGGTTCATGTCTGAAGCGCGGGCGCTGACAAATCTTGTCGGAAACGGGGTCGCGACGATTGTCGTCTCGGCTTGGTGCCGCGCTCTCGATAAAGATCGACTGAATGCCGCCTTGGGCGTTCACTCAGAGCAGTCTGTCGAGAAGCCGACATGAGCCACCCAGAGCTGGAATTCGCGCCCGTTCGTGACACCGAGCAGCTCGATGCGATCGCGGCAATGGCGCGGGAGATTTGGTACGAATACTACGTACCCATCATTGGTCGAGCTCAGGTCGACTACATGGTGACAAAGTTTCAAACCGCCGAAGCGATGGCTGCGCAGATCGCGAGCGGATATGAATATTTTGTGGTCCGCCGAGATGCTTCCGATATCGGCTACTTTGCCCTACAACCGCAGCCCGACGAGGGACGGCTATTCTTAAGTAAGCTTTATTTACTCGGTCGGAGCCGAGGGGCGGGAACTGGACGCGCTTGTATGGAGTTCATTGAGCGGCTCGGCCGCGAACGCGGCCTAGGGACGCTTTGGCTGACCGTAAACAAAGGCAATCCGAGCGTGAAAGCGTACGAGCGGCTTGGATTCAGAATTGCGGCCGAGATCGTGATCGATATCGGTGGTGGCTTCGTTATGGATGACTATCGAATGCAAAAAGACCTGCGGATCCAGCCGGTCGGGCCCGAGCGACAAGTGTAATTGGCGCCCTCCAAGCTTAGACTCACCGTTATATGAGCGTGTCGATCGACGACGACCCGAATGAGGTCGAAGACGCCCGCGCCGTCCTTGCCGGTTGGCTGGACGACTACGCGGCTGGGCGATGCGACCGCGAGGACATGCAAGCTTCCTTTCTCTCCATCTGCCGCAGCAATTCGGAAGCGCCTTGGGATGCGTTGGCGCTGCTGGATCAGTATCAACGCCGCGGCAAGATCGAGCCGGATCTCGCTCGCACTCTCAAGAGCGATATTGCTCAGCTCGTCTTCGGTGTCGCGACGCAGACGGAAGCGCCGCGAGATACCACCGAGGCTACGCTCGACACCACGGGCACACGCTGGCGAAAGTTGCTTGCCGAGCGAGATGTGCCACAGGCCTCGACCGACGATACATCGGACCTCACGCTAGTCCGTTCCGAGCCAAAGCCCGCTCCGATTCCCGCACCGACGCAGGATGTTCAGACTGCAACAGCCGATGTGCCCGAACCTCAGGCTGCGTCCGCACGAGTTCACACGCCGCCGGCAGCCGAGCGTGCCGCTCCCCGCCCACCTCGCTCGCGCACAACCCGAGATGTCTTGCGCGATCGCTACGAACTTCAGGGCGTGCTCGGCTACGGCAATTCCAGCACTGTTTACAAAGCGCTAGATCGGCGCCGCGCACACCTCGCCGTCAACGATCGTTTTGTCGCGGTCAAAGTGCTCAAGCGTTCTTTCGAAGATCGCGCTGCATTGGCCGAACTCGAGCGCGAGTTCCACCAAGCACAGGCGCTTTCGCATCCGAACGTCGTGAGCGTGTTCGATCTGGACCAAGATGGTGAGACTTACTTCATCGTCATGGAAATGTTGGAAGGTGAACTGCTTTCCAGCGTGTTGCACCGCCTCAACCACGAACCGATTCGTCGCAGTCAGGCGATGAACTTGATCGGCGCGATTGGGGCTGCCTTACGTCACGCACATGGTCGCGGTGTCGTTCACGGGGATCTAAAACCTGCGAATGTGATGCTCACCTGCGGTGGTGAGATTCGCGTGTTGGGCTTCGGTTTTGCTCGCACGCGTGCGACGCAAGCGAGCCCCAATGCGGATGCAATCTCGACCGGCGCTCCGGCTTACGCGAGCATGGAACGCATACACGGCGAGATCCCTGAGCCTGTTGACGACGTCTATAGTTTTGCCTGCATCGTGTACGAGTTGTTATCCGGTCGACACCCATACGGCGGCCGGTCCGCAGTGCTCGCGCGAGCGCATGGCAAGCGTCCGGCTCGGATCGAGGGGCTTACGAACAAACAATGGCGAGCCCTGTCTGACGCGCTGATGTGGGACAAAGTCGAGCGACGCATCGATGTCGCCGATCTCTTGAGCGCACTGGGATGTACGGAAGCTCATGCCACGCCGTTGTTGCCACAACAGATTCAAGGCGGCAGCGATGACATCTCCCGTCGTTGGGGGATCTGGATCGCGTTGCTGCTGCTTGGAATCGCTGCGGCAGTTGCGACTTTCTTGATCACCCAAGTTCCTGCGCCACCATCGAACAAGGACGAGCCTGCAACCACAACGCAGGATTCAGCCGTTCCGAACGACCGCCCGAGCCCGGGCGATGCTTCGTCCGGCATGCGCCAGCACGAGAAGTCGACGCGCCCCGAGCCAGCATCGTTGGCTCCTGAAGAGTCGAATGCATCGGCTGCAGCGGCGCGTTCGCAACCTGAGCAGGTCCCCGCAAGTCGTGCTATGCCAGTGGCGCCGAAGCCGGCTTCGCAATCCGAACAGGTCGTGCGCGAAGAGGCAGCAACAACGCAGATGCCGGCGACGGCACATACTCAGCCAGAACGCGTTGCTCCTCCCGCTGTAGCCACTGCGGCTCCCGCTTCGGCAGCACCGGCCGCGTCCGCACCGAGTGCAAACAACACGATCGAGTTTGAAAAAGACACCTACGTTGCGACTGAAAGCGATGCAGCGGTGCGGCTCGTCGTGAAGCGCTCGGGCTCGACGCGTCAGGCAGTGAAGTTCAAATGGTCGCTCAAAGGCAATTCCGCGGAGGCGGGCACCGACTTCGCCGCAATAGGACCTGATGTCGAGGAAATTCCAGCTGGCCAGCGAACCGTCCATCTCACGATCCCGCTGGTCAGCGATGCGATCGTCGAGAACACCGAGTTGTTCTTGGTGGAACTCGCGACCGTGGACGACGGCGCTACGCTCGGTGAGGTTTCGCATGCGGCGGTCATCATTGTTGATGATGATTAGCGCCATCGCATGAAAGTGCGTTTCACCGCGGACTCCATCCGCTGTCGCTTGAGCTCGGCGGAATTCGATCAGCTCGCCGCGGGCCGGGCGGTCGAACTAATCGTCGCACTTCCGCGCAATCATGCGTTCAAAATCAACGTGCGTCCGAGCGCGCTCAATCAGTGGCAGTTGGAAAGCGATCCGACCGGCATTTGGATCACGGTTCCGGCCACCGCACTGAAGTCATTCGCCGAGACACTTCCAAGCAAAGCGGGAATCGAGCGCAGCTTCGATCTAGGCGACGGCTCGATCTTGGTGATTCTTGAAGTGGATGTCAGGAAGGCGCCGGACGGAACACAGAGAGCACAAAACGGAACCTAGAGCACATATATGGAACAGGAGTTCTTAGCGAACATTGATGCTCTTTTTTGCTCTGTCTGTCTTTGTGCTCTTTGTGTTGCGTTTTAAATCTTGCTCTTCTCTCGAGCAATCGCGCGATAGCCAATATCGCGGCGATACTGCATTCCGCGCCAGCTGATCTTTTCGCACAGGGCGTACGCTGCGCGCTGCGCGCTGCTGACGTTCTCGCCAAGGCCGACGGCGCAGAGAACGCGTCCGCCATTGGTCACGACTTTACCGTCCGCAAGCTGGGTGCCTGCATGGAAAACCTTGCCCGGTAATTGTGCCGCCGCATCCAGGCCTGAGATCTCATCACCCTTATCGACCGACTCTGGATAGCCGCCCGCGGCGAGAACGACGCCGACCGCGGCGCGCGGATCCCATTGCGCGGTCGTCTGATCCAACTTGCCATCGAGCCCGGCTTCGCAGAGATCGACCAAGTCGCTCTGTAGGCGAGACAGGATGGGTTGCGTTTCAGGATCGCCGAAACGGCAGTTGAATTCGAGAACGTTCGGCGTGCCATCTGGCGCAACCATGATGCCCGCGTAGAGAAATCCGATGTACGGCGTGCCCTCAGAGATGAGCCCGCGAGCAGTCGGCTCCATGACCTCACGCATGATCCGGGTATGAATTTCCGGCGTGACGACCGGAGCGGGTGAGTACGCGCCCATCCCTCCAGTATTGGGACCGCGATCACCATCGCTTAGGCGCTTGTGATCCTGCGAAGTCGCGAGCGGCAGAATTTGCGTGCCGGAGACGATTGCAATGAAACTCGCTTCTTCACCCTCGAGAAATTCTTCGACGACGACCTTGTCGCCCGCCGCACCGAACTGACCTGAAAACATGGCTTTGGCGCTGGCAACCGCTTCGTCCTGCGATGCGCAAATGATGACGCCTTTGCCGGCCGCCAATCCGTCCGCCTTGACGACGAGTGGTGCTCGCTGCGCGCGAACCCAACTCTCGTCGAATGTGTCCTTGGTGAACGTTGCGTAAGCAGCGGTCGGAATGCCGTAGCGCTTCAAGAAATCTTTCGTGAACGCCTTAGATCCTTCCAAACGCGATGCGAGCTTACGCGGCCCGAAACATCGCAATCCCGCTGCTTCGAACGCGTCCGTCACACCGAGAACGAGTGGCGCCTCAGGTCCCACGATCGTGAGGTCAATCTTTTCCTTGCGTGCGAATTCGACCAATGCGGTAACGTCATCCGCTGCAATGTCGACATTGCGAACGCCGGGTTCCCTTGCGGTCCCTGCATTACCCGGCGCGACGAACACTTCACTGACGCGAGGCGATTGAGCAATCTTCCACGCGAATGCGTGTTCGCGACCGCCGGAGCCGATGATGAGAACTTTCATGTTGGGTGAGAGAGTGAGTAAGTGAGGAAGTGAAAGTCGTAGCGAAGTGGAATTGGGACGGACCTGCGCCGTTCACTTTCTCACTCCCTCACGTCCTCACAACGTTAGTGCCGGAAATGCCTCATCCCCGTCAGCACCATCGCGATGCCGTGTTCGTCGGCGGCGGCGATGACTTCGTTGTCGCGCATCGATCCACCCGGCTGGATGACGGCTTTGATGCCGAATTCCGCGGCGACATCGAGTCCATCGCGGAAGGGAAAGAATGCATCGGAGGCCATCACTGCGCCTGCAACGACTAAGCCCTCGTCTTTGGCTTTCATCGCGGCGATTCGACTAGAAACGACGCGGCTCATTTGCCCGGCGCCGACACCGATCGTCATGCGGTCCTTCGCGTAGATGATCGCGTTGGATTTGACGTACTTGCAGACTTGCCACGCAAACAAAAGATCGTCCAGTTCCGCATCGGTTGGTGTGCGCTTCGTGACGATCTTCAGATCATCTTTGCCCACCATGCCGTCGTCGCGAGTTTGCGCCAGCAGCCCGCCATTGATGCTGCGGTACTCGTATCGCAAGTTACTGGGCGCGAGCCCGTCCGTGACGAGCACGCGAACGTTTTCTCTGCGGGCGCAGACGTCCAGCGCTTGTGCGTCCACTTCGGGAGCAATGATCAGTTCGACAAACTGACGCTCCACGATTGCTCGTGCGGTCGTAGCCGTGAGGGCGCGGTTGAAAGCGATGATGCCGCCGAACGCGGATGTTGGATCGGTCTTATACGCGCGCTCATAAGCGGACAAGGTATCGGTCGCAACTGCGACTCCACACGGGTTCGCGTGCTTGACGATGACACATGCTGGATTGGCGAACTGGCGAACGCATTCGAATGCGGTGTCGCCGTCGGCGATGTTGTTGTACGAAAGGGTCTTGCCTTGCAACTGTCGAGCGCTGCCGATGCTTGCGCCCTGCGCGTCCGGGACGGTGTAGAACGCGGCTTTTTGATGCGGATTCTCGCCGTAGCGAAGCTCGATTCGCTTGTTGAAGTGCAAAGACAGCGACTGGGCGAAGTCGCCTTGAGCGGGATCGGTGACACGAGTCAGATAACTCGCGACTGCGGAATCGTATTGAGCGGTATGCGAGAACGCCTTCGCGGCAAGTCGCTTTCGGGTCGCCTCGCTCACCCCGGCGTTCTGCGAGATTTCTTCAAGAACTGCCGAGTAATCGAGCGGGTCGACGATCACGGTCACGCGATCGTGATTCTTCGCGGCCGCACGGACCATGGCAGGACCGCCAATGTCGATATTCTCGATCGCATCTTCATACGTGCAGTTCGGTTTAGCGATGGTTGCCGCAAACGGATAAAGATTCACAACGAGCAAATCGATCGGCTCGATGCCATGCTGTTGCATGACCGAATCGTCGATATCGCGACGCCCGAGTAGGCCGCCATGGATTTTCGGATGGAGCGTCTTCACGCGCCCGTCCATGATTTCCGGGAAGCCCGTGTGCGATGAGACTTGTTTGACTGCTACACCGTGTTTTTCCAGCAGCGTCGCAGTGCCGCCGGTGGAAAGGATCGCCACGCCGCGAGAGTGAAGAGCCTGCGCGAATTCAAGCAAACCATCTTTGTTGGAAACACTGAGTAGCGCGCGGCGGATAGGAATGAGCATGGGAGTGCGGAGGTGAGGAAGTGAAAGGAAGACCGTGAGGAAGTGAGCGAAGTCGCGAACTATTGTAACGAGAAGTCGGCGCCCTATTACTGCTGAGGAAGGCAAAGACGAGTGGAATTCCGATGCGCTCCGCACCTCACTCACTCACCCCTCACTTCCGCACTGGCGTCTATGACGCCAAGCCATACTCCTTCAATTTTTTACGCAAGGTGCCGCGATTGATGCCGAGGATATCGGCGGCGCGGCTCTGATTGCCTTCTGCGTAATTGAGTACAGCTTTGAACAGCGGTTCCTCAACCTCTCGCATGACGAGGTCGTACAGTTGGCCGGGCTTGTGACCATTGAGCGTGGCGAAGTATGCGTCCAATGCCTCGGTGGTCATCGTACGTAACGGGATTGCTCGGCTTGAAGGTCTGGCGATCGGCTCGCGACGAGCTCTCGTTTTTTTCTTTGGCGCCATGGGTTCTCCAGCAATTCATGCGCTTTCGCGGCTATCGATACAGCTCGCGGCATCGCGCCAGCTGCAAGTCAATTAGATGATGGAGTCACGCTGCGCTGTCGAATGTGCTCGCGGATGCGCTTGCTAGCGCATCGAAATATTCGCGTGCACGTTCAAGCTGCGTTTGCGCATCTTCAGCCTGCATGACGGCATGGCGCAAAGCAGGCGACGACGCGCGACTTTTCGCATACCAATCGATGTGCTTGCGCGCGACCCTGACTCCAGCCTGCTCCCCATAGAAGGCATGCAGGTCGCGCAAATGGGCGAGCATGATATCACGGACTTCCGAGGCGGAAGGCTCGGCCAGAAGGGTGCCATCGTGCAGAAATGTCGCGATCTCGCGGAAGATCCAAGGGCGGCCTTGCGCGCTGCGTCCGACCATCAATCCATCGGCGCCAGTTTGTTCAAGAACAAGCTTTGCTTTTTGCGGTGAGTCGATGTCCCCATTGGCAAAAATTGGAATGCCGACAGACTCCTTGATGGCATGGATCGTTTCGTACTCGGCGTTTCCCCGGTACATACACGCGCGTGTGCGCCCATGCACGGCGAGTGCTTGCACGCCGATGGCTTCTGCCATTTTTGCAATGCGTACGCCGTTACGATTCTCCGGGTCCCATCCGGTGCGCATTTTCAAAGTCACGGGTACGTTTACCGACTTGACGACCGCTTCGAGGATTGCGCGCACCAGCGGCTCATCGCGCATCAGTGCAGACCCGGCTGCCTTGTTGCAGACCTTCTTTGCTGGGCACCCCATGTTGATGTCGATGATTTGCGCGCCGAACTCGACGTTTAAGCGCGCGGCCTCGGCCATCATCTGTGGATCGCCTCCCGCGATCTGTACGACGCGCGGCTCGGCCTCGCCGGTGTGATCCATGCGACGGCGAGATTTGTCGGTGTGCCACAACCGCACATCGCTCGTCAGCATTTCGCCCGCCGCGATTCCGGCGCCGAGCCGGCGACAGAGCAATCGGAAAGGCAAATCCGTTACACCCGCCATGGGTGCTAGCGAGAGGTTGTTGACGAGTTGGTACGGGCCGATGCGCATGGAAAAAAGCTGAAAGACTAGTGCTGCGGCACTTCGCTTGCGCAGACGGTGCCGGAAATTCCGCGCAGACACACATCGAAGCGGAAGCCCTCGGCGTCTGGACCTGGATCGACGATTGCAATCGTGGCGTTCGCTTCCTGCGCTGGCGCCATCATGCGCTCGGCCGCCGATGTGGAGTCCAGATATTCGCGCGGCTCGAATTCGCGCGCGCGAACCTGCTCGCCCCAGCGATCCTCCAATACCAACTTCAGCAAAGGATAAGGCTGCGGAAATTCGGCGAGGTTCTTGACGCTTGCACGTACTTTCAGCGTGCCGGGAACGGAGGGGTCCGAGATCACGCCCCATTGCCTAATCTCGTACGCGTGCAGATTCCACTCGGGTGTGAGACTCAGACCCAGAGCACGATAGACCGAAAGCACCGTCGGACCGAGTTTCGGATTCCGTGCGAGAGTGCCTCGGTGAGCGTGCACGATTTGGATCAGCAGAATCAGCAGCAGCGGTGCGGCGAGCCACTGCCAAACGCGCGAAGTCGGCGGAGCTCTGTCTGCCGGCGCCGCAAGCAACTCCAGTTCGGGATCCGTCGCTGACCGAGGCGTACGCGAAATGTTGCCGAATGGCTGTCTGGTCGCGCGCCTGATGCGCGTCGGTTCAGCAACCGGGGCAGGTTCGTCGGCGGGTTCGCTCGCAGTGTCTTGAGCAGCGGCCTCGGGCGCGCCCTCCGCATGTGTTTGCGGTTCTGTGTCATCAAGATTGACCCACTCCTCGATCACCTCTTCGTGAACAGATTCGTCCTTCCCGCCCAAAGCTCGGTATGTGCCGCTAATTTCGATGCGGCGTCCCTCGAGCGTAATGTCCTCGTGAGTTTCAGGCTCTTCGACCTCGATTGTGTCGGCAGGGGTTTCGTCGGCTGTGATGCTGGTTTGAACGATCTGCAAGTCGCCGTTGTCGTCTTCGTCGATCAGCCGTGCGAGCGCATCAAACTGCGTCTGGCAACGTCCGCAGCGCACCTGTCCTTCGGCAACGCGCAAGATTTCGCTCGTCACGCGGAAAATCGTCTGGCAGTTGGGACACTGAGTCAGCACTTCAGCAGCGATTGCGCTCGTTTCGAGGTTAATTCAGAGGCCGTGTTCGACGTCGGCCGTCGAGCCGGGCCCAGCCATCGCTCACGATAGTGGGCGCAATATCAAACCATGGGTGATAACGCCTCGCCACCTGATCGGCCTGCGACTCCAGCAGTCCGGACAACACGATCCAACCATCTGGAACGACGAGCATCGACAGTTCATCGGCAAGTTCTAGCAGCGGCTCGGCCAGAATATTGGCCAGCAAGACGTTAGTTGGAATGCGAGGCATCGAGTTCACGGGGCACACGTGGATTCGATCACTGACCTGATTCCGTGCGGCATTCGCAACCGTCGCAGTGAGCGCTTGTTCGTCGATGTCCACTGCCAGCGCACTTTGGGCGCCGAGCTTCAATGCGGCGATGGCGAGAATGCCCGATCCGCATCCGTGGTCGATCACGTCGCGATTATTGAGATCCGCCGAATCGAGCCACTCGAGACACAGTCGTGTGGTCGGATGGGTTCCGGTGCCGAACGCTAAGCCGGGATCCAAATCAAGGAAGACAGGCTGTGGGCCGTAGGCCGTAGGCTCTGAGGCGGAAGATGGCCGCTGGCCGTCGGGACAGATCCAAAGGCGCTGGCCGAATCGCATCGGCTTGAAGTCTTTCAGCCACTCGCGCTCCCAGGCGCGATCTTCGATGACTTCGAATTGCGGCGGCGGCCACTTCAATGCTGATTGGCGCAGCCGCGAGGTTAGCGCGTCGCGATCTTCACTCGCTTCGAACAATGCTTTGATCGTAACGGTTGGCCACAACGGGGTTGTGCCTGGCGCGGGCTCGAGCACCGGATCATCGCCTGCATCTTCCAACGTGATCGACACTGCACCGGCTTCGAGCAATGCCTCTTCGAACGGCTCCGGATCTGCGGAGCCGATGGGGAGAGTGAGTTGGAGGAAGGGCATGGGCGGAGTCGGTGATGAGCGGAGCGTTGATGAAGTGATGGAGTGATGAGGTGAAATGCGCAGCTCATCGGTATGCAGTCGTTGACCGCATCGACAGGCTGGGTTGTGTGAGGTGTCACGAAAAGATGACATGCACCCTTCACTTCATCACCCCATTACCTCATCACTTTATTCCCAGCCTTCTCTCCAAATAATGAATATCCAATCCGCCCGCCTTGAATGCAGCGTGATTGAAGATCTCTTGATGGAGCGGGATGTTGGTCTTGATGCCTTCGATCACCATCTCGGAGAGTGCATTCTTCATGCGCGCGATGGCGGTGTCGCGGTCTTCGCCATAAGCGATCAGCTTCCCGATCATCGAGTCGTAGAACGGCGGGACGGTGTAGCCGCTATACAAGTGACTATCGACGCGAATGCCCGGGCCGCCGGGCGCATGGAACAGCTTCACCGGGCCGGGTGAGGGGATGAATCCCTTCGGATCTTCGGCATTGATGCGGCATTCGATCGCGTGACCGCGAATGACGATGTCGTTTTGCGTCCATGGCAGTTGTTCGCCGCCAGCGATGCGCAATTGTGCTTTGACGATGTCGATACCAGTGATCTGTTCGGTCACCGGATGCTCGACCTGCACGCGCGTGTTCATTTCGATGAAGTAAAACTCGCCGTCTTGGTACAGGAACTCGAGCGTGCCTGCACCTCGATAGCCGACATCGCGACAAGCAGCGACGCAGCGATCGCCGATCATCTTGCGCTGCTTCGGCGTGATGCCAGGTGCGGGTGCTTCCTCGATCACCTTTTGATGGCGACGTTGCAGCGAGCAGTCGCGTTCGCCTAAAGAGACGACGTTGCCATAGTGGTCTGCCAGAACCTGAATCTCGATGTGGCGCGGCTTCTCGAGGAACTTCTCCATGTAGACCTCGCCGTTGCCGAATGCAGCGAGTGCTTCTGCCTGAGTGACGTTGATCGCATTGATCAATGTGGCATCGCTGTGCACGACGCGCATGCCGCGGCCGCCGCCGCCGCCTGCGGCCTTGATGATGACGGGATAACCCAGTTCACGCGCAATGCGGAAGTTTTCTTCAGGCACGGTGCCTAAGGGGCCATCCGATCCCGGCACGCAGGGCACGCCAGCGGCCTTCATCACTTTGATGGCGGAAACCTTGTCGCCCATCATGCGAATGGTCTCGGGCTTCGGTCCGATGAAGATGAAGCCGCTCTTCTCGACGCGCTCTGCGAAATCGGCGTTCTCGGATAAGAACCCGTAGCCAGGATGGATCGCGACCGAATCAGTGACTTCAGCAGCACTGATGATCGCCGGCATGTTCAAGTAACTGTCTTTGGAAGGCGGCGGGCCAATACACACGGATTCATCGGCGAGCAGCACGTGCTTCTGATTGAAATCGGCAGTGGAATGCACCGCGACGGTTTTGATGCCTAGCTCGCGGCACGCACGCAGAATGCGAAGCGCAATTTCGCCGCGATTGGCGATGACGACTTTTTCAAGCATGGTTTCTTAGGAGATTAATTTCCACGGAGTACACGGAGCGCACGGAGATAGAAACTCGGAGTCTTTCAGGAACGGCTTTCGCCGTTCGCCCTCCGTGTTCTCTGTGATCTCCGTGGAGATATTCCGTCTTACTCGATGATGAACAGCGGTTGGCCGAATTCGACCGGCTCGCCATTCTTGACCAGCACGCCGGTGACGCGGCCTGCTTTGTCCGACTCGATCTGGTTCATCATCTTCATTGCTTCGATGATGCAGAGCGTGTCGCCGATGTTGACTTCGCTGCCGATGTCCACAAACGGCTTTGCTCCCGGCGTCGCTGCGGAATAGAACGTGCCCACCATCGGTGCCGTGACGGTGTTATCCGCGCGATTGGGCGGAGCTGCGCTTGCCGTTGCTGCCTGCGCGACTTGCACCGGCGCGGGCGCTGCAGCCGGCGCAACCTGTTGAGCGGGTGCCGGCGCGTAATGCACCACTTGCTGAGCGGCCGCAGCGCCGGTTGGATAGCGGCTGATGCGGACCGACTCTTCTCCCTCGCTGATTTCGATTTCAGCGATCCCCGATTCTTCGAGCAGTTCGATGAGTTTCTTGACCTTACGAATGTCCATGCAATGACCTCTTGTTCTTTTCCTTAACTGCGAGCGGCTAAATGATGACTGGCAGCACGCAGCGCCAGCTCATAGCCCATCGCGCCTAGGCCCGTAATCGTGCCCAGAGCTATATCGGAAAAATACGAGTGATGACGAAATGATTCGCGCGCGTACACGTTGCTCAAGTGCACTTCGATGAAGGGAATCTTCACCGCAAGCAGCGCATCGCGCAGGGCGACGCTGGTATGGGTGAACGCGGCAGGATTGAAGATGATGAAAGCTACATGCGATGCGGGGGCCTCATGAATACGAGTGATGAGTTCGGCTTCGGCGTTGCTCTGAAAGGCCGAAAGGTGATGACCGAATTCGGCGGCGAGCGCGGCGCAGCGCACTGAAATCTGCTCCAATGTGACCGCCCCATAGACCCCGGGCTCGCGCGTGCCGAGCAGATTCAGATTGGGACCGTTAAGAAGCAGCAGATGGGCCATGGGCCTTGGGTGCGATGCGCGCCAAAAGTGACTTGTTCGAAGATGGCGGCGGATTTAACCATATTCGTGCGCAATTGCCGAATCTTATCCGCCCAACCCACGTCGCATTTCCCTGATCCGCGCCCAATTGCGGCAACACAACAGCGCAGGCGCGAGCCGTCGGCCGCGCTATTTCGAAGATTTGATGGATTCCCGCCGAATTTCTGCGGGCTCGACGGAGAGCGGAAAGACTTAGGCCGCGGCGAGTTGCTTGGCTACAACGGTGCGGGCCTGCACTGGGGTGAGTTCGCCGGCGTTCACGCGCGAGACTGCATCCAAAATGATCTTCGCTTGAGCAGGCTTCAGTTCGCCCAGGTGCGTGACGACGATGCGTGCATCTTTGTCGGTGAATACGGTGAACGGGAAGCCGGTCGAGGCAAGCCCGAACTTAGAAACGGCCTCGAATGCGTCCTGCTCGCCCATCAGCAAGGGGTAGTCGATGCCGATCTTATCGGCGTATTTGAGAACATCTTCGCGGACGTCCACTGCCACCCCCACGAGCTGAAAGCCATCCTTGCCGCGCTCGTGCTGCAGCTCTTTTAAGAAGGGAATCTCTTGCCGGCAGGGTCCGCACCAAGTGGCCCAGAAGTTCACGATCATCGATTTGCCGGGCCAGCTGCGGATCGACTTCATGGCTCCGTCGCGATCCATCAACGTGAAGTCCGGCAGCGTCTCCGGGATGGAGGTGTCTGCGTCCGTAGTTGAGGTGACCGACTCGTCGGTCACCGGGTGAGCAGGTGTCTTGGCCGGTTCAGCCGAGTCCTTGGCCGCCGCCGTGACTGCCGGCGGAGCGACCGCATAGCGATAGGTCACAAATCCTGCGACGGCGGCTGCTAGGGCAAGTGCGATGAGGGCGAGCGATTTCATAAGGGCAACATCGAAGAAGCGAATATCGAATAGACCGGACCGGTTCCCGATTTGTGACTACGGGAGCTCGACCGTCAGATGCTTGGTGACGGGGTTGTAGCAGAGGCCTGCCTCGGCGCAGCCCTGGTAGGTGATGTTGAACGACACCTTCCCGGCCTTTGAGGTCACCGGCAAGGTGGCATCCAGTACTTCGTAGTAGACCTGGACGTCTCCAAAGTACTCGTCGTGTTTTCGCTCACCCTTCGGCAGCTCCATCGTCCCCAAACGCAGATTCGGCATGTCCGATGCGACCGAGATCCGGTGCCGATAGAGGTAGTACCCGGGAGCGATGATCCACGTAAGGACGATCGAGTGGGCGTCCTTTGCGCGCGCGGTCAGGTCAAACGCCTCATCCACCGGCAGGAATTCATCGTGCGATTGTACGGAGGGGGCACCGAAGTTCCGCAGCGCCGTGGAGGCCGCCTCGCCCGCAGACGCATTCGCTGCCAAGGTGGCTAATAGGGCAAACAAAATGCATCTGTACTTGAGGCGGTTCATTCGGGCTGCGGCGTGACTGGTAAACGGACGTTATCTCGGACCCATTGGGCATAGGCTTCGTTCCCGGACTCGACCGGAACGATGAGCAGTTCAGGGACCTCGTAAGGATGCAGGACGCGGATCCGCTGAGCCAACGCGGGAACGGCCGGTTTAATTGTCTTAATGAGCAGCAGCACCTCGGCTTCCTCCTGGAGTTTCCCGTCCCAGACATAAGTCGACTGCAAGCCGGCAATCCTCTGTACGCAGGCTGCCAATCCATCCGATACGAGTGCGACCGCTATCCGCTGGGCGCTCTGCGCGTCCGGGCACGTGGTCATGGCGGTGACCAGATCTACATAGGGATCAGCGGGTTGCTTCATCGCGTACCTACCGGACGTGGAGGCCGATCGCTGGGCCGTATCGAAAAAACGTACGCGGCCGGCCTTGAATTTCGAAGTTCGCCGCCTATTATTAGCACCCGCTTAGGGTGAGTGCTAACGGCGCACGGAGGCTTTCCGAAGCCGAGCCCTCATCCCAATCGTCCCACATCCCCAATCCGCACACTCATGTTGATGAGGTTTGAGCTATGGCTGACAAGCTGAAAATTCGTCCGTTGCACGATCGCGTGATCATCAAGCGCCTTGAAGAGGAGCGCACTTCTCCGGGCGGCATCGTGATTCCCGACACGGCGACCGAAAAGCCCATCAAGGGCAAAGTCATTGCCGTGGGTAAGGGCAAGATTCTGGAGAACGGCGAAGTGCGTCCGCTCGACGTCAAGGTCGGCGACAACATCCTGTTCGGCAAGTACAGCGGCACAGAAGTGAAGGTCGACGGCGAAGAGCTCCTCGTGATGCGCGAGGAAGACGTGATGGCCGTCATCGAGAAGTGACTCGACTGAGTCGAGTCATCCCCGCGAAGGCGGGGATCCATCCTCGCGCGATAGCGCGACAAATTACAGATGGGCTCCCGCCTACGCGGGAGTGACAAGACTCAAACAGTCCAGACGCTGGTACCAGTCAAAGATTTTTCATTTAGAGGTTGAATCCACATGGCAGCCAAAGAAGTACGTTTTAGCGATGACGCACGTCAACGCATGCTCAAGGGTGTGAACATCCTTGCCAACGCCGTCAAGGCAACGCTCGGTCCGAAGGGCCGCAATGCGGTGCTTGAGAAGAGCTTCGGCGCTCCGACCGTCACTAAGGACGGTGTTTCCGTTGCGAAGGAAATCGAGCTCAAGGACAAGTTCGAAAACATGGGCGCACAGATGGTGAAGGAAGTTGCTTCCAACACGTCTGATGAAGCCGGTGACGGTACGACCACCGCAACCGTGCTCGCCCAAGCGATCGTCCGCGAAGGTCTCAAAGCCGTCGCTGCCGGTGCGAACCCAATGGATCTGAAGCGCGGTATCGATCAAGCCGTTGCCGCTGCGACGGAAGAGCTGAAGCGCTTGTCGAAGCCTTGCAAAGATCAGAAGGCGATCGCACAGGTCGGCACGATCTCTGCGAACTCCGACGCTTCCATCGGCCAGACCATTGCAGATGCAATGCAGAAGGTCGGCAAAGAAGGCGTGATCACAGTTGAAGAAGGCTCGGGCCTGCAGAACGAACTCGACGTCGTCGAGGGTATGCAGTTCGATCGCGGCTACCTGTCGCCGTACTTCATCAACAATCAAGGCAACCAGACCGCCGAGTTGGACAACCCGTACATCCTCCTGTACGACAAAAAGATCTCCAACGTTCGCGAAATGCTGCCGCTGCTCGAAGGTATTGCGAAGGCTGGCCGTCCGCTGCTCATCGTGGCTGAAGACGTCGAAGGCGAAGCGCTTGCAACGCTGGTCGTCAACACCATTCGCGGCATCGTGAAGGTGGCTGCAGTGAAGGCTCCGGGCTTCGGCGATCGTCGTAAGGCGATGCTGCAAGACATCGCGATCCTCACCGGTGGCCAGGTGATTTCCGACGAAGTCGGCTTGTCGCTCGAGAAGGCGAAGCTCGATGACCTCGGCGAAGCCAAGAAGATCGTTGTCGAGAAAGAGAACACCACGATCATCGACGGCAAGGGCAAGGCGGGCGAGATCAAGGCGCGCGTCGAGCAGATCCGTACGCAGATCGAAGAAGCGACTTCTGATTATGACAAGGAGAAGCTGCAAGAGCGCGTTGCCAAGCTCTCGGGCGGCGTTGCCGTGATCAAGGTCGGTGCTGCGACCGAAGTCGAAATGAAGGAAAAGAAGGCCCGCGTCGAAGACGCGCTGCACGCTACTCGTGCCGCCGTTGAAGAAGGCGTGGTACCTGGCGGTGGTGTTGCGCTGATCCGCGCACAGAAGGCAGTCGAGAAGCTGCAGGCTGTGAACGAAGATCAGGGCTTCGGCATCCGCATCCTGGCTCGCTCGATCGAAGAGCCGCTGCGTCAGATCGTCACCAATGCGGGTGAAGATGCTGCAGTCGTGCTCGCGAAGGTGAAAGAAGGCAAGGGCACGTTCGGCTACAACGCCGCAACGAGCGAGTATGGCGACATGCTCGAGCTCGGCATTCTGGATCCGACCAAGGTCACACGCCTCGCGCTGCAGAACGCAGCTTCTGTTGCCGGCCTGTTGCTGACGACCGAGGTGATGATCGCCGAAGCTCCGAAGGAAGAAGCCGAGCATTCACATGGCGCTCCTGGCGGCATGGGTGGAATGGGCGGCATGGATATGTAATCGACTGACGTCGATTACTTGCCTCGAAAGCCCCGCGTATGCGGGGCTTTCTTTTTGGGAAGTGACTTGTGACTGGTGACTAGGAGATAGTCAGAAAAGATGCAGCTTGACCTTGTGCCTCGCTGAGGCAATCTACCCGTCACCCGTCACCCGTCACCCGTCACGCATTCTCAATGCTCTTCACGTCCGACCGGCCTCACTTCTTTCGTCCGCTGACGGGAAAATACCGAGAGCAAGTTGTCGCGTGTTTGCGCGCGCTCTATTCGCGTCTTTACAGCTCCCTTGCCGATTACCACCGGGTCATCAACCGCGAGCTGGTGATGGAGACGTTCGAGGAGGCCATCACTCGCACGCCCGTGCTCGATGATTCGGAAGACGACACCGCGCTTCCAGTGCGGGGTGAACGCGAGCAGGCCACGTGGATGCTGAATCTGCTGCTCGAGTATGGGTGGCTCGAGTTGCATGTCGATGAAGTGACGTTGACGAGTACGTACAGCTTCTCGCGCATCGGCCGGCTCTTCACGCAGCCAATGGAAGAGATTTCCGGTGGACGCTTCCGTACCCGTCATCGCAACACGCGCAACACCTGCAGCGCGCTGCGATCCTTCTTGGACAAGCACGAAGCCTACGATTTGCTCGACGCTTACGAATACTCCGAGCGCATCGTGTCGGATTTCTCGGACGTGATCGGCGAGCTGGAAGATCGCAAGCGGCAGCTGATCAAAGAGGTCGAAGCGCAGCAACTCGTTCACAAGGCGAGCGAAGAGTTCTTCGACTTCATGGAAAAGCGCTTCATGCCGGATCTGGCGCTGCGCTTCTCAGAAGATAGCGTGGTGAAGTACCGCGAGGAACTCGACAGTCTCTTGCGCAGTGCGCGTGCGCAACGTCGCGCTGTAAAGGCGGCCGTAGAGAAGGAACTTCGGCGTCTCGCGCCCGAACTCGTCGTCGACAACAAGCGATCGGTGTATCTCACGATCCTGGATCAAATCGAGAGTCGATTGCACAGCGCTGCGGAAGTGATGTTGCCTGCGCTGCGGCAATCGCTGCACGGGTTCACGCGGCGCGCGGATATCCTGCTGCGTCAGCTCAGTTTCTCGGAGGGCACTCAGCATGCGCTGCTCGATGCATTCGAAGAGCTCTCCTCGTTGGACGAACAAGAGCAGGATCGCCACTTCGCTGTAGCCGCCGATTCGTTCGCGACTCTCAGCGTCGGCTTCGTGGATCCGGATCAGCTACGGATCTACAACTTGGAACGCAAACGTGCTGTGAACACGAGCGTCGAAGAGTTCGTTGCCGACGATCGCGAGTCACGTCGACGCCTGTTCGTCGAGCAAGCGCTCGAGCGTGCGTTCTCGCTCAACAATCGCCAACTCTACGATTACGTCGTTACCGCGCTCGCGGGCGGCCATGAGATTCGCACCAGCACGTTGCCGATACGCGATGCTCGTGAGCTCTTGCAGGCCGCGCATGTCATCGAGCTCGGCGCGTCATCGACAGTTGGCGGATTGAGATTCGAAGTGATTGAGACAGGAGCGCAAGTGCGCAACGAGTACTACGATGCGAGCGATGATTTCATTGTGCGTGTCGTGGAGGCGGCGCCCACCGAAATGGCCGAAGCATGAATCTACGCGAATACATCGAAGATCGGCTCGAATCCGCGAATGTCACGATCGAGGAATTTCGCGAACTGGCCATCCGTTTGCTCAACTACGGTGTGCTCGCGCGCGATGAATCGCAAACCGAACGCGAGCTTTACGATCGCTTCGTGCGCATCGAAGAGGTGATGTCCGAGGCGCTCGATTTATACGGGCTGGCGTTGCACCACGATCGGCGCTTCGAATATGTGCGAGTTTATCCGCCCGGCAGCAGTACGCCCGGGATGGATAAAGCCGAAGAGCACGCCTTTGGCGGCAGCTTGCGGGCGCGGCCGAGCCAGGCTGAAGTCGCGCTCATGCTTGTCTTGCGCGCGCAATACGACAAAGCGGTTCGCGAGGGAAAATTGGATGAACGTGGGTTTGCGACCGAGCCGCTCGAGGCGATCAGCCTGGCGATGAAGAACTGGCTCAATCGATCCTTGCCGGAAAAGATGCTGGAGCGTCGGCGTGTGTTTCAGCGGCTGAAGCAGTTGCGGCTCATCGACTATCGCAGCGAAGAAGACTTGGATCATTCCGAAGCCTGGCTGCGAATCCATCCCATGATCGTCGAATTCGTGGGCCAGAGCGCGATCGATGCGTTGAACGTGTCCCTCCAGGGTGCCGCGCCTGCCGATCGGTCTGAGGCGGAGAGCGCGAATGTTTCTTAAGCGGTTCGTGTTTGTGAACTGGGGCAATGTGCCGAACGGCGCATTCGACTTCGGTCCCGTGTGCTTGTTTTCCGGCGCCAACGGTTCGGGCAAAACCACGGCGGCCGATGCGATTCAAACCGTGATGACGGCCGCCCACGAAACGCTGTTCCATTACAACCCGGGTCAAGACGAGAGCACGCAACGCGGTCGCGGCGGCAAGCGCGTCCGCACCTTAGCCTCATACGTTCTCGGATGTGACGATGGGAGCTACGCACGCGTGGATCCGACCGACGGCTACATCGCCGCGGTGTTTCATCCCACGAAGGACGAAACCGCGGAGCCGTTTACAGCCGTGGTGGCGGTTCGAGCTTCGCTCGATCAGTCCGGCAAGCTGCCGATCGCACGCGAGGACGAGACTACGTTCTTTATTCTTCAGGGCGCGGAGCTCGATGAGAACGCATTCATTCAGAAAAAGAACGTTGTGCTGCTCGATGAGATTCAGCAGAAGCTGATTCAAAAGCATGGCAAGAAGATCGTGGAGCGCTACGACCAGAAGCGAGCCTATCTGCGTCGCCTCTATGGAGCGTTGCGCGGCAAGCGCGACTCCGTTTCAGAGCGGGAGGCAATGGCGGCAGCGCGAGCGTTTTCGCGTTTCATGGCGTACAAGCCGGTCAGCAGCATCAACCAATTCGTTGCCGATGAAGTGCTCGAACGCAAGGATCTAGGTGAGGCGATTCGCTCCGTGTCGAGCCAGCTCAAGACGATCCATTCGATGGAACGAGAGGCTCACAACCTCAAAGAAAGTGCGGCACTCCTCGAACAAGCCGGGCATCACTCGCAAACCTATCTCGAAAGCTGGATTGAGTTGCAGACGCTCAACTACGCGCGTTCGCGTGCTGTCTATCACGAGCATCAGTCTGCGTATCTGAAAGAAGTCGATACCCGCGAAGCCATCTCGCGCGAGATTCAGCAGAACGCTGCTGAATTGCAGCTGGCGGAGCAGCGGCGCTCGCACGCTCACGCGTTGCTGGTGAGTCTCGAAGCGCAGCGCCAAGGCATCGCCGCGCTCAAACAAAAGGACGCGTTGGAGAGCGAACAGCGCGTACTCGATGACAAGGTCCGGCAAGGCGTGGCCGATCTCTTGCGGCAAGATCAACAGTTGCAGACCAACGTAAAGTCGGTACGTGCCCTAAGCGAGTTGCTTGCTCTGCCATCGTTGGCCGTCGAACTTCCTGCGGTTACGGACATGGTCGCCCGTCGCTACGTGCGCGACGCACGCGAGGCAGAGACGGCTGGCGATCTCGATTTGCCGCGCCTGTTGCAACGGGATCTCACGAACGACATTGCGATGCTCGAATCGCATCTCGACCACGCGCGCGCGGCGCAGCGAGCTCACGTAGCACTCCACGCGTATTGGAAGAAGCGGGAAGGAGAGGCGGAGAGTCGTCGCGACATTGCGAATCTGGCGTTGCTGCAACGTCGGAATCGATACGACCAGCTCTCGAACCAGGCTCAGCAGAAGCAGCAGGAAATCGCGCGCTTGGAGTCGAAGCAAGCCGTATATCCGCAGTACGTTGAGCGAGCGCTGGCTGCGATCCGCTCGCAGCTGCCGCATGCGGATGCGCGAGTGCTGTGCGACCACATCGAAGTCGTCGATGCGCGTTGGCAATCCGCGATAGAGGGATACATCGGCGGCGCGCGCTTCGGCATCATCGTCGATGAACAATTCGAAGCGCAGGCGATTCGCATCGTGCGTGGGCTTGCGGGCCGCGACAATCGAGCTCGTGTCATCCAAGGCGCCAAGGCACTGCGCGATGCGGCCAAGCTGAAGCCTGCACCCGAGTCCATCGTGCATGTCTTGAAGTTCACGCACGCCGTCGCGCAGGCATTCTTAATCGCGAACTATGGGAACGTCGTCCGCGTCGAAAGCGCCGAGGAACTTCGCAATACCCCTCGTGGCGTGACTGCGGATGGGATGGGCTCCGGCGGCTACGCAATGTTCCGGTGCGATGTACCTGATGCCGAGTTGGTGTTCGGCGCCGGGGCGCGCGAGCGCGCTTTGCACGCGAAGCGTGTGGAGTTGGAAAAGCTGCACGCGGATCGCCAAGAGGCCAACACTCGGCTACAAGAAATGACGCGATTGATGGAGGCAATCGACAGTCTCTCTGCGCTGACCTATGCGGATTCGCTGGCCGCCGTCATCGGGTTGCATCGAGAGTCGCAGCGTATCGCTGCGCTGCTGGCGCGACTCGACGTAAGCGAGTACGAATCGCTGGATGCGCAACTAAAGCAATTGCGCGAAGACGAAGAACGCATGCGCGAGGAAGAGCGCAAGCTCGCGCGACGCGAAGGCGAGCTGCAGAATAAGCTAGCGAATATCAAAGCCGCGATTGAACGCAGCGCACTTGCAAAGGACGCAGCACAGGATGCGATGGTGAAGGCCGAAGATGCACTGAGAGCCGTGCACGCTGAATGGCCAGAGTTCGATCTTGAATCGCGCTGGCGATACGCGGACGAAGAGTCGAAGTCGCTCAACGCCGAAAAGTATGAAGTGGCACGTGTCGAGATCGATACTCGACTGCGGACGGCTGAACGCGCGCTGGACCATGCGCTGCAATCGCACAATCAGAAGTGCCGTCCAGTCGACGCGGTGACATACGCTGCGTTCGGCGGCGAATACGACTCGGCATTGTTCGCGCGCATCGGAGAATTGCGCCGCGAAATCGATCGCGTCTACAACATCCTCAAGAACAATGTGCTGGTCGAGAAGCACGAGAATCTGAAACAGCTCAAAACCAGTTTCAACAACGCATTCGTTTCGCACTTGTGCCAGGAGATTCATCAGTCGATTCAAGACGGCAAGATGCGACTCGACTTGCTCAATCGCGAACTGGTGAATCATCGCTTCGGCTCGGATCGCGAGCGCTTCCGCTTCGATCAGGCTTGGGTCCCGGAATACCGCGAATACGCGCGCTTCTTCGAAGAGGTCGTCAAGGCGCCTGGCGTTGGCGAGGAAGCATCGCTGTTCGATGCGAAGCTCTCGCCGAAATCTGCCCAAGTGCGTGATGCGTTGATGGACCTTTTGCTGGGCGATGATGAACAGAAGTCATTGCGCGAGCTGGAACGCATTGCCGATTACCGAAACTATCATCGGTACGAAATCTACAAGGAGGTCGAAGGTAAGCCGCCCATTGCACTTTCGGAATACGGCACGGGAAGCGGCGGTCAGCTCGAAACGCCCGCGTACATCATTCGCGCCGCCAGCATCACATCGGCATTGCGATATGGTGAGGGGACGAACCATCTGCGCATGGTGTTGGTCGACGAGGCGTTCTCGAAGATGGACGAAACGCGCTCGCGCGAGGTCATCAATTATTTGACCAGCACACTCGGGCTGCAGCTCGTGTTCATCATGCCGACGAGCAAGTGCGGTCCATTCATGGATCTGATCAGCAATGAGTTCGTGTTCGCGAAAGTGCCCAGTGCGCCGCGCGGACAGTTGCAGACGCGCGTGCTCGTCGATCGCAAGCAGTGCAACCAACCGCGCATCGCAGAGCTGTGGGCGCGTCATCGCCGCACCGTGCATCAGCAAGCGGAGCTAGATTTCATGGAGGACGTGGTGAGTAGTGACTAGGGACTACGGACTGGCGGATAGGAAGACGGGGAACGGGGAACGGGGACAGAGAACCGGGAAGCGAGGACATTGGAGATACCTCCCCCCTTGCGGGGGAGGTCGCGCGAAGCGCGGGAGAGGGGGCTCGGGAATCGTGGTTCATGGTTCGGGGATCGCGGTTCGGGGATGCGGAGTCCCCATTGAGTCGTCGTTCGCGATCGTGAGCTGGATTCGGGAAATGGCCAACGAGACGTCTCCCTCATCCGTCTACGAGGGAGGGTTGATGAGAGGGCGTAATCGGTAACGCATGTCAGATCTCTCGAGCACAACTGCGCCGCCTCCCTGGCTCATCGACGAACCCGAGATCACCGCGATGCTGCATGCGGTCGTGGATCGGTTCGATAAGCAGAGCGGCAACGAGCGCACTCTCGATGTTTTCATTCCAGTCGCGCGCGTTCTGCCGTCGTTGGCATCCGGTGATTCGCAAGCCGACGATGCGTGGCTGCTGGTGAAATCGCTTGCTGAGTGCGGGCTGCTCAAACTCAAACCAGGCAAGCGCAGCTTGTACGATCCCGAGTGGGTGAACGCCAAGCTCGCATTTCCGGCGGCCAGCGAATCAATCCTTAGGCAATGGTTGCAACGCGAGCCTGCAAGTCGTCTCATGCACGATTGGCGTGACGCGGTACGTGAGTATGAACTTCAATTTCCTCACGGCTTAGAGCTTCTGAAATTTCGACGCATGGATGTGCCAGGGCGAACTCCACGCGAGATCGTCGCCGCGCTCGCCAGCATCCATGACATCAACGGTCCGATCACGCTGCGACAATTAAGTGCGCGAGTATTCTGGGGCGACTCGAAACTCCTCGACAAACGAGCTGACTTCATCGCGGCGTTGTTCCCGCACTTGGAGATTCGCGAGCGGCCGATCGTCGTCTCGGTCTACTTGCCTTCCGCATACGCGGGTGTGCTGTTCATCGAAAATCAGGACACGTATGCCGCGGCGATTCGCAGTCAACACCCGCAGCTGCAGCGGCTCGCATTCGTTTACGCCTCGGGATTTCGTAGCTCCGCCGCTCGCATCCGCGCGCGCGACGGCGCGACGCTGCATTTTGCTGGGCCGGGTGCGTCGTCGCTCATCGATGAGTTCCAGCGCTGGTGGTTTAGAGAATGCGAGGCAGAACTGCGGAGCGCGTTCTGGGGTGACTTGGATTTCGCGGGCATGCAGATCTTGAAATCTTTGCGCGCGCGATTCGCAAACATGGAGAGCTGGAAATCCGGTTACGAGTGGATGCTACCGTTGGCACATCAGCAGCATTCGCAGACGCTTGAGTCGAGAGAGCAGACCGATCCGGTTGTAACGGGCGACACGTACGCGGATGAAATTCTGTTGCCTACCATTCGTGCGCACGGCTTCGTCGATCAAGAAGCCATCGAGATTCCGTAGCACGATTGCCCATGCGACGCATTGCGTTCTCAACCACGCAATGCGTGCGTGAAAACCGACTCTTGGCTGAACCACCGCGTTGCCACTAGACTCGCCGTGACAGCGCTGGACACGTGCGATATGGGGGAACGAGGTCGCACGATTCGTCACTCGCGTCGTTCACTCCATCACTAACTAACTCGAGGATCGGGTATGGCTATCCATCATCTGAAGGGGGCTGCGTTCGCTTGCATTGCAGGCGCGGCAGGCGTGTTCGCAGTGAGCACAACGGCATCGGCAGCAAACGATGTTCTCAATCCAGATCGTGCTTTGTATGTCGATTGGTATAGCTCGGCTGTGACGCATGCGTCGTACGACTTGAGCGGCCAAGATCGTCAGAACGCGTTGAAGATTGCGGGTTATCCGCTCGCAAAGTGGTTCACGGGCGGAACGCCTGCGGAAGTACAAGCGAAGGCTGCTGCGCTGGTGGCGGACGCAGCTGTGGATCACAAGATCCCCGTCATCGTCGCGTACAACGTGCCGTTTCGCGATTGCGCTCAGTACTCCGCGGGCGGCGCCCAAGATACTGCAGCGTACAAGGCTTGGATTGACGGGCTTGCTGCCGGTATCGGTGACTCTTCGGCTGTCGTGCTTGTAGAGCCGGATGGTCTCGGAATCATTCCGCACTACACGACCATCAACGGCAGCAAGGAATGGTGCCAGCCCGCTGATGCGGATCCTGCTACGGCCGCAGCGA
This sequence comes from Pseudomonadota bacterium, assembly GCA_023391335.1. Lineage (GTDB taxonomy): Bacteria > Pseudomonadota > Gammaproteobacteria > Steroidobacterales > Steroidobacteraceae > Steroidobacter. The sequence continues at coordinate 2,638 of JAEWBG010000094.1, read as the reverse complement.
GCCGATTCGAACAACTCAATTACGCAGTAGATAGATTGACGAGCCTCGCGAATACGGCCGTGTATTTGGACGGCACGCACAGCGCGTGGCTAGGCGTTGGCGACATCGCGGATCGCTTAGTGAAGGCGGGCGTACAGAAGGCCGATGGCTTCTTCTTGAACGTTTCGAACTACGAGTTGAGTTCTCACCTCGAGAAGTTCGGCACTTGGATTTCGAAATGCATTCACTACGGCACCAACCCGGCCGAAGGCGGCTGGCGGCTCGGTCACTTCGACTGGTGCGCGAGCCAGTACTTTCCTGCGAACCCCAATGACTTCAACACTTGGGTGTTGACGGATCAATGGTATGCCGACAACGTCGACAACGCAGTCAATCCGCCGGATCCTGCGACCTCGGCGCACTTCGTGGTTGATACGAGCCGCAACGGCCAGGGGCCTTGGACACCGCCGGCGGGCGTCTATTCAGATGCACAAGTGTGGTGTAACCCACCAGGACGAGGACTTGGAGATCGACCCACAACCGATACAGGCAACGCATTGATGGATGCCAAACTTTGGGTGAAGGTGCCTGGCGAATCAGATGGCCAATGCACGCGCGGCACTGCCGGACCGGAGGATCCGGAACGCGGCATTGCTGATCCGGCTGCCGGCGCATGGTTCAAGGAACAAGCGGCAGAACTCGTGGCTCTCGCACAGCCTGCGTTGCCTGCCTCTTCATGCAAGGTGTACTACAACGTGCTCGCAGACTGGCGCGGCGGATTCCTCTCTCAAGTGACGATTCAAAATCTGACCAAGCAGCCGGTTCGGGGATGGACGCTTGGATTCGCATTCCCTGAAAACGAGAGAGTCATCGAAGCGCTGGGGGCCAATACGTGGCAACGACGTGAGTTGGTGAAAGCGTCCAACGAACGCTGGAACCGCGTGATCCCACCCAAACGATTCGATGGCTTTGCTTTCTATGGTCGTCAGTCCGACGCGAAGCACGACCCACTGTTGTTATTCATGTTGAACGGGCAGCAGTGCTCGACGCCGTGACGCCCGAATAGGTCGGCAATGTAGAAAGCCTCGCAAACGCGAGGCTTTCTTTTTTGGGGACTCGCCAGCTGATCACCGGTCAATTGCGGCACCTGGCCGGCAAGTGAGCGGGGGTCTTCTGCCCGGCTGGTAATATGTGCCTACCGTCTCGACGTAGGGAGTGCTGCAAATGCCGTGGTGGGGTTGGCTGGTGCTGGGCGCGCTGCTTCTGAGCGCCGAAATGTTCGTCATAGACGCACAGTTCTATCTGGTATTTGTCGGTGCGGCGGCCGTCATCGTCGGCCTGTTTGGCATCGGCGGTATCCCGCTGCCTCAAGCAGCACAATGGCTGCTATTCGCTGCGTTGTCTCTCATCACGATGGTCGCGTTCCGCAAGCGCTTGTACGAGCTCGCACGTGGACGCGTCGGCAAAGTGGATGAGCGTCTCAGCCTTGGCGATCGGGTCCATATTTCGCATCGTCTTCCGCCAGGCCACACCTGCCGGGTTAGCTACAAGGGTACGACGTGGGATGCGCGGAACGTCGATGCCGAGGACATTCCGGCGGGCACCGATGCCGTGATCGCTTCAGTGGAAGGGCTCACGTTACACGTCAAAGCCGGTTGAGCGGGCCGGTCACAAAAATAGGAGAAACAGATGGAAACGTTATATGTCGTGATTGCAATCGCAGTGCTCGCGCTGATCATCATCATGAAGACGGCGATCGTCGTGCCGCAGCAGAGCGCGTACGTTGTCGAGAATCTCGGCCGGTACAGCCGAACGCTGCAAGCCGGTTTTCACATCTTGGTGCCGTTCATCGAGCGCATCGCTTACAGGCACACGCTCAAAGAAGAAGCGTTGGATATCCCAGAGCAAATCTGCATTACCAAGGACAACGTCCAAGTTGGGGTGGACGGCATTTTATATTTGCAGGTACTCGATGCGCGCAGTGCAACGTATGGCATCACGAACTATCGGTTCGCAATCATCCAACTTGCTCAGACCACGTTGCGAAGCGAGATCGGTAAGATCGATCTAGATCGCACGTTCGAAGCCAGGGCTACGATCAATGCGAATGTCGTGAGCGAACTTGATCATGCGTCGGCGAGCTGGGGCGTGAAAGTTCTGCGCTACGAGATCAAAAATATTAATCCGCCAAAAGACGTGCTGCATGCCATGGAAAAGCAGATGCGTGCCGAACGCGAGAAGCGTGCGGTAATCCTAACTTCTGAAGGCGACCGCGACGCGAAGATCAATCAAGCCGAGGGCGAGAAGCAGCGCGTCATCAAAGAGTCCGAGGCGAAGCGTCAGCAGCAAATCAATGAAGCGCAAGGCCAAGCGGAAGCCATCTTGGCCGTCGCAACCGCAACCGCTGAGGGATTGCGCCGCGTCGGTGAGGCGCTGAGCGGGCAGGGCGGTATGGAGGCAATGCAACTGCGCGTTGCCGAAGAATACGTGCGTCAGTTCGGAAAGCTCGCGACGGATGCATCGAGCACGCTGGTGGTACCCGCAACTCTTTCGGATGTGTCCTCGATGATTGCGCTTGCGACCAATGTCGTGCGAGGCACCCCTGCCAGCGCTCGCTAATAATTCCTGGCGTTGACGCGCAGCTCTGTAAGAGCTGCGC
>JAEWBG010000085.1 GCA_023391335.1 Pseudomonadota bacterium | reverse complement strand
GACGAGCACCTTGGTGCTCGTCAATGCGAGGAAGCGGTATGTCGAGAATATTGGCCATCGCGGGTCTGTGCTCGTTGCTGAGTTCACCTGCCTTCGCAGCTTTGTCTGTGTCCGAAGCGAAGTCCGTAGCGTTCCTGAAGTCGCATCAAAGCGAGTCGATCGCGCTGCTCCAGCAAATCGTCGACATCAACAGCGGCACGATGAACTTCTCGGGAGTTCGCAAAGTTGCCGATGTCCTCGCTCCTAAGTTCGAGGCACTTGGATTCAAAACACACTGGGTGGACGGAACGCCGTTCCATCGCGCTGGCCATCTCGTCGCAGAGCGAGCCGGCAATGGCCCGCACGTATTATTGATCGGGCATTTGGATACCGTATTCGAACCTGATTCGCCGTTTCAGAAATCCGAACGCGTGAATGAGACGACACTGAAAGGCCCCGGCACCTCGGACATGAAGGGCGGCATCGTGGTCGCGCTCGCTGCGTTGGGCGCTCTGCACCAGGCCGGCACGCTCGATTCGCTGAATATCATCATCGTGATGAACGGAGATGAAGAAGATGCCGGCGACATGCCGCTTGCGCGCGCGACGTTGATCGACGCCGCCAAATCGGCAGACATTGCGCTGGGCTTGGAAAATGCCGCGGACGATCCCGCAACTGTTGTCACCGCTCGCCGCAGCGCGAGCCACTGGGAACTGCGCGTGACAGGTACGACGGCACATTCCTCCCTGATCTTTAGCGAGGATGTCGGCGCTGGCGCGATCTACGAACTCTCGCGAATCCTGGCTAAGTTCTACCAGGAGCTCAGCCGAGAACAGTATCTAACGATCAATCCTGGGCTCATGGCCGGCAGCGCGCAGGTCACGTATCAAAAAGAACCGTTGCAAGCGCGCACATCGGGCAAAGACAACATCGTCGCGCCGCTCGCGATTGCATCCGGAGATATTCGTGCGATCAGTGTGGAGCAACGCGATGCGGCGCAGACGCGCATGCGACAGATCGTCGCTGCGAATCTACCGAAGACATCTGCCGAAATCACATTCGATACGGGCTATCCACCGATGTCCCCCACGGAAGGCAATCGCAACCTGCTCGCGATGTATGACGAAGCCAGCCGCGATTTGGGTTTCGGAAAGGTGACGTCCGTCGATCCTCGCCGCGCAGGTGCAGCGGATATCTCGTTCGTCGCACAGGATGTGAAGATGGCGTTGGACGGCTTAGGACTGCTCGGCGGCGGCGCTCACACGCCGAATGAGTTTGCAGATCTGCGGACGTTTCAGATTCAGAGCCAGCGGTTGGCGGTGTTACTGCTGCGGCTTGGGGAGCGGAAGCACTAAAGAAATAACTCCACGGAGGACACGGAGAGCACGGAGAGCACGGAGTCGAAGATTAGAAAGTGGAGCAGAAGAAGGAGACAGCTCGTTTGAATACCGCCTAGCTACCCACTGTTTAGCAATGCTCGGAGATGCTAGATCCAATATGATTTTAGATCCTGCTATTTTCTCTGAACCTCCGTGCTCTCCGTGTCCTCCGTGGAGACACTCTTCTCCGGCTAACTAACTAGCCAGCTGATCCACACTCAGCATCTGAGTCGTCGCCAGCGAATTCGACATCAACACATCCACCACACGCTCATCGCTGCGCAGTACGAAGCTGTTGCCTGCTTGCGCTTTGGCCAAACGCTTCACATGCGTGATCATCTGTGCAATCGCATCCGCGCTCGTCGCGCCGACAGTGTCGGAATCGAGCGCCGCAACGGACAACGTAAGCAACGGAAACTCGCGCTGATGGCCATCGCGATCGGTCGCCACGATCTGTCTTGATGCCGCGTGATCCGGCGAATAGAAGTTCGCCACAGTGGCAGAGAACTTCTCCAGTACGCGCTGCACGCGCTGACGCCAATCGGCCGAGCGCATCACGACAACGAAATCATCGCCGCCCACGTGTCCAACGAAATCGAGGCGTGCCGAACACGTGTTCTTCAGTAGTGCTGAAAGATGCAGGATCACTTGATCCCCGTGAGCGAAGCCATACACATCGTTGTACGGCTTGAAGTGATCGAGATCGAAATAGCAGACCACGAAGCGCTTGCGCCCTTCGATCAGCTTATCGATGCAGCTTCGAACCGCGCCATTGCCGGGCAACAGAGTCAGCGGATTGGAATGTTTCGCAGCTTGCAGTTGCTGTTCTGTAATTAACCGCAGGAGATCGATGGACTGTCCGAGCCCGTGATATCGCCCATCTTTGGTAATCACGAACTCTTCGGTTAGTCGTGGCCGACCTTTCTGGGTCACCAGCCGGCTCACTTGTTCCAAGCGCAGTTGCCCATCGATCAGCAAAGTGGGCGACTCCATGACTGTCGTCACCGATTTCTTGTTGTAGATCTCGGGATGCAACGGTTTTGCAAGGAGGGCGAAGAGCTGCTCGCGTCGCACGACACCCAGCGGCCGCCCCTCTTTCACCACTGCGAGGGTAAGGTGCTCAGGGTTCTGCCGAAACAATTCGGCGACCTCACTCACTTTCAAGTCAGGATTCACCGGCGGCACGTACACAGCGATGTGTTCGGCTGTGAGCGCGGTATGCGTGACGATCGAGCGCTCTAGCGATTCGAGCTGTTGAAGCGCGGCCATCGGCGCAGCACCAGGCCGCCCGAACAAATGACCTTGCAGTCGATCCACGCCTAAGTCGACCAGTTCGCGACACTCGCGCTCGGTCTCGACGCCTTCGGCGATCACGCGACATCCCATCGCGCGGCCCATGTCCAAAATTGAGCGCACGAACTCCAATTTCGTGGAGTCTGCATCGATCCCACTAACGAAATAGCGGTCTATCTTCACGTAGTCCGGCTTCAGCTCCGACCAGGTTCGCAATCCGGAGGAGCCCGCGCCGAGATCATCGATCGCAATCGCGCAACCCGATTCTCGTAGGCGCTGCAGTGTGGACCTCAATCGTGCGTAGTCGTCGAGCAAGCTTTCTTCAGTCAGTTCGATGACACATCGATCCGGCGCGAGACCCGCATTGGCCGCGAGTTCCAGAAAGCGCTGCGCGAAATTCGGTTCGTCGTAGATCGTCTCGGGCGAGACGTTGACGAACAACTGACCTGCCACCCGTGCAGCAACGAAGCGTTTGAAAGCGCTTTGAATACAAAGCAGATCGAGTTCGAGCTTGAAGCCGCCGCGGCGCGCAGCATCGAACAGATTTTGCGGCGAGTGCAGCCAACTGTCGGACGGCCCTCGGGTAAGGGCCTCGAAACCGCAAATACCCCGCGAGCGGGGATCGATGATCGGCTGGAACAACGTCGAGATACGCCCTTCGCGCACCAGCGCCATGAGTTCGTGCGTGGCGGCGTCGAGGCGACGCAAGCGCAACGTGGGCGAATCGGAACGGGGATCAGACATAACGTGGTGGCCAGACCAACGGGTGCGGCGAACCATAGACCGGAACGTGACTTAAGTCCGCGACTTGTCTCTCACTGTTTGAGGCGGAACCTGATGCGAGGCATCAGATAAACGACGGGTGCTACGGGCGATTGAATAGTGACGGCCGATTCGCGGGCTGCGCTCATCGGCAGGATGGCAATTGCAGGTAGGACGACTTTGTCGTCAAGAAGGCCTGGCGGCAGGACAGAACGGAACGAAGAGGCAAGCCGCCTTCGTGGACAGTGCAGCCTTCGTGAGCCTGTCGACCCGCGAAATCAGATCCGCTTCGACCCTTCGATCTCTTTAGGGGAGGCTGAGCTCAGAGCGAACGGTGGAAGCGAATCAATGTTCGGCGGGAAGTATTGAGTCCTTCTGGCCTGCCGTAGGCCTTCCTGCCGATGAGAGCGGACGCGCGATCGGCTTACTTGCCGAAGGCCTTCATGCCGCTCGCAGCCATGCCGCGAGCGGCCGTCGTCCTTCTATCGCTTCATCGCGTCGAAGAAGTCATGATTCGTCTTCGTGTCCTTCATCTTGTCGATGAGGAACTCGATCGCAGCGAGTTCGTCCATCGGATGCAGGAGCTTGCGAAGGATCCAGATCTTCTGCAGTTCGTCTGAAGAGGTGATGAGTTCTTCGCGACGCGTGCCGGAGCGGTTGATGTTCACGGCTGGGAACACGCGTTTCTCTGAAACCCGGCGATCCAAATGGATTTCGCTGTTGCCCGTGCCTTTGAACTCTTCGTAGATCACGTCGTCCATGCGCGAGCCGGTGTCGATCAGTGCCGTCGCGAGAATCGTGAGCGAGCCACCCTCTTCGATGTTACGTGCCGCACCGAAGAAGCGTTTCGGACGCTGCAGCGCATTGGCATCGACGCCGCCCGTGAGCACTTTGCCGGAGCTCGGGACGACAGTGTTGTAGGCGCGAGCTAGACGAGTGATCGAATCCAGCAGAATCACGACGTCGCGCTTGTGTTCGACGAGGCGCTTGGCCTTTTCGATCACCATTTCGGCGACTTGCACGTGACGCGTGGCCGGCTCGTCGAAGGTTGAGGAAACAACTTCGCCGCGCACGGTGCGCGCCATTTCGGTCACTTCTTCCGGACGTTCGTCGATCAGCAGCACGATTAGATACACCTCGGGATGGTTCGAGGTGATCGAACTCGCGATGTTCTGCAGCAGCATCGTCTTACCGGCTTTCGGCGGGGAGATGATGAGGCCGCGCTGACCTTTACCGATGGGCGCGACGAGATCGATGATGCGCGCCGTCAAATCTTCGCTGGAGCCGTTACCGCGCTCGAGCTTCAGACGCTTGGTCGGATGCAGCGGCGTCAAGTTCTCGAACAGAACCTTGTGCTTCGCACCTTCGGGCGAATCGAAATTGATTTCGCCGACCTTGAGCAGCGCGAAGTAGCGCTCGCCGTCCTTCGGTGGACGAATCAACCCGGAGATCGAATCTCCGGTGCGCAGGTTGAAGCGGCGGATCTGGCTCGGGCTGACGTAGATATCGTCGGGGCCCGCTAGATACGAGCTGTCTGCCGATCGCAGAAAGCCAAAGCCGTCCTGCAAAATTTCCAGAACGCCGTCGCCGTAGATGTCTTCGCCGCTACGTGCATGGGCCTTCAGAATGGAGAAGATGATGTCTTGTTTGCGCGAGCGGGCTAGGTTTTCCAGGCCCATCTTCTGCGCGATTTCCACCAACTCAGGGACTGGCTTCAGTTTGAGCTGAGTCAGATTCATCGACTGGCGGGAGGCCGCCAGCTCGGATGGGGAAATAATTCCTATGTCGTCCCCATCGAATGGATCGTCTTGCGGCAAGTCATCATGTTGCGGCTGCCGATGATTGCCGCGATTGCCGTCGTTATTGCCGCGGTTCGGTCGACCGCCGCCCTTGCCCGGACGATTACGGGCTTGATTACCGAGATAGCCTCTCACAGTTTGCTGTCCAAAAATGCTGCCAGGTCTGTTTTACGGAGAGCTCCGACCTTCTGGCCTTCGACCTGGCCGTTCTTGAAGAGGATGAGGGTCGGAATGCCGCGGACATTGAATTTCTGCGGCGTCTTGGGATTTTCGTCGATATTAAGCTTGGCCACCGTCACCTTGTCTTTGTACTCGGCGGCAATCTCATTGAGCATGGGAGCGATCATTTTGCAGGGTCCGCACCACTCGGCCCAGAAATCCAGCAGCACCGGACGGCCTGCTTTGACGACATCATTTTCGAAACTTGCGTCAGTGACGTGCACAATTGTGTCGCTGCTCACCAGAAACTACCTCTAGGCTGCGTGATCGATGTTGGTTTGCTTTGCCGATGCCTGCGCGCAATCAGTTCGCTGCAAAGGAAAATCGTGGCGGGGTAAGGAATGACCGAGTGACTTAAGCGTGCTCGGTCGGGCACAATGCCGGGCGGTTTTTCAGGACTCCCTGGTAGTTGCCCTTACGAAATTCATGTTGAGCGGTATGTGTGCTCGTTGAAAACCAAAGTTCAGACGGAACATTCCCCGACGGGGGTCTTGTTTACGAGGAGCTTGGAGCCGGTGATCCGGTCGGGGCGGGTGCGGATAGATCCGCTCTGTTGGGGCTATTAGAACCGGCTGCAATTTAATTTGCAAGCGGCGCCTTCGCAGCAATCGATCGTTCTCACCAGCGTCGTATTCCATCTGCGTTAGATGCTTCTTGGGTTTCAACATATGACGATCGACCGCTCTTCAAGCAACTCACAAAGGCCACAGACATCGAATGGCTGATTCACATCTGACTGAACTTTCGTTTTCCAGCCTGCATCTGCCCGAGACGTTGCAGAAGGGATTGGCCGATGCATCGTTCGAACGCTGCACACCGATCCAGGCTCAAACCTTGCCGCAAGCTCTAGCGGGAATGGACGTAGCGGGCCAAGCGCAAACCGGAACTGGAAAGACCGCGGCGTTTCTCGTGGCGTTGTACGCACGACTGATTCGCGAGGCGGCGCCGACCTCGCGCAATCTGAATGCTCCGCGTGCATTGATCATCGCCCCAACGCGCGAGCTAGCGGTTCAGATCCATAAAGACGCCGAAGTGCTGGGGTCGCATACAGGCCTGATGCTCGGACTTGCGTTCGGGGGCGTCGATTACGAAAAGCAGCGCCACCATTTGGAGCGTGGCGTTGACGTATTAATAGGCACGCCCGGCCGCATCATCGATTTCGTGAAGCAGCATGTAATCGACTTGCGATCGGTGCAGGTGCTCGTGCTCGATGAGGCGGATCGCATGTTCGATCTGGGTTTCATTGCGGATATCCGCTATTTGCTGCGCCGCCTGCCGCCGCCGGATCAGCGTTTGAATTTGTTGTTCTCTGCCACCTTGTCGCATCGGGTGCTCGAACTCGCGTACGAACACATGAACGATCCGACCCTCGTGCGGATCGAGCCGGACAAGATGACGGTCGATCGCGTGCGTCAGGTGATCTATTACCCGTCAATGGATGAGAAGCCGCGGTTACTAGTCGCGCTGCTCAAGCAAATGGACCCACGCCGCAGCATGGTCTTCGTCAACACGCGTCGCGCCGCTGAGGAAATCGAAGGGTTGCTGCGTATCAACGGAATCAACGCTGAAGCCATCTCGGGCGATGTGCCGCAACGCAAACGGCTGCGGATGTTGCGCGACTTCCATGAAGGCACCCTCGCCGTGCTCATCGGCACCGACGTCGCATCTCGCGGGCTCCACATCCCCGATGTGAGCCACGTGTTCAATTACGACCTGCCACAAGATCCGGAAGACTACGTCCATCGCATCGGCCGCACCGCACGTGCCGGCACCGAGGGGGACGCGATCAGTTTCGGGTGCGAAACCTACGTCATGTCCTTGCCCGACATCGAGGCGTATATCGGCCGCAAGATTCCAGTCGAGGCAGTGAATCCCGAGCAACTGCCCGAGATTGAGAACGCCGCACCGATACCGCGCAGACCTCGGTTTCAAGGCAAACAGCGCGGCTCCGGGAATCGCAACGGCGGTCATCAGGGCAGGCGGCAAGGCGGTCGCGATTACAAATCGCAGTCGGCACCGCAAAGAACTGCACCTTCGGAGCAAGCGGCGTCTCCGCCCCGTGAAAACACGGCGAACGAGGACGGCGCACCACGCAAACGGCGTCGTCGACGCGGACGCAAACCAGGATCCGAATCGGCCAGCGCCGACACGCCGCCGTCACCGAGCGAGGGCGCATAACGTCAATCGAGCAGGTGATGGACGGCCTCGATAAATTCGAATTCCGTGATTTTGCGGACCGGACCTGCTGAGTCCGGCCGCGACACGGCATAAATCTGGCCGATGCCGAAGTCGCGTGCAGCGCGAAGCACCGAGACACTGTCATCGATGAACAGACAGCGCGCGGGATCGAATCCCAGCTCTTTCTGAAGATGCTCCCAAAAACGTAAATGCTCCTTGGGCGCGCCAAACCGATGCGAACTGACGACAGCATCGAAAAACCGCAACAAACCGGTCTGTTGCGCCTTCACCGACAGACTGTTGTGGTGCGCGTTGGTCACCAACGCGATGCGTGCTGAGCGCTGCCGCAAGTGGGCGAGAAACTCCTCGGCCCCATGCAGGAACCTGACGCGATCAGAAACTTCGCGCTTCAATTCCGCGATGTCGATCTGCAATTCGCGCGTCCAATAATCGGTGCAGTACCAATCCAGAGTGCCCTGCTTCGCCGCGAACTGCGGCGTCAGGCGCTGTTTGGCTTCGGCGACAGTGATGCCGTGACGATGCGCATAGCGTTCCGGCACCAATTCGAGCCAGAAGTAATTGTCGAAATTCAGATCGAGCAACGTGCCGTCCATATCCAACAGCACCCAGTCGATTCGGGACCAATCGGGACGGGCAGTCGTGACGGCTGAGAATTCAGCGTTCATGCAGTCAACTGTGACGGAAGGGCCAGGGTCTAAGTCGGAGCACTCGTATGATAGCGGCTCGATAGTGGAGACAAATCGATGATGTTGAGTTGGCCGTTGCTGGCGCTGCTGTTAGCCGTGGGCTTCGTCGCATGGTTTTGGCAGAACAGCCTGGGTGCGCGGGAACGCGCGAATGCTGCAGCGCTCGAAGCGTGCCAGCAGCTTGGCTTGCAATTCTTGGACGGTACAGTCGCATTCGCACGCATCTCAGTCGCACGCGGCGGAGGCGGCTTTTTCCGGTTGAAGCGGACCTATGTGTTCGACTACACGGCGACGAGCATCGAACGGCGGCAGGGATTCGTCGTGTTGCTTGGCAACGACCTTCAATCCGTCGGATACGAACGCGATGAAATGGGAAGTCAGCCGATACGGACTGCCGAGCGCGCCGCGGCGCCCGCTCAAATCGTGCACTTGCAAGAGTGGAAAGAGCGTTCACGTACCGATTCGGAACGCGGCAACGGCACTTCGCAGTAAATCGGCTCGCACGGCAAATCCGTCACACGTCTCCATTTATCATCGACTTGCCCGCGCCGGGTGCGCCAGGCATCCTTCACACACGTTCATGTAGACCCTACTCGCTTCCGCTCCAACGGAAGATCAAGACCTGAGATTTCCCGCACCGATGACCGACGAGGAAGACAAAAAAGTCGATACCACGACTTTCCGGCGCTTGGAGCGCCTGCGGGAATTGCGCATCGAGCATCGCGATCTGGACGATGTCATCCACCGCCTGCAAATGGATCTGTATGTGAACGAGGTGCAATTGCGCCGCTTGAAGAAGCGCAAGCTGATGCTCAAGGATCAAATTGCTCGGTTGGAGAGCGAACTGATTCCCGACCTGAACGCTTAGGGCATCCGCTACCCGTGATCGCGCACCGTCCCTTCCAAGTTCATGGCTGAGTTGCTCCACAAGATCGGCCGTCAACTCGACGCGCTGCTCACTCCAGAAGCACTGTTGCAGCTCGGCGGTATCGGCATCGCCATTCTGTTGTCGTGGTGGTTTGGACTCACGATTCGCAATAGCGATCGCGCGAAAGCCGCCCTGGTCGAAAAAGGCGCGCAGGCGCGCGCGACCGAGGCTTTCTCGATCGTCAGCCCGCACATCGCCAGCGTCGTTCTGATCGCGACGTTCGGCGGCGTGCTTCACGCACTCAAAGCGGATAGCAATATCGCCGATGTCGCCATCACCTTGGCCGGCCTGTTGTTGTTGATTCGCACCGCTGTTTATTTCCTGCGCATCTCTCTGGGAAACCGCACCAAGGGATGGGGAAACATGATCACCATCACCGTGTGGAGCGCGCTCGCTCTGCACGTGCTCGGATGGTTCGATCCACTCGTGCAAGCCCTGGACACGGTAGGCATTCGCGCCGGCGCGACGAAGATCACTCTGTGGTCGGTACTCAAGCTGCTGTTCACGGTTGGCGCCTTCATCCTGATTGCGGTGTGGCTCGCCCGCTGGTTCGAGCGCCGCTTGATGGCGATGCAGGGCCTGGCGCTCGGGATGAAGATCGGCATCTCGAAATTCACACAAGCGTTCCTGGTGGCGCTGTCGATTCTGCTGGGCCTCAACGCCGCGGGCCTGGATCTAACAACCCTGAACGTGCTCACGGGCGCAATCGGCATCGGCTTGGGCTTCGGCTTGCAGGCCATCGCATCGAATTTCGTCAGCGGGTTCGTGTTGCTGATGGACCGCTCGATCAAGCCAGGCGATGTGATCAGCTTTACGGGCACGACAGGCACATCGTCCGAAGGCTTCGGCTGGGTTCAGGAATTACGCGGCCGCTATGTCGTCGTGCGCGATCGCGACGGCGTGGAAACGTTGGTACCGAATCAAAACCTCATCACGGACCCAGTCATCAATTGGAGCTACACGGATCCGCGAGTGCGCATCAAACTGCCGGTGCGCGTGAGCTACAAAGATGATCCGGAGAAGGCGCTCGCGGTATTACTGCAAGCGGCGGAAGGTCATCGGCGCATTCTTCGCGATCCGGCACCGGTATCGCGCTTGATCGGCTTCGGCGATTCAGGATTCGAACTGGAATTGCGCTTCTGGATCTCCGATCCGCAGGAAGGCGTCAACAACGTGCGCTCCGACGTGAACCGATCCATCTGGCGACTGTTCCAAGAGAACGGCATCACCATTCCTGTGGCACAACGTCACGTGCAATTTGAGATGGCGCGTCCGCGCACGGGTGGGGAGGACACCGATCCGATCGCGAAGGATGCTTGAGATCCAGCGTCTTCTGCGGCCCGTCGACGTGTGTGTGACGGACAAGGTGTGCCGAGGGGTCACACGTCACACCTAACACATCCTATGTCTACACACGGTCATCATTTCCTGCCTCCTGACGAAGCCCTCGAATACAAGGCAATTCGTTCGGGCGGCCCAGGCGGCCAAAACGTCAACAAAGTCGCGAGCGCAATTCAGCTACGGTGCGATCTGAACCTGTGGCCGCAGTTGCCCGTACGAGTTCGCAATCGGCTGCGCACGTTGGCTGGCCGGCGCATCACCGACGAAGACGTGATCGTGATTAGCGCTCAGCGGTTTCGAGCTCAAGAACAGAATCGGAATGACGCACTCGAACGTCTGCTCGCGTTAGTCGCAGAGGCATCGATTGAACCGAAGGTTCGAAGAGCAACCAAACCAACACGCGCATCGAAGGAACGCCGTCTACAACACAAGCAAGAACGCAGCCAAACGAAACGCGATCGCGGCTCGGTGAAGAGTTGGGATTAGGGCAGAGAAACGACGATCGCTTCGCGATCAGGAAGGCGTTCGCAGGTAGGCCAATCACGTGATTCACGCTGATTGGCAGGAAGGCCTAACGGCAGGTCAAATCCAAGCCGGGAATTCCAGATCGTCTCTGGCGTGATCGTGCGTTCATCTAAGTGTGGGGCGCCCACAGGTTCAGGAAGCATAGAAGCAGGACTTCAGGTGAACTCTGCTCTGACCTGACGCTAGTCCTACCTGACGCGAAGCGTCCTTCCTGACGTGAGTCCATCCTGATTGCGAAGCAATCTGTCGTTAAGATTGCACGGCGCGCCGACGGCGGCGAGCCACTTCGACTAACGCGGCTGAGATCGAAACAGCCAAAAGCGCGAGGGTAACGTGAGGCGTGAGGATCAACGCGAAGCATGTGCCCGCAAAGAGCGCAAGCGCGAACAAGAATCCTAAGAACTTCGGTGCCAAGTGACGCAGAGCGCCAAGAGCATCGTCGAGATTGTCCGCCCACAACAATAGGAATTCCATCGTGCGCCCTCGAAAGTTGAATCGACTGTACTCCCAAGCCAACTGAGCTCGGTGTGAGGCGACTCACAAGCATTCACATCGCAACGAGTGACCGTTGTCACACTACTGATCTTGCGCGGCCATGGGTCGGTGCGTAGGCTGGACCCAATCAGACGCGTACTCTCAGCCGCGCGAGAAACCATGCAAAAGATCGTCCTATTGAATCCCAAAGGTGGTTCAGGAAAGACCACCATTGCGATCAATTTGGCGAGTTATTTTGCTGTATCGGGGTTAAGGCCCACCCTGATGGATCTAGACGCACAAGGTTCGAGCACTCGATGGCTCAGCAAACGTGCGAAGGGTCAGCCACCCATCCACGGCATCGCAGGATTCGAGCGCAATTCGCGCGTGACGCGCAGCTTCGCCACGCGCCTTCCTTTGGATACCGAACGGCTCGTGATCGATACGCCCGCGGCCATCGAAGCTCAGCGGCTTCCTGAGATCACGCGCAATGCCACCGCAGTGCTGGTGCCGATCCTTCCTTCCGATATCGACATTCACGCTGCCACGAAATGCATTTCCGACTTGCTGCTCATCGCCAAGATCCCGCGCGATTCACAGCGCATCGCGGTGATCGCCAATCGCGTGAAGAAGAACACGCTGATTTACAAGTCGCTGATGAAGTTTCTCGAGACGCTCAACATCCCGGTGATCGCGACGCTGCGCGATTCGCAGAGCTATATCAAAGCTGCTGAAGGCGGGCTCGGCATCTTCGAAATGAAGCCGTACACGGTCCGCGAGGATTTGGATCAGTGGGTGCCGCTACTCGGCTGGCTCACCCAACGCAAAGGCCTGGAAATCCAAGCAGGCGGACCCGCGATGACATCGGCGCTCGTCTCGCCGAGTCTCGGCGCGAGTACCACCGGTCTGAACCCTGCCCTGGTCGCTGGAGATGAAGTTTTAGGTTGAGCGAGCGCAGTGGTGACTGCTGAGTCCTGAGTACGCGTGATCAACTAAGAAGCAAGGCTGCCTGGACACCACGCTGAGCTGCGCATTTCACGCGCAGAGCGCTTTCACTTTATCGCTCCATCACCCGCTCGCTTGACGCGCGAAGCGCTTTCACCTCGTCACGTCCTCACCGCGCGCAGCGCCTACTTCTTATCCTTCTCCCACGTATTCTTCACCTTGTCCGTCCAGCTCTTGTAGTTGTTCCAGCTGTACAGAGACCGTGTGATAGCGCCATGCCGAGGATTCGCAGGCTGGCTGCGATCGAGCCAGTTGCGCTGCATATCGCGAGCGCTACCTGCGCGGACTGAAGGACCCGCCACCTCGCCCACCCAGGCTCGGTGCGTTCCGGTCGCAGACAGCTCATCAACTTTGTGTTCGGCCATGATCGCTCTCCTGTTGGCCAAACGTTATCGATTAGGCGACGCCTTAAGTGAGGAACTGGATCACAGGGGATGCCTCATATCGCAAGAGTGCGAACTGCATTCTCGATACTTCATTGCATCGTTGCGCGCACGCGTCAGAGAGTGACGAAAAGTGCGGTGCGATTTAACCGATAAGCAATGCGGTGATGGGGTGAACGGCGAAGACGCCGTGATGACGTGAACTGCGGACGTCACCAGAGCTGATCGTGAAGTGCCCCATGACGCCTAACGTAGACCCTGGATAGCAGGTCGTGCCGTTGCAAGACTGAACAAACTGTCAAGCTACGCGCTTCACGCGCGCAGCGCCCTCACTTCCTCACTTCCTCACTGCTTGCTGCGTCCGCCTGCAGCAAAGCCTCAAACGCCGGCCTAATCTCATCCAGGATGTCGTGAATCGCCGCTGGAACCAGGCTGCTATAGACGTCGAGAAGGACGATCGCATTGACGATCGCATCTTGACGGCTGGCGGCGCGCAGGCGCTGCGCCATCCCGCGATTCACGGCATGAACGCCTCGATAGACGCGCTCTAGATCGTTGAGCGCGAGATCCGGCGTACGGCCATCGCGCTGGGCGAAGTGCTGTGCGACTAAGTACATCGCTGCGACCCGATAAGCCGTTTCGCTTTCGCTCGAGAATGGCAAGTGAAAGCGCGCCATCGGTCGGAATACGGCCGTCTTCGGACAGCCGCTCGACGCCATGATTAAGCCCATCAGCGAGGCGAGCGCCTGCTGTGCGGAGAGTGTGGCTACGACCGAACGTTCTTCGCTTTCCACCGTCACTCGGACGGTGTCGTACGAGACCAAATCGGTGAAGCCCGAGATGACGCGCGACAGATGCAAGGCCGCGGGACAGTGGCGCACTTCAGCGGTATTGAATGGACACCCGGTGCATTGATTGAAACCGAGTTCGGTCCAGGCCGGCGGATCAGGCAATTCCACCGGCGTGAGCTCCGCCGTATCGCGATCCATTTCCAGCGTGAACGCACGTTCTTTGGAATCCGGAAAGGTGAAGCGATACGTGAGCGTGAGCTTGCTCATGCAACGAGCCTATAGCAGGGGCGATATTCACCCGCCAGTTTCATCCGCTTCTGCGACACGAAGGCCGCGAGCAGCTCGTCCATGAGTTTCATGACGGCCTTATCGCCATGGAGCTCAAACGGGCCATGCTTCTCAATCGCTTGGATGCCCTGTTCCTTGACGTTCCCAGCGACGATGCCGGAGAAGGCACGGCGCAGGTTAGCCGCGAGCAAATGCGATTCTTGTTCGCGGTGTAACTCGAGCTTCGCCATCGCTTCATGCGTGGGCTCGAATGGCCGCTGGAACTCAGCGGGAATCTTCAGAAGCCAGTTGTAGTTGTAGGCATCGCTCTTTGCGCGCCGGAAGTCACGAATACCTTCGATGCCTTTGGCCACCTCGCGCGCCGCTTGGGCCGGATCGCCGATCACGATCTTGTAGCGCTTTTGCGCGGCTTCGCCGAGCGTCGCTGCGATGAAGCGATCGATTTGGCCGAAATATTCGGCCGCCGAAGGCGGTCCGGTGAACACGACGGGAAGCGGCTGATCCTGGTTCGCGGGATCGAGCAAAATGCCGAGCAAGTAGAGAATTTCTTCGGCGGTGCCGGCGCCACCAGGAAACACGATGATCGCATGCGCACAACGGACGAACGCCTCTAGGCGCTTTTCGATGTCCGGCATGATCACGAGCTGATTGACGATGGGATTCGGCGGCTCGGCGGCGATGATGCCGGGCTCGGTCATCCCGATGTAACGGCCGTCGCGAATGCGTTGCTTCGAGTGCCCGATGGTGGCGCCCTTCATCGGGCCCTTCATCGCGCCCGGCCCGCAACCGGTGCACACACTCAGCGCACGCAAGCCAAGTTCATACCCGACACGCTTGCTGTAATCGTATTCGGCCGGGCCGATCGAATGTCCGCCCCAACACACCACCAGATCGGGCCGGCCCTTGTGCTCGAGCACACGAGCATTTCGCAGGATGTGGTAGACCGCGTTGGTTACGCTGAACGAATCGGACAGGTCGAATCGTTGGCTGCCAAGAATCGCATCGTGGATATAGACGATGTCTCTAAGCACCGCGAACAGATGTTCTTTGATGCCGCGAATCATCTGCCCATCTACGAACGCGCTCGCCGGCGCGTTCTTCACTTCAAGTTTAATGCCCCAGGCTTGGCGGCCTAGCCGGATCTCAAAATCTTTATAGCGCTCGAAGATACCGCGTACGTCGTCGGATTCGAGACCGGATGCGAGCACCGCCAGTGCACAGCGGCGAAAAAGATCGTAAACAGCGGTGTTGCCAGAATTCAGCAGCTGCTGAACTTCGCGCTGCGAGAGGTTTTCCAGGCTCCCTCGAGGAGAAACACGAGCATCGACTACATCTTCGGCTTCAACTTGCGTCACCGAAGCAGACGCGCGGGCTTCGGTCACGGTTGAATCTCGATGGGCGTATCGGGCGGAGTCATCAACCAGATCTCAACCATGTCTGAATTCGAAACAGCAATGCAGCCCTCGGTCCAATCGACGTTGGAGTAGTAGTCCCTCGACTTGCGCGGAGTGTTCGGTTGGCCATGGATCATGATCGAGCCGCCGGGACTCACGCCCATGCGCCGTGCCCGAGCGAGGTCCTGGTCATTGGGGTAGCTAATTTGAATGGAGAGGAAATAGTCGCTGTTCGGGTTGCGACGCGTCAGCCGGTACTTACCCTCGGGTGTCCGATAATCGCCCTCGAACTGCTTATGCCCTTCGGGCCGCGCGCCGAGTGCAATCTTATAAGTGCGCAAGACTGTGCCGTGGTTCAGCAAGTACAGCTTGCGTTCGCCCTTTTTGACCACGACCTGATCGGCAAGCGGCAACGCTGCATCCACACTCGAGGACACCAGGCCCGACGAGGACAACTGAGTGTCCGGATACGCCGGGACACTGCAAAGGCACAGCAGCGCCACCGCTGCAGAAACTGTTCGCCACATGCTCGATAGATGGTCTGTCACAAAGTGGAACCCGCGCAGTATAGCTTGCTTATGTTTAGCTACGAGATCGGCGCTTGGGAAGCGAAGAGCCTGCATGTTGGGATGAGATTCACGGATTCAGCGCTCGCCACCGGTGCTAAGGCTATCGCTCAACCAACGCAACCTCATTGCATCCACGCAGCCCCGGCGCTGTCTCCGCAACCAGACGATATTTGACGCCCGCGTACACCTCGACAGTGATGGCGTGACGCGAAGTCGCTTTGGTCTCCGCGATTTGGCAATCGACCAGCAATTGATGCGTACCTGGCAGCACGTCGACCGAGCTCTGCCCGACGCTCAACGTCTTCCCATCGACCTGCCGCAGAATGAGCGTGAGCGGCGCGCCGGCGGTTACGCGCAGGTCCCCCGCGATGTGTGCCACTTGATCGCCCGGCAACTTCGCGCCCTCGTATGCCTGCTGCGTCATGCACGCCGCCAGTCCTAGAGCGATCGCTAGAACAATCGATGTCGATGCAAGTCTCACGTGCTTCCCGCGTCTGTGGCTGCAGTTGCCTCAACCAAAGGAATGACTAGTTTGGTACCGGGCCGTAGCGAACCCAAGTCCGTGTCAGGGTTGTACTGGCGCAGCAGCCAAATCGGCACGTTGTATCGCTGTTGCGCCAGCACCCACACCGATTCGCCTGCTTTCACCACATGCGTCTCGTCACCCTTGATGCGAAATTGGGCGAAGAACGCTTCCTGCAACTGGCGATGATATTCGACACGCTGCGCCTCGAACTGATCGCGCGTCGATTTGGAAAAATCCAGCTTAATGCGATGGCCGACGACGACCGGGGTCGCAAACGACATGCGATTGATCTTGCGCAGCTGGCTTGCGCGCATATTGAGCCACTCCGCGTAGTGTCCCAAGGTTTCGGTCGCTTGCACCTCGATCGTATCGTCCTCGCGCACCGAGTAATCGCTTGGATCCGCCGACGCAGCCGCTTGCGTACCGGGCACCAGCGAAGGGCCCTCCGCTTCCGCATCGTGCTCTGACACAGGCTCTTCGGCTTCCGCAAGCACAGTGGGTTCGGCCGGCGGCGGCGCCGCGCTCTCGACCGGTACCGTCGACTCAACCGGCGGTGCAGCGCGCGCGGATTGCGCCAACGCGAGCACTTGGCCCTCGTACACGAAATTGCGATTACGGATGTCGTTGAGCGCCATCAACTGCTCTTCAGTCATGCCGTTGCGTGTAGCGATCTTGCCCAGAGTATCGCCGCGCTTAACCACGTATCGTTGTGTGCCAACGACCCCGCTCGGAGGCGTTGGCTCCGGCGCAGGCTTTTCGATCTGAGCCACCACGATCGCAGGCGGCGCACCGGCTTTGCCCGGCAAGGTAAGCACTTGGCCAGCGCGAATCCGATATGGCTTGCCCAAATTATTCGCATCCGCCAACGCGCCAACGCTGATCCCATATCGGCTCGCAATCGTGGACAACGACTCTCCCCTTGCGACGCGGTGCTGTGTTTCAGGAACCTGCGCCGTCATCGCAATGCCGCCCTGGTTGATTTTGTTGAGCGCGGCCGTCAGATCGAGCGCGGAAGGCACACGCAGGTTGAAACCTTTAGGGATGTAACGCGCCCCGCTCCACACCGACGGCAACAACGAGGGATTCAAACGCTTCAACTCGTCGCGATCGAGATCGAGCAGCGAGGCCAGCCGGCTCGCCGGCATGAAGTTCGGCAGCGGCAGCAGGTGACTGTCGTCGACCGGATTGCGCCGAATCGAGCCGAAATATTTCTCTGGGTCGCTATCGATCTCTAACGCGGCCAAGAACGCCACATAAAAATTACGCGAAGCAAAACCGAAGCTGCGACTGTTGTATTTGCGAACGATGACGGCGATGTCATCGGTGCCAAGTTGTTCCTTCGCGCGGCGCATGCCCGCAGTGCCGTGGTTGTAGGCGGTCAAAGCCAATGGCCAACTGCCGAGCACGATGTAGTTCTGCTCGAGGAAACGCCCCGCCGCTTCTGTCGCACGGTAGGGATCGAGCCGCTCATCGACCGTGTTATCGATGCGTAAGAAGCGCCGACCCGTGCCGCGCATGAACTGCCACATTCCTGCGGCACCCACTTTGGAATACGCGTAAGTGTTGAAGGACGATTCCACGTGCGGCAGCGCCGAGAGCTCCTTCGGCAAGCCCATCGAAACGAACTTCGCCGCGATGTGATCGCGCCACGCGCCGGAGCGAATTAAGCCTTCTTTGAATCGGTCCGCCTGCCCGAGTTGGAACCGGACTTCCTCGGATGCCTGTTCGAAACGCGAGCGACTCGTGCCCTTCGGCCACAGCGCCGCAACACGCAGTTCTTCCTCGCTCAGGTCTTTTGCGCCGGTCGCAATCCGATCCAGGATGCGCGCATATTTCTGTTTGGCCTCTTCGATCTTCTTGGCACGGCTTCGCGGCGCCATGTCGGCCGGGAACTTCAAGACCTCGTACACGATGTTCAGATTTTCGGGATCGTGGATCAGGCCGCCATCTGTCGTGACTTCCGTGTAGATGCGTCGCCAGAAGGCGATGTCCTTTTCGAGCTCCGCGGGGCGCACGAACGGATTGCCCGTGACAGCAAAGGCCGGCCAGGGCAAAACCAGCAAGCAAGCGATAAGGAAGACAACCCGAGAACGAGTGCGGTGAACCATGAGCATGACGAAAATCGAGGTATGTGGACGGAAAGCCAGCGGGCTTTCGAGTTGCGGCAAGACTATGTAAAACCGGGGCAGCAACTCAACTACTTGCATCACACCCCGCGCGAGTGGCGCTGAGTTGGATCGACATCGCGCGCAACGCCCACGCAAACGCGATTCTTTGCAGCAGCAGACATCGCAGCGAATACATCATGCGCACCTGCGAACCCGAAACTGGACCGAAGCCGATGAGAATTCAAAAAACAGCCGCGATTCTTGCCGTAGCCGTTGCCTCCCTCTGCGTGGTCGCCTGCAAGACCCACATTTCAGCTGAGCGCACCCCGACGCCTTCGGCAGCAGTGAGTTTGAAGGATGCCTACTCAGGCGCATTCAAGATCGGCACTGCCGTCAATGGCTTTGTCGTATCGGGCAGAGATGAGAGCACCGCGCGCCTCATTGCTCAGCATTTCAATGCGATCACGCCCGAAAACGCGATGAAGGCGGCCGTCGTTCACCCCAAGCCCGGCGTCGACGATTTCTCGCAAGCCGATGCGGTGGTGGCTTTCGGCGAGCAGCACCACATGTTCATCGTCGGCCACACGCTCATTTGGCACAACCAAGTGCCCGATTGGTTCTTCACCGATGCGGAAGGCAACCCCAACAGCCACGATGCGCAGGTCGCACGCATGCGTCAGCACATTCAATCTGTCGCGGGCCGCTATGTGGGCCACGTGAAAGCCTGGGACGTCGTGAACGAAGTGATCGATGAGGACGGCAGCTATCGATCCACGAATTGGGTGAATGCGATCGGCGATGGCGACGAACTCGTCCGACTCGCGTTCAAATTCGCCAGCGAGTCCGCGCCGGATGCAGAGCTGTACTACAACGACTTCAACACATGGCGTCCCGAAAAACGCGCCGGCATCGTACGCATGGTGAAGATGCTCAAGGCTGCGGGCATTCGTGTCGATGGCATCGGCATGCAGGCACATTGGGGACTGGATTACCCGAGCCTGAAGGACATCGAGGATTCGATCGACGCGTTCGCCGCGCTCGGCGTAAAGGTGATGATCACGGAATTGGATGTCGATGTGTTGCCGTTCACGAAGGAAGGTCAGGTCATCGGCACCGCCTTCCAACACAAACAATTCCAGTTACCTGAGTTCAAGCGCTTCTTGGATCCGTATCGAAATGGACTGCCCGATGCAGTCCAACAGCAATTGACTGCTCGATATGCGGAGCTGTTTCGGCTCTTCTATCGCAAACGCAACGTGATCGATCGCGTGACGCTGTGGGGCGTGCACGATGGCATGTCGTGGAAGAACGGCTATCCGATTCCGAACCGCACCAACTATCCGCTGCTATTCGATCGCAATCGCCAACCGAAACCTGCACTCGCGGCAGTGCTGGAAGTGCCGCACGGAACGTCGGCACGGTAATTCGCGGCACAAACGCTCTGCTGCGCATCAGACGATTGCTGCAGTAATCGTCTGACGAGCGCGGCTTTTCCGGCCGATCTTGCTGGAAATCAGTGACGCGCTTAGTGCGAATCCGCCTAAAGTGATATGCAATAATCCGCCCCGCAATGGAGCGGGAGCCATTGCCACAGCGGGATAACGAACAGCGCCGACCATACATGGCGCCGAACTGAGCGCATCAGCAGCATGCAACGGATTTTGGTTGTCTACTATTCGCAGACGGGTCAGCTGCGCGAGATCGTTTCGTCGATCACCGCGCCACTGACTGCGCGCGAAGATTTCGAAGTGGTCACGGCGCAGATCAAGCCGCGTCGTGCGTACCCATTCCCGTGGCCCTTCTGGCAGTTCTTCAGCACGTTCCCCGAAACGGTCGCCGAACTCCCCGACCCGATCGAGCCACTGGACGTCGGCAGCAATAGCGACTTCGACCTCGTGATTCTTGCCTATCAGGTTTGGTTTCTTTCGCCGTCGATGCCGATGATGGCCTTCTTGCAAAGCGAGCAGGCGAAGCAACTCCTGAAAAACCGCCGAGTGATCACCGTCATCGGCTGCCGCAACATGTGGCTGCAAGCGCAAGAACGCATGAAGCTGCACTTGCAACGCCTCGGCGCGCGGCTCGTCGACAACGTCGTCTTCACCGATGCGACTCACATGGCGGCGACGTTCATCTCAACGCCGTTGTGGATGCTTACTGGCCGTCGCGGACCGTTCCTCGGTGGCCGCATTCCTGCCGCGGGCATCGCACCCACCGAGATTGCCGCGGCATCTCGATTCGGGCGCGCGATTACAGATCAACTCCCGGGGCGCAGCGAGCAAAATGACTCGTCGTTCTTTGCTGGCCTCGGCGCCGTAAAAATCACCGAACACCTCATCGCATCCGAAGCCGTGGGTCGGCGCAGCTTCCGCGCCTGGGGCGCCTTGCTCCGCGCATGCGGTGGACCGACGAATCCGCTGCGCCGAATTGTGCTGGGCATCTACATCGTGTTCTTGATCTGCCTGATTGTGACGGTGGTGCCTCTGAGCGCTCTCATCCGCCGTGCTTTGCACCCGATCACTAAATCGCGCATCGAAGCACAGCGACAGTATTTCGCGGCGCCTTCCGGCGAAGCCGATCACTTGCGTCACAGCATGGCCAGCGGCTCATGAGTGCGCGCCCGGTTTACATCACGCACGTCGCTGCGTTTCTACCCAACGATCCCGTCGGCAATGACGACATGGAGCGGATTCTCGGCCAAGTGGGCGAGCGGCCTTCGCGCGCACGGCGTCTCATCTTGCGCAGCAACGGCATCCGAACGCGTTACTACGCGATCAATCCGACGACCCTCTCACCGACGCACACGAATGCGAGCCTGACTGCCGAAGCCATCCGTCGCGTAGCCGGCAATGGTTTCGATCTGGATTCACTGGAGTGTCTCGCGTGCGGCACCTCCATGGGCGATCAGATCATGCCGAATCACGCAGCGATGGTGCACGGTGAGTTGCAACTTCATTCGCTCGACTTGGTCGCGACCGCGGGCATTTGCCTCAGCGGCTTGACCGCTTTGCGTTACGCACAACTCAGTGTTGCGACTGGCGATCGCGCGAACGCGATTGCGTCGGGTTCGGAGCTGCCCTCGGCGTTGCTGGCCGCGCACAATTACGGCAGCCAGTTCGAACAGAACGCCGCGCTGCTCGAAGAACAGCCTGAACTCGCGTTCGAACAAGATTTCCTGCGCTGGATGCTCTCCGACGGCGCGGGCGCTGTGTTGATCGAACCTCAGCCTCGTGCGAACGCGCTCAATCTACGCATCGATTGGATCGAGCTGTTTTCTTACGCGGGCGAATTGCCGGCTTGCATGTATGCCGGTGCGGTGAAGAACGAGACCGGCACGCTGCAAGGCTGGGCACGAATGAGCCCGCACGAACGCAACGAACGCGGCGCCATGACCTTGAAGCAGGACGTCAAACTGCTCAACGAAAACATCGTGCACTTCGCGGCCGAGCGGCCATTGCGGGCCTTGATGGCCAAGCGACATTTGCGCGCATCCGACTATCAATACTTCCTGCCGCACTACTCGTCGCATTTCTTCCGCGACCGACTGTATGCAGGCCTGCGTACGATCGGGTTCGATCTGCCGCAAGAACGCTGGTTCACCAATCTCTCCACGCGCGGCAACACCGGTGCTGCATCGATCTATCTCATGCTCGAAGAACTGGCGAGCTCCGGCCGCTTGCGCAGCGGCGAACGCCTGCTGTGCTTCGTGCCCGAGAGCGGACGATTCTCTGCGGGCTTCATGTCGTTGACGGTGATGTGATGAAGCGCGATTCGGTCCCGCAAGATCAGTCCCCTACCTATGGCGGGCGCCGCAAGTTGCTCTACGCGCTCGATGAGCGCGGTCAATACACGGGCGTCCAATCGAGCGGTTGGGAAGCCGAGTCGCAAGCGACGCTGATGGCAATCGACGATCTGAATGCACAGCGCGACCACGCCTGGCAACGCGCCACACGCGGTGAAACGGCACCGCTCGAATATCACATGTTCGAACGCCGCATGGACTTACTCACGCTTGCGCAAACGACCGGCATGGCCCGCTGGCGCGTGAAGCGTCATTTGAAACCTGCGGTGTTCGTGAAACTTCCAGAACGCATCTTGTCGCGTTACAGCGAGGCGTTGGGCCTTCCTATCGCGACACTGCGTACATTGCCCGACAAGCCTTGAGGCCGAGCGAGCTCATGACGCAATTCGAACATCGCCAATCCGCACACTGCGAAAGCGGCGTCATGGCGTCGATGCTCACGCACTACGGCTTACCGATGAGCGAGCCGATGGCGTTCGGGCTTTCCGGCGCCCTCGCCTTTGCGTACATCCCATTCGTCAAGGTCGGCGGCATGCCGCTGATCGGATATCGCATGCCGCCAGGCTCTATTATCCGCGGCCTGCGCAAACGTCTTGGACTTACGATGGTGCGCGAGCGTTTCCGCAATCCGGATGCCGGCATGTCGCAGCTCGACGCAGCTCTGCAACAAGGCCGGCCCGTAGGTTTGCAGACGAGCGTGTATTGGCTGCCCTATTTCCCGCCGGACATGCGTTTTCACTTCAACGCGCACAATTTGATCGTCTTCGGCCGCACCGCAGAGGGCTATCAGATCAGCGATCCGGTATTCGAAGAGCCGGTGGAATGCCCGCGCGAAGACTTGCAGAAAGCTCGATTCGCGAAGGGGCTCTTTGCAGCGAAAGGTTTGCTCTACTACCCGGCACACGTGCCTTCGAACATCGATCTGGGCAGCGCCATCAAGAAAGCGATTCGATCGAATCACCGCCTGATGGCGAAAGCGCCGTTGCCGCTATTTGGTATTCGCGGCATCCGTTATCTCGCGAGCGACCTTGCGAAGCGCGGGCGCGAAGGAACGAAATCGAGTCATCTGAAGATGTTTCTCGCGCATATCGTTCGCATGCAAGAAGAAATCGGCACCGGCGGCGCGGGCTTTCGATTTTTGTATGCTTCGTTTTTGCAGGAAGCGAGTCAGCACGTACAGACGGCACTGCTGCAACAAGCCTCAGAGCAACTCACGCAGGCTGGCGATGAATGGCGCACCTTCGCATCGCGTGCGGCGAAGATGTGCCGCAATCATGAGCCGATGAACACCGATGAGTTGGCGTCGATTCTGAATCGCTGCGCGGATCAAGAAACTGCGGTCTGGAAGCAGCTGGCTGAAGTCTAAGTTCTCGGAATCGGACGTAACACAAGGCTTGTGATGCGGTGAAAGCAAGCGCTGCTCGCGTGAAGGCTTCGCGTGAAATGCGTAGGGCTACGATGGACGACAGCGACGTGGACTTCCGCGCGACAGACACGAAGAGCCGGACGTAACACAAAGCGCACAAGCAAAAACCAAGAACACAAGGAGAATGTAAGGTCGCCTTACGCGGTGAAAGCGAGCGCTGCTCGCGTGAAGGCTTCGCGTGAAATGCGTAGGGCTACGATGGACGACAGCGACGTGGACTTCCGCGCGACAGACATGAAGAGCCGGACGTAACACAAAGCGCACAAGGACAACCCAAGAACACATGGAGAATGTAAGGTCGCCTTACGCGGTGAAAGCGAGCGCCGCTCGTGTGAAGGCTTCGCGTGAAATGCGTAGGGCTACAATGGACGACAGCGACGTGGACTTCCGCGCGACAGACATGAAGAGCCGGACGTAACACAAAGCGCACAAGCAAAAACCAATAACACAAGGAGAATGTAAGGTTACGTTACGCAGTGAAGAGGGAAGCGTTCACGCGCAAGGAAGCCATAGGCTCAGCTGCGCTGCGCGCAGGCCAGAATACGGCTACTCCGTGATCTCCGTGTGCTCCGTGTGAAATCTTGCTTTCGTCGCGTCCCCGGTGTCACCGTGCTTCCCATTTCCCGCTTCCCGTTTCCTGCTTCCCGTTTCCCGCTTCCGGTTTCCCGCTTCCCGTTTCCCGTTTCCCGTTCCCCGTGGACAACTTCTTCTGATCTCCGGCTCGCCGTCAGATCCTCTTCACCACCATCGCATAGTGGATGTCGCTCAACGGATCGCCATTCACGTAGAGCAATTCGCGATTCTCGAGCGGAGAACGTAGGAACGCAGGGATCACCGCGCCGGCCACGCTGTCGTAGTGGCCGAGTTGCGTGACTTCGAATTCGTGACCACGCACTGCCTCGATCAGTGGCTCGCGGATCGAGGAATTCAGCCCCGGACCGAAGCTGATGACGCTCGCTGAGCTAGAACCGTGTTGCTCCAAAAACAATCGCAACGCATCCGAGGAGTCCAGACGATTGAACTGCGTGATTTGCGCGAGCGCATCGGTGCTCTCAGCTTGTAGTAGCAGCCAATGACTGCCTTCGGCCAACGCGGTATCCGGCGCGACCCCCAGGCGTATGCGATGAATGTCGATCGGCGAGACCACCGCATCGGTCGTCCCGAACAGAATCGAGTTCGCATTGCCGACCTCAAGATCGGCGAGCGCGAGGCGCAATGTGTTTTCGAACGCGAAGCGGGGATGGCACACGAAGGAGCTGCGTCCTTCCAAACCGAGCGACTTCGCGATTTGAAAGCACGCAGCGTTGCTGACAGTGTTGACGAAGTGCAGCGGTTTCGGCGATTGACCATCGCGGAACACTTGTTCGAGCACGTCTTGAATGATTTCCAGATCGCCGCGGCCGGAGGCCAGATACACGGCTGTGTCGCGCGAGACATTCACGCCCTTCAAACAACGAGCAGCGCCGATCACTGCGAGCTGCATGAACCGACTCGCACGGCGCAACGGCTGACCGACTGCATCGATCAGCGAGTTCTTCAAATCGCCGAGCGATCCGTCGATGGGGTGATAAATTTCGCCGCAAGCTCGGATGTACACGTCAGCTTGCTCCTGCGGACACGATCAGCGACGTGTTGCTGCCGCCGAAACCGAAATAGTTCAGCATCATGGGGCCGCCCTCGAAACCTTGTGTCTGCTGCAACAAGGTGACGCCGAGCTCTACTGGATCAGCGCCGATGCCCGGCGTGGCCGGCAAGAATCCTTCGCGCGCGGCGCCGCAAGCGAGTAGCAGTTCA
Source organism: Pseudomonadota bacterium (assembly GCA_023391335.1). Taxonomy (GTDB): domain Bacteria; phylum Pseudomonadota; class Gammaproteobacteria; order Steroidobacterales; family Steroidobacteraceae; genus Steroidobacter. Next base: position 57,007 of record JAEWBG010000085.1, on the reverse strand, counting down.
GCGAGCCCACAGGCACCGAGCGTATGACCGATACGCGGCTTGAGTGCGCACAACGGCGGCAAGGAATCGAATACATTGCGCATGCCGGCGGACTCCGCCTCATCGTTGGCGCGATTCGCCGTGCCGTGCACCTTAAGTGCGCGGATATCGGACGCTGCAAGATTCGCGGATCTCAGCGCACGCTCGATGACCTGAACGATCGATGTGCCATCCGGATTCGCCGATGAAGGACTGAAGGTATCGCACAGGTTCGCCCCACCAACGAGGGTGAACAGTGCAGAGTCGCGGCGCTTCGAGAGTACGACTGCCGCACACGCTTCGCCCAAGATCAATCCAGCCTGGCGCGCATCGAAAGGCCGCATAGTTTCATCGCTAAGCAATTGCAAGCTGGAGAAGCCAAGCGCCGTCACCGCGTTGCAGAGCTCGACCCCGAGCACCAGCGCATGGTCGATCTCTCCGCGCTTGATGAGCGCGGCCGCGTGCAACAGGGCATTGGCACTCGCGGTACATGCCGTGTTGATCGTGAAATCACCGCCGCGTAATCCGAGGCGAGAGGCAAGTGCTACGCCCAAACTGCCGAAGCTCGTCTCAGTTCGCATCGGCTTGGCTTCGCGATCCCGCTCGAGTTCGCGGCGATAGAGCGCTTCGAGCATCGAGATGTCGGATGAGGAACTGCCTAAGAACAGCGTGAGGTTGCGTCGTTCATTGGCTGTGAGCTGTGCTTGGTCGACAGCATCTGCAACGACACGTTCGACGACGCGATAGAAGCGCTCCTCGGGGTCGCCGAGGGGTTCGTTCGCGAGCAAGTGATAAGGCTGGATCGCCTCCTGCCCTGCGAATTGGAAAACGGCTTGGCCTGGCGGGCGAATCGCATCGCGTAGAGCGGCAATGTTGATTGCGAGCGTGCGCCCCAGCGTGGAGTGCAAACCGCAGCCAATGATGTACGGTCCTGACTGACCCGACGAGCTTCTCACTTGATGCCGCGCCGAGCCATTTCCGTCTGCACATGAGCCGCGAGCGTCGCAATGTTTTTCATCACCCGCCGTGCCATCGTGCCGTTACTGATATGCACGCCGTATTTCGCTTTGATGGCGTGACAAATTTCGAGCGCATCGAGCGAATCCAATTCGAGCCGGCCGTGCAGCAGACGTTCGTCATCCGTGATCGTCGTCGGATCGACGTCTTTGTAGCACTCCGTCACGATCAGCACCTTCAGCTCATGGTGTAAGTCCATGAGCGGCGCAGTCGCGCTTTGTAGAGCCAATTCACCCGCCATCAGCCTTATCGTCCGCGAATCGTAGTTGTAGGCGAATTATGGAACATTCCGCCTGCCGACAGTGAGGACCGGCACACACTTGTTCGAACATCCCATGTAACAGCTGCCTGTCAATCGCAGCTGTTAGGAGCGACGACTCGGACTCCTGTCACGAGCGTCGCTGCTCAGCGCAAAAGGCGCGACTTTTGCCCCTTCGCTCGCCACCTTCGGCGGCGGGCACGTCCCTGTGCCTGATTACGTGGCTTACCCGATCCTTACTACGACTACTACTCGTCGATGCGGATGCGGTGCATGCGGGTGGCGGCGATCACCGCGGCAATGCCGAATCCCAGCAACGCGCTGGCATAAGGCCAAACACTAATCGCGGATCCTTCGCGCAGGAGAATCTGCAGAAATCCTTCAAGGCCCCAGGCCATGGGCGAGATGCTGGTCCACTGCTGCATCGCAAGCGGCATGACGAACTTCGGCACCATGATTCCGCCGATGCCAGCCAGCAGGATGCTGCCGGCACCTCCCAAAATCGTTGCTTGATCCGCTGTGCGCGCAATGGTCGAAATCAGCAATGCATAACCCAGGGCCGCGACGCTCAATGTCATCGCCATGATGGCGAGCCCGAGCATCGAGCCGCGCAGCTCCAATGCCGCACCACCCAGTAACGGCACCAGGTACATCCCCACGAGCAGCATCAGAACGGTTTGCAACAAGTTGACCAAGAAATACGGACACAACTTTCCCAGGAAGATCACCGCATTCGGCATCGGCGTACTGCGTAAGCGGCGCAACGTGCCCAGCTGCCGTTCTTGGATCAAGGTCGTCGAAACCGGAATAGCGACGAAGAACATCGCGAATACGAGCCAAGCCGGGACGCTTTGTTGAACTGCGGTCGGCGCCTTGGTACCGGCGTGATACGCGTGAGCAATTTCTAGGGGCTCGATACCGCTAGCTGACGGCGCATCAACCCCTTCGTCCGCAAGCGCCGTTAGAAGCCGCTGCATGCGCAGCTGCCCGTAGCTTGCGCGAATCGCTGCTGCCAATGCGGCCTCGGTTTGTTTGTTGGCCTCGGCTGCCACATCGAGGCGCAACAGCACGGCACCGACACTGTCGCTGTTGATGTTCTCGCTAAATCCTCGGCGAATCGTGAGCAGGAACAGCTCTTTGGTTTTGATCCACTGCGCTCCGGCCGCGTGTTGCTGCAATGAGAAGGGCCCGTTCTTTTCGATCGCATCGGCCAATGCCTTTGAATCGGCAGTGCCATCCTGATCGACGACGAGCACGGCAAACTTCTTGCCAGCACGCGCACTGAAGTCCTCATCCATGGCGAGCGACATGATCAAGATGAATGCTGCTGGCATCACGAACAGCAGCAGCAAGCCGTGCATGTCACGCAACAGCAAGCGAGCTTCTTTGATCCACGTCGCCTGCAATGCACGCCACATCACTCGCCCTCCTTCAGCAGCGTGAGATAGACGTCGTGGAGCCGGCTCACGCCGTAAGTCATCTGCATTGGCACCGCGCCGAGATTGGAGAGTTGCTGGAGGATTGCGGGTACATCGACATTGTCGACAACGATCTGCACGTGCGTAGCGTCGGCAAAGATGGCATTGCGTTGAGTCAACACTTCTCTAACGCGCTCATCGAGCGGGTTGGAGAACGTGAGCTGCAACGTGCGATTCGCATCGGATCTGAGCAGGCGATCGACGCGCTCGCGAATCAAGATGCGGCCGTGATCGATCACCGCGACTTCGTCGCACAGACGCTCGATCTCCTCCATGTAGTGCGATGTGTAGATGATCGTCGTGCCGCGCGCTTTCAGCGCCGCGATTGCCTGCAGAATGCATTCCCGCGAGATGGCATCGATGCCGACGGTGGGTTCATCCAAATAGAGAATCTCTGGGGCCGCGATGAGTCCGATCGCTAAATTGAGACGTCGCTTCACGCCGCCGGAGTAGTGCTTGGCCTGTTTATCGATGACCTCGCCCAATTGGCAGATATCGATGCATTCGGGAATACGTTGCGCGATGTGTTCAGCACTGAGTCCATATGCGCCTGCGAAGAACCGCAGATTTTCGCGGCCCGTCAAACGCAGGTAGAAGGCATATTCCTGCGGCACTAACGCGCTGCGCGCCTTGATCTCTTGCGACTGCGATGTAAGCGAGCGTCCGCCGATCGTCACCGACCCGGTTTGCAGCGGCGTGATGCCGGTGAGAATCGAAAGCAGCGTGCTCTTGCCTGCGCCGTTTGGACCGAGCAAACCGAACGTGCTCCCGCGGCGAACCGCGAGTTCGATACCATCGAGCGCGGGCCGGTCCGCACCGGCATAGCGATGCGTCAGCTCGCGAACGGCCACAAAATGATCGTCGTGCATAACGGCGCGCACTGTACCTCGTTCTGTAAACCGCCTGTCAATCGCTTCTGCCGTCGCGAATTCGTGAGTGCGTTCATTGAGTTCGGGAACTCTTTTGCTTACAAAGCTTCTCATTCGATGCGCTCCCAAGAGCGTCACGCTAAAGAGAACAACAACCGGTAACGAGAGGCACCGCTTCTCGCGAGGAATCAAGATGAGCCGACGTCAGATGTCATTCCCGTGGACTTGCATTGCCGCCGCGGCGGTCGTACTCGCCGGATGCGGAGGCGGTGGCGGCGGCTCCGCATCGAATCCGACAAGCAATGGCGGCCATCCACCTGCGTCGAACCCGCCCTATGAATTGCCGGACCCAGCTTCCGCTCCCGCGTTGAAGGATTCATATGGCGGCTACTTCCGCGTCGGTGGAGCAATCGAGCCCTCGCAGCTGCAAGTTGCGTCCGATGCGAATCTGCTGACCCGGCACTTGAGTAGCCTCACCGCGGAAAACGCGATGAAGCCGCAGACGATCGCGCCAACCGATCCGAGTCAATCAGGGTACGTTTTCGGTCCAGCGGATGAACTCGTTGCCTTCGCCCGATCGCACGGCATGGCAGTCCGCGGTCACACGTTGCTGTGGCACTTCGGCGCCCCGCAGTGGTTTTTCGAGGGACCGAAAGATTCGGACCCGGTTGGATATCGGAATCTGGTTCGCCAGCGCTTAGAGGACTACATCACCGACGTCGTCACGCATTTCAAAGACGACGTGTACGCGTGGGACGTCGTCAACGAAGTCGCGAGCGATGCCTCGGGCGCGATCTATCGTACCGATAGCCCGTGGTATCAGGCTTTCAGTGTGGGCGGCGGCGATGGGGCCGAGTACATCGAGATTGCATTTCGCGCGGCGCGCGCTGCCGACCCAAACGCATTGCTGTTCATCAACGAATACAACACCGAACTGCCGGCCAAGCGTGCGAATCTGCTTGCGATCGTAGATGACTTGATCAGCAAAGGCGTCCCAATCGATGGCGTGGGTCATCAACTGCATGTGTCCTTGGACGTCAGCACTCATGCGGTGTCGGACGCACTGACCGCCGTGGAGCAGCGCAATCTCATCAATCACGTGACTGAACTAGATATCTCCATCTACTTGGATCCATCGACTTGTGCAGCCGTACGCGCCTCCCCTCCCTGCATCGCCGACTATGGCACGAGCCCGCCGGCGAGCGTGCTGGCAGCGCAGGCGCTTGTGTATCGAGCGCTCTACAACGTATTCAAAGATCATGACGCGAGCGTGGAGTCGGTGAGCACCTGGGGCATTCACGATGCGCACACTTGGCTGACATCGTTCCAGGGCCGCACCAACAGCCCCCTGCTGTTCGATCATCAACGTCTGCCGAAGGCTGCGTTCTGGGCGATTGTCGATCCGGCGTTTGCGATCAAGACTTCGACGTAACGCCAATTACACAGCGCTCGGAGTTACAAACAGAAGAGCAACACAGAGAGCACAAAGAGCCGGGGGAGAACACAAAAAAGAATTGGTATAGCGAATACACTCGGTCCTCTGCGGCTGACTCTTCTTCCGTCTTCACGCGAAGCTCACATTGCGGTCTGCGGTTGAGCGTTGACAGTTGGCAGCAAGAAATCGGATTGGCTGCCCACATGATGTGCGTACAGAGGAGCGGGTCTCGTCGAATCTGAACATCCTGTCAATCCTGTTCATCCTGTCCGAACTCTTTCTCCTGATCCGGAGCCGACAGCAGGAACAGAGAGATTTAGACGGGATTAACAAGATGAAAAGGATGTGAGAACGGAGCGCAGATGCAAGTTCACATCTTCATCTCTGCGTTCTTTGTGTTGCGTCCGACTCTTCGTTCTCCATGTCAAATTCGTTCTCAGATCGCGGAGTGCTGCGACTCCGGAACACAGCAGCATCGCGATAGAACTGAGGATCTTGATTGGCAGCACACCAGCCGGGCACCCCGAGTACCGGCAGCGGCGAAAACGGCTTCTCCACGAGTTGCTCGGGCATGAGGCTCGCCGCGAGCGCAGCATCCGAAATCTCATCGACACACCATACGTGCGCAGTCATCGCTTTACGCGGCCGCATCAACTTTTCCAACAGCGCGTGTCCAAATAGAACCAGCCGCGCGGATTGCCAAGCATCGCGATTCGCGATGAACAGGGCGTTCCAATCTTTCTCCCGTAACGCGCTTCGCAAGCATGATGGCGCTTGCAGGATTGCGCCGTTCTCATCGAACACAGTGAGCGCATCGCGCAACGCTCCGCGCGAGCCCGCGATTCCAGCGCGCGCGATTTCTTCGGCTTGCAGCAGATTCATTCGCCGTTTCGTGTGCGGAAATGTGAGCCACATGATGCCGTTGAACAGATCGTGCAAGTTATCGCGCGTGGGTACGCAACTCGTCTTAGCGATATAGGCTTCGTACGCCTCGCCTTCCGGCAACGCGGATTGCGGAACGAACTCCACGATCGAATTGCTCGGCGACCGAACGAGGTTCAGTGCTTGTGCAACCGAATCTCCCTGCGCTGCGATCAGCCGCTCCGCCAACGTCCGAAATGGAGCCAACCACGGCTGCAGAGTGGTCATCGAATCTTGAAGCGCAGCAAACACAGAAGCGACGTCCGATCCAGCCTTGGCGACCTTGGGAATACTCATGCCGTTTCGCGCACCGAAGAGAACCGCGCGCGGTACTCGGTCGGCGTCACGCCGAGATGCTTGGTGAACAAGCGCCACAAGGTGCTGGGATCGCCACCTCCGACCCGCACCGAGATCGTTTTTAGCGGCAGGTCGGTTTCCGAAAGTAATCGTTTCGCTTCAGCAAGACGCACGCGCCGAATGAGGGCGGCAGGAGATTCGCCCAACTCTTCCCGGCACGCGCGGGTGAGCGTGCGCGGACTCACATCCAAACTCGCGGCCAAACTTTCGACGCTCAAGTCCTCGCTCAGCCTGCCTTGGATCGTTGTTACGACATCGCGCAACTTGTGTGTCTCTTGTGCTTGGAGTTGCAGCGGATCGCTGAACTGCGCCTGATGTCCCGGACGACGCAGATACAACAGCAGATTCTTCGCAACGGCCATTGCGGTGCGATGTCCGTGATCCTCCTCGACCAACGCGAGCGCCAAATCGATTCCGGCGGTTACGCCCGCGGATGTCCAGAACTTGCCGTCGCGCACATAAATTCCCTCGTGTTGCACCTTCACCTTGGGATAACGGCGCTGCATGTCGGCGAGAAATTTCCAGTGTGTCGTCGCTTGGCGGCCATCCAGCAATCCGCCATGCGCGAGCAGCAGCGCCCCGCTGCATATGGAGACGATGCGATTGATGCGCGCGTGATGCTTTTGCAGCCATTCGCACGCGGTATTTTCTTCTGCCGTCAGCGGCAGCTCTCTTGAGCCTCCAGCCACGACGAATGTGTGCGGCATCTCCGCGCCGCGTAGATCGGATAGCACTTGCGCTTCGCTGAGTGTCAGCCCGTGACGCATGCGTACCTTCGATTTCGCTGCGGACACCAACGTCAGTTCGTATGCCAAACGGTTCAGTACCGTATTTGCATGCCCGAATACTGACCAAGGGCCTGCGAGATCGAGCAGTTCAGCTTGTGCAAACGTGCAAGCCCACACCCGTCTGACGCTTTGCTTCATTTGCTTCATGAGTAACCCTGGCGTGATTTGCAATGATTGTGTCACACGGGCCAGTACGAATTCCACGATGCTGTTGTTGAAACAAAGAGCAAAGAGGAAATGACGATGATCAAGATCGGTATCAATGGCTTTGGACGTATCGGGCGTATGGTTTTCCGCGCAGCAATGCTGCGCGACGATGTGCAGATCGTTGCAATCAACGATTTACTCGAACCGGACCACCTTGCGTACATGCTCAAGTACGACTCCGTCCATGGACGCTTGGACAAGTCCATCAGCGTAAAAGACAACTACCTGCACGTCGGCGAGCAGCGCATTCGTCTCACGAAGTCGAAGGAGCCGCAGGCGATCGCATGGGGCGACGTCGGCGCGGATTACGTTGTCGAATCCACGGGCGTATTCCTGTCGCAAGACAAAGCTCGTGCGCACCTGGAAGCGGGCGCCAAAAAGGTCGTGATTTCCGCGCCCGCGAAGGACGACACCCCTGTCTACGTCTACGGCGTGAACCACCAATCGTACGCGGGAGCTGCGATCGTCTCGTGCGCTTCGTGCACCACCAACTGTTTGGCGCCGGTCGCGAAGGTGGTCAACGATCAGTTCGGCATTCGACGCGGCTTGATGACGACGATTCACGCAGCCACCGCGACGCAGAAAACAGTAGACGGCCCGTCGGCAAAGGAATGGCGCTTTGGCCGCGGCATTCTGGACAACATCATTCCCGCGACGACTGGCGCAGCAAAGGCAATCGGCAAAGTGATTCCGGAACTCAACGGCAAGTTGAGTGGAATGTCATTTCGTGTGCCGGTTGCGGATGTATCGGTCGTCGACCTGACTTGCGAACTGGAGAAGCCGGCTGCCTATGAGGATCTATGCGCAGCAATACGCCGTGCAGCCGACGGTCCAATGAAAGGTGTGCTTGCATACACACGAGACGAGGTGGTCTCTAGCGACTTTCGCGGCGAGTCGTGCACGTCGGTGTTCGACGAGAAGGCAGGCATGCGACTGGATGACACGTTCTACAAGCTGATCGCTTGGTACGACAACGAGTGGGGCTACTCGAGCAAGGTTCTGGATGTCCTTGCCCACATCGCTCGGTCTTGATGGAGTTCACTGGGCGCCTGACGGGTCAGGCGCTCAGTTTCACCTGCGAGTCACATCGCGCAACCATGACTGGACTGGAGCAGCGCACTCTCGGCCCCCACGCCTATCGGTATGCAATCGTCGAGTCAGTCAATGCAAGCCCGACTGACCGCCGCGAGCAGTTGCGGCACGTTGACCGGCTTCTGCAGGATCGGGACATGCTGCAATTCGGGCGGCATGATGTCCAAATCGTAGCCGGTACAAATTACGACCGGCATCCGCATGGTCAGAATCTCGCGCGTGAGCTCGAATGACGGGCCCGTGCCGAGATTCAGATCGACGACCGCGCAATCGCACCGGCGACCTCGCAGCGCCGTGAGTGCGGGAGTCGGCTCGGCGAATGGACCGAGAACGATGGCCCCAGCGCCCTCCAAAGCGCGCTTCGCATCGTCTGCGATGTAGAAATCATCTTCGATCACCGCAATGAGTCGACCGGCCAAGTCCAGGCCAGACGCCATACGGGCCGCCGCGTAGTAAAGCGGCGTAATGCGTTGCAGATACATCGGAAATAACCTTTCTTTAACGGCGCGCGCCCGCCAGAGCCTTGCGATGCGACACAGCCCTAAAGTCGCATGCACTGGTCGAATTGATGCAGCGCAAGAGCTGGCATCAATTACTGTATTTGCTGGCGGACCGTTTCGACGATCGTCTCGATTTGCACAGGCTTACTGCACATCGGGATACGTCGGTAGCGCTCAGGCAACCCGAGCTTGTCATACCCGGTTGTAAATATATAGGGAACTCTGCGTTCCGCTAACTTCTCGGCAAGCGGAAAGACAGCTTGGCCGTTCAGATTCACGTCCAAAACTGCGACATCGAGTTGCCCGAGAGAATCGAGCAGACGCAATGCATCCTCAACCGAAGGGATCGGACCGACCACTCTTGCGCCTTGCTTACCCAGCGTGTGACAGAGGTCTATCGCGATCAGAAACTCGTCCTCGACGACGAGCACGCGCCTGCCATTGAGCGTAACGTCCATGCAAGCACCCATCCCAGGATAAGGGCGCATTAGTCTGCATCGTGCAGCACCGAGAGACAATCAGACGTCGCTCAATTCGTCGTTACGGAAAGTGCAGTCGTCAGTCTGCACTGTCCGCACTTTCACGATTCGAACAGCGCTACAACCGCTCGGCAATGAATTGATGAAGTTTGCGTAAGTCGGCCGCGAACACTCGAATGCCTTCACTCAGCTTTTCAGTCGCCATCGCATCTTCATTCATCAGCCAGCGGAAATTCTTTTCGTCTACATCGGGCAACGGCGGCACCGTTCCAAAATTCTCGGGCGAGAGTTGCCGCGCGAGCGTGCCGGTATCCTTCGATAACTCTTCCATGATGGCAGGTGAAATCGTGAGCCGATCGCAACCCGCCAATTGCTCGACTTCGCCTGCAGATCGAAAAGACGCGCCCATCACAATCGTCTTGATGCCGCGGCTCTTGTACGCGGCGTAGATCGAGCGAACCGAATGCACGCCGGGATCTTCTTCGGGCGCAAACTTGCGTCCTTCGTTCTTAACGTGCCAATCCAAGATCCGGCCGACAAAGGGCGAAATCAGAAATACGCCCGCTTCGGCAGACGCCATCGCTTGCACCAAGGAGAACAGCAACGTCATGTTGCAATCGATCGATTCCTTCTGCAGCACTTTCGCTGCCTGAATGCCTTCCCACGTGGATGCGATCTTGATCAGGATCCGATCCCGGGAAACGTCGCGTGCCTCATACGCTGCAATGATCTCGCGCGCTTTCTGAATCGTCGCCTGCGTATCGAACGACAGCGTGGCGTCGACTTCGGTCGACACGCGTCCGGGCACGATCTTCGTCAGTTCCGCCCCGACGCCGACAGCCAGACGATCGGCTACTTTAGCGACGACCTGCGTGCGATCCCCGGATTGCTTGCGGCCCCACGCGAGCACTTCCTCGAGAAGGGAATGCAAGCCACTCAGCGCGACTGCCTTGAGAAGCAGCGTCGGATTAGTCGTACAGTCCACCGGTTTCCAGGTGCGGATTGCATCGATGTCGCCGGTATCAGCGACCACGACGGTCATCTCGCGCAACTGTTCTAACTTGGATTTCATATGCACTCCCAGTGGATGCCACGTTCGAACGGTGCCAAAGCCGATGGCGGTTCTCAAGCCCCGCTGCGGTGCGAGAGTTCCTTGCCGACAAAATTCTACGTGGTTACCGGCGGGATCGTTCCGCATCTGCTGATTCCGCCGAGCGCTTGGCGAACCCACGATTCGGTCAATCAATGAACACTTGCGATGATCGTGAATGCCAGGACCTCACTTCTGCTGTTGGCTTCGGCCCTCATATTGATGGGCTGCAAGGAAAGGCCCAGATGGCCAGGGCAACCGTATGGGCATCCATCTATTCATGCGCCAGCAATCCGTACACTCAGCTCGCCAGCTCGTTGGTGCGACCGCACACTCATCAACGCACAACGCGAGTGGCCGCGCACCGCACTGCGATGAAATCAAGCCGCTAAGTTGAAGGCCTTAAAACTTGCGCGGTTGTCCGCATGGGAATTCCCATGAGGCGCTCACAGAATTTTTCTCGTGTTTACTCTTTAGGAGACGATTCATGAACACGAGGAGAACGCATCGAACTTTGCTCCTGCCATTAGTCGCAGGGGCATTGCTCTCTGCCGCCGCGTATGGAGAGGATCCGCAGCCCACGTCGGATCTTGTAGTGCATGCCGAGCGGCCTTTCGTCACCGTATCGCGGCGCGGCGATAGTTCGCTTCCGGTGACTCAATACGAAGTCCAGTATCGAGTCAGCTATTCAGATCTCGATCTGTCGAAGACAGCCGATGCAAATACGCTGCGAGAGCGGGTGCGCGAAGCGGCACGCTCAGCGTGTCAGGACATCCAGGACGTCGGGCACTTCAAAGAGCCCGATCCGGGATGCGCATCGCGCGCCGAATCCCAAGCGCTTGCGCAAGTGGATGCCGCTGTAGCGGGATCGCGGCCGACGCTGTACGCCGAGCCGCAGCCAGAAGACGGCGAATTGGTGGTGCACGCCGAACGGCTCTCGGCGAAAGTGATTACCGGCCCGAACATTCCGGTTCCAATCACTCAATATGAGCTGCGCTATCGAGTGAGCTATGCGGATCTCGACCTTGCGACCCCAAATGGCGCGGACGCGTTGAAGAAGCGGGTTCGCGATGCCGCGCAGTCAGCGTGTAAAGACATCGATAAATTGAACCGCTTCCCCGACCAGGATCCAGCCTGTGCTCGCAAAGCGGAATCGAATGCGATGCCAGAAGTCGATGCCGCCATCGCAGCGGCGCACGATAGAGCTTGATCGTTAGGCTGGGACACTCGCCGCTCGAATTGCGCGGCGAGTGCTCATCGCTGATCTTAGGCGGCGGCGGGTGTGCGATTCACGTGGTGCTGAATCGCTGCGACGAATGCAGAGAGTTTGCGTTCGTACGTTGCGGAGTCGGCAAGCTCGCGCGCACTGAAGCCGGTGGCCGCCACCGAATGTCTCCCGAGGACCGCCTCCAAAGCGGGGGCAATCTTCGCGATGTTCGTATCGCCCGATGTCACGAAGAATGCGACCTCGCTGATTCGGCTGCGCGTGATCTGCAAATACGCGCGAATCGCAGGCGTCATCCGCCACATCCACACGGGCGTACCCACGATCACAAACGGGTAATCCGCAGGATCGTATTGAATCGGATCGATAGGAGCAGATGCGCCTCGTCGTGCGTCAATGGCCGCTGAGAGCTGGCCAAGGAACCCGACGCCGTGCTTGCGATCCTTCACGCTTTCCAGGTCTGCATCCAATCGAGCAGCTAAATCCGTAGCCCCACGAGCCGTGTTGCCGGTGAGTGAGTAGTACGCGATCAACACGCGTTTTGGGGTTCTCTTCTGATCCATCGCTGCGATCCTCTATTACCAAGACGACCTTCCAATTGATCCCGAGCATCGCGCGGTCGAGGCGATCGACTGAATTCGGAGATGCCGCTAATGTTTAGGTGGGAAGCGTGGGTGTCCGGCGCTCCACAAGCACAAGCGGGTTCAGCCACACTGAACATTGCTGCGAAGCAAGGACTGCGAGAGCATCTCAACCCCATCTCAGAATCGAAAACAGGGGGAGACATGCATTTAGCACGTACGTTGTTGCTCGCCACTGCCATCGGGCTTTCCTCGATTGCCGTTGCGGACGGGACGAATGTCGCCGCAACAGAGGTTTCGGTCGAACGGCTTTCGCGCATCGACCAGCTACTGGATCAGTACGTGGCGGACAGCCGCATCGGAGGCGCGGTCGTTTTGATCCTGCACGACGGCAAGCCGGTTTATGAGAAAGCGGCAGGCTGGAGCGATAAGGAAGCGGGTCGGCACATCGAAACCGACACACTGTTCCGCATCGCGTCGCAGACCAAAGCACTGACGAGCGTCGTCGCGCTCTCGCTCATGGAAGAAGGCAAGCTCGTGTTGAACGACCCTGTTGGGAAGTTCATTCCCGAATTCACTCACACAAGCGTCGCAGTGAAGAACGAGCAGGGCGAGGTCACGATCGTGCCGGCCAAGCGGGCCATCACGATTCGCGATCTGCTCACCCACACGGCAGGTATTTCATACGGCCGCGAGCCCTACATCGAGGCCGCTTATCGCGCTAAAGGTCTCGGTCCCGCCGCTGGCGAGGGCTGGTACACCGCGGATAAGAATGAGCCGATTTGCGAGACCATGACGCGGCTTGCGAGTTTGCCGTTCGTGGCACAACCGGGTGAAGCGTTCGTCTACGGCTACAACACGGATGTACTGGGTTGCGTCGTCGAACGTGCTTCAGGCATGACGCTCGATCAGCTCATCCGCACGCGGATCACCGAGCCGCTCGGGATGAAGGACACGTTTTTCTTTGTGCCCAAACGTCAACGCGAGCGGCTTGCCGCCGTCTACGCATCAGGACCCGATGGGCGCATCGTGCGCGCACCGAACGATGGCACGGGCCAGGGCAGCTATGTAGATGGCCCACGACGTAGTTTCTCGGGAGGTGCGGGTTTGATTTCGACCGCGCGCGACTACGCGCGCTTTTTGGAAATGATTCGGCACGACGGCGCGGTGGACGGAATTCATATTCTTTCGCCGCGCAGTGTGGCGCTGATGCGCACCAACCAGATCGGCAACCTTCGCGGCACGGATGGACTTGGCTTTGGGCTCGGCTTCGAAACCATAGATCGCTACGGCGCGTCCGGCATGGCGGCTCCGGGCAGCTATGGCTGGGGCGGCGCGTATGGATCGCTCTACCGCATCGATCCGCAGGCCAATCTGACGATCGTGCTGATGCTGCAACTCATGCCGAATCAAACCGACTTCCGCGACAAGTTGCAGAACATGATCTACCAAGCGGTCAATGCGCCGGTCGACTTGTAGTAGCAGCCGTTTCGTCGTGGTTTGACGCTTCGTCCGGAATCGAGAACACGACGTAGCCGCCACGCCCCAAAGGCTCGGGCGATCCGATGCCGCTCTCCCTGGAATTCAATCCCCAGGTGAGCGGTGTCGTTGCATTCACAACGATGTAGTGCTTGCCGCCTGCTTCGTAAATCGCAGGCAATCCTTCCGAGCCCATCGGCAATGCCGCTGACCACAGCACGTTGCCGTTCTCGGCATCGAAGGCGTAGAAGCGCCCGTCTTTCGCGGTCGAGAACACGATACCGGTCGACGTGACGATCATGCCTTCGCGCTGCGATCCGCGTGGTACGCCCGTGTTCGCGCCACCTTCGCGCGTGACGTCGCGATCTTGTCCCAGCGGTTTTTTCCATTTGATTTCGCCGCGATTCAAGTCGTACGCAATGATCGTCGACCACGGCGGGGCAAGCAGATACGGATGACCCAACCCGTAATCGGTGTAGTAGCGATGCTTCGGCGCGGCGACACCTTCGGGATAATCCTGCATCGCATCCACCGCCTCTTCTGCGTGATCTAGAGGCGCACCACCAGAGGCAACAACCGGACCGTCTGGCATCTTTGGTGCGTCACCCGACACATTGCGACCCCGTGGACGCGGGCCGCCGCCCAAGTACGCCAAGATGTCGCTGATTTGGCTGTCTTGAATGTGACTGATCGGCGGCATGCGTCCATTGCCATAGACGATGGTGCGGCGTAGCTGCGGCAGGCCGATACGCTTGCCGACCTCCAGCAATGACGGTGCAGCCGGTGTGCCGCCGCGATCGGCGCCATGGCACATCGCGCAACTCTCCTTATATATAGCCGCGCCGCGCTCGACCGCTTTCGGATCCGGCGGGCCGAACATGCGAGCCATCCGCCCGCCCCCCGTGTCGTCGTGAACTTCCAATTTATAGAACGACGGGAAGTCTTGATTGAGCAAATACAACATACCGGCGTTCGGATCGGCCGCAGTGTTACCCCAATTCGTACCGCCAACGGCACCCGGCACGATGGCGCTCTCGACCAGTGCGGGTGGATTGAACAACCCAGTACGCGCTTTGGCGATTCGCTCGCGCCACTCCGCACGTTCCGCATCGCTGATGAGATACGGCGTTAAATCATCGGCTCGCACCAATTGACGCGCGGTCGGCGGCAAGGATGAGAATGGCTGCGTCGGCCACGCCTGCTCTCCATCCACGTCGCTCTTCGGCACAGCACGCTCTTCGATCGGCCACACCGGTTTACCCGTCACGCGATCGAAGACGAACACGAAACCTTGTTTCGTCGCTTGTGCGACGGCATCGATGGTCTTGCCGTCTTTGCGGATGGTGAGCAGTTGTGGCGCGGCGGTTGGATCGTAGTCCCACAAATCGTGGTGAACCATTTGGAAGTGCCACACGCGCTTGCCCGTGCGTGCGTCGATGGCGAGCAAGCAATCGCTGAACAGATTGGCGCCGATTCGATCGGCACCGTAGTAGTCGTACGTAGGCGAACCCACAGGCGCATATAAAATGCCGCGTTTCGCATCGAGGCTCATCTCGCCCCACACGTTCACACCACCGATGTACTTCCACGCGTCTTTCGGCCATGTCTCGTAGCCATATTCGCCCGGCTGCGGAATGGTGTGAAACGTCCATGCGAGCTCGCCCGTAATGACGTTGTAGGCGCGGATGTGGCCCGGCGCGGAGAAGTAGCCCTCACCCGGCGAGCTGCCCAATATCAACAAATTGTCGAACACGCGTCCTGGCGTATAGGAGCTGATGCGTCGAATGGCGCGCGGATCCCGACCAAGACCCTCCCGAAGATTGACGACGCCCTGCTTGCCGAACGAGAGAATCGATTTTCCCGTCCGCGCATCGATCGCCTGCAATGTATCTTCCAGCGTGAATAGAAGCCGTCGCTCTTTTCCATCCTTACTGCGCCAATAGTTGATGCCGCGATTCGTGATGCCGCGCAAGTTCGCGTGGATCCACAGTTCCTTGTGAGTGACGACATCGATCGCGACGAGCGAGCTGTCCTTCGCCAAGACGTACATCACGTTGTCGACGATGATCGGATTGAATTGATAGGCACGCTCGTCGGAGGTCGGATACATCCAATCGACTTGGAGCTTTGCGACGTTCGCCTTGGTGATGTCGTTGGTTACGACATACTTCGATTGATCCGGCGTACCGCCATAATCGGGCCATTGGGCCGCCTCGCACATCGAAGCGATCGAAAGCGAGAGGACGGCACACATCGCCGCCGAATGTTTTGCAACCATGAATGAATCGATCAGTGAATGCGTGGAGCCGAAACGTCGCTGACATCCGGTGTCGGCGACTGAATGCCCTGCCGCGGGATATCGATATGCGCAGCCCACGCGATGCCATTTAGTAAGAAGCGGCGGTAGTTATCCAGCGCGAGGTTGGCGCGGAAATCCTGACCGCCATACACGAACGAGCGCACGCCATCGCGCTCGTATGCCCACGATACGATTTGCGGCCCGATGCCCGCTTTGTCTTCCTCAGGCGTGCCTAGGATCAGATTCGTGCGACGCGCATCGCTCGGCAGCAGGAAGCGGCAAAACACTTCGTCGCGATACGTCCACGGTTTCACGCCCCGCAGAATGGGATGACCTTTGTTCTCGAGCGTCATCTTCCATTCATCGACCGGATTCTTCGAGGCGATCTGAACCCACAGTCCGCCGGTCCAATTCATATAGTATTCGCGCGCGCGCCAATTCTCGGCCCACACCGCGTAGTGCAGAATCACGACGCCGATCTGCTTCTGCTTGATCAGTTCATCGAGCGATTTCAGATAAGCAGTCGTCTCAGCATCGTAGCCATGATGATCGGTCGTCGGATCCGGCGGAAAGAGCGGGTGCGTTTCGTTCTGCGCGCGATCCGAGCTGCTCTCGATGACGATGGCAGCGGCATCTTGCAGCGGCGCAAGATCTCTGGGAACGCGACCGACAATGAGCTCCGTCGTAATGCCGCTTACATTCGACGCATGTTCGAGCGACTGCGCCAATGTCTTCAGATCGCGCTCGTACTCATGGCGGCCCGACATGCCGTGATCGCGCGGCCCCGCCAAGAACACAATTTTCTTCGTTGCTGCGGAGACCGTGCTCGCGAATGAGCATGTAACGACGGCCGCGAAAAACAAAGCGACGAGGCCGCGACGCCTCCAAAGAAAAGTTGTGTCAAGGAAGATTCTCACTGCAGCCTCGTAGTTTGTTACCGCTCGCAAGACTGTACTGTGACACACGCGCAATGTGGAAGGTTCAACGTGAGCGCGATCCTCAAACGAGATTTGCTCGTACGTGCCGAAGCATCCTATCCACGACTTTTTCTGGATCGACTATTAAGTCCTCGCGGCTCCATTGTTCGACTGAGTAAATCCCTTTGAAACCCAGTCCTTCGGCCATCTTCACGCAACGATCGAAGTCGTACGAGACGTGCTCCATCTGCTGGTTGAACTCGACTGTCTTCGCTGAAACCATGTACGCAAAGGGAAGAATCTTCCGCAGCGATTCCCACATGCTTTCAGTCGGGTAATTCCCGAAATCCGGCAGCGTATAAACATTGTCGGGCCCCGCCGCCTCGCGAATTCTCAGATGCACGTCCGGATTCATCTCGAGACCGAAGTGGTTTTCGATGAGCAGCGGCAAACCTTTCGACTTGCAGTAAGCATTGATCTCCTTCATCGACGCGATGCTCTTGTCGACCGAGCCATCCGTGTGCCCGGGGTTGACGCGCACTGCTCGACTGCCGAGCAACGCCGCCGCATCGATCCATCGACGCGCGGTCGTAAGGCTCTGCTGTCGTACTGCTTCGTCGGCGCTGGCCAAGTCGTAGTCCGCATCGACTTGCACATTGAGGACTTGAGCACCCGCTTCTTTTACGCGGGCACGCAATTCCTTCAAGTATTCGGGTTCAAGCGATTCGAAGTGCTTGCTCCACAGCTCGAGATTGCGAACACCAAAACGCTCGCGATAGAAGGCGGGCACTTTCAAAAGCGTGAGTTCGTTATCGATAGGAGCTGAGGCTGCAGTTTGCTTGAAGCGGCTGCGGAAGGTGACGGTGGACATGCCGAGTCGTTGATTGCTGTCGGCCGCTCCTCGGACCAAGCTCGGACCGAACGCAACGCAGATCGCCAATCCTGAGCTGTAAGTTATAAATGTTCGCCGATGCATGAATGCTCCTGGGACGACGACGTCAAGAACGAGCTTGCACAATACGCTCGTCTATCGCCGCTGCCCATCCAACGGCATCGGAGTCGCGAGACAATTTGCGTCAAAATATGTAGAGCATCTGGCGCGTATTCGAGTGAGTCCTCTCAATGCTCGCACTGGGACAAGTGGACGTGCTGAAGCAGCCAAACCTTTGACTGCAGCGACCACACCATCGTCAAACAGTCACGGCTTGAGATGCGCTTCCCGTCAGGAAACGTCAGTCCGCCGACTCGATATCCCGTGACGATCGCGGCTTTACGGAGCTGCGAAACTTGCAACTGCTCGATGTGGAAATCGATCTGTACGCCGCTGGCGAACGCCGCTTTGAAATATTCCCGCGTCATCGTCTTGAGTTCATTGCCATCGGGATTGAACTCGGTGAATCCGCCTTGTGGAACGTAGCGCGAAAGTCCCGCAAGATCTTTCTGGGCGAGGCGAACATAGAGATCTCGCGCCGCAGTCTCCACATCGCTTGCGGCTTGCGCTATTGCCGCGAAGAACAGCGCCAGCACGGCGCACAGCCACGACAATCTATTCACGACCGCTCCTTTCATTCTGAACCCGATACCGCAGCCACACCGCACCGCCTTCGAGAACCGTGCTGCTCTCCAGCGACACCGATGCAATCGGTGCGCGCACTTCGCTCTTCTGCTCGCTGGAATCGAAGACACTGGGCGCTCCCCTCGATCCATCGACGGCGGGACATGTGACGAGACTGATCTCGTCGATCAGTCCGGCTCGCAGGCACTCCCCATTTGCATCGCCGCCACCCTCCACCAGCAATCGCTTCACGCCGAGTTCACGGTTGAGGATCTCCAGCGTCAACGCGAGATCGATCGAATCTCGGCCCGCAAAGAAATAGGAGACACCGTCTTTGCGCAGACCGGCCAAGTGTGCATCGGATACTTTCTCCGTGAGCACCACGACGATCGGATCGCCACCGATGTCTGCGCGTCCCCACGCAATCTTTCCATGCGCATCGAGCACGACCCCGAACGACTTTGCATCGCGCTTGGCAAACCAAGCTTCTCGGGGGAATGTCTCCTTGCAATGCTCGTCGTATTGTTTCGCTTTGGAGAATTCGCTGCCGGTCACTCGTCCAATGAGCCAAGCATCGCCTTGCAACTGCTCGTGCAATCGCTCGAACAGCGCACCCGCATCGGGAATGCGCGGCTTCCACCGGCTATGCAGAATTTTTCCATCGATGCTCGCGACCATGTGGCAGATGACGTAGGGCTTCATACTTTTGGGTGACTAGTGACTACTGACTACTGACTGGTGACTGAACTTTGACTGCGATTGGAGCATTGCGGCTGGGTGACAGCCGATACGGAGCAACCGCATGAGCTCGATATCCGCGAATTCCGAACGACCCCGCTCCACTCAGTACGGCGGCGACGGCTCGTACGATTCTGCCGGCATAAAGACGGTCAGTTCTCTCAGAGTGCGGCTCGGCGAGCATCTGGATCGTGCCAGCCGCGAGTCGCTGGATGATTGGCAAACCGCATCCAATTCACTGCTCAGCTATGTACGTCGCAATCCGCTAGCTGCTGCTCTTGCAATCGGTGCGATTGCCTTGGCGGTGACGACTTTGACACGGCGCGCTAATCGCTATTGAGCGATCGGCGGTCGAGTGGTCAAGTAGACCGGACTGATGTCCGGCGAGGTACTCAGGCCCGAACGAAACTCGAAGGCCCTACTTCTGCTCTTCTCGCTTGATTCGCTCGAAGATGCGTTTGCTGTAGCCGTCATCGGGCGTGCTGTTACCGCGGAGTGTGTCGCCGATGAGGCGATAGATCGTGAACCGATCGCGCTGGTCCGCATCCGCTGCCATCGCATCTAAGGCCTCTGCCGTCTCCTGCTCCGGCAGATCGCCGTCGAGCAATCGCGAAATTTTCACGGACATCTCACCACCTCTCGCTTCGCTGCGCCCGCAGCATAGGTTGCAAGCGCTTCGCGATCGACTCGCGCGCTCGATAGATCCACGTCCGAACCGTGCCGAGGGGCACTTCGAGCAGCTGCGCAATCTCGGCGTACGATTTGTTCTCGACCTCGTACAACATCAACGCTTCCGCAAGGTGAGGCTGCAGTTTGGCTAGCGCCTTCTGCACCGTGTCCGCAATTTCGCCCGCCATCGCCGTGCGCTCCGGCTGCGCAGCATCGGTCACACCCGGCTCGAATCCGATCATCCGTTCTTCCGGATCTTCATCGCCAAGCAGGACGTCCGCCGGCTTGCGCTCCAAGTGTCGCAGCGCGACGTTGGTCGCCACTCGGAATAGCCAAGTGTAGAAGAGGCTTTCGCCACGAAACGAATTAATGGAGCGGTACACCCGCAGGAATACCTCCTGAACTGCGTCCTCCACATCCGCAGCCGAACTCAAGTAGCGCGCGATGTGTCGAGCGATGCGACGCTGATACTTAACAACGATGGCCTCGAACGCACGCGAGTCGCCCGCTTGAGCAAGCCGTACGAGTTCCGCGTCAGGGTCGAGTTGCGACATCGACGCGGAGCATACGAGCACGCACATGCGGAAGGCAATGAAAGCCACTGATCCGCCCGGGGCCTCGAAAGTTTCAACTTTTTGTGCGCCGGCGGCGAAATAAAGTTGAAACCGCGCAGCGTCCCATCGGATCTGTTCTACCCGTTGCCAATCGGGCGACTGAACTTAGCGCAATCCGAAGGAGATCTCATGAAGACGCTTTCCAAGGTGATGTCGCTTGCCGCATTGATGGCTGCGACTTCCATTGCCTCTGCTGCGGACATTGTCGATACCGCCGTTTCTGCTGGACAGTTCAACACGCTCGTCACAGCACTGAAGGCGGCCAATCTCGTGGACACGTTGAAGCAAAAAGGCCCCTATACCGTCTTTGCACCGACCGATGCTGCGTTCGCGAAGCTTCCAGCCGGCGCACTCGATTCCTTGTTGAAGGACAAAGACAAACTCACCGCGGTGCTGACGTATCACGTCGTGCCTGGGAAGGTGATGGCGGCGCAAGTCAAGCCTGGCGCCGTGAAGACGGTGCAAGGTCAATCGCTGACGGTGTCGGCGAAAGATGGGGCCGTCATGGTGGACGACGCGAAAGTGATCAAGACGGATATCGAGGCATCAAACGGCGTGATCCACGTGATCGACAGCGTGGTTATGCCTAACTGATCGACCGCGTTTCTAATTCAAACTTTTTAGGAGTAGTAAATGAAATCGTTGAACCTGATTACGCTCATTCTGGTGATCGTAGGTGGATTGAACTGGGGGCTCGTCGGCATCGCGCAATTTGATTTGGTGGCTGCGATTTTCGGTGCGGGATCCCCTCTGGCTCGGATCGTCTACACACTCGTGGGCCTATCTGCGCTGTTCCAAATCATGCCGTTGCTCAAGGCATTTCAAATCGACGAACCGCGTGCCCAGGCTGCGAGGCGCGCATAGGCAGTTCGCCATCGAGCGCGGCCCATGCCGCGCTCGATCTTCGCGTCAGATCCAGTATCCGAACAGCTTCACGCCGAATTCCTTGATGCGTTGCCAGATGGATCTGCGCTCCCATCGACTCAGATCCACAGCCCGCGAATTCTGTTGGTCACGCTGGAACACCGCCTCCATGCGCTCGGCGAAGTCGCGACTCACGATGATTGCGTTGTCTTCGTCGTTGTGAACGAAGCTGCGCATATCAAGATTCGCCGAGCCGACGATGGACACCGTTCCGTCTACGACGACCGTTTTCGCGTGTAGGAGCGCGTCCTTCAGCTCATAGATGTGGACGCCTGATTTGAGCAGCTCGGTATAAGTCGCTTGCGTTCCCTTCAGCACCAAACTGGAATCGCTGAAGGCAGGCAAGATCAACCGCACATCCACGCCGCGCTCCGCGGCCTCCTCCAATGCTTTGAGAACTTGCTCATTGGGCACGAAGTAAGCATGCGTGATCCAGAGCCGCGAACTCGCATGGGTGAACGCAGCGAGAAAGGTCGCATACAGCGAACGATCGTCTGAGTCGCTGTCGTTGTGGACGATGGTTACGAGCGCGCTGCCGGGTCGTTTCGGCTCCGGGAAGTACGCTTGCGGATTCGTGATCTGAGCGGGCTCTCCGACCTTCGCCCACTGATCGAGGAACAATTTTTGTAGCTGCCTGACCGCTGGACCTTCGATGCGAATGTGCGTATCGCGCCAGCCGTCTTCGATGCCGCGCTTCGGGCCGGGCCTGCTGCTCGATGCACTGGAATACGTGTCATCGATATTGATGCCGCCGGTGAACCCCACTTCGCCATCGACGATCACGATCTTGCGGTGGTCGCGGTTCTGAATCTCCCACACCTCAGGATTCTTCAGCGGATTGACGGGATGATATTCGCGGACCTCAATTCCTTTCTGCCGCAGATCATCGAAGAAACTCGCCGGCGTGTCCTTGCTGCCGATGCTGTCGTAAAGCACTCGAACCTCAACGCCCTCCTTGCGCTTCTCGACCAATAGATCGGCGAACTGCTTACCGATTCCCTGCGCCCCGAAGATGAACGTCTCGACATGGATCTGATGCCTGGCCTTCCGGAGTTCAGAATCGATCGTCGCGAACGTCTGCGGTCCATCGACCAGCACACTGACTTTGTTCCCGCTCGTCAGCGGTGCGGACGAATAGCGGCGAACCGCATCGACGAGATCCAGGACTTGAGGTCGATCGGCATACCCTTGGAGTGCTTTATCTAGGAGCGGGTCGGCGGCCTGTTCGGAAAGCGGATGCTC
The DNA here is from genome assembly GCA_023391335.1 of Pseudomonadota bacterium. GTDB lineage: Bacteria > Pseudomonadota > Gammaproteobacteria > Steroidobacterales > Steroidobacteraceae > Steroidobacter. Next base: position 34,254 of record JAEWBG010000085.1, on the reverse strand, counting down.
TCGAACAACGATCGGCGGCATCTTCTCCGGGGGCTCGATTCGAGGATTAGTGCTGCACGATCCGGACAGGACGAGCGTCAGGCCGAGCATCCAGGATCCTAAGGTGCGTCGCCAACTCACTCGCTTGAGGTCGCTTGTCGGTGGTCGTGTAAGCAGCACGATCTCAAAATCGATCGCCGGTCCGCAAAGTTCCCACGTAGATTCTTCAGCGCACGACGATCGCGTAGACTCCCCGCTCCTTCTAGCGTCGCCTCTGCAACGATCACCTGATGAATTGTCGCGAACACTGCGGCGCCTGTTGTATCGCTCCTTCGATCACGAGCGCGATCCCAGGTATGCCAAACGGCAAGCCTGCGGGCGTTCCCTGCGTGCAGCTCGATGAACAGATGCGCTGTCGATTGTTCGGCCAGCCGGAACGGCCCGCGGTTTGCAGCTCATTGCGGCCTCACCAAGACATGTGCGGCGGCACGCGTGAAGAGGCGCTACTGAGACTTGACTGGCTGGAAGCACAAACCGCACCGGACCGACGAGCTTAGAGACACAAGAGTGGAGTAACCGCAAAGAACGCAAAAAGGAACGACGGGCCTCGGATCAATCGTCGTACGTACTCCAACTCTTTTTTGCGTTCTCTGTGGCAAATTCTCTCTTCAGCAGCGAAGCGAATCTTCGGCACCACGCCGATCGCAGTGAACGATCACGAGGAGCGCAGCCATCGCCGCACCTTGTGCTTCCCCAACACATTCACTGCGATCGATAACGCGACGAGCTGTGCATCCAGCAGTGGGCTTTGCTTCTTCAGATAGAAGCGATCCAGTCGCTCGCTTGCGCGCGCGCCGCGGCCCGCCAGTAGCTGCGACAAACCCGTGATCCCGGGCTTCACCCTGAAACGCCAGTCGTGCGTGGTGCCGGCCCACCCTAGCCGATCAATGTCCGCTTGAGTAAGCGGACGGGGTCCGACAACGCTCATTTCCCCGCGACACACGTTGATGAATTGAGGTAGCTCGTCGAGACCCGAGTGGCGCAGCCACTGTCCCACACCCGTCACACGCTGTTCGCGCATGCTGCGAAACTTCAGGACCGTAAACTCGCGCCGCTCCTTCCCAACTCGCGGCTGCTTGAAAAGCGGCGGACCTTTGTCCTCCAACCAAATCGCGGCAGAAATCCCCACCAACACTGGCGCGATCGCGACGCACGCGGCACCAGCCACCGCCAAATCGAATAGCCTCTTCGAGGAATAGCTCGCATTCGACATAGTTACACTCCAGCAGACACACACTGCGACGCACGCTGCGAAGACCGCGCATCGCGCGCTTCCAAACGCGCGCGAAACTTGAGATGCCGCTGCCGCGAATGCTCGATCAGCGGCCGCCAGACTCGCGCGGTGAGCCGATGTTTGATGAGCCAGTGCCAGAACCGATTCGAGCGCTTATACAAGTAGCTCATCGCCAAGTAGGCGAGCACTGCTCTGGCGTCGTTGGGTCGACGCTTCCAGATCGATGCGTGCGAGAAGAGCCTGTCGTAGCACCACGCATAACCGTGCTCGAGTTGCGCCGGACTCATGTGCTTCGGCTGAAACACAACGTGTGCCGTATCGTACTGATCCCAATCTCGATGCAAGATGCGGCCTTCGCGCTCGAACTGTCTAAACAGTGGCGTGCCAGGGTACGGCGTCAGGATATGAAAGGTGGCGCACTCGAGACGGTTCTCTTCGATCCACTCCACCGTCCGCGCGAAGACATCCGCCCGATCGTGATCGAAGCCGAGCACGAAGCTGCCGTTCACTTGAATACCGTAACGATGCAGCAGCGCCACGCGACGCGCATAGTCGATTGGAGCGGGTGTCTTCTTGCGCGCATCGGTGAGATTCGTTTCGGTCAAGGACTCGAACCCGACGAACACGCCGGTACAACCTGCCAGCGCCATCTCGCGCACCAGCGAAGGATCGTCCGTGACATCGATGGTGACCGCGGCACTCCAGATGATGTTGAGCGGTCGCAACGCAGCGCACAGCGCTCGCAAGTACGCGGGACGCGATCCGAGATTGTTGTCGATGAATACCGTGTAGGGCTGCCGGTCGGATCTAATCTCTTCGACGACTTGCTCGACCTCGCGCATGCGATAAGGCATGTGCAGTCCATCGGTCGCCAGATAGCAGAACCCGCAGCGGTTGTGACAACCGCGGGTTGCGATGACGCTCGTGGTCGTGAGGAATGAATCTCGCGGCAAAATGTCGCGGCGTGCGGGCGGATCTTGCGAGTAGGCGCGCTTGTAGTCCGCGGTATATCGTCGTTGCAGCCGCTGCGTTTCGATGTCGTTCAATATTTGCGGCCACAGCTGCACGCCATCGCCAATGGCGATTGCGTCCGCATGTTCCAGCGCTTCGTCGGGACACGACAACACATGCAGTCCTCCCAAGACGACGATGGCCCCCTGTGCGCGATACCAACTCGCGAGTTCGTAGGCACGCTTGGCAAAGGTCAGATGCACGGTGATGCCGACAACTTGCGGCACAGGCTCGATGGGTGGCGCACCTTGCAGCAAGTTCTCATCCCAGTAGCGCACAGACCAATGCGCTGGTGTGGCACCTGCAATGCTCGTGAGCGCGAGCGTCGGAGTGAGCACGTGCTTGCCGAAGCTTGCGCGCGGATCCTTGGCATAGAACGGATTGATGAGCAACGCAGTGAACGGCTCAATCGGCTCACGACCCGAGTACGCAGGCAGATCCGGAGCAACTGCCATCTCTCCCGGCAGAATCAATCGGCGTCTGAGCTTCATTCCTACGTCACGCATGACGCACCTCGATCTGCTCCGGCACTTGTCCAAATCGCCGTTGCCGCGTCGCGAACTCTTGGAGGGCGGCATCGAAGCTGGATCGATCGAAGTCCGGCCACATGCAATCCGTGAAATAGAGCTCCGCGTACGCCAGCTCCCAGAGCAGGAAATCGCTGAGGCGCTGCTCGCCGCCGGTGCGAATCAGTAAGTCCACGTCCGGCACGACGACCGATGCGTGATTGGCAACCGCCATCGCGCTGACAAATGCGGCTCTATCCGGGGTGTCGGTACTGCGCAGGCGATGACACGTACCGAGGATCGAACTTTGAGCGGAGTAGTCGACCGCAATGCGCAAGAGCATGCCGGCGCAACGGGAAGTGGCCCACTCGCTGTGTTCGATGGCTTCGATCAATTCGCCGTCCAGCCGGTCGCGCCGACCAATGACGTTGATCCGGACCGATTGCTCTAAACACCGCGCCGTCTGGGCTTGTAAGTAGCGCCGGAACAGTGCAAACAATCCATTTACTTCTGCTCGAGGTCTCGCCCAATTCGCTGCTGCGAAAGCGTAGATCGTTAACACCGCCACATCGCTACGCACTGCCGCTTCGACAACGCGATCCACAGCCTTAGCCCCTGCTCGGTGGCCAGCAGATCGAGGCAACCCGCGGCGCGTTGCCCAGCGGCCGTTGCCGTCCATGATGATTCCTATGTGCATATCGAAGTACTCTGCATTACAAAGTCGTACAGCAAATTTTTTTAGGCGCCCCGCGTCGCTTTGATGACGGCCTCGACATGATCCAAATATCGATGCAGCGCCGCTTTACCTGCCGGCGTAATCCGATAGACGGTCTTAGGGCGTCGGTCTTCAAACGTTTTGGTGCAACTCACGTACTTGGCGTCTTCCAGCTTGCGGGCGTGAGCGCTCAGATTGCCGTCGCTCACATCGAACAGGGCTTTCAACTCGCTGAACGTCAGCTCCTCGCGTACTGCAAGGGCACTCATGATTCCCAGCCGCACGCGTTCATAAATGAGCCGATCGAAATTCGTCTCGTCTTGGTCGCGCGCTGCAGACGACACGATGCGCAACTTCTCCTGCTTGCGGCTGGCAGACGTTGCTGCTGATGATCGTGCTTTACTTTTTGCGGCCATCGCTCACCATCCAAATTCCAAAACCAAGGTGGATGCCACCGAACCCCGCTCCCAACGCCAGCATCTGCAATGGATGCGGAAGGAAGAACGCAATCGATCCCGAAACTCCAAAGAGCGCCCCCATGAGCAACAGCATCCGAGTTGTCGGCACACTTGCACTCGCCAATGCGCATCCGTACAGCAAGAGCCACGTGCCGGCGATGAGATCGAACTGATGTGCCAGCACCAGCACGCACGTCAGCACGGCACCGGCCACCAGCCCAGGACAGAGGCACACCGCGAACTTCTGCAATGGCGCGCCTCGCAAGCTAACTCCGCGGAGAGACACCGGCCGCAACAACAGCACAGCTCCGCCGACCGCAGCGACCGCCGCGGCAATGAGCCAAATCGCAAACCAGTGTTCGGCGAGGCTCGTGGCGAACGTACATGCGCTCGCCGCAATGCCAACTGTCCCCATCATGATTCCGGCAGACCCGGGAACCGCCACGGATGCGGCTGCCTCCATTGAATTGCGTATGTAACGTAGCGTCGATAACGCGTGTGAGTCGAATTGCACGGTACTCATGGCGGGTCCTTGCGATCTGGTGCGCAACGTACTCTTGGCAGCGCGACTGCGTCAAGTACTCTGCAATGCAGAGCCTGTGATCGATTCTGATGCAATGTGGCACGCGTTTGCCGACGACCGGCCACCATATAGGCGAAATTCGGCCTCACGATTGTTCGGCACTTCTGCGCTGGCCGTGCGTTACCTATTCCCGCTTAGGAAATACGCAGGAGTCACTCATGCCTACTCGTAACCCCTCAGAACAGACGCCCAATGCTCGCCGCCGTGGTCAGTCACAGGACAGCGGTCATCAGACGCAAAGTAATCAGAATCAGGAACAGAACGACGACGTGAGAGATGATCGCGACACCAATGTCGAAGTCGGCGATCCGGTGCCTGAAAATGAGCGCACCATTCGCGCCTCGCGCGGTGGACAAGGATTGAGCAACGGACAAGGAGAGACAGGCGAGGATGAAGGCCTGTCCGGCGATGCTGGCGACAACAAGCGCCACTGACCAAGCACACAATAATCGCTAACAGACCACGCCGGCAGATCAACCGGCGTGGTGCGGTTTACGCGGTTCAAGAAACCGCCGTGTGCAGCAAACCTGAAGAGTGGTCGAAGTGGTTAGCGAAACGGAAGTGGTTAACGAAACGTGGCAGCAGCAGTGATTTGATTCCACTCGCTCAGCGTTTGCTTTCGACCCAAAGCGGACATTCGATTTGATGGGTGACAGATCCAAAATTGACAAGTAAAGATGCCTCCGGGTCAGCTCAAGAGAGAAAAGCGGATTTACATCGTGTACCCAGGTTTCTTGTAGAGTTGTCGCGATCGTTGTGCGATGTCCGGTTGGTAGACCCTTTCTGCCCACTCCTTCGCTGGCACTTCTTCAAGCCCCACTGACACAGACTCCTCGCCATAGCCAAGCGTGCGCGTGACGCTCTGAACGATTTCATCAGTCAAGCGACGCTTCTGATCTTCGGTCTTGCCTGGCCAAAGTTTGACGATGACGTGTGGCATGGGTGATCTCTCAACAAACTACGATTGATTGTGACGCCCTCGCGCTGCGAAGCATGCGATCAGCGCAGAGGTGATGCCGAGAAGCGCGTATCCGTCCGCGATCTGCGTGAGGTTAAACGAGCGCGCCAGCTTGGATGCAATGAAAGCGGGAATCGCAGCCCCGGCGTACGAAATCAAATAAATGGTGGCGAGTGTGCCCGCTCGCTCTTCCTCCTCGGCAGTTGCTAAGAGCCCGCGAATTGCGCCGGTCGATGCGGCGCCTTGAGCGAGACCGACAAGGAGGCTCACGCCAAGGAACGGGACGATCGCTCGAGCGTGAACCGACATCACGATCCCGATCAAAGCAAATATAAAAGCCACCATGCCGACCAAGAGGCTTCGCCTCGGAGTCCACCTTGAAGCGGCCGCGCCGCCGAAGGGATTCAAGATCATCACGGATGAAAACACCGTTGCGCCGACAAGGGCGTTGCTTGTGCCCAAACTCTCCGCGACGAGCGAAGGGCCGTAGGCTTGGTAGTAACCGCCTAGAGACCATGTCGCCACGAAGGCCGCGCCGGCCGCCACGACAATTTGCTTTGCTGCGGCAGGCAACTGAAAACGTGGCCTGAGCGATCGCAACACGCTGCCGCGTGCGGCCGACGTCTCAGGGCTGAGCGCTATCGCAGCGGTGCATGCAAGGAGGACCGTAACGAGGATGACGAAGATCAGAACACGTGGAGATGGCGCGTAGGTCACAAGCGCACCACACATCACAGCACCCAGCGGGATTCCAACCATTGGAGCACTGCCCGTGATGAGTGCAGGCAGCCAACGCGGCCGGTCGGGTGCTGTGTCGACTACGTACGCACCGAGGCTGCTCGATGCCACGCCACATGCCAGGCCTTGAAGTGTGCGTGCCGCAAACAGCGTAGCGACGCTGTGCATCCTCATGAGTAGTACGCATGAGAAAGCGGCGCTCGCGAGCGCAGCAAGCGAGACTGGTTTGCGTCCCAGCACGTTCGAAGTGCGTCCCAAGATCAACAACGAAATCGTGCACGCAACAAAGTATGCGACAGAGACGAGCCCCAGATCGGCATGTGAAATGGCGTCTTGGGTTTGGTAAGTCGTGTACAGGGGTATCGGCGCGCCGGCCACTGCGAAGACGAAGATCAGCGAAAGCGTCGCAGCCCCAAATGCGACGTGTCCCGGCAAGCGAAGTACACGCTGCGACCGTGCCTCTACGGCCACGAGGCTCGAGAGAACATCAATGATGCGATTGCTTGCGCGCATCACTGTTTGATCCTGTTGTCTGATGCGGAACAGACCATACCGATCAACCTCGCGAGTCCGGTCGCTGGGTGGGCTGTGACTGTCGAGGGCTTCCATAGACCGGAAAGGTGTTTGCGTCGCCGTAGTCTTGGATGGGTTCTATGTGCGTGAGCGTCTCCATGTCGGCATCGGAAATCTCGAAGTCGAGGGCCGCATTGGCTCTCATGTGACTCGGAGTGACCGTCTTCGGAAGCGGCAGCAGATCCAGCTGAAGACAGTAGCGAATGCACAATTGAGCGACCGAGACATCGTACTTCTGCGCCAACGACGCGAGCTGAGGATTCTTGAGGATCTCGCCATGACCCACGGGGGAGTACGCTTCAACCAGAATGCCTTTGCTTTGCGAGTAGTCGATCAAGTCGAAGGGCGTATTGCTCACGTGTGCGAGGATCTGATTCACCATCGGAGAAACCGATCCGTTGTCGAGGATGTTGTCGATGTCCTCGCGTTCGAAGTTAGACACGCCGATCGCGCGAAGCTTGCCGTCGCGGTAGGCCTCTTCGAGCGCGCGCCAAGCTTCGAGATTTCCTTCGAAGAAATGTTCGCCTTTGCGAAATTGCGACCAAGGTTGAGGACTATGGATGATCATCAAATCGATGTGATCGAGTGCAAGCGCCTGCAGCGATCCATCGATGAGCTTTTTGGCCTCTTCATATCGCTTGCATTCAGCGGCCAATTTCGTAGTGACGAACACTTCTTCGCGAGGCGCCCCGCTATCACGGATACCGGCACCGACGCCGCGCTCATTGGCATAGGCTTGCGCAGTATCGATGTGGCGGTAACCGATACCGATCGCTTGTCTCACGGCCCCTGCAGCTCGGTCGTTCGAAATCATCCAAGTTCCGAAACCTAGCTTGGGAATCTTTACGCCGTTCGCGAGCGTGAAGGTCTCTTTCAAAATCATGATCGTCTCCTCGACTGGCCACAGAATGAGCGTGCTACTTCTCTGCGTCTTTGAACGCCTCGCGTAGGACCTGGACAGCCGTGTTCGCTACTGGCCATCCCGCGTAGAACGCGAGGTGAGTCACTGCGCCGACGATCTCCTCCTTCTTTAGGCCATTCGCGAGTCCTTTCTTAACGTGCACGCCCAATTCATTGTGTCGGTACAAAGCAACCAAGCTGCTAATGGTCACGAGGCTACGATCACGTGGCGATAGATCGTTGCGGTTCCACAAGTCATCGTTGAGAACGCGATCGGTGAGTTCGGCGAAGCCCGGTGCCACGTCACCGTAGTTCGTCTGTCCAACTGTTGATTTCTGTGCCATGACAATGTCTCCTGGAATGAAGCTGCCTAGAGTGAGTCCTCCAGTCAGGCTAAGTAAGACGCGGCGATTCAATCTGTCGTCACTCGTCCGCGGCATCGCTCATTGGTGGGATGCACGTGTGTATTGCGCGTCAGTCACTGGCTCGAGCCAATTCACATTTCGACCGTCTAGAGATTCTTGGATCGCGATGTGAGTCATCGCGGTGGTCGGCGTCGCGCCGTGCCAATGCTTGTGACCTGGAGGACACCACACCACATCTCCCGCTCGAATTTCGACAATCTCCTCGCCTTCACATTGCGTCCATCCGCATCCGGCGATCACGACAAGTGTCTGGCCCAGTGGGTGCGTGTGCCAATTACTGCGAGCCCCGGGCTCAAACGTCACGGCGGCAGCGCTATGGCGCGCAGGTGCGGGCGGTGAGTTGAGGGGGTCAATGCGCACCGTGCCGGTAAAATATTCCTTGGGCGCGGCCACTGAGGCCTGCGATCCGACTCGCTTCAATTCCATCTCAATGCTCCTCATGTTTCCAAAGACACGTTCGATGGCGAACAGTCTAGGCAAGGAAGCGGCTCATGATTAGTTCCTCTAAACTGCATGGACTTATGAGAAGCTTTCATAGATGCCAAAGGCCAATGTCAGCGAACTGACTTCTTTTGTTGCGGTGGCGCGAGCGCGTAGCTTCACTCGCGCCGCAGCGCAGCTCGGTGTGACTCAGTCAGCATTGAGTCATTCGATCAAAGCAATGGAAGAACGTCTGGGGGTTCGGTTGCTCACCCGTACGACACGCAGCGTGTCTACGACAGAGGCAGGAGAGCGATTATTCCAACGTATCGGACCGCGGCTGGATGAGATCGATGCTGAGCTCACCGCATTGACCGAGCTTGGCGAGAAACCGGCCGGCACCGTGCGCCTCACGGCAACTGAATATGCAGCCGTCTCGATCCTGCTGCCGGCGGTGACACGACTTGCACCCCTGTACCCGGACATTCACGTTGAGATCGCAGCAGACTTTGGATTGACAGATATCGTCGCAGAGCGATTCGATGCAGGAGTTCGGCCCGGAGACATCATCCCGAAGGGGATGATCGCGGTTCGCATTGGCCCAGATATCCGTATGGCAGTGGCAGGAGCACCTCGCTATTTCTCCTCTCGTGCAAGGCCGCAAACGCCCAGCGAGCTTGCACAACACAACTGCATCAACCTACGCACGCCGACCCACGGAGGTGTATACGTTTGGGAATTCGAGAAACGAAAACGGGAAGTCAACGTACGTGTCAGCGGCCAACTGGTGTTCAACACGAGCACTCTGATTCTTCAAGCAGCACTGGCCGGTCTTGGATTGGTTTATCTCACCGAAGGACAAGTGCAGCCATACCTGGAATCAGGAGAGCTCGTTCGCGTTCTCACGGATTGGTGCCCACCATTTTCGGGTTATCACTTGTACTACCCGAGCCGACGTCAACCCACACCCGCGTTTGAATTGCTTCTCAACGCGTTGAGATACCGAAGTGTGTGAGCGACCGGAAGAGAGCGAGTCGACGTCCGCTTCTGGCCGAAAGCAGAAGTAGGTGTGGCCACACTTTGCTAACGGATCATGAAGGTTTGGCCGAACGGCCAGACGTTGATTTCATGCAGAACGGTGCGCACGAAACCATAGCTTGGCCAATATTGGTTAGCAAAGTCTTACGCGATTCCTCATACATCCAGTCAATCGCCTGAAGGTGCGGAATAGGAGACAGCAGCCGCTTGCAGCGATTGCGTTGGATCATCGCTCGAGGGAGATCCCGAGCATCGGATTGGTCAGTTCAAACCAGGACTTCACCCGAACGGCTTCCACCTTCGAAGAATTTGCTCACCATCCTGGTGATGCTGGCGACGTCCTCGAGGTCGGCGGTCGCCACGCGCGAGGTCGTCCAGCGATCGCATGATCTTCAGCGCACCTGTTGCTCGACGTAAACGATGTTGGTGATGCGGCCGTCCTGTACCTGGTAGATGGTGAATTCATCGGCGCTCTTGCCGTCGGGCCGGCCGGTCACCCGGTCGTGCACCATTACCTTGTCGCCGAGTGTTGTCAGCTCGACGATCTCGATCTTCAGATCCGGCGCCGCGGCGAACGCCTTCTGGTATACGGTCCGGTTGTGGTCGATCCCCTGCGACGTCAGTTCGCCCGGAAAGCGAAACTTGCGAATGTCCGCAGCGTACAGCGCCAGGAATGCTTCGAGGTCGTGACGGTTGGCTGCGTCAGTGTAAGCGCGTACGACCTCCTCAGGCGTTGATGACTTGCTTGCCGGCGATGCAGCGTAAGAAGCGATTCCGCAATAACTCCAAAGGCATAGCGCACCAAGGCGTGCAACGAGAAATCTCCGGGGTCTCGCAGCTCTTGCATGTTTTCCGACTGTGCTTGTCTTTGCGTTCCTTGCACCGATTGCGTATCTGCTGTGTTCCACGCGTCGTCCGGTCATAAGCTGCTCCTTGTACAGGATGACTAAACGGATCGAACGCAGCACCCTCGCATCGGTTGACGCGAGTCGCAGACTGCCTGATTCAGAGTGTGGCCGGATGACGGAACGTTGATTTCATAAACAACAACGGCGCGACAGTTACAACCCGCTATTCAGCTCGCTGCCATCGGCGAACTTCACGTACTCGTCAACCCCGGCGCCGCTTTGCAATGTAGGAGAACTGTTCAATCTGCTCCGGCCACGCACGTTCGTACTCATCGAACCACATGCGATTGATTTCATCGACGCTGGGCGTTCCGTGCACGCGCATCCAGGTGACGGCCGTGTATCGATGCCCCGCAGTGACCGGCCTAACGCCATGCACGAAATGATGATCTGACGGAAAGCACACCAAGGTACCGGCCCCGGGCTTGATGGAAAGATCGAGTACTGGGAAGTCCAACTCGCCGCCTTCGAAGTCATCGTTCAAGAAGAGCACGATCGAAAGATCGCGATCCAAGGTCTTCTCCCACAGTTCGAGGCCGGACTCATCTTTATAGAGCGTCTCGGCATCGACATGCGGGATGTAGTGCCCACCCACTCCATAGTGCAACACCTGCACTCGTTCCCAATCGCGAACCTGCACCCGGAAGAACGGATCGATGAAGCTCCGCGCGCTCGTCTCGATGATGGCGTCCAACTTGTCGGTCACGACCCTCGAGAGATCGACCTCCTGAGTGTCGCGAATGGTCTTGTTCACCACCCACTCGACGTCCCCATGCGATTCGTCCTCCATATTCGAGACCAACGAATCGCGCATCACAGAACTCATCACGGTTTCTTGCAGCCACGCGAGATCGCTCGCACCGACAGCGCCCTTACAAATGAGCACGTCTTCGGCGGTGCAGGATGAGGCGGGTAGTTGCATGAAGAACATCGTTTGATGGCGAGAGCCAGAGGATAACGCAGAGCGTTGCTGGAACCAGCCGATCGAAGAAAGATAACAGTCGGCGTTTGAACGTGCATTCTGAGGGCGAAAGGTCCAGCTCGGCGCGCCGAGGGCAAACACAACTGGCGATTCACCGCACCTGCCCGAGCCCTTTCCGGACCGCCGGCGCGATGCGCGCGAGCAATCCTTGCCGGATCTGTTTGGTACCAGCGCTGCGTCGTTAGCTGCCGGTGATCGAGACGGGTGCAGCGTCCGTCCCCGCAGAATCGTTGGTGTCGAAGACCGCGCAATCTCGCCCCGCATTCTTCGCTGCGTACAATGCCCGATCAGCACGCCGGAGCAAATCGTGCGGATGGTGATCTTCCGGTGACAGTACCGCTATACCGAAGCTCGCCGTTACTCGGATGCTTTGCGAGCCTATGTTGATCTCGACGCTCTTGATCGCGTTGCGCATTCTTTCTGCGACTTCCATGGCGCTGCTCGCACCGATTGCGGGCGAAAGAAGCACAAACTCCTCGCCGCCGTACCGCGTTAGAGTATCCATTTGTCTTACGACACTCGCAGCCTGGCGCGCCACATGCTGCAGCACTTGATCCCCGGCAGCGTGGCCGTAGGTGTCGTTCACCTTTTTGAAGTGATCTACGTCGAACATCACGAGAGCGAGTTCCTGGTGCATGCGCCGGCCTTGGTCAAACTCTTTGGCCATCATCGAGAGCAGTGCGCGCCGATTGGGTAAAGAGGTCAAGGCATCGGTCAGTGCGAGCCTTTCCAGCTTCGCGTTCGCTTGCTGCAATTCGCTGGTCCGTTCACGAACGCGCGATTCCAGCTCTCGCGTGTTAGCGCGATGCTGGGATAGCAGCGTGCTCAACCCAAGCGCAATCAAACTCATTGTCGCAATGTATTCTTGGGTCGAAAGTGCCGTGCTGCGAAAGTCGAGTGGCCCGAAGGGCTGCCGCCCCACTTTGGTCATATAGATGAGGACCAGCGCAGTCGCGAGCACTGACCCAGTTGCCACTTTGAGACTGAATCGGGTTGCGACATACACGGCAAACAACATGAGCAGTGCGGGACGGATCGTGAGACCCCGGAACTCTGTCTGCAGCGAGACGGCGAATGCTGCCAACACAATGCCGCCTGCGATGAGGACCGCGACGTCGTACCATCGCCACTTCGGCTCGACGCGCGCACCGCGTTTCTCTTTCCATATACTCAAGGTCACCGGCGTCAGAATCAGCACGCCCAAGCCGTCGCTGAACCACCAAACGCGAGCGAAATCGAGATAGCTCATTTCGTCGCCACGGAACCACGAATACACACCACCGGCAGCGGCAGCCGCAAAGAGTGCTGCAATCAACGGTCCTGCCGAGACGAATTTTGCGAGATCTGCGGGCGTGGTGAAGTCCGCGTCGAACTTCCATCGGCGCAGCAGCGAGAATGCAATGAGCGCTTCCGTGAGATTGATGCCGCCGAACAGCAAGGCTTCGGCAATCGAGAAGGTCGGAAAATCCGCCGCGACCTCAGCCGCCAGAATCGCAATCGCCAACAACCAGAAGCGACGCAAGCCACAGCGCATCAGCGTAGCCAACAGAAAGCTGTTTGGAATCCAGAGCATGACGAGCACGTCCGGTGTCGCGGCAAACAGCAAGCTGGCTTTGACGCCCAGGTAGTAAAGACCGGGAACGACGAGCAACTGAACGAATGCGAGATGTTTGCTCGTGGCGTCGTTCAAGGTGCGCTCCTTTAGCGGTAAGTCACCGCCAGAGTTTCCCGACAAGCTGGTCAAGGGCGCCTGCGCTATGAGTCGTTACTAAGCAGCGGTCGGCTTGGCAGCTCTAACCTTCACTGAATTCTGCGGAGCATGCAATAGAGACGATCGTCGCACGCGGAAGTGTTCCAGTTGCTAAGGCAGGTCTCATCATCTGCTGAACGACACTTCGATTGAGTTCCGGAGATTGCGCCATCTCGGGACTACAAAAACACAGCCAAATTCTTCGCTTGACTGACGCATAACCCGATGGTTATATATCTAACCCATAACCCGCCGGTTATTAGTCACATGCCAAAAGTTCACGATGTTCTGTTCAAAACCCTGTCCGATCCAACGCGCCGCGCGTTGTTCGAGCGGCTGTGCCGCGAAGGCGAGCAAACCGTAGGTGGCCTCACTGCTCGCGCTGGAGTATCGCAACCTGCAGTCTCGAAGCATCTGGGTGTTCTAAAACAGGCCGGCCTCGTTCGCGACCGCCAAGAAGGCCGCGAAATTCGCTACACAGCGCAGATCAGCGCACTCGCCCCACTGATCGACTGGACCAAACAAATGACCGGCTTCTGGGAAAGCCGTTTCGACACACTTGAAGATTTGCTCAAGAGGATGGATCAATGAACGCAGTATCCGACGACGTGCGCTCTGTAGTAATCGAGCGTGAATTCTCGCATTCACCGGAAAAACTCTGGCGTGCGCTGACGCAGCCTCACCTGATTCAAGAATGGCTGATGAAAAATGACTTCGTGCCGGTCGTGGGCCATCGATTCAATCTGCGCGGCGAATGGGGCGGCGTGCTGGATTGTGAGGTCCTCGCGATCGAGCCGAACGAAAAACTCTCCTATACCTGGAATTACGCGCACGAAGATCCAGCTTTCAACTTGAAGAGCGTAGTGACATTCACCCTAACGCCGACAAGCAGCGGTACTCGTTTGCGCATGGAGCAGGTCGGATTTAGGCCCGAACAGAAGCAGGCCTCCGGCGGCGCCAAACACGGGTGGCAGCAGTTCTTCTCCAAATTGGAAGAAGTGCTCGCGCGTCATGAATGAGTCCATTCTCTTCGACAAACGATCCACCGATTCGCACACTTAACCGGAGACTCTCCAATGAACTGGAGTAAAACGATTCGCGACATTCACCGCTGGCTGTCGATTGCGCTAACGATTGCCGTGATAATTAACATCGTGGCACTGGCGAAGAACGTACAAGCATTCTGGATCGGCCTACTGGCGCTGATTCCACTCATCGCAATGATGTTGACTGGCCTGTACATGTTCTTTCTGCCGTACGTGAAGGGACGATCGCCTGCAGCTACAACATCTGCCGTCGCTCAGTCGATTTCGAACCAGTGAACGCGCTGAACAGCACGTCAAACCAAACGCAGTTCGTCGCATGAGTAGCTTCACTATCGAGTCGATCGGTGCGGTGTCATCTTCGCTTACTGACATGAACTCAGCCCCTCGGCAGCCCGATGAAGGAGCGCCCGCGGCGTGGCTAGAATTTCACGCCGGCATGCTCGAAGGTTTGAGTTCGATCCGAGTGGGAGACCAACTCATGCTGCTGACTTGGCTCGACCGCGCACGTCGCGATGTACTCAGCGTGTATCTCCGTGGCGATACCTCGCGCAGCAAAGAAGGCGTCTTCAGCACCCGCTCGCCGCATCGTCCGAATCCGATTGGGCTACATCGCGTCACAATCATCGCGATCGACGGGGCGCGCCTCCAAGTGAGCGGATTGGAAGCGCTGGACGGAACGCCCATCATCGACCTCAAGCCCGTGTTGAATCCGAGCATCGAGGAGAGATGAGACGGCTCGCCCGAACGAGGATTTCTACGGATCCAGCGTAGACACTACGGGATAGACCTTAGACACGGCTGTAGCGCAACCGAACCGGCGTCACAGATGCTCTGACAGAATTTGCCCAAAGTACGGACAGCACAGATCCACATGGAGTCTGCTCGACCGTTCCAGGAGGAATCATGCGCACTGTCACCGTGTCTCTTGGCGATACGGAACTCGATGGCTCAACAGAGACACTGCTGTTCACTGCGATAGCGAATCTCGAGCGTCACTGCGACAGCTTGCTGCAATGCCGGGTGAACGTGGAACGAGGCAGTCGCTCTAGCAGCAAAGCATGGCGCGTCACCATGTTGCTGAGCTCCTCGGAGAAAGACATCTTCGTCGAAGGCATGGATGACGGGATGGATGCACCGACACCACGAACTGCAATCCTGAATGCAATTCGTGAGGCCGAAGGAGCGCTGATGGAGCTGAAACGCACGAAAGACTGCACTACGTGCTGCGAGCAACTGCCCACCAACTCGCCGCCGCCTCGGCCTCGCAGGCCTTTCGATGTGGTGCCTTAGGTCACTTCGTGTGCAAGCTGATTTTCGATCCGCCGGTCGGGAATCAGCCAAATCAGCGCGACGACGAGATAGATGAGTTGCGTCGCGAGCTGAGACCAAAACGTCAGCATGATTCCCACCAAATACATGAAGGGAGACAGCTTTCCCTTCCAGTCTCCGCCAACCGCCCGACGCAACACAGAATCCGCACCCTGGGTCCGAATGATCAGACTCTGCAAAATCCAATAAGCAATGGCGGCCATGAGGAGCACAACGCCATAGAGGGCCGAGGGCATTGCTGCTAGATGATTTTCGCCCATCCAGCCTGTCGCAAATGGAAGTAGCGAGAGCCAAAACAATAGATGCAAATTCGCCCAGAGCATCCCGCCACTCACACGTTTCACGGTGTGAAGCATGTGATGGTGATTGTTCCAGTAGATGCCGATGTAAATGAAGCTGAGGACATAGCTCATGAAGACCGGCAGAAGGGGTACAAGCGCACTGAAATCCTCCCCGTGCGGCACCTTCAGCTCCAAAACCATGATGGTGATGATGATGGCGAATACGCCGTCGCTGAATGCTTCGAATCGGCCCTTGCCCATGAGTCCTCGCGAGTGCGGTGCACAGGCGCGAACTATAGAGCAGAGGGCCTGCCGTTGCTCGGTGCACTCACGCGCCGATCGTGATTTCAGGCGTATCTCGTTGCGACCGCGCCTTCCGTTTGATCGCCTCGACTGCCGCAGTGGCTTCGAGGCGTCCGATGATATGGCCGATTACTTCACGTACCGGGCAACCGGACGTTGCCAACGCTCGTCGCTGCTCGCTTGTCGCATCTGCGACGTATGAACCCGGACAGTGCCCGAAGTACGGACACGTCGTGCAATACGCCGCCGTGCGGGCGCGTGCGAGAACGTTAGATTCCCTGCGACGCTCCGATCCCAGCAAGGCGGTGAAGTCGGTCGTGAACAGATTGCCGTATCGGAAGCGATCCTCATACGTGTCGGCCACTCCATACGTATCGCCGTTGGTATCGACAAGGAAGACATGCTCATCGGTAGGATCTCGCGCCGCCGACGCAGCCGCTCCCATGTGCGCCAACGCATATCGCATGTAGTCGCTGAGGGGCGCAATGTCGGAGGCGTTCTCGGAACTGAGCCAATCATCGAACAATGCCTTGAACGCCGCCGTAATCTGCTCATGCGTCAGCGCATGATTTTCGATCTGATCGTCCGTGGCACTCTTATAGAATGGCAAGAATCGCACTGGGATCTGCAGAGAGTCGTAGAAGCGGTAAATCTCTCTAACCCGCGGAAACGTATTGCGTGCCAGGACGCAGATGGCGCCGAACGCAATGTTCGCATCCTTGAGCCTCTGCAGATTGGCCAACACGCTTTCGGTTCTCAGCTCGCCCCGCGTGTCCACCCGTTGATCGCCGTAGACATCGAACGAAACACCGATCGCCTGATTGAAGAATTCTCGCGATCTCAAGAACTGGATGTGCCGTTCCGTCAAAACGGTCAAGTTCGTTTGCATCACGTTGGCGTACTCGATGTCGCTCCCTAACACTTCACGCTGAATCTCGCCGATCTTCTTGTAGTAATCGATCGGAATCAGCAGCGGCTCGCCCCCGTGCCAGACGAAATGGATTTTGCTGCGACCATGCTGAACGACCGCACTTCTTACGTTTTTGAAAAACGCTCGCAACTGATCGAGTTGCATGCGCTTGCGTATTCCGAGCTCCGCGAATTCATAGCAGTAACTGCAGCGCAAATTGCAGAACTTGGAAATTTTGATGACGAAATCGACGGCGCTGTTGGCACGCATGAGCGCTCTCCGGCTCTGCCGAGAGAATCTCTCAGCAGAGCTTAGTGACACTACGCAGTTCGAACGCTTTCGATGTGCGTCACCTCTGGCCAGATTTCCACCCACTTCGGCGGCACCGGGACGATGGGGAACCACCACGCCATCTGTGCGGCTGCCTCAATTTGCCGTGTTGCTGCAGCACCGGGCTCGATCACCGCGAGGTGCTCGCTGGCGTGGGCCGAGATCGGGGGGCTGTTGGCGTGAGCGCTCGGTACGCTCATGAGCGCCGCAGTGAATGCGGCTGAGACGGTGACTTGCGATCGAGATCGACTGTTCATGTTGACTCCTTGGTTTGGCCACGCACTGCCGATCTGCCGCAGCAGCTCGCGAGCCGATGGCAGCCGCGGCACACCGCAAGTGCAATCGATCGTAGGCTCGAAGAAGGGAGTCTTGAAATGGACCTTAAGGGCGGTCCGTAGCACGAGCGACGCAGAAAATTAGTTGCGCCCTCCCGCGTCGGTGATAACGCGAGCAGCAATCTCATACGAGCGCACCCGCGCCGAGTGATCGTAGATCATCGATGCGAGCATGATCTCATCTGCATCCGTGCGCGAAATGAAATCGGCGAGTTGTTCTCGCACCGTTGCAGGCGAACCGATTGCTGATGCGGAGAGAATCTCATCGAGCATCAATCTTTCATGGGGCGCGAGTTGATTGAAATAGTCAGGGATCGGCGGCTGCAAGGTAGTCGGTCGACCACGGCGCAGATTGATGAAGGATTGTTGCATGGAGGAGACGAGAACCCTCGCCTCCTCGTCGGTCTCAGCGGCAATCACATTGAAACCAAGCATCACGTAGGGCTTTTCGCAATGCACGGATGGCTTGAATCGCGAGCGATAGAGGTCGATCGCTTGTAGCAGCGCACCCGGCGCAAAGTGCGATGCGAATGCGTAAGGAAGACCCAGCGCGGCGGCAAGCTGTGCGCCGAACAAACTCGAACCCAGGATCCAAAGATCCACTTTCGCACCAGCCCCAGGCACGGCGCGGACGGGATTGGTACCGTCGAAGTAACCCATCAGTTCGAGTACGTCCTGTGGGAATGCATCCGGGTCGGTATTGAGATTGCGGCGCAATGCTCGAGCCGTTGCGTGATCGGACCCCGGCGCACGACCCAGACCTAAGTCGATTCGCCCGGGATAGAGCGCATCGAGCGTCCCGAACTGCTCTGCAATCACGAGCGGCGAATGGTTCGGCAACATGATCCCGCCGGCGCCCACCCGAATTGTCGAAGTGCTGCTCGCGACATGCCCGATGAGTACGGACGTTGCTGCACTCGCGATGCCCGGCATCCCATGGTGCTCTGCGAGCCAGAAGCGGCGGTAGCCAAGCCGTTCAGCGTGACGTGCCAGGTCGACTGAGTTGCGAAAGGACTGCGCCGCATCGCTCGTCGCCGTTATCGGCGCCAGATCGAGAACCGAGAGAGGAACCATGAATCACTCCGTATCTACTGCCAGAGAGTAACTCTCTCGCGCTGCGAGAGTTCAGGTTATCCGCAAGCACTCTCAAGCGCACAGTTCATTCGTGGCGTGTCATGCGTGGCTAATCGCATCGCGCCACCCCATCGCGCGCAACACTTCTCAGGTCAGGCGCATCTACATCGGCAACGCGCATCAACACAGCGATCGCGCTGCGTAGGTCGCAATTCGCTCGGCTTCATTCACACAGGAGTCGCAATGAGCCGATTCATGCATCGAATCTTCAGTCTTTGCTGCGCATCTGTCGCCGCGATGAGCTGCCCAGCCGAAGACCTCCCGCGCTCCGTTGCGATAGAAGCCGTATGGAAACCGCAGATCGCGCCTTTCACTTACCGGAGCGAAGGCAGGCGGTACTCATGCGACGTGTTAGCGTACAAGATCCGCCTGACACTCAGCCGACTCGGCGCGAATGGGCATGTCGACGTGCGGCGAATCGCTTGCCATGATCTAGCAACGCTGGCGCACTTCGAAGTAGCCCTTGAGTCGCCCATTGAAGCGACCATGGACAACGTCCGAGCGGTCACCACTCACGATGCCACGTCCGAGTTGATCGCCCGAGTACAAGGAACGACCCTGGCGACTCCTGAGAATGTGCAACGATTTCCCGCCACTTGGAGAACCGTTTCATTTCGCCATGCAAGGCGACTGGATCTAGATGCGGGCGATTGCGCACTCGTTCAGCAACTGCGCAATCAACTCCTGCCGAAAATGTCGATTCGAATCCTGCGCGATATTCGCGGAGTCGATTGCTCCGAGGAGCTAAGCGGCATTCGCAAGCCCGACCTGACGGTTGTAGCTCTCGTGCCGACCGATGAGCTTCTTTGATCGTTTGATGTCAAAGCCCGCGCTCCATGAGGTTGCATATCCGGCGTGATCGGAAAATTCCGTTGACAGGCCCATCCGAACGAAGGCCGAATACGCCGTGTGCGGGAGGCACGGCGGGATAATTCCAAGAAGCAACGATGATCTTCTTCCCCTATCGAGCGGATGTGGGCTTCAACCGCTGGCCCGTCTTCACCTTTCTCGTGTGCTTTATCTGCATCGGCGTCTTTGCCCAGCAGGTGTGGTCGGAGCACGAGTACCGAAGTTCGTTGATGCACTTCTGCAATTACGGACTCTCGCGAAATGAAAAGATGTTGGTCAACTACTTACCCACAGACGACAAGAGCCTCTGCACGACATTGCTTCGTCTGCGAGACTCTTCGGACAGGGACGGCGATATTCGCGAGCTTGCAGCGCAATCAAAATCCGTGCCTTTCTATCGGAAGCGCTCCGATAGCGAGGACTACATCTACACATCTCTGCGGGACGCCACGCGCCGATTGGATCGCGAAGTCCCACGCAATCTCACCAACGATTTGAGTTACGACCCCAGCACGCTCAACGTGAAACGAATGGTCACAGCAGCGTTCACGCATGCGGACGTATTCCATCTGCTTTTCAATCTACTGTTCTTCTTCGCCTTCGCCGCGTCCTTGGAAGTCATCGCCGGACACTTGCTGTTCGCTGGATTCGCAATTGCGACCGCGATAGGCACTCATCTGGCCTATGCGTATAGCGTTCGAAATGCTCAGGACGCCATTCCGACGATCGGGTTATCAGGCGTGGTGATGGCGATGATGGCGTTTCTGGCCGTGATCGCGCCCACCTTACGCATCCGTTGTTTCCTTTGGTTGTTGATTATCGTGAGACGCATCCGCGTCCCAGCCATGCTCCTCGTCGCATTCTATGTGGCCGAAAATATTTACGACTACAGCCACGCAACGGTGGACGACCACGTGAACTACATTGCGCATATCAGCGGCGCCGCATTCGGCGCAATTGCGGGTGTTGCCTATCGCTTCACTCATCGCGCATATTTATCGGAGATAGTCTATTGAACGGGCGTCTATCTCATTCACAAACGCGCTGATCGACCCGCGCGCATCTGCGCATCCAGTTATTTGCTCTTCTTCGCCACCCTCACTGCTCGAGCAAATCGCCGAGAAGTCCTGAGCGTCTGCAAAGGTCCTCGCCCAACGCACGTCACCGAAAAAGCTGAAAGCACGCATTGCTATCGTGACGCTCGTCACAGGGCTTTGAAAGGATCTCAACGTGCGCGTGCTTTTGCTTTCTTCGGCATTCAATGGGTTGACGCAGCGGCTGCATCGAGAGTTGTCGCTCCTCGATCACACGGTTTCGGTGGAACTGGCATTGAGTCCCGAACTCATGGAGGAAGCAGTCGCCCTATTTCGGCCCGACCTGATCGTCTGCCCGTTTCTAAAGCAGCGCGTCCCTGAGTCGATCTGGAAGAAACATACCTGCCTCATCGTTCATCCGGGAATCGAAGGCGATCGCGGTCCGTCATCGTTGGATTGGGCAATCAAGCGCAACGAACCCGTGTGGGGAGTGACGTTGCTCCACGCTGCCGAAGAAATGGATGCGGGCGACATCTGGGGCACGGCGAACTTTGCGATGCGCGACGGTAGCAAAGGCAGCGTGTATCGCCGTGAGGTCACGAGAAGCGCGGTCGAGCTGGTGCTCGATGCCGTTCTCAAATGCAAAGACCGTCGCTTTCAGCCCCGCGCACTCGATTACCAGAACCCTTTAGTGACGGGCCGTTGGAATCGGCCGATGCGCCAAGAAGATCGAGCCATCGACTGGGCCGTCGACTCCACCGACGAAATCATTCGGCGCATCGATGCTGCCGACAGCGCGCCCGGCGTATTGGGCAGCATCAACGGCAAACCGTACTACTTCTACGGCGCGCGTCGTGCAGTCGGCGTCGACGGTCAAGCTGGCGCGCTCGTCGCCCGCTCGCATGGTGCGATTTGCCGTGCGACCGTCGATGGCGCCGTCTGGATCACTCACTTGAAATCCGCACAGCTCGGAAAGCCCGCCATTAAGCTGCCGGCCACGGACGTGCTCGGCGACGCTGTCGCGCGTCTACCGCATCTCGACACCGATGCAATCGGCGCACCCGATATCGGTTGCAACGAAATCCGCTACTACGAAATCGGCGAAGTCGGCTATTTGCACTTCGATTTCTATAACGGCGCGATGAACACCATTCAGTGCCGTCGCTTACAGCACATGCTCGCCCAGGCCAAGCGTCGCCCGACAAAGGTGATTGCGCTCATGGGCGGTGATGAGTTCTGGAGCAACGGGATTCATCTGAATTGCATCGAAGCGGCCCACAGTCCCGCCGACGAATCCTGGGCGAACATCAACGCGATGAACGATCTGGTCGAAGAGATCATCAAGACCGATCGGCAGCTCACCGTCGGGGTCGTTCGTAGCAACGCGGGCGCGGGCGGCGCCGTCATGGCAGCGGCTTGCGATCAAGTCTGGGTCCGCAGCGGTGTGGTTTTGAACGTGCACTACGCGACGATGGGTCTGTACGGCTCGGAATATTGGACGTACGTGTTGCCGCGACGAGTCGGCGCAAAGCTCGCGCAAACTCTCACAGAGAGCTGCATGCCAACGCTTGCGAAGGAAGCTCGCGATTGCGGGCTTGCGGATGTGCTACTGCCGGAGGATTGGGTCGATTGTCAGCAGGAAATCGATCGCCTGAGCGCGGAGTTCAGCACGGACGCGTTGTTGAAGCGCCGGTTGACGAACAAAGCGAAGGAACGCGCGCGCGACGAGCGACGTAAGCCACTGCAGACCTATCGCGACGAAGAATTACGGCACATGTACCGCACGTTCTACGACGCCAACAGTGCCTATCACGAAGCGCGGCGTGCCTTCGTCTACAAGAGTGCCGCGACCGAAACGCCGAGCCGCATTGCACGTCACCGAATGGACAAGGTGAAGGTTGCGTAAGAGCTGCGCCCTGAAACAAATGGAAGTCCCGCTTGCTGCTAACGTTCATTGTTCGCCTATGCGCGCTTTGTGTTGCGTCCGATCTTCTTGCCGGTGACTCAGGCGCTGCGCTTCAAGTGGGTTGCGAGATTGGCCCCGAGCAGTTCACTTGCTAAATCGCGAATCGATTGCGCTGCCGCGCTTGCGGGCTCCGCAATCGAAAGCGCCCTGCCATAGCGAGCGCATTGCGCTTGGGCAGCATCTTCAGAAATCGTCCGCAACTGCGCCGCTTGAGATCCCGCGTGCTTGGCCAAGTACGCAGTAATGCGATTGAGCTGCGCCTCGTCGGCAGACAACACCCGATTGAAGATCCACCAAGGCGAACGGAAGCTCGCGTTCGCCGAATTCCACAGTTGATCCGCGGCTGTTGCTCCGACGAATTCCTGCAAGCGATGACGCGCAGCGCTAAGCGATGCCGGACCGCCGCGCAGTCGGGGTTCGAGCTGGAGTAACCGCTCGTATGCGTGCTGACGTCGCAATTGCAGATGCAAGCGCAGCATCGCTTGGACGCTCACCAATTCCGGCGTACCGATCAAGATCGAAGGCTGCCCGCGCCGCATCCACAGCACATTCTGCGGCCCCATTCCCGGGGCCAAGTCGACGATGCGCCATGAGGCTTGCAGTCCTCCAAGCAACGGTTCCAATGTCGCAGGGGAACGAGAGGCGGACGCGGGAATATCGCAAGCACGCAGCAATTGGACGCGCGTCGTACCCGGAATCGACAGTGCACGAGTCGCAAGCGTCGCTGCGTCCATCGCAGGAGAATGCACTTTCGGCTCGCCCAAGCCGGCGGCGATCGATAGCGCACCGGCATCTGCATCAAGCTCCACCAACAGCACGCGTTGTCCAAGCTCGGCGAGCGCGATCGCGAGATTCAGCGCCAAGAAGCTCTTCCCCACACCGCCTTTGCCGGACGCGATTGAGATCGTGCGAACCGGCGGAGCGCTCGTGCTCATGCGAGTGAGTCGGGCCGTGCAAATAGCCGATGCAGTTCGGGCACGATCAACGTTTCGCCATCGTGCTCCAGACAAGCACGGACTTGTTCCTCTCGCAGCTCGCAGGATGTGGGCAGATCGCGATCCGCATCCGCCGGGACCTCGAACATCTTCGGGACGCTCGTCAACCCCAGTGCAGCGAACTGGAGCGGCTGCTTTGGTGCGCTTTGATACGCCACCACAATCACATAGGGGGTATCGCGAAGTCCGCCGAATGCCAACGGAATTAGCTGACCTCGCCAATGCAGTAACCCGCGGCACCAGTGCGGCCCCAGCGGTACATCGTAGACTTCGGGCTCTTCGACCACCTCGATCACTTCGCATTGTGCGAGAGCAAGCGAAGTGCCAGGCCACTGCAGCTTCCAGGCTTTCAGTGCTGCACTCATGCGGCACGCTCCAATGTCTGATCGGCCAAGTACTCCGCGATTCCGCCCGACTCGCAAATCAAAGCGAGCTGCCCTCGCGCCAGCCGTACAACGCGTTGCACGAATCCATTTGGCTCTCGCATGACATCGGGCAGCGGTGCCGCAGAGAAATTATCGCGAACGATGCGAATGCTTTCGCACAGAAGACCCAGTGGCAACGGCTGACTGCGAACGAAGACCAAGAACGTTCGCGCGTCCGGCAACGTGCTGTGTAGCTTCAAATCGCAATTTAGAGCGTACGCTGGCCATGGCCCATCTGCGCTCGCAAACCATCCTAGCGCCGTCTCGCCGGGCAATGCGGCGGAGAGTTCGCTGCCCTGCTCGATCGTGATCACATCCGATTGCGGAATCGCAAGTGTCATACCTTCGAATTCGCAAATGACATAGCCCGTCGATTCGTGACGAACGACAGGAACGGGATCGAATAGCGAGTCGGTCATGGCGATCTCCTAGTGCCGATCCACCAATGCCGAGACACGCTCGAGCAACTCGTGCTCTTGATAGGGCTTGGTGAGGAACTCGCTCACGCCGCTGCGCATGGCTTGCGCCCGGTGCTTATCCGCCGCGCGTGAGGTGATCATGATGATGGGAAGATCTTTCCACTGCGCGTTGTTGCGCACGTGTGTCGTGAGCTCGAGCCCGTTCATGCGCGGCATTTCCAAATCGACCAACAGCACATCAGGTGTCGATTGCTCCAATTTCGCAATCGCATCCAATCCATCGATTGCACTCATCACTTCGTAGCCGCAATCGGTGAGTAGCTGTGCCAATGCTCTGCGCGCGCTCAGCGAATCGTCGACCACCAGCGCGCGGACTGCGTTCGGGATGATTTCGTCGACGTGCTGCGCCGGGGTTGCGAAGCTCGCTTCTCCACGTCGCAACAGTTCACGCACTTCCAAAATGACGCCAATCCCGCCATCCGGAAGCACGCACGCACCCGCAACGCCCGGCAAGGATGGCAGCATGCGACTTAAACCTTTGACGACGATTTGCCGGCTGTCCAACGCACGTTCGACCGCCACTGCAATCGGCCCGGTGTCACCCGCCATGAGCACCAAGGGCATGGGTCGTTCGATGATCTGTGCAAATCCCTCATCGGGCTGTCCGAGGAGCGAAGCCAGCGAATACAGCGGATAAACCTGCCCTGCGTACTCGAACGCAAATCGATCTGCGAACCTTGCGATGCGTCCGGCATCCGAATACAGCACCTGATCGACACCGGTACTCGGCAGCCCATACACACCCGAACCGATGCCGACGAACAACGCGTGCGTGGTCGTCAAACTCAGCGGCAATCGAAACAGCAGCGAACATCCGTGTCCGCTGCGGCTTTCGATATGGACGGTGCCCTTCAATTTCTCTACTGCTGAGCGCACGACATCCATCCCCACTCCACGACCTGACAATGTCGTGACTCGATCGCGAGTGGAGAAGCCTGGAGCAAAGATGAATTGCGCGAGTTCCGCTTCGGTCGCGGCGTGGCCGGCCGGAAGCAGGTTCCTTTCGGCTGCGCGTCGCGCGATGGCGGCGAAATCAAGACCACGGCCGTTGTCACGACAAAGCACTTCGATTCGATTGCCGTCGCGCTTGAAGGAAAGTTCGATGCGTCCCGCGGTCGGCTTGCCGGACGTCGCACGCTCTTCAATTGTTTCGATGCCATGATCCACCGCATTGCGAAGCGCATGCATCAGCGGTTCGACCAAGCCATTCAAGATGTCGGTATCGATGGACAGCTCTCGACCTTGAATCACCAGTTCGACATCTTTGCCCGTCTGTCTCGCTGCCTGACGAACGATACGTTCTAGCCGCGGTGCGATGGTGCCGACCGGGACCAGACGCGTGCTCATCACGGAATCGGTGAGCTCGCGGCCCAGCCGCGCATGCTGAGTCAGGAGGTTCTGCAGTTTGAGCAATTCGTCCGCGAGTTCGCGCGAGAGCTCGCGAGAATCTAGCGTGCTCTCTGCGAACGCTCGGCTCAGGCTATGCAGCGCGCTGTATTGATCCAACTCAAGCGGATCGAACTCTCCACTCTGAAATCCGCTCTGCAAATGCATTGCTGGAATGCCACGCGTGTCGACCAGCGTTTCGAGTTCGTACACCTGCGATTGCACGAGCGAGAGCTGCTGAGTGAGCCGGCCAGCACGCTCAAGGGTGCCCGACAGATGCGAGTTCAACTGACTGATCGCGATATTGATCTCGCCGGCGCGCCGCAAATTCTCGTCGATGACGTGCGTTGGTACGCTCAGCGTTGCAGTGATCTCGGCGGGAGACTGCTCCACCGTAACCGGATCTTCCATAGGCGCATGTTCCGCCGGCGCGGATTGCTCCACCGCGCATTCTGCGACTTCGCTGTGCTGCAGCCGCTGTATCAGCGCGAGTACGTTCCCTGGCACGGCGCCTCCTTGCGCCGCCACTTCGATCATTTGTTCGATGGCATCACCTGCTTCTGATAGCAAATCCTGCAGATCTGCCGAGGGCGAGACGCTCTGCGACGCGGCGTCTTGCAGCACCGTTTCGATTGCGTGAGCCAAATGGGCGATAGCGTGCAGCCCGCACAGCGCACTTGAACCTTTCAAAGTGTGCGCGAGGCGCTGCGATTGTGTGATCACATCGCTCGTGCATTGCGTCCGCATCGCAGAGAACCACCGATTGAGCTGCGCCGCCTGCTGAGGTGCTTCGTGATAGAACGCCTGCAGCGTTTCCGTCCCCACATCGGGCGGCGAATGCAACGTCAAATCTTCCGCTGTGACCGGCTCAAGGCTCGCTTCCGGCGCGTCCTCCAGCGACGCGAGCATCATGAGACCTCGAATCGTTTCCGATGCTGTATCTTCTGGCATCGCCGCAGGCCACGACTCATCGCACAAGGACGCTTGCAGCGACTGCCATCGTTCTGAATGCGCGCCCTCCACCAAGCACAGCTCCAAATCTGCGCACAGACTTGCCGGCGCCCCGCTCATCGTCCCACCCAGCAAGGCAGGAATGTTCGACAGCAGAAATAGCGCGATCTCCTGCAAGGCAGGTGCTTCGATCATGTCCGCGACTTGCCCGAGCCGCTGACACAGCGCGAGACATTCCGCCGCGGCATCCTCAGAACCATCGCGCAACCCCGGTGCATGCGACGCCAGATCGCTCGCAAGCTGATGCAGCTCTTCGGCGAGAATGGTGCGAACGTGGGACATAGCGGGAGTGATCAGCGGTTAGCGGTTAGTGACTAGCAAGATGGTCCTGATCGGCGAGCGCGAGTACTAACCGCTAACCGCCAACCGCTAGTCACTGTCCTCATGCCGGCAACTTGAACACACGCACCGAATCGAGCAGACGGCGCGCGAAGTCGGTGAGATTCACCGTCTCTTCGAGCTGTTCCGTGAGCTGCTCGCCCGTTGCGCGCACGCCCGTAATCATCGTGCGAGCGCGATCTCGCAGCGTGACGGAGAGTTGCGCTTGCTCTTGCGAGCTTGCTGCGATTTCGCGCACCGATTGCACGAGCGCGGTGGTCGCGCCTTGCGTATCGCCGATCTGCTTGCCCGCGACCTCGGCCATCTTCGAGCCTTCCACCACTTGCCCGATGGCGTTTTCCATGGTGCCGATCGTGTCGTTGGTTTCGATCTGCATACTCTTGATGAGCGCACCGATCTGACCGGCCGCGTTTCGCGTGTTTTCCGCCAGGCGTTGCACTTCGTCCGCCACCACGCCGAAGCCTCGCCCTGCATCGCCTGCCGCAGCGGCTTGCATCGATGCGTTCAACGCCAGCACCGTCGTACGTTCGGCGATCTTGTTAATGATGTCGACGATGCCGCTAATTTCTTGCGAGCGCTCGCCCAGGCGTTTGATGCGCTTGCCGGTTTCTTGAATGACCTCGCGAATGTCGGTCATGCCGCGCAAGGTACCAGTCACCGTCGCGACCGCCGATTCGGTGTTCTGTGCCGCACGTTGCGCAAGTTCGTTACATTGCTGCGCGAGTTTGGCGATTTCATTCAAACGGTCGGAGGCGTGATTCAACTTCTCTGCCGTATCGAGCGCTTCGGATTGCTGCGTGGTCGCCACGGCATTCACGGTCTCGGCTTTGCTCTTCACCTGTGCAGAGGCGCTCGCGACTTGATCGGCGACGCGACTCACCTCCACCAACACCCGGCCCGTCTCGTTCGCAAGCTGATTGATTGCGTCGGCGACGGGACCCGTCACGTCTTCCGTAACCGGAACGCGAACGGTCAGGTCGCGCCGAGACAGCTGGGACACAGCGCGCAGCAACGCGATAACCGAATCGTTGAGTTGAGCGTTGTCGTGCTCGGCCTTTGCCAACGTGGCCACTTTTTCGTCGAGTAGCTGATCGAGCGCAGCACCAAGGACTGCAATTTCGTCATAGCCCGATACGTTGCTTCGTGCTTCGATATTGCCTGCGGCGACGTCGCGAACGGTCGCGGTCAGGCTTTCGACCGGCGCAGTGATCGACCGGCCGATGTAGTAGCCGAACAGCAAGGCCAGGCCGAGACCGACGAATCCAAGAATCGCATTCAGCGTGAAGAACGAATCGCCACGCTCCCGGGAGCGATCGATGAGCTGCGTCACGCCGCTGCGCTCATCAGCACGCAATGCATCCACTTGCTCGATCACCTTCTGCGTCAGCGCGCCGGGCTCCCCTGAGAGCGCGGTACGCAGTGCCGGAAGGTTTTCATCCAGAAGCGCGCTTTCGAATGCGCCGACCGCACGAGTGAATTGCTCTTGTATCGGTTTGATCGTCGCAGCCGCTCGATCGCGACGAAAGTCCGGCGCGCGTTCCACGTAAGCGGCCGCAGCCGCTTGGAAGTGCGTACGAGCCTCATTGAGCTTATCGAGCGCCTTGGTGGCGTTCGTTGCATTCATGGACACGCCATTCACGGCCGTAAGCAAGTCCGAACGCACCGCATCGCGCATGGCATCGAGCTGGTCTTGCTGCGCCAGACGCGCTTGCAGTTCCACCGTGGTCGTACCGGTTGCATTGATCGTCGCGAGGCCTGCTAGTCCCACGACCATGAGTGCAGCCAGCGGTACCGCGAGCAGAAGCAACAGCCGAATGGGAATCGAGAGACGCGAAAGCATGTGGAACTCCGTTTACAAACGTGCCAATGACTTGAAGAACTCGCCGTGACGAAACTCCAGCCACAACTCCCCGCCGATGCGGTGACCGTTTCCTGTGAACGCTCGTAGAGCTTCTGGAATGAGCGTTGCGTGTACCTGCGCCGCCTCCTGTGCTTCGAGCGAAACCGGCAGCGCATCGATAGGAAATGCCAATGCGTCCTCACTGCGGCCGAGCGCCAACCACCACTGTCGTGCGGCACGCAAGTGCGTGAGGCCAATCAGCTCGTGCAGATCAATTGCCGGTACGAGGTGCCCGCGCAAATTGATGAGCCCGCGACACCATTTCGCAGCCCGTGGCAAGGCGAACACCTTGGCGTCTTCGATGATCTCGCCGCCGCAGCTGTGATCGACCAACAAGCCGAGATTTCCGATACGCAATCCACGCCAGCGTTGTTGACGCACGTGGGTCGGTTGCGCGTCCTGCTCCGGCAAATCGAAGGTCCGCGCCAACGCGACGATTGCCTTTTCGAGAATGCGTGGCGCAGTCGGCTCGCCGCCGATGAATTGCGCGTCTTCCGTTAACCATTCCGCGTGGGCGCTCATCAGCTCTTCCGATCACAGGCGACGAATGCTGTCGATGATGTCTTCGGGTTTGTACGGCTTGGCGACGTAGGCGTTCGCGCCCTGCTCCAATGCCCACACCCGATCCGCCTTCTGGTTCTTGCTGCTGACGACAACGATCGGCGTGCTCTTGGTCGTGTCATTCGCACGCAAGCCGCGGCACAACTCAAAGCCATCCATATCGGGCATCAAGATATCCAGGAAGATCACGTCCGGCTTGTCGCGCGCAATGCGCTCCAAAGCTTCGCGTCCCGAAGAAGCAGTGCTAGCGACGTAGCCAGCCGAGGTCACGATGCTTTGCAGGTTGCTTCGATCGGTCGCCGCGTCATCGACGATCAAGACTTTGGTGATGGCCATGGGCATGCTCGAGTTGAGAGTTGATCCAAAAAGAAACGGTTAAGCCGCAACGTGTTGAGCTGCGAATTCGCGCAGCACTTTGTGTAGCGCATCGACGGCAATCGGCTTGGTGAGATAGCGATTGCAGCCGGCCATGACGCCGCGAATCTTGTCGAACGGCGAATCGCGACCGGTCAGCATGATGATCGGCGGGGCGTTCTTGTCGTTGGCTTTCATTTGTCGGCAGGCGGCATAGCCGTCCATGCCAGGTAGCACCACATCGAGAAACACGATGGCGTACCGATTGACGCGCATGAACGCCAAGCCTTGCTCCGCGTCTTCTGCCAAGTCCGCGTGCATCCCATGCAGCTCGAGCAACGTGCGCATCTTGGTGCGAACGACCACAGAATCATCGACGACAAGCGCACGCGGCATGTCCTTCGGCGTCGCGGTTGCGCGCGGTGTGATGCCTAGTCCGCCATCCAGAACATTGGTATCGCTGACGACGAACTCAGGCAGAAATTTGAATTCTCGAATCGTGATCTGATCGAGGATCTTGATCAGGCGCGAGGCAAAATTGGTGCGCGGGAGCGCGTAGGGCTGCTCACCGATCACACTCGGATTGCGGCTGATCATCAGCGCCGGCTTGCCACTCAGTCGCACCGGCGATTTCTCCCACGACGAACACGCCGCTGCATCATCCGCATCCACCAGCATGATGTCCGCGTCGGTGCTGCGATCCGGCGGTAGAACGGTGTACCCGCGCGGACGCGAATGCGTCAGCGAACAGACCGATGCGACGGTCATTCGCTCAACGCGATTGAGTCCGAGAATGCCGAGGAGAAACTCCGTCCCTTTCATAACAGATCCTTCGGTTCAGCATCTACGCTCGTGCCGGCAAGCCACGTACTGCTTGTTCGCGAGTCAGCGCCAATCCGATCGCCAGCACCAACAAGCTCAACAGGAACAAACCGCTCCCTACGACGAGCGGGGACAAAGCGGTCGGCAACGGCTCGGGCATGTTCGGGTCGTGAACCACGTTCACAGCCACCATTCCCGTGTAGTGCATGCCGCACACCGCAACGCCGGCCACCAATGCCGCCACGACCATTTGCCATCGCGCGGTCAGGAAGAACGCCATCCACAAGGCAACGCAAGACGCTGAAATCGCGATCGCAACGGACACCCAAACCAGTGTCATGTTGTATGTGACCGTTGCGGGCATACGCATTGCGGACATGCCCATGTAGTGCATCGCGGCGACGCCCGATCCCATGAACACGCCGGCCAGCAGAATCGCAAGCACGCTGCGCGAGCCGAGTCCGACGATTGCGAACCCGATACCCGTCGCGACGATGCCGATACACATTGAAATCGCGGTCGCGGGAATGTCGTAGCTGACGGGCATGTTCGTGTGCCACGCCATCATGCCGACGAAGTGCATGGACCAGATGCCGATACCGCCCATGATGACGGCGGACCACACGACCCAAGGAAGCCGCTCATCTGCGCGCACCTTCACGGATTCGCGCGCGAGCACGAGAGCAGTAAATGAACCGCAGACTGCTATCACGTACGACAGCAGCACGAAAAACACGTTGAACGATCCATGCATATTCACGTTCTTCTCTCCTGCTGCGTGAGAAGCATAGCCCTCACGACAATGTTGCCGAATCAACGCTTACACATAACAAAGCGACAAAACGCGTTTGCGACACTCACACGCGGTGAAGGTATTTTTGTGACACGCATCATGCTCTGAGCATGCATCGGGCCAATGCACCGCGGTTACCCGCACAGCGCGCTCGGGAGAAGGATTAGAGAGGATGCCGGTGAATCGCGCTGAGGGGCTGATGGGGCGGTGCTCGCCGCGACCGCTCGATGCGGATGCTATGGCCCGAACTGATTTCGCAATTGCGCGACCGATGTGAGCAGCGCCTGCGTCGTATCAACAAACGTGATTGGGTTACGCACGTTGCCCTTGCCATCCTGCAAATCACCTGTTTACACTGTAAACACTTTATGAGCACTCGCCAACGACTTCTCAAATGCGCTCTGCAGGAACTCGAGAGCAAAGGGATCGAGGACTTCAGCCTGCGATCCGTCGGCGCTAATGCCGGCCTTTCCGCCATGGCCGTCTATCGACACTTCGCGAACAAGGACGAACTATTGCGGGTCGTCGGCGAGGAGGCCTTCGAATCGTGGCGCGAGCGGATCGCAAAGATACGGGAGCAGGACATCGAGAAGTGGATGCGCAAAGTAACTCGCGCCTATGCCGAATTTGCACTCGATGAACCAGCGCGCTTCGATGCGTGTTTCGTGCTGAAGACGCATGTCGAACGGGTTTATCCAGAGGACTTTCGTGCCGGCAAGTCGCCCGTCATCTCACTGTCGATGGAGCGCATTCGGCAAGCCCAAGCAAACAACGAGTGGGTCGATGGCGATCCGCTCGAAATGGCGATGCTGGTGTGGGCTCAGGTTCACGGGCTCGTGATGCTGCATCGTTCTGGTCGCTTCTCCTTGCCGCGCGCGCGATTCATTGCGCTGTGCCTGCGTTGCGCGGACCAACTCTTACGTGGACTTCGCCCCTAGGAACCGGACTCATGTCTATTCGAACCCTGTTTTCCCGTTCTGCTGTTGCGGCGACGCTCGCGACTGGAATCTGCTTCCTGCTGTCGACAGACTTGGGAGCGATCGGCCCGCTGATATTGCTAGCACCCGTTCCCATTTTGCTGCTCGCGCTTCGTTGTGAGAGCACTTTGCACGTCGCAGTCGCTGCGTTCCTCTCCCGCGTGATTGGCGCACTTGGACTTGCATTCGCCTACGGCGATGTACTTCCGCCCTTGCCGCTCGGCATCGAGTTCGCGGTGCTCGCATCCCAATTCACGGTCGCGGTCCTTGCGACGCGATGGGCAAGTCGACGCCTTCCTGCGTTGGCGACCGCGCTGCTGTTTGCATCGTCCTTGATCGCCATGGAATTTCTCTTGAGCCTGCGCTCTCCGCACGGAAGCTTTGGTGCGCTTGGCTATGCGCTGATCCAGGTGCTGCCTTTGGCACAGGTGGCGAGCATTGGAGGCTTGGCCGCCGTCGGCTTCATCGCCGCATTAGTGCCAGCATCGATCGCGATGCTCATGTTCCAACCTCAACACTGGCGTTCGATGACCGCGCTTGCTGCGATTCCGCTCGCATTGAGCTTAGCCTTCGGCGCGTGGCGGCTCGCACAGCCGTACGATTCGCATACTCGCGTTGGCTTGGCTTCGATCGACTCGCTCACAGCCCAGTCTCTGCGCGGCAGTGAGCAGGCAAACGCAGTGACGCGCGAGTACGAGCGAGTGCTGGAGAGTTTCCGCAATCAGAATCTTGGCGAGATCGTGCTTCCCGAACGTGTGTTTCTCGCCAATCCGAACGATCAGTTTGCATCCCAGACGCTGCAAAGCGCAGCAGATGGATTAAACGTTCGCATTGTCGCTGGCTTTGATGACACAGACGCTGACGGTGTGCATCGGAATACGGCCCGAACATTTACGCCGCATGCGCCGCTGCACGTCTACGCCAAGCGCAAGTTGGTGCCAGGACTCGAACTGCTCACCGCCGGAAACCAGCCTCTAATGCTACACGATCAAGGCATCGCCATATGCAAAGACATGGACTTCCCTGCCCTGTTTCGCGAGTACGGCAACGGTGGAGTGCGGCTACTGCTCGTGCCGGCGTGGGACTTCGTGAAGGATGGCCGATTGCATTCGCGCATGGCAGTCATGCGTGGCATCGAGAACGGCTTTGCAATTGCGCGTGCTGCGGCGACTGGACGTCTAACTGTTTCGGATGCGTACGGTCGCATCATCGCCGAGGCAGTCACGTCGCGCGATCAGCCGGTGACGCTCGTCGCAGACGTCGGCCTCAGTGACGCTGGAACGCTGTACTCACGACTTGGCGATGTCTTCGCATGGCTGGTCGTGCTGATGACGGTCGCGTTGTTGGCGTGGTCCGCTCTGATTTCGGCGGGTGCCTCACAGAGACACCGACAGTTGCAGTCCGAACCGATGCCGCCCGCCGCGTAACATTGCTTTGTGGTGGCCAGCCCTCACGGC
>JAEWBG010000084.1 GCA_023391335.1 Pseudomonadota bacterium | reverse complement strand
ATAGCCGCGTCCCTGATGCCAACGGCCAGACCAACCCGCGCCCGCGCATCGATACCCTCGTCGCTGACGGCAACGGCCAGAACACCCCGCGCCCGCGCATCGATACCCTCGTCGCTGACGGCAACGGCCAGAACAACCCGCGCCCGCGCATCGATAGCCTCGTCGCTGATGGCAATGGCCAGAACAATCCGCGTCCGCGTCTCGCTTAACGGAGACCTACAGCCATGAAAACAAGTTATTCACTACTCGCCAGCGTTATCGTGCTGGTTGCCGCCTCCGCATCGGCTGCGGTGTTGAACACCAAGCAAGACGCGAAATCAGAGCTAAAAGTAGCCGTTCAGGCCGTTCAGCACGTAGACAGCATGGCACCGCAGTCAGTCGTTCTGCGGCGCCCGATCTAATAGCCCAAAAGGCCCAAACGCAAAGAGCCGATCCATTTGGATCGGCTCTTTCTTTTTCGGAGCCCCACGCCGCGCGTGCTTACCTTACGAGCAGACAGTCAATAGAAATTTCACGTCTTCGGTAGTCTGCACCGGCCGCGCATTCACATCAGTCCAGCTCAAAAAACGAATATTGCACCGCCGCTGATCCCCGCTAATTTCCGGAAAGAGCTGAGACCCTTCCGGGAGGGCAATGCGCAACAGTTGTGACGGATTGTCTCGTTCAAAGGCGATCTGAAAGGAACCGCCCGTCGCTACTTCGGGGCGCGGTCGCGAAGCCTCCCGAGTCAACCACAGCAGTTCGGTCACGGAGTCGCAGAGCGGCCGAATCGTGGCCAGCCATTCTTCGAAGGCGGCATTCCTAGTTTCGACCGGCTGCTCGAGCCAATGGCGGTAGTCCGGCAAATCGAACTCGCACGTGCCCCCTGGAATGGCGCTGCGGTGCTTCACCGCGTTCAGGAATTCCGAATCGCGGAGCTTCTTCATGAACATCATCCCTGCGGAATTCAGTTCGGTGCGTAGGCGCGCGAGATTGGCGAGCACCGACTTCAATCGCGAGGAATCGACGCCGGGGCGCGATTGGAATTCGTGCATGATCGTCATCTGACGCTCTAACTCCTTGAGCACGTCGCTGCGAATATCGCCACGCGCAGTGATGGCGAGAATTTCCAGCAGCGATGCGACGGCAGCGCGCATCGACCACACATCTTGGTGTTCGTTGTGGAACAGCGTCTGCTGATACAAGAAGTCCAGGC
Organism: Pseudomonadota bacterium; assembly: GCA_023391335.1. Classification (GTDB taxonomy): domain Bacteria; phylum Pseudomonadota; class Gammaproteobacteria; order Steroidobacterales; family Steroidobacteraceae; genus Steroidobacter. The sequence continues at coordinate 43,862 of JAEWBG010000084.1, read as the reverse complement.
GCAGGAAAGTGCGCATCTTCTCGTTCAGCGGCTGCTCGTAAACCGGGCCGCTCGCGTTGCGGACCGCGGATTTCTCTGTAGAAGTCATGCTGCGATTCTGAATCAGTCGGCAGCGGATGAAAAACGTTTTTTCTCCGCGCGAGCCTCAGCCGGCGCAGCGCCAGCAGAGTTTTACGATTTGTGCGCCTTGTGCTCTGCAGCCGCTTTCTCGACGACAGCCGAGGCATTGCGAAGCATCTCGTCGAAATTCTGCCCCATGACCGTGTACTTCCCATCGATGGCGAGAGTCGGTACGCCGCTCACCTTGTAGTTGCGCGCAAGTTGTTCCGCTCGCGTGGCTTTCGTCGTCACGCTGAACGAATTGAACTCAGCGCGAAACTTCGCAGCGTCCACGCCGTGAGCTGCAACCCAAGCCACGATACTGTCTTCATCGAACAGGTTCTGGTGCTCTTGATGGATCGCGGTAAACAGAGCAGCATCGAGTTTCTCGACCAATCCCATGCTCTGCAGTGTGTAGTACGTGCGCGCCAACTGACCCCACTGCGGGCGGCCGAAAGACACCGGCACGCGCGTGAACACTGCATTGCTTGGCAGCTTGGCAGCCCACGTGGTTACGGAAGGATTGAAGGCCGCGCAATGTGGACAGCCGTACGAGAAAAACTCGATGACATCGACCTTGTCGGCGTTATCGGTGGGTTGGACGGGAACGATCAGCGAGTAATCGCGCCCCTGCACCGGCTCGGCCTGTGCACTCACCGCCAACAAGACAAACGACGCGAGTAGAACGCGGCACAAACGGCTCGTCAGAGTCTGGAATGTCATGGCACGTAGCTCTCGAAACCTTAGGTTTGTTTTCGTGGGCACCGACCTGCATCGGCCGATGCCAGACGTGTTTTAGTCTAATTCGCGCGGCTGCGGCGGAATCTTACGGATTCTTAGCTTTTTGCACGTCCAGCAGCTCGACATCGAACACCAAGGTTGCGCCCGGTTTGATGTCCGGCGGCGCTCCACGGTCGCCATAGGCAATGTCAGCGGGGCAAACTAACCGAGCCTTGCCACCGACCTTCATCATCTGCAGACCTTCGGTCCAGCACGGAATGACCCCGTTCAGCGGGAAGGTGGCGGGCTCATGCCGCTCATAGGAGCTATCGAAAACCTTGCCGTTGGTCAGCGCGCCTTGGTAGTTGACCTTGACCGTGTCAGTGGCAACAGGGGTTGCGCCGGTGCCTTGTTTGAGCGATTTGAAGATGAGTCCGGACGCCGTACGCGTAGCGCCTTTCTCAGCAGCTGCCTTGTCCTGGAAGGCCTTGCCAGCTTGGATTTCGCCAGCTGACGCGGCCGCCAAACGCGCCCCATGCAATTGGTTGAGCTTCTCCATGTATGCGGAGGCCTCGACCTTCGGCTTGTGCTGAACTCCGTCGTTGAATCCGGCCTTGACCATCTCCAGCTCCGCGGGCGTGAGCTGGAATTGATCGACGTTCTTCGCGAGCAGCACGCCTAGGGAGTAGAGCGTCTTATCTTGATCGCTCTGTGGTTCGGCTGCGATGACGTGGGTTCCAGCCACAGCCAGAGCGATAAACACGAAGGCCTTGCGCATGACTCATCCTGTCCTGGTGAAAAGGAGCGCGAAGCATAGCGCAGGGTCGGAAGGCTGCGGCGTCGGCAGTTGCCGCGTCGCAAGTTAGTGACAGGTAAGGCGTGACGTGCCCAGAGAGGTCAGCGACTTAGTCGTCGCCTGCAATGTTCGAAACGTGACCGGCTCGGGCGATGAGCGCCGGAATCATTGGACGATCCGCTTCGAGCAAACCGACCTCTCCAAGTTCATGCAGATGCACCCATTTGAGGGCCTGCGAATCGAGAGACTGAGGAACGCCTGAGTATTCGTTCACCCACCAAAGATCGAGAAAGACTGCGCGATCTGCAAATCGGTGCTCATAAGCGATGAGCGGTTCAGCGCTGGAGATCTCGACGCCGATTTCTTCGATGAGTTCGCGACGCAGACCTTCGAATCGATCTTCACCGGGCTCTAACTTTCCGCCCGGAAATTCCCATCCGCCGGCCATGTGCTTGCCCGGCGGACGTTGCGCGATAAGCACTCGTCCATGGTCGTCGAAGAGCGCGCCCGCGACGACGTGCGTAACTTTGAGCGCCACAGGCGGCGGCTTACGCCTCGCCGACGAGCTGGCCGTGACAGTGCTTGAACTTCTTACCTGATCCGCACGGGCACGGTTCGTTGCGACCGACCTTGCGCGTATCGCGTACGAACTGCGCTACGGGCACGGCGTTTGCTTCTGGGTTCTCCAGCGCATTTTGCGGTGGCGGCGGTGCAGTGACTTGCTCGGGCGCAGCGTGCTGGAACTGCATTGCACGCGCCAGACGTCGCTGGCGCTCCTGCTCTTCCGCATCGATCTCCGCCTGCGAGCGAAGCTGCATTCGTGAGAGCAATGCGACTGTGTCGTGCTTGATGCGATCGAGCATGGTCGTGAACAGTTCGAACGCTTCGCGCTTGTATTCCTGCTTCGGGTTCTTCTGCGCGTAGCTGCGCAGGTGAATACCTTGGCGCAGGTAATCCATTGCGGCGAGGTGCTCGCGCCAATGCGAGTCGAGCTGCGACAACATCACTTGCTTCTCGATGTAACGCAGGATCGGGGCGCCGTAAGCCTGAACTTTTTCCTCGTACTTAGCCTCAAGCTCGCGGATGACGCGTTCGCGCAATCCGTCTTCGCCGAGGTCCGGCTCGGTTTCGAGCCAAGACTTGATCTCGAGGCGCTGAGCGAAGTCGCGCTCGATTGCTTGCACCAAGCCATCGACATCCCACATCTCTTCGACGCTCTTCGGCGGTACGAAGCGATCGATGATGTTGTTCACGACCTCGCGACGAATTCCGACGATGGCATCCGCCACGTCTTCGGCCGCCATGACTTCAGTGCGCTGTTGATAAATCACCTTGCGCTGATCGTTGGCGACGTCATCGTATTCGAGCAAGTTCTTACGAGCGTCGAAGTTGTGGGCTTCGACCTTGCGCTGCGCACGCTCGATTTGCTTCGAGAGCATGCGGCTTTCGATCACCTCGCCTTCCTTCATGCCAGCCGTTTGCAGCCAACGTTTGGTGCGCTCGGGATCACCGAAGATGCGCATCAAATTGTCTTCGAGGGAAAGATAGAAGCGGCTCGAACCAGGATCGCCCTGGCGTCCCGAACGACCGCGCAGCTGATTGTCGATACGGCGAGATTCGTGGCGTTCAGTACCGATGATGTGTAGACCGCCCGCCGCGAGCACCGTCTCGTGGCGCTTCTTCCATTCTTCCTTCGCGCGCTGACGGCCGACTTCATCGTTCGGATCGACTTGCGTCAGATCCGACTCCGGATTGCCGCCGAGCACGATGTCGGTACCGCGACCGGCCATGTTGGTTGCGATCGTCACGGTTCCGGGACGACCTGCTTGCGCGACGATGGCCGCTTCGCGCTCGTGCTGCTTAGCGTTGAGCACTTGATGCGCGATGCCTTCTTTCGTGAGCAAGCCGCTCAAGAACTCAGAGGTCTCAATAGAGGTGGTGCCGACGAGAGCCGGTTGACCGCGCGAGACGCAATCTCGAATGTCCTCGATGATGGCTTCGAACTTGTCCTTGGCTGAGAGATAAACGAAATCCGGATGATCTTTGCGGACCATGGGCCGATGCGTCGGGATGACAACGACTTCGAGGCCGTAAATCTGCTGGAATTCGAACGCTTCGGTGTCCGCCGTACCGGTCATGCCGGCGAGCTTCGAATACATACGGAAATAGTTCTGGAAGGTGATCGACGCGACGGTTTGGTTCTCCTCGCGGACACGAACGCCCTCTTTCGCTTCAATCGCTTGGTGCAGACCATCGGACCAGCGACGGCCCGGCATGGTGCGACCGGTGAACTCATCGACGATGACCACTTCACCGTTGCGCACGATGTATTCGACGTCACGGTGATAGAGCGAGTGGGCGCGCAGCGATGCGTTCAAGTGATGCATCAAGCGAATGTTCGCCGCGTCGTACAAACTTTCGCTTGGTTGCAGCAATCCGGCTTCTTCGAACAACTGCTCGACTCGTTCGTGACCGGCATCGGACAGATGCACCTGGCGCGACTTTTCGTCCGCCCAGTAATCGCCTTCGCTTTCTTCGGTTTCTTGGCGGGTCAGGCGCGGCGCAAGCTGATTAATCTTGAGGTACAGCTCGGTGCTTTCTTCCGCGGGACCGGAAATGATCAGCGGCGTGCGCGCTTCGTCGATCAGAATCGAGTCGACTTCGTCCACGATCGCGTAAGCCAATCCGCGCTGCGTGCGGTCCTCCAGGCGGAATGCCAGGTTGTCGCGCAGGTAATCGAAACCGAATTCATTGTTGGTGCCGTACGTAATGTCGCATTCGTACGCAGCGCGTTTTTCTTCTGAAGACTGACCGCTCTTGATCACGCCGACCGTGAGGCCGAGAAATCGATAGACCGGGCCCATCCAATCCGCGTCGCGTGATGCGAGGTATTCGTTGACCGTCACCACGTGCACGCCCTTGGCAGGCAGTGCGTTCAAATATGCAGGCAACGTGGCCATGAGCGTCTTGCCTTCGCCCGTGCGCATTTCGGAAATCTTGCCCTGGTGCAACACCATGCCGCCGATCAACTGGACGTCGAAATGGCGCATGCCGAGTGTGCGCCGCGCTGCTTCGCGCACTGTCGCGAACGCTTCGGGCAGCAATTCATCGACCGTGGTGCCCGACTCCAAGCGTTGGCGAAATTCAGCGGTTTTGCCGCGCAGTTGTTCGTCGCTGAGGGACTTGATCGAGTCTTCGAGTGCGTTGGTGCGAGCAACGAGTTTGTTGTAGCCGTTCACGAGCCGCTGATTGCGGCTGCCGAACAGCTGTGTAAGCCAATTCGCCACGCTGAAAACTCCGAAGGGCTGGGCCGAAAAGCGCCGTATTGTACAGGTGCTGGGCCGATTCGGAGGTTTACAACCCAGTCACGAACCCAGCCCGGCAGAGAAGAGCCGCTTCAGTGAGGGCGGCGTGAAGGGAATGCAAGGGAGGAGCAGGTTCGGGGTTCGGCCGCTATCGGCGTCCTGCCTTCGCGGCATTGGCACATCCCTGTGCGGCAGGGTTCGGGGTTCGGGGCTCGATCCACGATCCCCGATCCACGATTCACGTGCTCGTCAATTCCGCACAAACGCCATCGGATCGATTTGCCGTCCTTGCTTGAGGACTTCGAAGTGCAAGTGCGGGCCCGTGGAGCGGCCGGTAGAGCCGATGAGGGCAATTGGCTGACCTTTCTTCACCGTGTCACCAACCTGCACCAGAAGCTTTTGGTTGTGGGCATAGCGGGTCACGTAGCCATTCCCGTGATTGATTTCGACCACTCGGCCGTAGCCGAAGCGCTCTTTCGCATAGGTCACCACACCCGACGCGACCGCGACAGCCTGCGATCCGGCAGGAGCCGCGAAATCCAGACCCTTGTGATAGGCATTGCGGCCGGTGAACGGATCGGCGCGAATTCCAAAGTAGGAAGAAATCCAGCCCTTGAGCACGGGCCTGCCGTCCGGAACGATCTGCCGATTCAAATTGCGTGTGGAGATCAGGCTCTCCAGCACGCTGAGCTGGCGTTCGCGATCTTTGATCTGCCGGGTCAGATCATCGAGCATCGAGGAAAGATCGGGCGAAACGGCAACCGCGCCCTCGACGATGCCTTCCGGTCCGCCAACAGCCGGTTCGCTGTCGAAGTTGAATTCGCCCTTATCGAGATTCGCCATCTCAGTTAGGCGCCGGCCCAAAGCGTCGAGCCGAATCATGTGCGCATTCATCTGACCAACGCGCCCCGCCAGTGCATCGAGACGTTCCTGCAGATCGCGCTTTGCGTTCAGCACCTGCTGGCGCTGCTCTTCTAACTTGCTGCCCCAATCGCCCAGTTGCGCGGTGGGTTCGAAAAGGATTCCGCTGCGGCCGAGTTGCACGCCGGCGAAAAGAACTCCCGCCAGCACGGCACCAACCAGACTGATCATGATGGTCATCGTCAAAGGCCGACCGAGCTCGATCTGACGAGCGCGACCTTGGCGCTTTGAAAAAACGATGACGTTCATCGGTCCATGCCCTCGCAGCCTCTGCTAAATTGCGGCGCGACAATGCCAACCACTGGCGCTACTGCATGAGCGACGCCAATGCCCTTCCGGCGGATACTCGAGCCGAGCCCGCGCGGCGATCTCAAGCGGTGGATGTCAATCCGATAATTTGTATTGTTCATCCTGGTAACCCCGCTATCGTGGCCGCTGCCCGCAACCCTTAGACCGGTGGCTTTGCGTCCCCATCTTTCGACGGGTTTGCCCTTTTCAGTGTGGCGGAATATGCAGAATCCACTCGCAAAAGATCAAGCGGCTGCGCCTCACATAATGGAGATAGCGGCCCGTGACTGATCGACTGAAGCCCATCGCCGACGGATTGGGTGCTCTTTTTTCGAAGCTTCAGCAACAAGCGGAAGCAACCCAAGAGCTCGCCGGGAAGGTGCGAGCCGCACTCCCGGGAAACGAGAAAGATCACGTGGTTTCAGCGAGTTATCGCGAGGACGCGCTCATCGTCGTGGTCGATTCCGCGGTCTGGTGCGCCCGCGTCCGCTATGCCCATGACACGTTACGTAAAGCGCTCGAAGCCGCCGGTGAGAAGCCGTTCACAAAATTGAAGGTGAGGGTCGGCCGGAGGCCGGCCGCGCTGGTGAGGAAGTGAACGAGGTGAGGTGTGAGGGTCGTAGGCCACGTAGCTGGAGAGTGGTGCGGCCGATGCTAGGCGCATCGCTGCACCGTTCACTTCCTTACTCCCTCACGTGCTCACCTCGATTGCTCCGCAATCGCTTACGCCCCCACCGCCGCAGGCATATACGAAATCGGGGACTCTTGAGCGTCCTCGAAAGTGACTTCTTCCCAAGCATCCGGCGTGTTGATCAGCTTGCGAACGAGCTGATTGTTTAGAGCGTGGCCGGATTTGTGGCCGCTGAATTCGCCGATGATGCTGCGGCCGAGCAGGTACAAGTCGCCGATCGCATCGAGGATCTTGTGCTTCACGAACTCGTCTTCGTAGCGCAGTCCGTCCTCGTTCAGGATTCGGTCGTCGTCGAGGACGATCGCGTTGTCCATCGTGCCGCCCAGCGCCAGATTGCGAGAACGCAGAAATTCCAGGTCGCGCATGAAACCGAAGGTGCGAGCACGGCTGATTTCCTTCAGGAATGATGTCGTCGAGAAATTCATCGTCGCCGTTTGGGCGCGCGTCTTGATACTCGGATGGTTGAACTCGATTTCGAAGTTCACTTTGAACCCAGCATCGTAGGGTGCAAAGCGAGCCCATTTATCGCCGTCTTGCACTTCGACGGGCTTCAGGATTCGTGCGAATCGCTTGGGCGCGGACTGTTCTTCGACGCCGGCTGACTGCAATAGGAAGACGAACGGGCCGGCGCTTCCGTCCATGATCGGCACTTCTTCGGCCGAAAGCTCCACGTACGCGTTGTCGATCCCTAGACCTGCGAAGGCGGAGAGCAGGTGCTCGATCGTCGCGACGCGCAGATCACCTTTAATAAGAGTGGTGCCAAGCGTGGTCTCACCGACGTTCTCGGCATAGGCGCGCACTTCGGCGGCGGCATCAAGATCGGTACGGCGAAACACGACGCCGGTATCCGCCGGTGCCGGATGGACCACCATGAGCACCTTTTTGCCGGAGTGCAGGCCAACTCCGGAGGCGCGAATCGAATTCTTGAGAGTGCGTTGTCGAAGCATTTAGATCGCAGTAATCAGACCGTTGGCCGGTCGTTGAGCTAGTCGGTCACACCGAAGCTCGAGAGCCAAGCTATAGGCGGCGAAGGGGCGGCCTGTCGTCTCGATGCTGCTTACGCGCGGAACTTAAGGAGCCGCGCGCACCGTAGCACCGCCTCAACAGACGGACAAGTCTCCGCACCCTTCAATGCGCGACCGCGATCTTTGTGTCCCCAGTGGGACTGTCACCTGGGGTCAGGCTCAAAAAGAGCCGACACACGTTCGCGGTCGACCGCCTCCGTGCTGACTGTTCAATCCGCCTGGCGACGCAAGAATGCGGGAATGTCCAACAAGGATGGATCTTCCACGCTCAAGCCGTCGCCCACCGCACGCTTGGCCGGAGCAGCAGTTGCATGTGCAGCGTGAGCCGCATGTGCTGCATGAACTTCGCGCTGATTGCGGATATACGTCGGAACGTGCAAATCGTCCAGAGTCGGCACCCGCGGAGCACCACGACCACCCGCAATCGCAGTCATGCGACGCGCATCGTGTGGAGGAGCTTGCACTGCCGCAACCGGACGACCGATGCCCGTGGCCACGACCGTTACGCGGATTTCCTCGCGCATTTCCGGGTCGATCACGCAGCCGACGACCACATTCGCATCTTCGGAGGCGTACTGCTTTACCGTATCGCCGACCATGCTGAACTCGCTCGTGCGTAGGTCGGGACCGGCCGTAACGTTGATGAGCAACCCGTGTGCGCCCGAGAGATTCACATCTTCGAGCAGCGGGCTGGACACTGCGGCTTCGGCAGCTTCACGCGCGCGGTTTTCCCCGCGTGCCGAACCCGAGCCCATCATCGCCATACCGGTTTCGGCCATGACCGTACGCACGTCGGCAAAGTCGACGTTGATCATGCCGGGACGCGTGATGAGCTCAGCGATGCCTTGCACCGCACCTTGCAGCACTTGGTTCGCCGCCTTGAAGGCATCGAGCAACGTCACATCGCCGCCGAGGACCGTGAGCAGCTTTTGGTTCGGAATCGTGATCAGCGAATCCACGTGCTTGCTCAGTTCGCCAATGCCTTGATCGGCCGATCCCAGACGCTTCGTGCCTTCCATGTCGAAGGGCTTCGTCACGACGGCGACCGTCAGAATGCCGAGTTCCTTCGCGACCTGTGCGACGACCGGCGCGGCACCCGTACCCGTTCCGCCACCCATGCCGGCGGTAATGAAGAGCATGTCCGAGCCTTCGATCATTTCGATGATGCGATCGCGGTCTTCCATCGCCGCCTGACGACCCACTTCCGGATCGGCGCCCGCACCCAAACCCTTGGTGATGTTGCAGCCGATCTGCAGACCGACTTTCACCTTGGAGTGTTTCAACGCTTGTGCATCGGTATTGATGCAAATGAAATCCACGCCTTCGATCCCGGCTGCGATCATGTGCGCGACGGCGTTGCCGCCTCCGCCACCCACACCGATCACCTTGATCACGGCACCTTGATTCTCAGTATCAGCAAGTACAAACATCGTTAGTCCCCTCGATGTCATTTCGACATTCGAATTTCGCTTCACATTCACCGCCAGCATCACGTTGAGGTTCGTAATGCCGTGGCACCTTCAGTGAGAAAGGTGAGAGGTGAGGAAGTGAGAAGTGAAGCTCGCCGACCTCGCTTCGTTCCTCGCCCTCTTGATCCTTCCACCAATCAAATCTCTCAAGACTCGTCATAGACATTGAGGTCGAAGAACTGAATCGCCGCGCGTTTCACTTCTCACTCCCTCACTTTCTCACGGCAATTTCCTCGCGCATACACGCTCAGAAATTGCCCTGAAACCACGCCTTCATCCGATCCAACACGCCTTTTACGTTGCCGGCGAGCGGCAGCTCGCGGCGTCCGCGCATGTAGTTCTCGCGGCCGTACAGCAGTAGGCCCACGCCGGTCGAATGAATCGGATTGCTCACCACGTCGACTAGACCGGTGATGTACTGCGGCACGCCTAAACGCACCGGCATGTGGAACACTTCTTCGGCAAGTTCCACAGCGCCTTCCATCTTCGCGCTGCCGCCGGTGAGCACGATGCCCGCAGCAATCGTCTCTTCGAATCCCGACCGACGCAGCTCTTCACGAACCAACGCGAACAACTCTTCGTAACGCGGCTCGACGACTTCAGCCAATGTCTGGCGTGCGAGTCGACGCGGCGGCCGGTCGCCGACACTCGGTACTTCGATGGTTTCGTCAGAGTTCGCAAGCTGCGACAACGCGCAAGCGAACTTCATCTTGATCTCTTCGGCGTGATGCGTCGGCGTGCGTAGACTCACGGCGATGTCGTTCGTGACTTGATCGCCTGCAATCGGAATCACGGCGGTGTGACGAATCGCACCACCGGAAAACACGGCCATGTCCGTCGTGCCACCGCCGATGTCGACCAAGCACACACCCAGCTCCTTCTCATCGTCCGCAAGCACGGCGTAACTCGATGCGAGTTGCTCGAGCACGATGTCTTCCACTGCAAGGCCGCATCGCTGCACGCACTTCACGATGTTCTGTGCTGCGCTCTCGGCGCCCGTCACGATGTGAACCTTCGCTTCCAAGCGCACACCCGACATGCCGATCGGTTCGCGAATGCCCTCTTGGCTGTCGATCAAAAATTCCTGCGGCAGGATGTGCAGAATTTTTTGATCAGCCGGAATGGCGACTGCCCGAGCAGCATCGATCACGCGATCCACGTCTTCGGATGTCACTTCTTTGTTGCGGATCGCAACGATGCCGTGCGAATTCAAGCTGCGCACGTGGCTACCTGCGATGCCGGCGTACACCGAATGGATCTCACATCCGGCCATCAACTCCGCCTCTTCGACGGCGCGCTGAATTGATTGCACCGTCGACTCGATATTCACCACCACGCCGCGCTTCAAACCGCGCGATGGATGCGAACCGAGACCGACGACTTCGACTTTGCCTTCGTGAGTGAGCTCACCCACGATGGCAACGACCTTGGACGTGCCGATGTCCAAGCCGACGATGAGATTGCGATCGGTCTTCTTAGCCACGTAATGTCACCCGCAATGTGAAGCGCCCGCGACGCGTCGAGTGGCGAAAGTAATTTGAATTCACGTAGGTCATTCGTTATTCAGGCATCAGGGCGCATTTCATTCGAGTCATGCGCGACACGGGTCGGAGCATTCCAACCCACTGAGAAACCGTTGCTGTAGCGCAGGTCCACGTAGTTCACTTCGCTGGCGCGCGCCGCGATCACCGGGCTTGCGACGCGAATGAATCGCTCCAGTCGTTCGTTCACGTTTTGGCGTCCCAGCCGCACCTGCACGCCGTTCTGCAAACTCAATTGCCATGCGCCGCGCGGATCGAGCTCAACGCGAGTCAGGCGCAAACCCACGCTCAACAGGCGCGGATAGGTTTCGAGATACAAATGTGCGACCTCCGACTCCGTGCCTTCGGGCCCGATGAGTTGCGGCAACTCGGGCGGAATGTGACTTGCCCCACGCAAGAACAATTCGCCACGAGTATTCATGAGTCCGTCTTCGCCCCAACGCGCAGCAGCAACGTGTTCGGTGATGAACACATGCACACCATTCGGCCAACGCCGCTCGACACGCGCGTGATCGACCCAAGGAATCGTCTGCAGCGCCGCGCGCATTGCATCGAGATTCACTGAAAGAAATCCCTCGCCGCGAAACGGCCGAATCGCCTCTTCGATTTGCACCGGCGCGACTCGTTGGAATTTGCCGTCCACCTCCACCTTGCCGATCGGCCTATCGAGCGCCCGCGTCACGCCCCACAACATGATCGAACCGCCTACTGCGATTGCGAGCAGCCCCAAGAACGGGCGGAACCCATCCTTGAAAAGGAACGCCAGCCCCTTGAGCGGCAGCCGCGCTTCGCCGGCTTCACTCTTGCGACGGTTGCGTTTGCTCGAACCGAAGAACATCACGGGCGTGTGCCTCCAGACGTGCGGAAACTCGTTTCGAGCACACGCCACACCAGCTCATCGAATTCGATTCCGAACGCTTTCGCTGCCTTGGGCACGAGCGAATGACTCGTCATGCCAGGTGCTGTATTCACCTCAAGCAAGAAATTCGCCCCATTGCGGTCTCGCATCACATCGACGCGACCCCACCCGGTGCAGCCAGCGGCGCGGAATGCTTCCAGTGCGAGCGCGCGCATTTCGTTTTCTGCGGCACCATGCAGACCGGGGCACACGTATTGCGTGTCTTCGGCGACGTACTTGGCGTGATAGTCGTAGTACTCGCCCGCCGGAACGATGCGAATCGTCGGCAAGGCTTCATCGCCCAAGACACCGACCGTAAATTCTTCGCCTTCGATCAATTGCTCCATCAGCAACTCACCGGGATAGGAAGCGGCAAGCTCGATCGCGCCTTTCAAGTCCTCCTCTTTGAACACGCGGCTCACACCGACGCTCGACCCTTCGCACGCAGGCTTCACAATCACTGGCAAACCTAACCAACGTGCAGCGGCGGTGACGTCGTCGGTTTTGGAAACGCGCGCGTAGCGAGGCGTCGGCAAGTTCAACGACAACCACACCTGCTTGGTGCGAATCTTGTCCATGGACAAAGCGGAGCCGAGCACATCGGAACCTGTGTACGGAGTGCCGAATGCTTCAAGCAGCCCCTGTAAGACGCCGTCTTCGCCGCCGCCCGCATGACCATGCAGGATGTTGAACACGCGATCGACGCGTTTTGCGGTCAGCTCCTTCACGAGCGCAGGAATGCCATCTACCGCAAACGCATTGACGCCGCGACGAATCAACGCCTGCAGAACGTTGCGCCCCGAATCCAACGAAACGTCACGCTCGGAGGACGTGCCGCCCATCAACACGGCGACGCGACCGAAATCATCTGGATTGGTGATGCGCGTCATGCTCGCTCTCCCACTACTCGAACCTCCGGGTTCAACTTCACGCCGAACTTTTCGGCGACGGTCCGTTGTACGAATTCAATCAACTGCTCGATGTCTGCTGCCGTTGCGGAGCCATCGTTAACGATGAAGTTCGCGTGCATCTCCGATACGCGAGCTCCGCCAATGCGATGCCCCTTCAAGCCAGCGGTGTCGATCAGACGTGCAGCGTGATCGCCGGGTGGATTGGTGAACACCGAGCCGCACGACCACTCGCCGATCGGCTGAGTGGCTTTGCGGCGCGCGAGCAATAAGCGGATGTCTTCGTTGCTCACACCGGGTCGTGCTTCAAACTTCAGTTTTGCGCCCAGGAAGAATTCATCGGCGGGTCCGCGCACGTGGCGATAACCCACTTCGTATTCGCTCGCGTCGCGCTCATGGCACACGCCCGCTCGATCGATCGTCTTTACGTTGACGACGTGACGCCAGGTCTCACCACCGAATGCGCCTGCGTTCATTGCCAGCGCACCGCCCAATGTGCCGGGAATGCCGGCAAAGAATTCGGCTGGTCCCAATCCCCACTTGATGCATTGTTTCGCGAGCTTCGCGCAGGCGACTCCGCTGCCGCACCACACTTCGCCTTCGTTCACGCGCTGTAACTCATCGAACACGCCATGAGTTGCGACGACGGCACCGCGAATGCCGCCGTCGCGCACAAGCAGGTTGCTTCCCAACCCAATCCACATCACGGGCATCTCAGGGCTCAGGCTGTGCAAGAACTGAGCGGCATCGTCGATCGTGGTCGGCGTGAAATACAGATCCGCCGGACCGCCAACGTGCCATGACGTGTGACGCGACATCGGCTCGTTGTGAAGCACGCGCGATTCGAGATCCGGAGGTAGCGCGAACGCATTCATGCGCGTGCTCCTCGGCCCGACTCAGGCTGCAGCGTGCTGAGCAACTGCGGCAGCTCGGCGGCCATGCTGCCGATGCTTCCCGCGCCCATCGTGACGATCACATCGTCGGCGCGAGCAATTTGAATCAACGCCTGCGGTAACTCATCGACCTTTTCGATGAAGAGCGGCTCGACGCGCCCATGTGAACGAATTGCGCGACAGATTGCTTTGCCGTCGGCGCCTGCGATCGGCGCTTCACCGGCCGCATACACTTCAGTGACGATCAATGCGTCGACGTTCGACAGCACGCGCGCGAAGTCATCCAACAAATCCCGAGTGCGCGTGTAGCGATGCGGCTGGAACGCAAGCACGATGCGTCGATTCGGCCAGCCTTGGCGAATGGCTTCGAGCGTTGCCGCCAACTCGGTCGGGTGATGACCGTAGTCATCGATCAACGTCAGGCGCCCCACCGCAGTTTGAACATCGCCGTACTGCTGCAGGCGTCGGTCGACACCGTGGAACGAATTCAGCGCGGCGTGAATCGCAGCCTCGCTCACTTCCAGTTCCAATCCGACCGCAATCGCCGCGAGCGAGTTGAGCACGTTGTGCGTGCCGGGCAGGTTCAACTGCACTGAGAACGACTTGCCTGAAGCGCGGCGTTGCACATCGAAGCGCGTCTTCATGCCATCGCGGACGATATTGACGGCGCGCAGATCTGCGTCCTGCTCGATACCGTAGGTCACGAAGGGACGCGCGATGCGCGAGATCAAGCTGGAGGCCATCGGATCGTCTGCACAGATGACTGCGAGGCCGTAAAACGGCAGGTTGTGCAAGAAATCGACGAAGCTTTGTTTCAAGCGTTCGAAATCGCCTTCATGCGTGCCGAGATGATCGTTGTCGACGTTCGTCACGATCGCGATCATCGGCTGCAAGTGCATGAAGGAGGCGTCGCTCTCATCCGCTTCGGCAACGAGATACTTGCCCGTGCCCAGACGTGCGTTGCTGTCCGCGCTCTTCAAGCGCCCGCCGATGACGAAGGTCGGATCCAATCCGCCTTCCGCCAAGACAGATGCGACCATGCTGGTGGTCGTCGTCTTGCCGTGAGTACCGGCGACAGCAATCGAATAGCGGAAACGCATGAGCTCAGCGAGCATCTGCGCACGCTGCACGATGGGAATTCGACGCGACTGAGCTTCGACAACTTCGGGGTTGTCGCGTTGCACTGCCGTCGAAACGACGAGCACATCTGCTTCGCCGACATTCGCCGCCGCGTGACCGAATTTAATGTGCGCACCCAAACGCAGCAGCCGCTGCGTCACGGCGTTGGGTTTCAGATCGCTGCCTTGCACTGCATAGCCGAGATTGAGCAGTACTTCAGCGATGCCGCCCATACCGGCACCGCCGATGCCGACAAAGTGAATGCGATGGATGCGGCGCATGCGATCGTTCATCGCACACCTCCTGCAACTGCGACGCACGCGTCGGCTAGGCGCACGTCTGCATCGATCTTGGCAAGACTGCGCGCTTGCGTCGCCATTTCGGCCAAGCGTGAGCGACCCGCATTCAACAGAGTTTGGAGTTCGTCGGATAGCCTGACCGGAGTGAGATCTGATTCAGGAATGAGCACCGCCGCATGGGCATCCACCAAGAACATGGCGTTGCGCGTTTGGTGATCATCCACTGCAGCCGCAAACGGAACGAAGATCGCGGGCAGTCCAGCCGCCGCAATTTCCGACACGGTCAACGCGCCCGAACGACAAACGATCAGGTCCGCCCACGCATACATCTCGGCCATGTCATCGATGAAGGCGCGAACATCGGCTTGCACGTTGTACTTCGCGTAGAGCTCACGCGCCTGCGCGATGTGACGCTCACCGGCTTGATGAATGACGACCGGCCGCATCGGCACATCGATCTCGGCGATCGCGGCTGGCACGACTGCATTCAACCGAGCCGCCCCTTGGCTGCCGCCGATCACGAGCACTCGCAACGCGCCTTTGCGTTCTGCATATCGCTTTTCGGGTGCCGGTAACGCTGCGATCTCCCTTCGCACGGGATTACCGACACACTCCGCTTTCACGCGCGCGGGGAAACTGTTCGGGAACGCTTCGAGGACACGACGCGCGAAGCGCGAGAGCCAACGATTGGTCATGCCTGCAATCGCGTTCTGCTCATGGATCACGAGTGGCCGACGCGAAAGCCATGCAGCCAACCCGCCTGGACCGGATACGAAACCACCGGCACCGAGCACTACTGAAGGGCGCACTCGACGCATCACTTCCAAGCTTTGCCAAACAGCACGCAGCAGTTTGAAAGGCGCGAGCAGAACCGTTGCGATGCCTTTGCCGCGCAAACCAGAGATCGTGATCCACTCGATTGGAATTTGATGCTGCGGCACGAGTTTCGCTTCCATGCCCCGCTGCGTTCCTAGCCACAAAGGCTCATAGCCACGCTCGCGCAGCACGCGCGCAGCGGCAAGCGCGGGGAATACGTGCCCGCCGGTGCCGCCAGCCATGATGAGAACCGTGCCGCGCTTCATTCGCGCCGCTCCTTGCGTGGCACTGCCAAGCGCCCGGTGGTGCTCGCTTCGTGATGAATGCGCAGCAACAGCCCGATCCAACCGATCGTCACCATGATGCTCGAGCCGCCGTATGACATGAGCGGCAACGTCAATCCCTTCGTCGGCAAGATGCCCATGTTCACGCCGATGTTGATGAACGTCTGCAGACCCAACCACATACCGAAGCCCGCCGCGCAATACGCTTGGAAAGCGAGACCCGCTTGTGCGGCCATGCGCGAGATGTAGAAGGAACGCCACGTAAGCAGCACGAATAATCCGAGCGTTGCCATTACGCCGATCAGTCCAAGTTCTTCGGCGAGCACTGCAAACACGAAGTCGGTATGTGCTTCCGGCAGATAGAACAACTTCTGCACACTTGAACCGAGCCCGACACCGCTGAATTCGCCACGACCGATTGCGATCAAGGACTGTGTGAGCTGGAACCCGGAATTGAACGGATCTGCCCACGGATCCATGAACGAAGTCAGGCGCTTCAAGCGATAAGCGGACGTGACAGCGATCACCCCCATGCCCGCGGCGGCAATTGCGACGAGCGCGATGAAGTTCCGCAACTTCACGCCCGCAAGGAATAGCACGCCAAGGCCCGTGGCCATCAGCACCGTCGCGGCACCGAAGTCCGGTTCGAGCAGCAACAAACCCGCCGCAGCGATGAGCAACCCTAGCGGCTTCAAGAAGCCTTTGATGTCTTCCTTCAATTCCGTTTGCTTGCGAGCCACATAACTCGCGAGATAGGTCAGCAATAGCACACGCGCAAGTTCAGATGCTTGGAAGTTCATGAACCCGGCGCGCAACCAACGACGACTGCCGTTCACTTCGTGCCCGATCCCGGGAATCAGCACGACCACGAGGAACAAGAATCCCACCATCAGGAGCGGCAGAGACAATCGTTCCCACACCGAGGACGGAATCGACATCGCGATCATCGCCAGCACCACGCCGAGCGCTACACCGTTCATCTGACGCTCGAGGAAGAACAGCGGCTCGTGCATGTGCTTGTCGGCGATGGTGATCGACGCCGAAGTCATCATCACCAGACCCAACAACAGAATGGCGCCGGTGATCAACAGCAGCACATTATCGAACGCGAACTTTTTCGGTCGCGTATTCGAGCGAGCAAATGTCAGCGGCACGGCACTCATGCGAGCCTCCGCACGGCCGCCGCGAAAACATCGCCCCGATGCGCGTAGTCGCGGAACATATCCAGGCTCGCACAAGCGGGCGACAACAACACGGTCTCGCCGGCTCGCGCGGCTTGAGCGGCCAGCTTCACCGCTTCATCCATGTCGCTCGCGAATTCCGTAGTCACTGCGCCTTCGAGCGCCGACTGGAGCAATCGAGCGTCCTGCCCTAGCAACACGACGTGTCGAACCTGATTGCGAAATGCGGCCGCGAGCGGCGCGAAATCTTGGCCTTTGCCCTGCCCGCCGCAGATCAATACTTTCGCGCTGGGCATGCCAGACACAGCCGCGAGCGTTGCACCCACATTCGTTCCCTTCGAATCGTCCACGAAGCGAATGCCGTTGACGTCGGCAACCCATTGCGAGCGGTGTGCCAGCCCAGGAAAGGTTTTAAGCGAGTCGACACAGGCATCGAGCGGAATGCCCAGCGCGTTACACATCGCGAGTGCAGCCAGCGCATTCGCAGCGTTGTGCAATCCGGAAATCTTCAGCTCCGACATCGCGACGAGACGTTCGCCTCGATGCATCAAAAAGACGTCGCCGCCCTTCGGCTGTGCGTAAAAGTCGGCAATCGGTCCAGTGAGACTGAAGGTGAGCACGCATGAAGCACGTGCGGCCATCGAGCGCACGTATGCATCGTCCAAGTTGACGATCGCGGCATCGCACCTGTCGAAGATCCGCGCCTTCGCATCGGCATACGCTTGCATCGAGTCGTAACGATCCATGTGATCCGAGGTGACATTGAGAACCGTCGCCGCGGCGGTACGCAGCGAGTGCGTCGTCTCGAGCTGAAAGCTCGAGAGCTCCAACACATACAACTCGGGCACGGGCTCATTGAGCAGATCCAACGCAGGCCGACCCAAATTGCCGCCTGCGAGCACACGACGCCCTGCCGCTTCAGCCATGCGCGCGACCAACGTCGTCACGGTGCTTTTGCCATTGGTGCCGGTGATCGCGACGATGGGAGCGCGAGCTTCACGTGCGAACACTTCGATGTCGCCAATGATCGGCAACCCTTTGCTTGCGGCGGCTTGGAGAAATGCCTCCCGGACTGAAACTCCGGGAGAGGCGATCACTTGGGTGGCGCCTTCGAGCAATCGCTCATCGAATCCACCGAAGCGCATTTCAATGTCGGTCCCAAGTTCACGCAGCGAGGTCGCTTCCGGCGGCGTTGCGCGACTATCGGTGACGGCGAATGGAATTCCACGCGCGCGCAGATAACGAGCGCACGACAACCCCGTACGCCCCAGTCCCACGACAATCGTGCGGCCGGCAGCGGAATGCATGGGTTGGTTGCGAGCTGCTTGCATCAACGCACCTTCAGCGTCGCAAGACCGACGAGCACTAAGATCACTGAGATGATCCAGAAGCGCACGATCACCTTCGGCTCCGCCCAACCTTTGAGCTCGAAATGATGATGAATCGGCGCCATGCGGAAGATGCGCTTGCCCGTGAGCTTGAATGAGGCGACCTGCAACATCACGGACACGGTTTCCATGATGAACACGCCGCTCATGACGAGCAGCACGATCTCTTGGCGAACAATGACGCCGACGACGCCTAGTGCCGCACCCAGCGCGAGCGCACCAATGTCACCCATGAACACTTGCGCTGGGTAAGTGTTGAACCAGAGGAACCCCAATCCGGCGCCGACCAACGTCGAGCAGAACACCAAGATTTCACCGGTTCCTTCGATGAAAGGAATGCCGAGATAAGACGAGAAGACCGCATTGCCCGTTGCATACGCAAACACCCCCAGAGCCCCACTCACCAACACCGCCGGCATGATTGCGAGCCCATCCAACCCATCGGTTAGATTGACCGCGTTACTCATTCCGACGACGACGAAATACGTGAGCACGATGTAACCGACCCCGAGCGGCAACATCACGTTCTTGAATACCGGCACGAACAAAGTGATTTCGGCCGGCGACTTGTGCATGTAGTAAAGAGCGAATGCGCACGCGAGCCCGGCAACCGATTGCCAGAAATATTTGTAACGTGCGATCAACCCGCGACTGTTGCCGACGACGAGTTTCAAATAGTCGTCCCAGAAACCAATCAGTCCGAACGACAGCGTCACGAGCAGCGTGACCCACACGAAGCGATTGGTGAGATCCGCCCACAGCAACGTGCTCGCGCCGATGGCTACAAGAATCAACATCCCTCCCATCGTCGGCGTGCCCGCCTTCTTCAAGTGGGACTTCGGACCATCATCGCGAACCTGCTGACCGATCTGACGCGCAACGAATTTGCGAATCATCCACGGACCGACCAGCAACGAGATCAACAACGCTGTCAGCGCCGCCAAGATCGCGCGCAGCGTCAAATAGTTGAAAACGCGAAACGCAGATTCGAAGAACGCGAGCTTGTGAGTAAGGAAGAGCAGCATGTTTTGTTTTTCTTGGTTAGTGCCCGTGACTCTCGGTGCTCGGAGTCGTACCGATTGCGGCCGATACCCTCTCCAATCGGTTGGCGCGAGAACCTTTGATGAGGACCGCGGTGCCTGAGGCAAGCGAACTGCGCAGCTCCGCGATCAGATCGTCGATGTTGTCGAACCACTCTGCGTCGGTGCCGAAGGCTTGCACCGCGTGTTTGGAGCGTTCGCCAATCGCGAGTAATCGCGCGATGCCGGCTTGCTTCGCATAGCGACCCACTTCGGCATGCAAGGCGTCGGCGCTATCGCCGAGTTCTTTCATTTCGCCGAGCACTAACCAACGCGCGCCGCCAAAGTTTCGGAACGCATCGAGCCCGGCTTTCAGCGAACTGGGATTTGCGTTGTAGGAGTCATCGACAAGGAATGCGCCACTGATTGCCGCCTTCAGTTCCAGCCGGCCGGCAACGGGTCGCATCGCTGCCAATCCTGCGACGATTTGCTCGAGGGTCGCGCCAGCCGCTGCTGCGACGGCCGCGGCGCCGAGGGCGTTACGCAAATTGTGAAGTCCGCCGAGATTGAGAACGGCCGGCTGCGTCCCGAGCGGCGTGACGAGATCGAACTCGATGCGGAATCCGCTCGCATCGCCACTCTCACGCACTTTGTGCGCCATGAAATCCGCAGGTTGTTCGAACCCGAACGTGTAGACGCGTTCACAGTTGCGTGAGTCGCGCCAGTAGGTTGCGTACTTGTCATCTGCGTTGATGATCGCAACGCCATTGGCCGGCAGTGCCCGGAATAACTCGCCTTTGCCTGCGGCCACGCCCTCTAGTCCACCGAAACCCTCCAAGTGTGCTGCACCTGCATTCGTGACGATGCCGATCGCGGGTTCGGCGATCGACGCGAGATGCGCGATTTCTCTTTGATGATTCGCGCCCATCTCGATGACTGCGTAGCGATGCGTTGCGTTAAGTTCCAGCAGCGTGAGCGGCACGCCGATGTGATTGTTCAAGTTGCCGCGCGTGATGAGCGTCGTACCCAAGCGCGACAAGATCGATCCAATGAGTTCTTTGGTGGTGGTCTTACCATTGCTGCCGGTGACGCCGATCACGGGCATTTGGAATTGCCGGCGCCACTCGCGTGCGAAGGTGCTCAATGCTGCTAGCGGATCTGCAACGACGATTTGCGGCAGCTCGCTCGCAACCACGCGGGTGACCAACGCCGCGACGGCACCCCGATCTTTGGCGGCAGCGACAAATGCGTGTCCGTCGAAATTTGGGCCCGACAGCGCAACGAATAGTGCGCCCGACTTGAGCGTGCGAGTGTCGGTCGAAACACTCGTGAACGCGCCATCATCGCCGACCAACTCACCACCGGCGATGCGAGCGAATTCTTTGAGGCGCCAAGCGATCATGGACGCGCCTCCAACGCACTCCGCGCCACTTCGCGATCGCTGATGTGACGACGTGCGGTACCGACGATTTGATAGTCCTCGTGACCTTTACCCGCGATCAACACCACGTCATTTGCTTGCGCTTGCGAAATCGCGTGCCGTATGGCGCGAGCACGATCGCGTTCGACCGTCGCGATGTTCGCGTTCGGCAGTCCACGCAGAATGTCCGCAACGATGGCATCCCCATCTTCAGTTCGCGGGTTGTCATCAGTGACGACAACCACATCGGCAAGCCGTGCCGCAATCTCGCCCATGATCGGACGCTTGGCGCGATCGCGATCGCCGCCGCAACCGAACACGCAGAACAGCTTGCCGCGGCAGTGCTGACGAGCCGCGTGCAACGCCTTCTCGAGCGCGTCCGGCGAGTGGGCGTAATCGACGATTGCGAGCGGATGTCCCTTACGCGCAACGGTTTCCATCCGGCCGGGCGGAGGCGTGCAGGTTTCGATTGCTTTGATCGCGTCCGGGACGCTCACGCCTGCGCCCAATAACGCAGCGAGTACCGCGAGCACGTTGTCGATATTGAAATCGCCGATCAGTCTTGTGCGTACATCGAAGCGGCCCCAGCTGCCATCGACGGTGAGCGTCAATCCGCTCGCGCCTGCCGACGCATGCGCAGCAAACACATGTCGCTGGTTGCTGCGAGTCGCTGCAAAGCTGGAGCGGGCATACGTCGTGATCTCGCGGGCCGTCGTCGACTTAGCTAGCTCTTGCCCGAACGCATCGCTGACGTTGATCACCGCATGACGCAGACCCGGCCACGTGAACAGCTTCGCTTTCGCGGCGCCGTACGCTTCGAACGTGCCGTGATAGTCCAGATGGTCGTGCGTCAGATTGGTAAACACAGCCGTATCGAATCGCACGCCAGCCACGCGAGATTGATCGAGCGCGTGCGAAGAGACTTCCATGCTCAGATAACGTCCGCCTGCATCGCGCAGTTCGGCGATCTCTCGATGCACGGTTACACAGTCCGGTGTCGTATAAGTAGCCGGCTGCAATGCGTCGATTCGACCTACGCCGATCGTGCCCGTGTACCCGGCCACCTGACCTAGCGCGGCAAAGGCGCGCGCGATTAGGAACGCTGTAGTGGTTTTTCCATTGGTGCCGGTCACGCCGAACACACCGACATCGCGTGACGGTGCATCGAAGAAACGGTCGGCGATCGTGCCCAACGCTCGATCCAGGTCCTCGACCGCGATCAGCGGCACTGAGATCCGCGGCGCAACCACGTTGGGGATCGGCTGCCACAGCACGCAGCTAGCACCCGCATCGACCGCTTGCGACGCAAATCCAATTCCGTGCGTGCGCAAGCCTTGTAGCGCAATGAATGCGCCACCCGGCATGACATCGCGGCTGCTGATCGTCAGGTCGGAAACTGCAACTCCCGGTGTAGGCACGGGGTGCGTTGCGAGACCGGCGAGCAGATCGGCCAAGTCTTTGGGCGGCAGTGAATGAGTTGTCATGAGTTGCGCTCCTTCACTCATGGCACTTGCGCCTGCACGAGAGTCGCGGCGGGCAAACGATCCAATCCGTCCGGGGGAACTCCCATCAAGCGCAATGCGCCTGCCATCACGTTCGAGAACACCGGCGCGGCGACGTCACCGCCGTAGTAGTACTTGCCTTGCGGTTCATCGATCACGACGATCGCCGCCAACCGCGGATGGCTCGCGGGCACGACGCCGCCGAAGATGCCCATGTAGCGATCCGTGCTGTAGCCGCCCGGTCCCGCCTTCCAAGCCGTCCCGGTCTTGCCAGCAACTCGATACCCGGTGAGTGCGGCGCGCGTGCCCGTGCCTTCTTGCACGACAGTTTCCATCATGCGTAACAGTTCATTTGCTACGCGTGTATCGATGACGCGCTGGCCGGGAACCGGTGCATCGACCCGACGCAATGTGAGCGGACGGCTAATCCCGCCTGCACCCAACGTTGCGTACGCATGTGCGAGCTGCAGCGCAGTGACATTCCACGAATAGCCGAAGGACAACGAGGCTTGTCCGATCTTGCCCCAGTGCGAGTAGTTGTTGAGAACGCCAGCCGACTCGCCCGGAAAGCCACTGCCGGTGACTTGTCCAAACCCAAACGCATTCAAGGTGTCCCAGATCAGCTTCGGATCGAGCGTCAAGGACATCTTGATCATGCCGACGTTGCTCGACTTCGCGAGTACCGTCGTCAATGGAATTGCGCCGAGGTCGCTGTGATCGGCGAAGCGCTTCGGACCGATCACCACATAACCAGGATCCGTGTCGATGATCGTGTTGGCGTGATAACGGCCCGATGCAATGCCCGCTGCTGCAATGAACGGCTTGATGCTCGATCCGGGCTCGAACAAATCCGTCGCGGCTCGATTGCGATAGCGATATGGCGCGACCTGCCCGCGATCGTTCGCGTTGTACGCGGGCTGATTCACCATGGCGAGGATCTCGCCGGTTTCGACGTCGATTACGACAGCGGATCCGGCCTTGGCATTGAACTGCTGAACTGCGGCTTTCAACTCGCGATAAGCCAGATACTGAATGCGCAAGTCGATGCTGGTGATGAGATCGGTACCGGGATGCGGTGCGCGAATGCTCTCCACGTCTTCAACCGTACGACCGTAACGATCTTGAATGATGCGCTTCGCGCCTGGCTCCGCACCCAGCCAACGGTCGTACGCGAGCTCAAGGCCTTCCTGGCCGATGTCCTCGAACTCTTTGGTGAAACCGAGCACGTGGCCCGTCACTTCGCCGGCGGGATAAAAGCGGTGATATTCACGCAGCAGATAAACACCCGGAATTTTCAGCGCTGCAACTTGCGCTGCATCGCTCGGACGCATGTGCCGCACGAGGTAGACGAACTCGCGATCCAAATTGCTGGTGATGACTTGTTGCAACCACTTCTTGTCGCGGTTCAGCGCTTCGGCTAGGCGATCGAATTGATCGGCAGACTTGATCAGCTCCGGTGGGCACGCCCAAACGGTGTCGACCGGAGTGCTCGCCGCCATCGCCTCGCCGTTGCGGTCGTAGATTGCACCTCGCGTCGCTGAGAGCTTTGCGATGCGAGTGAAACGCGCATCACCTTGCTTTTCGAGAAAGCCGTTATCCAGCATTTGCAAGTCGACTGCGCGAGCAACGAGCCCGACAGCCATCAACACGATCAACACCAGCACGAAGCGCAGCCGCGTGCTGAATTGATCGGGCGAAAAGCCTTTGGGTTCGTTGCGCATCATTGTTTACGGTTTGACGATGCGAACTTCTTCGGGACGCGGGATGACCATCTGCAAATCGCCACGCGCGGTTTGTTCGACGCGACCATGCGTCGCGAATGCACTCTGCTCCAGCTTCAGCTGACCCCACTCCACTTCCAGCGCGTCGCGTTCGGCGGTGAGCTGCTGTAACTGCACGAACTGACTGCGCGTCTGATGCCGCGCCCAGACGACGCCAATCGCGGAACCGAAGACGAGAGCGGCCAGCACGACAAACGCGGCGCGGCTTGCGAGACTCATGCGCCCACCTTTTCGGCGGCACGCATCACTGCACTGCGCGCACGAACGTTGTTGGCGATCTCACTCTCACTTGCATGCACGGCGCCGCCGAGCTTTCGCAGTCTGGGTTTCGCGTGATCTGGGATGTTCGGCAGACCGGCGTAAACGGGATCTCCTTGGGATTGCGTCTGGATGAAGCGTTTGACGATGCCGTCTTCTAGCGAATGAAAACTGATCACGCACAAGCGACCACCGGGCTTGAGAACCTTCAAGCTGCCATCGAGCGCGGTGCGGATCTCGCCGAACTCATCGTTGACGTGAATGCGAATGGCCTGAAAGGTGCGCGTTGCCGGATTTTTGCCTGGCTCACGCGTGGGAACCGCCTCTGCAACGATGTGTGCGAGCTGCGCAGTACGCGTGATGGGATTTACGACGCGCGACGCGACGATGGCTCTGGCAATGCGATTCGCAAATCGCTCCTCGCCATACTCGCGGATCACACGCGCAAGGTCTTGCTCGGATGCCCGCGCTACAAAACTCGCCGCGCTTTGACCTGCACTGTTGTTCATCCGCATGTCGAGCGGACCGTCTTGCCCGAAGCTAAATCCGCGAGTGGGATCGTCCAATTGCGGCGAGGACACGCCGAGATCGAGCAGCACGCCATCGACTCTGCCGAGCAAATCAAGCTGCGCAGCGATCTGTGCGATTTTGGAAAATTCGCTGTGAACTAACGTGAGGCGAGCATCGCCGGCAAATCGGCTACGCCCTGCTTCGATCGCCATGGGATCCCGATCGAATGCAAGCAATCTTCCTTGAGGACCGAGTTTCTCGAGGATCGCGGCGCTGTGTCCGCCACGGCCGAAGGTGCCGTCGATGTAAACGCCGCCTTCGCGCACAGCAAGCGCCGCCAGAGCTTCTTCGAGAAGCACTGGAGTGTGTTGCAGCATCGCTTCGTTCAACGGCCGGCGCGAACCCGCGCGCGGCTGCCATCGTGAATGGCCTGCCGCGTTCGCTTCGGCGATACGGCTCCAATCACGTTCGAGGATTCGATGCTCATCGTTCGCGCCCGTTGCGATCACAGCGATAACGATTCAAGTTCCGGCGGCAACGCTTCGCCTGCATCGTCCGCCTTCAGCCACTGTTCGCGATTCGCGTTCCACTGCGCCTCGTCCCACAACTCGAAGCGATTGCCTTGGCCAATCAACATGGCATCGCGGGTGAGTCCTGCGTATTCGCGCAGGCTGGGTGGAATGAGAATGCGGCCGCTGCCGTCCAGGTCGAGGTCACTGGCGTGACCGATCATCAGACGCTGCAAACGACGGGCAATTGGATTGAGCGTCGGCAAGCGCCGCAGCTTCAGTTCGATCTCTTCCCACTCAGGGAGCGGATAAATAAGGAGACAGCGGTCCTGGCGATCTACAGTCGCGACCAATTTGCCGTTCGAGCGCTCAACAATGCGCTCGCGATACCGCGTCGGCATGGCTAGCCGCCCTTTGGCATCGAGAGTGACTTGATTGGCGCCGCGAAACATAACCACTGAAATTGGGGCAGCCATGGCACTGAGCCACACCTGTCCCCCATCTGCTCCCACTTTTTCCCACTTGTTTGCACTATAGGTAGGCGCTCAATTGCAAGTCAAAAAAATTTGGAAATTTCTCTTTGGAGGACAGTGACTTAGCTCGCATATACAGTGTCGCCGATCACATTTTGCCGTTGCTGCCTCTCGCGGAATCAGTAAGTTACAAACCCATGTTGAGGTGGCATCACATACATATAGGCGCCTGCCTGAGCGCTCCGTTAGCGATCTTGGCTAACGAGGATGTGCGCAAGTTCGCGCAGAAGAGAGGTCGAAAGGTGGCGCAGGAACGGCGCGTTCTGGCTGAATCGGCTCAGACGGATTTTGTAAGCAAAAGATGGGCACAAGCCCGCAATGACGCGGGCATTGTCAAAATAAATTGAAGGAAAGAAGGAGTCGGCCGATAAGCCGGGTTCTGTCGTGGGCAACCATTCATCTGGGACACGCGTCGCCGCGTGTCTCAAGCGACCTACCCGGGAGCCGTGCGGGCCGCACGCGCGACTCGCGCTTGTGGCGCGAATTGCCGCTCCCCTATTTGGTCTTGCTCCGGGCGGGGTTTGCCGTGCCGCCGAGTGTTACCACCGACGCGGTGCGCTCTTACCGCACCATTTCACCCTTACCACCGCCCCCTCCCCAACCCTCCCCCGCAAGCGAGGGAGGGAGCAAGAAGGAAGGCAGTTCGGCGGTTTACTTTCTGTTGCACTTTCCGTGGACTTGCGTCCCCCAGGCGTTACCTGGCGCCGTGCCCGAGGAGCCCGGACTTTCCTCCACGCTTGCGCGCAGCGGTTGCCTGGCCGACTCCGGGGCGGATGGTACGCGGACGAGAGCTTCGCTGCTCGCGTAACTTCGGGAAGGATCGCTGCGCGATCAGGACGGCCTGCGGCAGGAAGGATCCTTCGGATCAGGTAGGCCTATCGGCAGGTCAGAACGAGCAGGACACCGCATTTTCCATGGGGAACTCGCTCGTGCTAGGACCAGTGCCTCCTCACAAGAATCATCCGACTGACCTCGTTCCTGCTCATGAGAAGCTTCCACTCTCACGAATTCTCGTTCTGTCCTGACGCCAGTCCTTCCTAACGCAAGGCGTCCTACCTGACGTAAGTCCCTCTTGATGCGAAGCATCCGTCATGGAGACTATTTTTTCCCGGCTAATGCCATCGCCCTCTCATACAACTCCGACCGCTTCGCGCCCGTGAGTCGCGCGGCGATTTTCGCCGCTTGCGATGGAGGCAAGTCCTCGAGCAATGCACGGAGTACTTGATCGGCATTCAGGTTCGCACTCTCCGCAGCGGAACCTGCAAAGCCCGCGACGACGATGACGATTTCGCCGCGAGACATGTCCGGATCCTGCTGTGCACGTTCGAAGAGATCGGACAGCGTGCCGAAATAGCTGGATTCATAGCGTTTGGTGAGCTCACGCGCGACCATCGCTACGCGATCAGCACCGAAGTGCTGCCGCATATCGCTCAGCGTTTCCGCCAATCGATGAGGCGCTTCATAGAAGATCATCGTTCGCGATTCTTGTGCGAGCTTTTGCAACGATGAGTCTCGCGCGGACTTTTTCGCGGGCAGGAATCCCTCGAAAGAAAAACGATCCGATGGGAGCCCGGCAATCGACAGGGCCGCGATCGCAGCGCATGGGCCGGGAATCGCGATCACCTCGATGGAATGCGCGCGAGCGGCAGCAACGAGATCGAAACCTGGATCGCTGATCAGCGGCGTGCCCGCATCCGAAACCACCGCAACCGATTCTCCTCGCCGCAATCGCTCGACGAGCTCCGCGGAGCGACGTGCCTCGTTGTGCTCGTGCATGGAGACCAGCGGCGTGCGAATTCCCGCGGCCTGCAGCAGCTGCGCGGTGTGGCGCGTGTCTTCTGCCGCGATCACGCTCACAGTTGCCAGCACCTTCTCCGCTCGCGGCGTGAGATCACCCAGGTTGCCGATCGGAGTGGCGACCACGTAAAGCCTGCCGGGCAGCACAGCGAAATCATCAGACACTGTTTTCATCCAGTTAGAGGCGGCGAACCGGTACACTCCCGAACCGCGTTGAGCCGCTATGTTGCCGCGGCCTCGACGTTTAAGACAGCGCATCGAACGCGCCTGCGCATGCCGTCTGCATGCGACCCTAACCAGTGCAACATACGAACTGCCGGCATCACGTGTCCGTATCAATATCTTGTTGGAAAACACCTGAAGCATTTGGAGTCGATATGCAGCTTGCTCGCAGTGCGCTGCGCACCATTGCCTTTGCAGTAGTGGCTGCGTTTGCAGTTGGCGCATGCACACCCACCGCGACCCAACCGGAGCGCATTCCCGGCGATCGGCAGTTGGCGCAAGCGGACAAGCTCTCGCGCGAAGGTAATCCTGAAGCAGCCGCGCAAGCGTACGAAGCGTTGGCGGTAGGCGCAGCGGGAGAGTTGCGTGACCGTTTATGGCTGCGAGCGGCACGTGAATACGTGCGCGCGAATCAGATCGATAAGGCCACCGCGCTGCTCAACCAAATCTCGGCGAGTTTACCGACGATCGACCAGAGCCTTCGCGCACAAGTGGCCGCCGAGATCGCGTTGCGGTCGCAAAAGCCAGATCGTGCGCTCGCTGAACTCGATCGTATTCCGCAGCCAATCCCGCGCGAATCGCTTGCCGATGTGCTGTCGATTCGGTCACGCGCGCTGTTCGCTTTGAATCGCCCGGCCGCGGGGATCATGGCCGCACTGGATCGCGAACAAGTTCTGTCGTCTCAAGACGAGAAGCGCGCAAATCAACGGATGATTTGGGAAGGCCTGCAACGAAGTGCCGCCAACAATGCGGACTTCACGGTACCCGCTGGAGCGAGCAGAACGGTCGCAGGCTGGCTGGATCTCGCCCGAGCCGCACTGATTGCAGCCCGCAATCCCTTCACCGCCAAGCAAGATCTCGCCGATTGGCGCAGTCGGTATCCGAATCACCCCGCACAGGACCTGCTCACTCAGACGCTGTTGCCAGAGTTGGGTGTGGGACTCGAGTTCCCCTCGCATGTCGCTCTGGTGCTGCCGCTGTCAGGCCGAATGCAGGCCGCCGGGATGGCGGTACGCGATGGCTTTCTTGCGGCACTCCTGCAACAGGATCCGAGCCGCCGCCCAGTCCTGAACGTGTATGACTCCGATCAAGAAGGCGCTGTCACTGCGTATCAACGCGCAGTCAATGAAGGCGCGGAATTCATCGTCGGTCCTCTCCTGAAGGAAGAGGTCACCGCTGTTGCCGTATCGGGCGCGGTTACTGTCCCGACACTCGCGCTGAATCAACTCAGCGATGAGATCAGCAAACCTGCGTTCCTGTATCAGTACTCCTTGGATCCGGAAGAAGAGGCGCGCCAAGTTGCGCAACGCATCGCAAACGATGGGCACATTCGCGGACTCGTTTTGTTGCCGAACAACGAATGGGGACAACGCGTCTTCCGCGCTTTCGATGATGAATTAAAAACGCTCGGCGGCAGCATCGCAGCCATGCGCTTCTACGATCCCGGCGAACGCGACTTTTCAGGACCGGTCGCGAAGTTACTGCTGGTCGATGAAAGCCGTGCGCGTGCCACTGCATTGGATGCCGTATTGCACACGCGCCTCGAGTTTGAGTCGCGTCGACGCACGGATGTGGAGTTCGTCTTCATCGGCGCACAACCGCTGCAAGGCCGCTTGGTTCGCCCCGCGCTGCAGTTTCACCGCGCGGGAGATCTTCCGGTTTACAGCACGTCGGACATTTTCGAACCCGCCGCGCAAGCCAATTCCGATCTCGAAGGCGTGATGTTCCCGGATATGCCCTGGGTCATCTCGCCGGATTCCGTTTCGACACAGCTGCGCGATGCGCTTACGCGTTACTGGCCAGTGCGAGCACGGGGGCGCGGACGTCTGTATGCATTCGGTTTCGACGCTTATCGATTGATTCCGCTTTTGAAGGCCGGACAGTTTGGCAGCGAGCATGCGATTCCCGGCATGACCGGTTTGTTATCGATCGATGACAGCGGCCGTGTGCATCGCCAACTCGACTGGGCGCGCGTGACGGATGGCCGGGCCGAGCCGATCGGCACAACGACGATGTCAGCAACTCAACCCTAGAGGAAACATTCATGGATGATCGCCAACGCAAGGAAGCGGGGCTCGATGCAGAAGAATCGGCATTGCGCTATCTGACGGGCCACGGGCTTAAATTGATTCTGCGCAACTATCGATGCCGCTGCGGCGAAATCGATTTGGTGATGCTGGATGGCAAGACAGTCGTGATCGTCGAAGTGCGTTTTCGGTCTTCACGGCGCTATGGCGGGGCCGCGGCATCCATCACGTACCGTAAGCAGAAGCGCATCATCAACGCGGCGCGTTTTTTGTGGGCCACTCGTAGCGACGTACGGCAATTTCCGTTGCGCTTCGACGTGATAGCGATGGACTCGTTCGGCGGCGCCGTAGAATGGATTCGTGACGCATTCACGACGTAGAACTGCAGACGTGCAATGCAAATTGGCCTACCTGAATACCACGGCGTTGCGGCATTGGACGAAAACTCGAGACCGAATGCATGTTTGAAACCACAGCTGAAGTGAGCTGCCCCTACTGCGGGGAGGTCATCACAGTGTTTCTCGATCTTTCGGTCGAGTCGCAGAGCTACATCGAAGACTGTTCCGTCTGCTGTCAGCCGATGACGATCAGCTACTCCGCGGAAGACGGAGAACTCGTGTCCGTCAGTGCGGAGCAAAGTTAATGGCGCACACCTTCCTCGACATCTGGAACCGGTAACACCGCATGTGGCGCAAGATTCGCATTCTGATCCTGCTCCTGATCCTGTTGTTCGTCGCGCTCAATACCTATTTCGATCGCGTCTACTCGACGGACTGGGATATTCCGCTGCGAGTGACCGTGTTTCCAATCAACGCGGATGGGAGCGCCACCTCCGAGCGATTCGTGCAGGGGTTGAGCCCTGCAGATCTGTTGGCCTTGGAAAGTTTCTTCCAAAGCGAAGCTGCGGAATATGGCATCCGCATGGAGCGACCCGTGCGCTTCACGCTCGCATTGCCGATGCGCGAGCTTCCGCCGACTGTCGAGCCCGGCGCTGGCCGACTCAGTATCGCACTTTGGAGCCTGCGCACTCGATATTGGGCATGGCGTACACCGGTGCATCCTGCAAGAGCAAAACCAGATATCGAACTGTTCGTGCTGTATCACGATCCCGCGCTGTCGCCGCAGCTTCCGCATTCAGTGGGATTGCAGAAGGGCCTATTTGGCATCGTTCACGCATTCGCGGATCGACGCATGATGGGATCGAACGATACCGTCATGGCCCACGAGTTCTTACACACGCTCGGCGCCACCGACAAATACGATCTCGCGACGAATGAGCCGCTTCTGCCGATCGGTTACGCCGAACCCGAACGCCAACCGCTTTACCCGCAAGAGTTCGCAGAAGTGATGGGCGGACGCATTCCGGTGTCGCCCTCGCGATCGGAAATGCCCGAATCGCTACGGCAAGTGATCGTCGGGCCTGCGACGGCGATCGAGATCGGATGGAAGAAGTGAACCCGATCGCACCGCTGCAAAGCGAGAGGTTGATCGTGCGCGTCGGCGAGCGCACGTTGGTCCACGAGCTCAACCTTGAGTTGAAGCCAGGCAGTATCACCGCGATTCTCGGGCGTAACGGCGCTGGCAAGACTTTGACGTTGCATACCCTTGCAGGATTGCGCGAACCCTCAGCGGGAGTGGTGAAACTTGCTGGCGCGACATTGGGCTCGATTCCAGTTCGAGAGCGCGCACTGCGCACTGCATTGCTCTTGCAAGCGAGCGAAGATCCGTTTCCTTCCACCGTGCTCGAATCCGTGTTGATCGGGCGCCATCCGCATATCGGTTTCTGGGCGTGGGAGAGCGCTAAGGATCGAGAGATAGCACTTCAAGCGCTGCAGGAAGTTCAGCTCGCTCACTTTGTCGAGCGAGACATCACCACGCTATCGGGCGGCGAGCGCCGGCGTGTCGCGATCGCCTCAATCCTTGCGCAGAACCCCACCACGTTCCTGCTCGATGAGCCGCTGAACTATCTCGATCCGCATCATCAGATCGATGTGCTAAATCTTTTCGCCGCGCGAGCGCAGCAAGGACACGCGGTTTTGATGAGCCTGCACGATGCGGGACTCGCTGCGCGCTTTTGCCAACGCGCGCTACTGCTGTTCGGCGATGGCCACTGGATCGAGGGTCCAACCACCGAAGTACTGAACGAATCTTCGATGGCTCGCCTCTATGGCGTGCCGATGCGCGAGATCACCTGGGACTCAGGCCGCACGTTTGTGGCTGTTTAAGCAAATTTCGCGACTTGCAGAAGAGAAGACGTAACACAGAGAGCACAAGGATTCACAGAGAACACAAAGAGGGGACCTCCCCCAAGCCGAAGCAAACATTTTTGACAGGATGAACAGGATTGACAGGATGGTCAAAGCTAAGAGATCTGTTCCTGCCCTCGCACGTCCTGTTCATCCTGTTAATCCTGTCTAGAAAATCTTGTCTCTGAATCTCCCAAGCAGAAGCGAAGAGTTTGACAGCGGGAACAATAGAAAAGCGACGCATCGTTCGTGGCGGCCCTGAGCTCACGACCGATCGAATCACATCCTTTCTGTGATCCTTGTTTTTCTTTGCGCTTTTTGTGTGCGGCTCGAGTAAATCATTTGCCGCGCATCAGCAAGATCCCCACACCCGCCACGATCACCCCAACGCTCGCCCACACCGGGATAGCAATGCTTTGTTTGTCTTTCACCGTCAATTCCACAGGGCCGATCTTGGCTTGATGCTTTTCTTTGGTGTAGTTCACTTTCCCGTACATCAGCCCAAGCACACCTGCGGCAATCAATATGACGGCGACGATCTTCTTGACCATGTGAGTTCTCGTTTTAATGGTGGAGATGCCGCACGACGCTAGCGAGCGCCGCTCGCTTTTTCAAGCGGCGGGCACATTCATTCGCTTCTCGCGTCCGGTGCGCCACCACGCAAACGGAATCGCGAACGGGCCGAAGAACAGTCCCATTGTGATCCAGAACACAACATGCTTGGAACCGCGCAGTTTCGCAATGAGAAAGCAGGCCACGACACCAATGACGTTCGCGACCAGAGAGATCCATATCAGCTCGCCAGTTAGATCGATGATCTCGTATGGATCCACGTTAGCTCCTCATCGATCTATTGCTGCTTCAATGATGCGTCGAAACAAAATCCGCACTCGGCGGCCCCAAGTAGCTCGGCCGCACGCCACCTGCATCGATCACGATCTTCTCCAGCACGACACCCGGCGTCACCATCCACACCTTGAGCGTATGTGCGCCGGCATTTCGAATGGATTGCTTCGAGATCACTCGGCGGATGTTCTCGGCCACGGCCCGGTCCCAAATGCCCTGCGCCCAGGTATCCAGTTTCAGAATCTCCGGCGCGTTGTCGTCGACTCCGACTGCAATTCGCAGGCCGTCTCCAGATTGGAAATCCAAAGACGGCGCGCAGTCCAACTCTACTTGGACCTGCCCCGTCGAGCGCATGAAGAAATCGTACTCTAGCCGAGGCGTCGCTCCGCCCGGCGAGCGAGTCTCTGCCGTGACCGGAAAGATCGTCACGCCACCCGCCGTGCGACCGAAGTCCGGCAGCACTTTCCAGCGCACCGACTGATCGTTCACGACTCGACTGAAACTCGGTGCTTCGATCGAAATCGCTCCATCGCGTTCGACAAATCCACGGAAGCCGCGTGGCAGCTCGCGCGAACCTGCAACAGGCATCTGAGCTGTTAGTGTTTCGCCTGCGCTGGTAGTGATTTGAATCGAAGCGCTCGAGGTGCCTTCGGGCAGCTTGCTCCAATCGGCGCCGATCTCGACACGAATCGTTCCACTCACCGAGCCGGCTGGTTTGTCGATCGTGACCCATGATTGATCGGCTGCAATCGTGTAGGTGTACGACGCATCGCCGCGGTTGAACAACTCGATCCAGCGCGTACCTCGCGTTTGCGCATCGAGCTGCGGCAGCACCGCAGGTTTCGCACCATATGCCGGCCACGCATTCTCGCTGCCTTCGATGGCCATCGCCGGAACGGGGCCATGTTTCGCATGCACTTCGCTCACGGCAGGCATGACTTCCAGTTCCGGCTGCTGCCACGTCGTGTAGCCGATGTTGATCTGGTCCATCATGTGATTCCACTTTCCGCCGTTGATCGCGTTGTACTCATCGGCGAGTCGTTGATCTGCCGCGAACCACTTACGCGCACTCTGCGCCTGATCGGCTGCGTCGGTACGTCCTTGCGCCGCGTACAGGCGATTGCGTCCGACTGCGACATACATCTCTTGAACGGCGGCACTCGCGAACACCGGATATGCAACTAGTTGAAAGAAGGCATCGTGCGATCCTTTCGGCAACATCGACTGCAAGCGATGAGTCTTGGCGACCAACTCGCGCCACTGGCTCAAGACGCGCTCCGCTTCGTCATAGTTCACGAGCGAGAACGTGTCCGGCGCCATCATCTCCGGCTTACGCAGAGAGTTGAGTTTCGTATAGCCGTTCACCAACTCGGCAATTTCATCCGCGTGCTGTGAACCGAACTGTTGCGCAGCCCAATCGCGTGAATAGTCCTGCAGCTTTTCGTACTGCACGCGCGCGGGGTCCCACGCCATCGTCAAGAAGAAATCGATCGGAAATTCCATCGGCTTCAAATCGCCGACGTTCACAATCCAAATCCGATTCGCGCCGTAGTGCCAAGCAAGGTTCATCTGCTCCTGCACCTTCGAGATCGGAATCGTGTTCAGCCATTTGTAGTTACGCGGACCGCCAACGTAGTCGAAGTGGTAGTACACGCCTGCACCTCCCGATCGATTGCGCTCTGCAGGAGTCGGCAGACGGCGAATGTTGCCCCAGTTGTCATCGCACCAAAGCAAGGTCACATCATCAGGTACACGCATGCCGCGCTCGTAGTAGCCCTGCACTTCCTTATAGAGCGCCCACAACTGCGGGACCTGCGATGGATCGCGATGCATCACGTCACGCAGGATGTCGCGCTGATCCGCCACGATCCGCTCGAGCAGGCTCACATTCGTTTGCTCTGACATTGCTTTATCGCCATCGCCGCGCATGCCGATCGTGACGATGTTTTCATAGGGTTTGGCGCGCTCGATGCCGACGCGCCAGAAGTGTTGCAGTTCTTCGGCGTTGACCGCGTAGTCCCACGGGCCTTTGCCGTAGCGGCGCCATTCATCATGCGCGCGCATCATCGGTTCGTGATGGGAAGTGCCGATCACCACACCATACTCATCAGCGAGCGGCGCGTTCAATGGATCGTCATCTTCGAAAGCGCTGCCCCACATCGCCGGCCAAAGGTAGCTCCCGCGCAGCCTCAGGATCAGCTCGAATACATGCGCATAAAACTTATGATTGAAGCCGCCGAACTTCTCGCTCGCCCATCCGCTGAGCGCGGGCGCTTCGTCATTCAAGAAGATCCCGCGATATTTCACAGCCGGCGCGCCGACCACATATCGGCCGCGCTTGACGAACAACGCATCCTGGCGCGCCGTGGGTACATCGGCCCACCAATACCATGGCGAAACGCCCATCTGCTCGGAGAGATCGTAGATCCCATAAATCGTGCCGCGCTTGTCGCTACCGGCGATCACCACTGCACGATCTACACCAGGGAGGGGTTTATCCACGGTCTGGATGACGAAGCTTTCCCATTCACCTCGCACGTCGCTGACGTCTAGCTTGTGGCGCGCGATCAGATCATCGATTAGCCGGCTCTTGCCGATTGTTCCAATGATGATCTGTGTTCCACTCACGGCTGCGGCCTGCGTGCGAAGCTCAGGTCGAATACTGGTCACTCGTTCAAAATCCGCCTGCAGGTCCTTCGCCGCGCGAATCACTCCTGCATGGTCGGTTTCGTCGATGTAGAGCGATGCAACGTTCTGGTGCTGCGCAAGAGCCACTGAGCCACGCTCGAACTTGGAAGTAACGAACCGATCTTCCCCGAACTGAGCAATGGCAGCCCTAGATTGGAGAGACAGCACCAGCGCAATTAGCAAAAAACAACCACGGCGTGAGGGAATCATGTTTGATCCAGGCGCGATATCACCAAGTTGACGAGCCTAGTCACTTCCTTGACGTGGGCAGTCGTGAAAAGAGGAAGTTCGATCCACGGTGAACTCTTGGCGCGCTTCGGATGCACCCGCGAATCCGGCGGGTGCTTCAACTTCTCTCTGGCGATGAGCTGCTTACCCAAACGCAGATCGACTTCATGATCGTCATGGAAGTGGCCGATGTCTTTGCCGCGGAATACGAGCCCAGCGAATCCGTCGTC
Organism: Pseudomonadota bacterium; assembly: GCA_023391335.1. Taxonomy (GTDB): domain Bacteria; phylum Pseudomonadota; class Gammaproteobacteria; order Steroidobacterales; family Steroidobacteraceae; genus Steroidobacter. The sequence goes on along the minus strand of JAEWBG010000084.1, from coordinate 7,405 downwards.
ACGACCGGGCACACGTTGTTCTACCACGCCGATCTTGTTCAGCTCGCGCATGAGTTGGTTCCGCGGCGACATCGCATCACACTCGCATCGGCATCGGAACGGGCGTCTCGCGCGTCGGCATCGCCGGCATGGCCGGCGCAGAGAGGCCGCGAACGAGATCTTCGATTCGCACCGCCGCGTTTCCTTCAAAGCATTGGTTCGCGGCCGCGCCAATCAGCATCGAGTACGCGCCTGCCCGCTCGTCCGATGCCCGCATGTATTTATCTTCCGGCGCTACTCCAAACACTTCATCGAGCATCACCTTGTCGCCGCCGCCATGTGCACCGTCGCCGGTCCAAGGCTCGATTTCTTGCGCTTTTCCACGCATGGGGATGATGCGAGTACGCACTACGTCACCTTTCACTGTGCCTGTTTGAGTGGCACCTGCAAATGAGGCAGCGCCTTCCACCATCGAATGCTCGAGGCGCCCCTTCGTGCCGTTGAACGCGATCTGATATCCCTCGTACGCATTGCACGCATTCAGCGAGTAGCTCAGCGTCGCGCCGCTTCTGTAACGAACAATGACGTTCATTGTGTCCTCGATATCGATCTCCGGACGAAACACGCATTGATCGCGGAAGTAGCCGTCGAATTTCTCGTTATCCAGATACAGCGCCTTGAACCCCGGGTCGGCGGCAAGATCAAGGTAGAAAGTGCACGCATTCGCCTCCGGGCACGTCCGACATCGCTCGTGATGGCTCTTCAAGCCCATGCGCTTTGCCATGGCCGATGTGTAGAACTCGCGCTTACCGTTCGCGAGAACCCACTCGGGCTGCGAACTCAACCACCAATTCACGAGGTCGAAATGATGCGTCGCCTTGTGAACCATCAAGCCACCGGACATACGCTTCTGACTATGCCATCGGCGGAAGTAGTCGGCTCCGTGCAGCGTATTCAGGAGCCAATGGAAATCCACCGAGAGAACGTCGCCAATTGCATTGCTCATCAGCAATTCTTTGACTTGAGTTCGCGGCGGCGAATAGCGGTAGTTGAACATCACTCGGACGTGCCGATTGTTGCGTTTGCATGCATCGAGAATCGCTTGCGCTTTATCCGCGGTTGTCGTGAGGGGCTTTTCAGTGATGACGTCGCACCCTGCATCGAGTGCACGGATGATGTACTCGTGATGAGTCGCGCAAGGAGTTGTCACGATGACCGCGTGAGGCTTCGTCTCAGCGATCATTTTGCCGAAATCCGCAGCAGCAAAACTCTTTGGATTTGCACTCGCCCTTGCCACTGTCCTCGCGGCCAACTGCAATCGACCCGGGTTGGTATCGCAGATCGCCACGAGCTCATTGCGATCTCTGTACGTTTCGGTAATCGCCTGCGTGTACATCCGCGACCTGGAGCCCATTCCGACGATCGCATATTTCCGCCGCTGTGCTTCCGCTCCAATAGTCCCGGCAAAACTCGTGAGCGCCAATGCGCTTGCGGACTTGAGCAGGGTTCTGCGATCGAGGCCGATGAATTCACTCATCGTTGAGCTCCGCTGATGTTCGAGCGCGGCAGAATACTCCGGCGAGTTGAGACGGGTCGCGAATTGACGATTCCTTTGAATTCTAATCCCTTAGAGCGTATCGCCTGATAACGATCCAGGGCGATTCGCCACGTTGTTCGATCAGCGCGATCTCATAGAAGGACACGTCCACGCCGCCACACAACTGCTTAGTGTCATCAGGCGAGTTACGTGCTGATTTCGGATTGCGAGGATGAGCAATAGTGATGTGCGGTCGAATCTCGCGGACATGTGCAGAACCGAGGACTTGTTCTCGCAAGTTCTGACAGCGCTGTATGCCGTCCAAGCATTCGAGCACGATCCTGTGTCCCACGGATTGTTTGGGATCGCTAAATCGTCGCTGGCGTACATCGCCTCAAGTGCAGACGAATGTTCTCGAGCTCGGTCAGCTCAGAAATCTGTTCCTGCTCTCAAGCATCCTGTTCATCTTGCAATCCTGTCTAGAAGTTCTTGTCTCTGCCTGCCTCTGACATTCAACCTCCGTGTGCTCCGTGCCCTCCGTGTGAAACTCCTTTCTGTTCTCAGACCTCTTTGCACTCGTGCCCTATCCGGTATGACTTGCCTCAAGGCGAATACGGCCCCTTCACTTCACCCCATCCCCACTTCGGCATGGGCGCATTTGGATCGACGGTCGCTCCAGGCTGCGAATTAATCACCGCCAATCGCGAACCCCATTCGAGATAGCCGACAAGCGCTGAGCGGAACTCAGGATCGTCCGGCATTCCCAACTGGTCAGCCGTATCGAGCAGCAACGCAACCCATTCACGACGTTGAGACTGATTCAAGTGACGATTCAAATGGTGACGAATCATGTTGGGGTGGCCACCATTATTGGCCGAGTAGTCGGCCGGACCACCCAACACCTCGGCTAGAAACGCCGCTACGTGGTGCGGATGCTCAGGACTCATGTGCGCGAAGATCGGCGCGAGAATCGCATTCTCCTTCACGCGTTCGTAGAAGCGAGTCGTCAAACGATTTAGAGCGTCGATTCCACCCAGCCATTCGTAGAGAGTTGGAACAGAAGTAGCCATGCATCACCGCTTACTTGCGTCGGAGTACACGTCCGCAAACTTAGCAAACTTGAAGCCTCTTCTGTGAGGTGATGCGAGCAGCATCTACGCAAATCGATTTGCCGGCATACCTCAAGACTTTGGCTATTGACAGAGTTAAACGCGGCCTCCTAAATCGAAGTCCCTTTTGCCCCTCACACTCGCTTCGATCCGAACTCCTGTGGACCCGCTCTCCCAAGTTCTCGGCATTCTCAAACCGCGCAGTTATGTTTCTGCGGGACTCGATGCGGGCGGTGATTGGGCAATCCGCTTTCCCGCTCCAGACGGAATCAAGTTCAACACGATCCTTCGCGGTGCATGCTGGCTCTGCGTTGAGGGCGATACGCCCCGTCGAATTGAGCAGGGAGATTGCTTTCTACTCACGCAGGGGCGGCCTTTCATTCTTGCCTCGAGTCTGGCGCTCGATCCCATCGAGGCACGGGTGATCTACGAACGAGCTGGCAACGACGTTGCGGTGTGCAACGGAGGCGGCGACTTTTTTCTTATCGGCGGCCGCTACACGTTCGCAAGCAATCACGCACAGATTCTTTTTGGCGCGTTACCGCCCGCGATTCACATCACCAAGGATCGTGCGCAAGCCTCCGTGCTCCACTGGTCGCTGGAACAATTGGCGACCGAAGTTCGCGAAGGACTACCTGGCGGTGCGCTCGTTGCCGAGCATCTCGCGCACATCATGCTGGTGCAGGTACTGCGACTCTATTTGAACGAGCAAGACGGCACGCGCGTAGGATGTTTTTTCGCGCTTGCGGATCAGCGCATCGGTCCCGTACTCAGCGCGATGCATTCCGATCCTTCCAGACGGTGGACACTGCAGGAATTAGCCGCGCTCGCGCGAATGTCGCGATCCACGTTCGCTGAACGCTTCAAGCAAATCGTCGGCTCTGCGCCGCTCGAGTACTTAGCGCAATGGCGAGCATTCGTTGCGTGTAACCGTCTGCGCAGCTCGAACGACAGCCTAATGTCGATTGCGGTCTCGCTGGGTTATGAATCCCCAAGCGCATTCAGTGCAGCGTTCAAGCGCATCATGCAGATCGCTCCAAGCGAATATCGTCGCGCCAATCAACAGGCGACCTAGAGCGCTCTAACCCGCACCGCGTACGCATTGGCTGGATTGCCAACGAGCAAGGCCTCTAGATCTTCTTGGCTGGCCCTCGCGTCGAGAAGCGCCGGACGCAACGTCGTCAAGAGCGGATCGAAAGGCGCGAACTCTCCACCGTGCGGCTCTCCTGCCGTGTACCACCCGGCGTCTTGAGATATGAGCAGTCGATGCAATTGATCGACAGCCTTGAAGCGCGCAACCACTGACGCGTACTCGGCTTCCATGCCTGGCCGGAACCCATCGAACGAAACAAAGACACCGGTCTTGGCTGCGCGCAGCGTTTGCGCAAAATCCGGTTCGTTCTGGGCGTGGAACCAAATCCAAGCCGAGGGCGCGACTTTGAACTTTTCGAAGCGTTTCAAGATATCGAACGCGGCGGCAGCGTTATAACCGGGTTCGACTTTTCGCCATGGCCCGATGTGAATCCCAATTGTGAGACCGGATGCCCGATGCGTGATCGCGGCCGCTTCAATCACCTTTGATTCGAGCTCAGTCAGCGCGCCGCCGTTCACACCGAGCTTGATGAATCCGGGACGCACGCCGCTGTCGCCAATGCCGTGCTCCCATTCGCGAATCCATCGTTTCGCGAGCGCGGCGGCACTCAATTCCCGAACGTAATCGGGGATGAAGATCCCATCGGCCGCGAGGTAATTGCCGGTCGGAACGAGCATGTTGATGCCGCTGACCAGCGATAAATGTTTCACCAGCGCTGGAGTACGGCCCAAATCCGTGGCCGTACATTCGACCAACGTCTTACAGCCGAGCGCTTTAATTTTGGCGAGATACGGCAGCACGACGGCAGCCACTTCGTCAGTATCAATCTTGAGGGGCTTTTCCTTCTGAACCGTGTACGGCCTTAAGTCCGCATAGACGTGCTCGTGCTCGAGCGTCAGCCCCATTTCGCTGGCATCCATCCAACCGTTGACCGTCATGACCCTCCCGCTGGCGGGAAGTTCGCGAGCCCAAGTCGCTGAAAACCGCACCGTGGTGGCCGCAATAACGGATGCCTGCAGAAAGCCTCTTCTGGTAATCACGCAACTGGATCTCACATGAAGTTGTCGTTCTCGGCTGGCGAGTCATTGCGCATGCTTCGGCAGGCGCACGCGCGCGAAAGATCCTATCTGCTGAATCGTCGGCCATCGATACGCGAGCGTCCGCTTCTGTGTCGCAGTCGTCCGGGACGGAACTTCAGGGGAATGCGGTGCCTCTTACGCGCAAGAGCGAACGTCGCAGGCTAGCTGATTCAGATCAGGGCACACGTTCTGCCGACGTCGGAGAATCGACTCATGACTCACATAGCTCATGACCTCCACAGCGCGCTGCCTGCACCTAGGCGATTTGCGTTGTTCGCTTACGGTTTCCGGCCCTTCTTTCTACTTGCAGGGTGGTACGCGCTGCTGACGGTTCCGGTTTGGCTGTACGTATTTGCGCATCATGCAGTGCCATTTCGCGGCCTGCCGGCAATGTATTGGCATTCGCACGAAATGCTCTACGGTTTTGTGGCAGCGGCAATTGCAGGATTCCTGCTGACAGCGGTCCCCAGTTGGACGGGAGCACGGGGATTTGGCGGCAAGCCGCTCATCATCGCCGTGAGTGTTTGGGCGGCAGGCAGAATCGCGATGGCGTGCGCGAACGAACTGCCGATTGGGTTGATCGCGGTCCTCGAACTTGCGTTTCTTCCCACGCTTGCCGCGCTCCTCGCACCGCCGCTCCTGCGCAGTCGCAATCACAACACCCGTCTGCTAGCGGTGCTCGCGGTGCTGTGGCTGATCGATGCGGCATTTCTCGTCGCCCTCTCGCGTGGCGATGCAACGCTGGCCTCGCGCGCGATGACACTTGCGATCGATTTGATCCTGATTCTGGTCACGATCATCGGCGGCCGCATCGTGCCGGCATTCACTGGCAATGCCTTGCGACGTCGCGGCGAGTCGGTCAACGTCGTGAGCCGCAAGTGGGTCGAAATCGCGGTGATCGGCTCGATGATCGCCATCGCTGTCGTGGATGCACTCGCACCGACCGGTTGGCTGAGTGCTGCGCTCGCGGCGTTCGCTGCCATCGCGCATGCAGTGCGGTTAACCGGATGGCGCAGCTTCAAGACTCGTGGCGAGTCGATCCTGTGGGTGCTGCACGTAGGCTACGCATGGCTGCCGATTGGGCTCGCGCTAAAAGCATGCTGGTTGTTTGCGGGCGTGCCCTGGGCCGCGAAATGGCTGCACGCACTCACAATGGGTGTGTTCGCGACCATGATCTTGGCCGTGATGACACGTGCATCGCTTGGGCATACAGGTCGCCCGCTCGTCGTCTCGCGAGCGATCACCGTCGCATACAGCCTGCTCACTATCGGCGTCATCGCTCGCGTGTTCGGCAGCGCGATCTGGCCCGAGCACTATGTGGCCATGCTCTGCGTCGCTGGAACTGCGTGGGTGTTGAGCTTTTTGATTTACGTCGTGGCGTACACGCCGATCCTGGTCGGACCGCGCGCGGATGGTAAGCCGGGGTAGGCTCTGGGATGAAAAGTAGAGAATCTCCACAGAGGACACGGAGAGCACGGAGAGCACGGAGCGTCGGACGCAACACAAAGAGCGCAAGGAAAATGTTCAGTGAGTGAGGGTCGGCGGGCTCGCGTGAATGCACCCTCTCCCCGGCCCTCTCTCATCAAAGGGAGAGGGGGATTGCTTTTCGGCTAGTCAGCCGCGTATTCGCGACTGCCGGCCGACACTATCTTCAGCCTCCGCGTTCTCCGTGCCCTCCGTGTGAAATCTTGTTCTTAGAATTCTTAGTCCGGGCGTCAGCTACGAAGCGCAGCCAGCACCGGCTCATGCAACTTCCCATTGCTCGCAAGCACCGTCGTCGTCTGAAGATTCAACGCGTTCCCACGCAGATCAGTGAATCGCCCGCCCGCAGCTTCAACAATGACAGCGAGCGCGGCGATATCGAGGATGTTCACATCCGACTCGATCACCACATCGATTTTTCCCGCCGCGAGTAAGTGGTAGTGCAAGAAATCGCCGTAGCCGCGAATGCGGCTCGCGCGCGCAATCAACTGCCCATAAGCACCCCATTGCGGACTCTTCGCGAGTGACTTCAAATTTCCGGCTGAGATCGCACACGACTCGATCGTATCGAGCGCACTCACTTTGATATTCGCGTTGTCCAACACGGCGAGGCGATCGAACTTCGTTGCCGCAACGTCGTGCGGCAACTGCGCATAGGCGAATTCGCCATAGATGGGCGCAGACGAGACGCCAACGATCAACCGCCCACGATGCATCAACGCGATTTGCGTCGAGAAGAACGGATACTCTCGCACGAACGCTTTTGTGCCGTCGATCGGATCGACGAGCCACAAATATTCCGCATCGAGCGCGTTCTGCCCGGTCTCCTCGCCGTAGAAACCATGCGAAGGAAAGCGCGTCGCAAGAATCGAGCGAATCGCCTGTTCTGTCTCGACGTCTGCCTGCGTCACCGGCGACTTGTCCGCCTTGATCGTGACGTCCAGGTTGCGTTGGTAATAGCGCCGAATGACTTCGGCGCCTGCCTGTGCGGCCTCGATTGCCGCCGTGAGAAAGGGTGAGTTCGACATGGGCGCGGAGGGTAACAAAGGGAAGCGGTTAGCGGTTAGCGGTTAGCGGTTAGCGGTTAGCGGTTAGCCAAGATGATGCTCTTCATTCCGTTCCCCAT
>JAEWBG010000110.1 GCA_023391335.1 Pseudomonadota bacterium | reverse complement strand
CCACGATCCACGATCCACGATCCACGATCCACGATCCCATCACACCCCAGCCATCCGCCCCACCAACTCCATCACCTTCGCCACCGCGCCTCGATTCGATTCGACCACAGTCTTGGCCCGTTCACCCATATCGTTTCGCTCACCGGGATTCTCGAAGAGGCGAACGGCTTGATTCGTAAGTTCCTGGGCGTTCCTCACAATCGCCGCGGCTCGGTTGGCAAGTAGACTGTCGGCGATCTCCGGCGCATTGAAGTTGTGGGGTCCGATCAAGATCGGGCGGCCGAGCGCGGCTGGCTCCAGCAGATTGTGTCCGCCGATCGGGACTAAGCTGCCTCCGACGAACGCCAGATCCGAAGCTGCATAAAACAGCATGAGCTCGCCCAGCGTGTCTACCAGCAGTACCTGGGTATTGGCCGTTACGAGTTCGTCCCGCGAACGAGACGCGAATCGCAAGCCGCTGGCATTGAGCAGAGCTCGAACTTCATCGAACCGCTGCGGATGTCGCGGCACCAATACCAGCAGCGCATCGCGATTGTGCTGGAGCACGGCCTTGTGCGCATCGAGCACCATGCTCTCCTCCCCTTCATGCGTGCTGGCGGCGACCCACGCGACTCGGGTGCCAAACTGGTCCGAGCGCAACTGTTTTGCTTTCTCCACGAGGTCGGATGCAACTTGCAGATCGAACTTCACGTTGCCCGTCACATGGATTTGCGAACTCGGCACGCCGATGGCGGCGAAGCGATCGGCGTCGCGCTGTGCTTGAGCAGCGATCAGCACTCCGTTCAATGCGCGGCCGAAGAATGGGAACGAGCGATATCGGCTCACCGATTTTTCTGACAGCCGTGCGCTAGCCAGCAAGAGCGGAATCTTTCTGCTGCCACATGCGGCGAAGAGGTTCGGCCAAACTTCGGTTTCCATGACCAGGCCGAAGCAAGGCGAGACGCGCGAGAGAAAACGTCGTGTCGCGGTCGGCAAGTCATAGGGCAAATAGCAGTGGTGAACTCGGTCGCCGAAAATCGCCTTCACACGCTCGGCACCGGTTGGCGTTGCGGTTGTGATGACCAGCGGCAGCGTCGGAGAGCGCGACAACAACTCGCGAACAACGGGTACAGCCGCCTGCACCTCGCCCACCGACACTGCATGAACCCAAATCGACTTGGAGAGTCGCAAGCGGGTGAAACCGAAGCGCTCACCCAAACGCTCACGGTAGGCCGGATCCCGAATGCCCTTCACCGCGGTGCTGAGTAGCGCAAAAGGCGCGAGGACGTACAGCAAGAGCGTGTAAATGAATCGCATGCCGCGTCAGTGCGCTGATTCAACGATGAGAGGTGCTGCTACCATTCGCGCGCGAATGGTACGGGCTGGCCCGTCACGAGTCACGAGTCACGAGTCACGAGTCAGCAAGAGGATTGGTTGGACTCATTGCCGAATGCAACACGATCGTACACATACACCAGGCCGCAGCTCCGAACGCATTCCGCTCTACAAGTTTGCGGGGCCGCGGTATTGGGGCGTATGGCTGGGGCTGGCGTTCGTCCGCTTCGTGAACCTCTTCCCGCTGCGCATGCAGCTCGCGATCGGCCGGGGGCTAGGACGAATCGCGTACTGGGTCAGTCAGCGAGATCGTCGTGTTGCGACGATTAACGTCGCGATGTGCCTCCCCGAGTTGAGCGAGTCGAAGCGCAAACAGCTCGTGCGCAACCACTTCGGATCGTTGGGTTGTGCCGTACTCGAAACAGGGCTCGTTTGGTGGGCGAGCGAAAAGCGGCTGCGGCGCTGGATTCGGTTCGAAGGCGCGCATCATTTAGAAGCCGCTCTGAAAGGAGGACGCGGTGCACTGATGCTCAGCGCACATTTCACGACGTTGGAAATGGGCGCACGAGCTCTGACTCTGTTGGGCCCAACCAGCGTCATGTACCTGACGCCGCGCAATGCACTGATTGCCGAGCTTTCAAGGCGCAGCCGCGGGCGGCATACGGTTCAAGCCGTCACGAGCGAACAGATTCGCGATCTATTGCAGAATCTCAAAAACAACTTGCCGGTGTGGTATGCCCCCGATCAACGCTTCACGGACAAGAACAGCCGGCTCGTTCCGTTCTTCGGCCAACCTGCGTCATCCAACGTTGCGACGTCGCGCCTCGCTAAGATTTCAGGCGCTCCCGTGCTGCCCTACTTCCCCGAGCGGCGCGCCGACGGAAAAGGGTACGTCGTCCACATTCATCCGCCCTGGCGAAATTTCCCCAGCGAGGATCCGATCGCAGACACACAGCGTTTTCACGAGCTGATCGAGGCGCACGTCCGCAAATATCCGGAACAGTATTTGTGGGCATACAAACGCTTCAGGCGCCCTGGGTTCGATCCATATCAGCGCGACAAGAATCAGGCCCAGAATGATGCTCAGATGTGAGCCCCCGATGAGCCCCCGATGAGCCCCAGAGTTGACGCGCGATCTGTCGCCGTCACAATGCGCGCTGCCTTCGACAACCCACCCGCACAAGCCCTTTGAGCTCCAAATCCGCCTCCACGCTTGCGTTGATGCATCCGCGATACTGGCCGACTTGGCTCGGTCTCGGAGCGCTGCGCATTCTCGAGCCACTCCCCTACCGAGTGCTTTACGCCTTAGGGTGTGTCGTCGGCACGATCGTCTATTACCTGCCGATTTCATTTCGACGCATCGCACGTCGCAATCTCGAACTGTGCCTCCCTGAGCTTCCCGTCGATCAGCGACAGAAGCTCCTGCACGCCCATTTCCGCAGTCTGGGCATTGGCCTGTTCGAAACCGCAATCAGTTGGTGGAGTTCGGACCACCGAATTCGCAAGCTGACTCGACTGGAAGGCGAACACCATTTGCACGCAGCACTGGCTCGCGGCAAAGGCGCCATTTTGCTCAGTGCACATTTCACTACCTTGGAAATTGGCGCTCGCACGCTGTGCGTGCGCATGCCGACCAACATCATGTATCGGCCGACCTCGAACTTGGTGTTGGAGACATTCTTGATGCGCAATCGCGGACGCCAAGCAAAACGTGCAATCCCGCGAGACGACATTCGAACCTTGGTGACCGCCCTCAAGAACAACGAGCCGGTCTGGTATGCGCCCGATCAGAGTTATCGCAAGAAAGGTGCGCAGATGGTGCCGCTGTTCAACATCCCGGCCGCCACGAATACCGCGACTTCTCGATTAGCAAAAATGACGGGCGCTGCCGTACTGCCCTTCTTTCCAGAACGCCTACCTAAGGGAGCCGGCTATCGCATGGTGATTCATCCCATGCTCGATGATTTCCCCACCGACGATCCCGTCGCCGATGCCACGACGTTCAATCATCTGATTGAGACACAAGTCCGCCGCGTTCCTGAGCAGTACTTATGGATTCACCGCCGCTTTAAAGGATTGACGGCGGAGTATCCGGATTATTACGGGAGGAAAGGTGATGGGGTGATGAAGTGAAAGCGCAAAGCGCGTGAACGGCGGAGATCAGGGAGCTTTCTAAAGCCCGTTCCACACTCCGGCCGGATCAGGTGACAGATACCAACAATCGACGCCCTACACCTTTCACGCGCTTTGCGCTTTCACTCCATCACTCCATCACGCGAAATTCCTATTTCGCCTCCGCCACTACCTTCTGCAACTCCCCATTCTTGTACATCTCGAGAATGATGTCGGAGCCGCCAATGAGCTCACCGTTGATGTAGAGCTGCGGGTACGTGGGCCAATTCGAATACTGTTTCAAGGCTTCGCGCAGTTCGGGATCTTCGAAGATGTTCACGTGTGCGAACTTCGCGCCTGCTGCGCTCAGTGCGCGAACCGCCGCTGCAGAGAAACCGCACTGCGGAAAGTCCGGAGTGCCCTTCATGTAAAGCAGCACAGGGTTGGATGAAAGCTGGGATTTGATGCGTTCGATGACGTCCACTTAGATCACCTCGATTAGGAAAGCTTCAGCCGCTCACGTTCGATGCGACTCGCGCTTGGCGACGCTGCGCGGCGATTGCACAGATTGCACGCTGTTCGTCCAAGCTGAGCCTCGACCATCGCGCAATTTCGTCCAATGTTCGACCGCAACCGGCGCAAACGTTCTGTGCATCTAAACGACACACGCGAATGCAGGGCGACAGGTTGATTTGGGCGACTTCGGGAAGCGCTGACATGCGCGGCGCGGCCATTCTCAGGACGTTGAATTATGGGGATCGGTCCCCTATTCTTCAATTCAAATCAAGTCTTTCCTGATTTCCACGACGTATCGGCACGCCGTTACGCCGTCATCGTCACACCCCACGGTCGAGTCTGGAGATACCCATGGCAATCGAGCTTCCGCCGTTACCTTACGCCGATACGGCGTTGGCACCTCACATCAGCAAGGAGACGCTGGAGTTTCATTACGGCAAACATCACCGCGCGTATGTCACCAAGCTCAACGAGCTGATCGCGAACACACCGCTCGAGGGCAAATCGCTCGAAGACATCGTTCGCAACAGCAGCGGCCCGACGTTCAACAACGCCGCACAAGTTTGGAACCACACGTTCTATTGGCACTCGATGAAGCCGAATGGCGGCGGCAAGCCGACCGGCGCGATCGCACAAGCGATCAACGAAAGCTTCGGTTCTTACGACGATTTCCGGAAGCAGTTTGCAGATGCCGGCGCCACGCAGTTCGGCTCCGGATGGGCCTGGCTCGTCAAGGATGGCGGCAAGCTCAAAGTCGTCAAGACCCCGAATGCAGAGACGCCGCTGACCACGAGCGCCAAGCCGCTTCTAACGATGGACGTGTGGGAACACGCGTACTACATCGACTACCGCAACCTGCGTCCCAAGTTTGTCGAAACGTTCCTCGACAAGCTGGTGAACTGGAAGTTTGCCGAAGCCAACTTCGCCTGAAGGGCGACACGCCTTGGCGCCGGGTTCACCGTGCGCCAGCCCAATGAAAAAACGGCCTGCGGGCCGTTTTTTTGTGGGATTTAATGCCTTTTGTGCCTCCAGGGCTTGCCAGTCAAGCGCGAGAAGCTATACAAATAATAGCGCCTAATGCC
>JAEWBG010000019.1 GCA_023391335.1 Pseudomonadota bacterium | reverse complement strand
GGAAATCCTCCGGGCCGCGGTACTCCTTCATCAACTCATCAATCACTTCTTGCTTGATCTTCTTCTCGGTCATACCTTGCTCCTCTACTCATGGTATGACCCCACACACAAAAAGTCAGATAGGGCCGGAGCGCTTCACGCGCGCTTTCACTTCATCACCTTTTTTTGCGTTCTCTGCGGCTAATTCTTCTTCTGCTTTCACGCGGAGTTCCAACGCGAGCAGCGCTCGCTCTCTCGCTTACCGACCGTGTCTATGTGTTCTTTGCGTGGCCGACCCTATTTCTCCCTCTTGACCGCCTCCAGCACCGGCTTCGTATCCGGGCGGACGCCGCGCCACAAGAAGAACGATTCGGCGGCTTGTTCGACCAACATGCCCCAGCCGGTTTCAGCGCGGCCTGCCCCTGCATTCTTCGCCCAACGCGTGAATGCGGTATCGCCTTTGCCGTAGGCCATGTCGTAGCACAGCGTCGTTGGGCCGATGACCGAAGGCGGAATCGGCGGGATCGTGTCCTGCAGACTTGCGGAAGTTGCATTGAGAATCAGGTCGAACGTTCCTGCGCTCGAAATCGCATCGAATCCGCAGCCGTGTAGCTCGCCCAAATTCTTGAACTCTTTCGCCAGCTCAACAGCTTTGTTGGCATCGCGATTTGCGATCTCGAAATATTCAGGTGCCTCGCCCAACAACGGGCCCAATACTCCGCGAGCTGCGCCACCAGCACCTAAGAGCAGAATGCGAGTGCCTTGCAGATCGAGACCTAGATTGCGAGTCAGGTCGGTGACCAGTCCAGCGCCATCCGTGTTGTCGCCGAGAATACCGTCCGCCTGCATCGCGAGTGTGTTCACTGCTCCAGCAATTTCCGCTCGTGGCGTTCTGAAGCGCGCCGCGAAGCATGCGGCTTGCTTATGAGGAACGGTGACATTCAGCCCTTTGCCACCCGATTCGAAGAATGCCGCAACTTCCGCAGCGAAGTTCTCCGGGGCAATCTCCATGCGTGCATAAGTGAGGTTCTGATCGGTCTGCTTGGCAAACATGCCGTGAATGAAAGGCGACCAGCTGTGACTCACTGGAAAGCCGACGACCGCATAGCGATCGGGGGGAGCTTGGGTTGTCATGGGTTATTGATGCGCGAATCACGGGGAATTTTCCGTGATTCGCATCAGGAAATGGATGAGGCGGCTTAAGTCGTGTTGTCAGCCCTTCAACCAGGCGGCCGCTTTCTTGGCGTGATACGTCAGGATTCCGTCCGCCCCCGCACGGCGGATGGAAAGCAGCGTTTCGAGTACCGCGGCTCGCTCATCGAGCCAGCCGTTCTGAATCGCTGCGGTCAGCATCGCGTACTCGCCGCTCACTTGGTACACGAACGTCGGGGCACCGAATGTGTCCTTCACGCGGCGCACAATGTCCAAATAAGGCAGGCCGGGCTTGATCATGATCATGTCCGCGCCTTCTTTTAAATCGAGAGCAACTTCGCGCAGTGCCTCATCGGAGTTAGCCGGGTCCATTTGGTACGAATACTTGTTGCCTTTGCCGAGATTCGCTGCTGAACCGACGGCGTCGCGGAATGGGCCGTAGAAGCTCGAGGCGTATTTCGCCGAGTAGGCCAAGATGCGTGTATTTCTATGGCCGGAGACTTCCAGCGCTTCGCGAATCGCGCCGATGCGACCATCCATCATATCGCTGGGTGCTACGACGTCCGCCCCCGCTTCTGCATGCGAAAGGGCTTGCTTCACGAGCGCTTCGACGGTGGCATCGTTAACCACATAGCCGCTCGCGTCGATGATTCCATCTTGCCCGTGCGTTGTGAACGGATCGAGCGCGACGTCGGTGATTACGCCAAGATTGGGGACGGCTTTCTTCAGTGCGCGCACGGCTCGCTGGGCAAGACCTTCTGCATTCCAGGCTTCGCGGCCATCTTCACTCTTGGCATTCGATGCAGTCACTGGGAATAGGGCAATTGCCGGAATGCCCAGTTCAGCGCACTGTTCCGCTTCGCGTACCAGTTCGTCGATGCTGACGCGCTCAATGCCGGGCATGCTCGCGACGGCTTCGCGCTTGCGTTGCCCTTCGATCACGAACATTGGATAGATTAGATTGTCCGCGCTCAGCGTGTGCTCGCGCATCAGACGACGCGAGAAGTCATCGCGACGCATGCGACGTAAACGGGTCCCAGGAAACTCACCGGATTCGCGATACGACATGACTAGTTCTGAAACACGACAAAAGCTTGCAAGATGGCGTGGCATCGTACTCCTGAGGGGCGTGAGCGCCTACCCCGTTTGCGGTGGTGATGCAGTGAGTAAGTGAAATCGCTGCGCGCGTGAACCGCGGCGGGGATGGCTTAATCGATAACTTCGCATCCTGAGCACAACCGATGACCATGTCTGACAAAGTCCGAAAACGATGTACCTGGCCACTCAAGGGCAATGAGCTCTACCTCAAGTATCACGACGAGGAATGGGGTGTTCCGGTTTGGGATGACGAGATTCAGTTCGAATTCTTGGTACTCGAAGGTGCACAGGCGGGCTTGTCTTGGTCGACGATTCTGAACAAGCGCGAGGGCTATCGCGCTGCCTTCGCCAACTTCGATGCGGAAAAGATCGCTCGCTTCGGCAAGCGTGATATCACTCGGTTAATGAATGACGTCGGCATTGTTCGCAACAAGTTGAAGATCGAAGGCGCGATTACGAATGCTCGGTTGTATCTCGACTTTCGCGAAAAGCACGGCACCTTTGCCGATCACTTGTGGAGCTTCGTCGGTGGTAAGCCGATCCAAAATCGCTTCGAGGAACACAAACGCGTTCCGGCGACGAGTCCCGAGTCTGACGCTATCAGCAAGGATCTGAAGAAGCGGGGCTTTAAATTCGTCGGCAGCACGATCATCTACGCACACATGCAGGCGACCGGCATGGTGAACGATCATTTGACGAGTTGTTTCAGGTGGAAGGAATGTCGCGCGTTAGCGCGGCGGGAGTGAGAGTGACTGGTGACGAGTCAGTTTAAGAGGTAAGAGACGGACGCAACGCAAAGCGCACAAAGATGCGACCGGGTTTAGGTCACCGCGCTTGTGGCTCGTCATGCCTGCATAGGCCGCTATCCATCTGAAAAAACAGGCTCAGCCTGCGCCGGAGCGAAGCGGTCGCGAAGATTATTGACGCCCTCGCTCATGCGCACGACCTTCTGACCCGTGACCCACGGCGCTCTTGCTCGTCACTCGTCACCGGTCACTCGTCACTCACTCCCCAACCAACCACTCGGCGACAGGCTCATCCGCAGCTCTATCTGCAAGCAGACCATACAGCTCCGCCTGCGCGGCGCGCATTTCTTCGTCGAGCTTCCAAGGTGAGTTCACGATCGCCATTCCCGATCCATTCAATCCCACGCGCGAATCCCTCGGATGTACGAACAGTTCGAGTTGCAGAATCTTTTTGATCCCTAAGTGACGCAATTCTTCTTTGAAGCGCCGCGATTCGCCGCTCGCTTTGATTGGGTACCAAATCGCGTACACGCCCGTGGCCCATCTCTTAGTTGCGGCGAGTAGCGCGTGCGTGATCGTGTTGAATTCGCGATCGGATTCGTATGGTGGATCGAGCAAAACCAACCCACGAGCTTCCTTTGGCGGTAAATAGGTTTTCAGTGCAGCGTAACCGTCGCCATGAATCACAGAAGTATTGCGCCGCTCCCGCAGAACGTTCTGCAACTCCTGCGCTTCCTCTAACTGCGATTCGACACAGATCAACCGATCTTCCGCGCGCAATGCTTGTGCTGCGAGTAGTGGCGATCCGAGATAGTGCTGTTTCCGAAGCGCAGGTGTGAGCAGATCGACGAAGCGTTTCAAGTCCGGGTTTGAAACCGTGCTGGCGTTGATGACTCGGCGCACGCCGCCTTGCGCTTCATCGCCGCGAGTCGCCTCAGCGGATCGCAGGTCATACGTGCCGCGACCCGCATGCGTGTCTAATAGGAGCAGGGGTTTCGGCTTGCGAATGAGTCGATCGATCAACGCGAGCAAGATCACATGCTTGTGCACGTCCGCGAAATTGCCGGCGTGAAAGATGTGGCGGTAGTTCATCGGAGAAGTGACTAGTGACTAGCGGATAGGGGATAGCAGAACAATGCGTGGGGAATGGGAATGCTCTGACTATCCGCAATCCTCAATCCGCTATCCGCTCAGCTCAGCTCAGTCAGCCAATCCCTCGGCCTCAAGAACTCCGCATAGAGCCGCGCTTCAGGGGTTCCGGCTTGAGGCTGCCAGTTGTATTCCCATCGCACCAAGGGTGGGAGCGACATCAGAATCGATTCGGTGCGACCGCCGGACTGCAGCCCGAACAGCGTGCCGCGATCGTAGACCAGATTGAATTCGACGTAGCGTCCGCGACGATAGAGTTGGAACTGGCGTTCGCGATCGCCGTACTCAGTGTGCTTGCGGCGTTCGACGATCGGCAAATACGCATCCAAGAAGTGATCGCCAACGCTGCGTTGATAGGCGAAGCACCGCTCGAAGCCCCATTCGTGCAAGTCATCGAAAAAGAGTCCGCCGACTCCGCGGGTCTCCTGCCGATGTTTCAAGAAGAAATATCGATCGCACCAGTCTTTGTGCTTCGCATAGACATCGGCACCGAACGGTTCGCAGGACTTCTGTGCGGTTCGATGCCAGTGCAACACGTCTTCTTCGAACGGATAGTAAGGCGTGAGATCGAATCCGCCGCCAAACCACCACACGTTCGATTCCGCTTTCCGTGTGGAAAAGAAACGTACATTCGCGTGCGTCGTGGGCACGTAAGGGTTCACCGGATGAATGACGAGCGAAACGCCCATCGCGATCCAAGGTGCGTTCGCGAGTTCAGGGCGATGCGCTGTCGCGCTGGCAGGGAGGCTCGCGCCCTGGACGTGCGAGAAGTTCACGCCGGCTTGCTCGAACACAGCACCGTTGCGCAGCACACGGCTTTCTCCGCCGCCACCCTCGCTGCGAGTCCAGCGATCGGCTTGAAATTTTTCCGTGCCGTCGACGTCTTCTAACGCGGCGCAGATGCGATCCTGCAGATCTCGCAAGTAGCTCTGCACTGCGTCGATATCAACGCGCTCGGCACACATGGATTAGCGCGCAGCTGCCTTCTTAGCGGGAGCTTTCTTCTTGGCCGCGCTTTTCGCGGCTGTCTTTGCGGGCGACTTGGCGACGGCCTTCGCTGGGGCAGCCTGTTTAGTCTTCGTCGCTGCCTTCACCGGCTTGTCTTCCGTCGCTGCTGGTGCGGTGGTCGTCGCATTAGCTGCTTTCTTCGCAAAGCGTCCGAAGCGCCCTTTGCCGCGTTCGGGTGCGACGGCGATCAGTTCTTTGCACTCATCGAGCGTCAAGGTTTTGGGATCGCGATCTTTCGGGATCTTGGCGTTTTTCACGCGGTCGGTGATGTAAGGACCGTAGCGGCCATTCAAAACCTGAATCCCTGCGTCCGGGAAATCGAGAATGATTCGATTCGCGTCGAGTTCTTCTTTCGCTTTGATCAACTCGAGCGCGCGAGGCAGCTCGATCGTGTACGGGTCGTCGTCCTTGATGGAAACGAATTTCTTCGCAGCGTATTGAATGTAAGGACCGAAGCGTCCGATCGCGACTCTTACTGGCTGCCCATCGGGCATGGTGCCGACTGTTTTCGGCAACTTGAACAGTTCTAGGGCTTCAGCAAGCGTCAACGAATCCATGCGTTGATGCGGTCGCAAGCTCGCGAACTTCGGTTTCTCTTCATCGTCCTTGGTGCCGAGTTGAACGAACGGACCATATTTGCCGTAACGAACGGAAATGGGTTTGCCGGTGGCTGGGTCGGTGCCGAGTTCGCGAGCCTCGGATACGTCTTCGCGCGTGACCGATTTATCTACGACATCGACTTGCTGCTTGAACTCCTTCCAGAATCGATCCAGCACCGGTACCCACTGTTCTTTGCCGTCGGCAATTTCATCGAGATCGTCTTCCATCTTGGCGGTGAAGCCGTAGTCGACGTAGTGCTCGAAATTGCGCGTCAGGAAGCGGTTGACGATCTTGCCCAAGTCGGTCGGCACGAAGCGGCGATTGAGCAGCTCTGCATATTTCTTCCCGATCAATGTCTGAATGATGCTGGCGTACGTGGAAGGCCGGCCGATGCCGAATTCTTCCAGCGCTTTCACCAGGCTCGCTTCGGAATAGCGCGGCGGCGGTTCGGTGAAATGCTGTTCAGGACGGATCGCAAGCAACTTCAGTACGTCGCCAACTTCCATCGCCGGCAGGATGCGATCGTTGTCGTCCTCGGGCGTATCATCGCTGCCTTCCTTATATACAGCGATGTAGCCGGGCTTCACCAACGTCGAACCATTCGCGCGCAGGACGGCGGTCGCGCCTGCTTTCTTCGCGCTCTTCCCGGGCACCATATCGACCGCAACGGTGTCGTACACGGCCGGTTCCATTTGACTTGCCACGGCGCGCTTCCAAATCAAGCTGTAGAGTTTGAACTGATCCGCATCGATCTTGCCTTCCAGTCGATCAGGTGTGATCGACGCTGAAGTGGGTCTGATGGCTTCGTGCGCTTCTTGTGCATTCTTGGATTTTGTTTTGTACGTGCGCGCCTCTGCGGGCAGCGAGTCGGCGCCATACAAGTTCTGAATCACTTGGCGGATCTCTTGCACCGCTTCGGCTGCAAGATTCAGCGAGTCGGTACGCATATACGTGATCAGACCGACCGCACCTTCGCCGAAATCCACGCCTTCATATAACTGTTGCGCGAGCCGCATCGTACGTTGCGCACCGAAGCCGAGCTTGCGCGCCGCCTCCTGCTGCAACGTGGACGTCGTGAAAGGCGGTGCTGGATTGCGCTTGCGTTGCTTGCGATCGATCGATGCGACGGTGAGTTCGCCCTTCGCGGCGTTCTCGATCCCGGAACGAACGTCGTTTGCCTGTGCTTCGGTCGTAACGGTGAATTGCTCAACCTTCTCGCCGCGATATTCGATCAATCGCGCCGGAACGGGTTGCTTTGCTTTTTCTGTGTCGGCATCGATCGTCCAGTATTCGCGTGGCACGAAGCGCGCAATTTCTTCTTCGCGTTCGCAGATCAGCCGCAATGCTGGACTTTGCACACGGCCGGCCGACGCACCAGGTAGACCTGCCTTCTTCCACAATAGAGGAGACAGGTTGAAACCCACCAAGTAATCCAAGGCGCGGCGCGCTTGTTGTGCATTGACGAGGTCCGTCGAGATATCGCGCGGCTGTTGGATGGCTTCGCGAATGGCATTGCGCGTGATCTCGTAGAACACCACGCGATGGACATCTTTGCCATCGAGGATGCCCTGCTCTTTGAGCAGCTCCGTCAAATGCCAGGAAATGGCCTCGCCTTCGCGATCAGGGTCGGTCGCGAGATACAGCGCATCGGACTTCTTGAGTGCGCGTGCAATCGCTTGAACGTGTTTCTCGTTCTTATCCAGAATCTGGTAACGCATCGCGAACTTGTGCTTCGGATCGACGGCGCCTTCCTTCGGCACCAGATCGCGCACGTGACCATACGAAGCGAGTACCTCGAAATTCTTTCCGAGATACTTCTTAATGGTCTTCGCCTTTGCAGGCGATTCCACGATGACGAGATTCTTCTGCTCCATAAAAAAAGAAACCGCGATCAACCGCGGTACTGAAAATCACACACCTTAGATTTGGAGTTAGTGAAGCGCATCAAGTCTGTTATCGAATACCAAATCTTCCATTCGCAAGTAAGCGCTCTCTTGGCCAGGTTGACTAAACAGGACCATGAGAACGACCCATTTGACCTGCTCGATGTCGATCTGCCGCGCATCCAAGGCTAGGAGACGATCGATGACGAGCTCGCGTTGATCCGCAGTCAGAATGCCGACGTTTTCCAAGTAGAGAATGTAACCGCGGCAGTCCGTGTCGAGCCGAGCCTGCTCGCTCGGGTCGAAAATTCGCATCGCGCGGGAGGCGGAAATCGCGCCCACTCGCGGCGGGTCGCAAGATAGTTGCTCCAACCATTCCAGAGCCCGACCGACTTCTCGTTCCGAGAATCCGGCCCGCTCCAATTCTTCCTTCAAGGTGTCCCGGTCGGGCTCGCGGGCAGATTCCACATCCGCATCGAAGTAGTTCTCGAACAAGTAGATGAGAATATCGAGAACGGTTTCCTTCATTGAGTCGCCTTCGTCGCTCGCCGGACATAAAGCCCGCCAGGGTAGGGCTCGATGCGTCCCTCGAGTTCGAGGATGAGCAGCATCGAGGCCACCTCGTCGGCTTTCAGGCCGGTGCGATCGATCAGGGAATCGACGCTGGCCGGCTCGAAGCCGAGCGCATCTAACAAGATTTCATAGTCTTTGTCCAATACGGGTCGGGAATCCTCTGAGCTCCGTCCACTTATTGCTGCGGGTGTTGCTGCATGCAAAGTGCCTGTCAGCGCTCGCAATTCGGCGAAGATGTCGTCGGCCGTTTCGACCAGCTTGGCGCCTTGGCGGATGAGTTGGTGACAGCCCCGGGCCAAGGGGTTGTGGATCGACCCCGGGATCGCGAACACCTCTCGACCCTGCTCCGCGGCTAAGCGCGCGGTGATCAGCGAGCCACTTTGCACTGCCGCTTCGACGACCAATGTGCCTAGCGACAACCCGCTAATCAGGCGATTGCGGCGGGGAAAATTCGCCTTCAGCGCCGGTGTCCCCAACGGGAACTCACTGATCAATGCGCCGCTGCGGCTGATCGCGTCGGCAAGCTCGCGGTTTGCGCGCGGATAATCCGTGTCGAGTCCCGTCCCGCAGACCGCGATCGTCGTGCCGGCACCGTGCAGCGCACCTTCGTGACTGGCAGCGTCGATACCCAGCGCCAGCCCGCTCGTGATCGTCAGTCCGCAGCGCGCCAAATGCGCCGCGAAGTCATGCGCGTTCTCGCGTCCGGTTGGTGTCGGGTTGCGTGCGCCGACGATCGCCAACTGCGGCAGTGAGAGAACGTCGGGATTGCCGCGGACGAAAAGCCCAATTGGGGCGTCGGCGATGCGCGCTAGCAGCTCGGGATACGCACTCGAGCCAAACGCAATGAAGTGATGATCGGGTGCATCGAGCCAACGCAGGTCCGATTCGATCTGCATTTCGCTCTGGGTGAGCGCTTCAATGTTCGATGACGAGAGGCCTACTGACCGTAATGTCGCAGGCGAACTCTTCACGATCGCCGTAATAGAGCCGAATTGCTGGAGCAGGGGTTGCAGCACTCCTGCGTGAAGGCCAGGAACGCGTGCCAGCATCAACCAAGCTTTGAGCTCATCCATGAGCAGATAGTGACCAGTGACTAGCGGATAGTGAATAGCAGGAGAAACGACGTACTCGTCGCTTCTCCTTACGGCCTACAGTCTACAGTCTTCCAATCAGGGATTGGTCGCGCGATCGCCTTGGCGGATTTCATGAGTCGCTTCCATGACGAGCGCGAAGCTCATGTGCGGGAAGGTCTTGAACACCATGGCGACGCCGATGCGCTCCTCGGGAAGTTTAACCTTCTTGCCGTGACCGAAGCCGCCACCGCCGCCCAAGCCGCCCTTGCTGAATTTGTCGCGAACCACATCACCACTCTGATTGATGCCCAGCACCTGGCCAGCTTCTAGGCCGTTGTTGGCACCGCGATTCAATGCGATGACTTGATATTGGCCAATGACGGTGTGGCTCTGCACTGCAATGACCGTGGCGTCGACATCGGAAGCCGGAGCGTGAGGAACGAAATCGACGTTCACATCGGTGCTCTCGGGGAACAGCTTGTCTCCCTGCAAGGCTTCGCGAGAGGTATCGGTCAGGATCAGCTTGGCGGGATCGCCGGTCGTTGCGATCGGGCCCGAGCCCACATAGACGCCTTCGTAACCCAGTAGGTCGTTGTTGTCTGGATCGCGCAATGGCTCTTCGATGTGAATGATGGAGTAGCGGGCTTCCGCTGGTGCGTCTTTCAAGCCCCGCGCGTACGCCTCGTTACCTGCCGCGGCGAGTGCGTGCTCGTCTCGGAACGCGACGATGTAAGGAGCGCTCTTGACCTGATCTTTGTCGAGCAGCGTCGGGCGTCCGGTGAAGCTCGCAATGATGTCGTAAGGAATGGCCGTGATCGCTTGGCTCAGCGGTTCCCGACGTACCTGAGGAGACAGCTTTTTGCCGCCACCGCTCTGTGCAGCCGCAGCGCCCTCGCCGCGTTCGGCGATCGTAAGGCGGGGCTGGCCATCGATGGAGACCAGCTTCAGAACGTCACCCGGGTAGATCAGGTGCGGGTTTTGCACCTGCGGGTTGAGATACCAGATCTCGGGCCAATACCAAGGATCGCGCAAGAAGACTTTGGCGATGTCCCACAGCGTGTCGCCAGTCTTGACCGTGTACTGGTCAGGCGCGTCGGCGCTCAATGGAATGTGGCTGCCCGTCGCGATGGTTCGCGTGGACTCTTGTGCGCTGGAACTCGTGGAGAGCCCTGCAGTCAGGGTGAAGGCGGCGATCAGGCCGAGCACGATCGCTGGACGAAATGGCGAAGTCGCAGTCTTCATGCGGCGTACAAGCTCCATTCATGGCCCTGTTGTGGGCCGTCGTGAACCGTGGGCCAGGTTGCGCACAGGAGTCGCGCGGCGAATCCCCTGTAGCGGTTGTCTCGGCAGCTATTGCGACGCATCGAATTGCGCGACTTGGTGTTACCGAAACGAGATTAAGTTCAACAGTGACCTAACTTTAGCAGCATCATTGCAGCGATTGCACAAATAGGCCTTCAGTGCGAGACGTGGTTCTCATTCCGAATCTCGGCAATCTCATCCTCGATTCAGGGCCGAGGTCCTGCGCGGCGGCGAACCGCCCCCGCCCGCATTCTCCCGCTTGGCGCAGTTAGCTTAACGATCTACATTTACGACACCATGGCACGACTTCCCATTCTCGAATTCCCCGATCCTCGCCTACGCATTCGCGCCGAACCGGTTGCGCAAGTCGATGACGCCTTGCGTCGGCTGATCGATGACATGTTCGAGACGATGTATGCGGCGCCCGGTATCGGTCTTGCCGCAACCCAAGTGAATGTTCACAAGCGGCTGCTAGTGATCGACATTACCGAGACGCGTGACCATCCGCTCGTGCTGATTAATCCGGAAATCCTCTCGCGCGATGGCGTCGAAGAAACTGAAGAAGGCTGTCTGTCTGTGCCCGGGGTGTATGACAAAGTCACCCGCGCCGACAGCATTCGCGTCCGAGCGCTGGATCGCAACGGTAAGCAAATCGAGATGAATGCCGATGGTCTCTTGGCGGTGTGCATTCAGCACGAGATGGATCATCTCGAAGGCAAATTGTTCGTCGACTACCTCTCCGAACTGAAACGCACGCGCATTCGTAAGAAGCTGGAGAAGGAGCGCAAGGATCGCCCCGCCAGCACACCTCGTGCGAAGATGCCTGCCATCTAACAGGCATTGGCGAGCCTTCTGGCTCGCTCCACTCCAATTTCTTCGATGCGAACGGCGGGCGCGCGGTGACCTCTTCTTTGTCGATTGTGTTTGCCGGCACGCCGGAGTTCGCGGTTGCGCCATTGCGGGCGCTGATCGCCTCCCAGCATCGAATTGTCGGTGTCTACACCCAGCCCGATCGGCCAGCGGGCCGCGGTCGGCAACTCACGATGAGCGCCGTGAAGCAATGCGCGCTCGAACACCAACTTCCGATCTTTCAGCCTTCCACGCTGCGCGATGCTGCTCAACTTGAAGCGCTCGCTGCGCTCCAACCCGATGTCATGGTGGTGGTGGCGTACGGGCTCATTCTCCCCACATCCGTGCTCAGCGTGCCGCGCCACGGATGTTTCAACATCCATGCATCGCTATTGCCGCGCTGGCGAGGCGCTGCGCCGATCCATCGGGCGATTCTGGCGGGCGACACGCACACCGGCATCACCATCATGCAAATGGATGCGGGTTTGGACACCGGCCCGATGCTGCTGAAGCGCCAAATCGAGATTGGCGCGCGCGATACGACTGCGTCATTGCACGATCGCCTTGCATCGCTGGGTGCCGAGGCGATCGTGACTGCACTAGAGCAGTTGTCGGCCGGAACGCTCGAGGCGCATCCGCAGCCGAGCGAGGGTGCGACTTACGCATCCAAGATCAGCAAAGAAGAAGCGCGCATCGACTGGCATCAGAGCGCAGCGCAGATCGATCGGCAGATCCGCGCATTCATTCCTTGGCCGATTGCCGAAACCCGTTGGCAGGGTGAGCAATTGCGGATTTGGGAGGCGGAACCGAGCTCGACCTCCGCTGAGGCCGTACCGGGTTCAGTCGTCGCAGCGGGTGCCGAAGGAATCACGGTGGCGACCGGCGCAGGGACTTTGCGCCTGTTGAAAGTGCAACAAGCGGGGCGTAAGCCCATCAGGGCAGCGGAATTCGCGCGCGCAAATGAGTTGCAGTCCGCGGTGCTGGGGTGAGCGCCTCTGCACGAGTTCGAGCGCACGCTGCGCGTGTCGTCGCCCAGGTTGCTTTCGAAGGTCAGTCGCTCGATAAAGCGCTCGCTATCGCGCTGACATCGGTCGATCGCGATCAAGATCGTGGGCTATTGCGCGCGTTGTGTTACGACAGCATCCGCTGGTACGTGCGCCTCGACGCACTCTTACGCACATTACTCAGCAAGCCCTCGCAGCGGCTCGATCCTGAAATTCACGGCTTAGCGATCGTGGGTCTGTGTCAGCTGCAGCAGACAGACATTCCCGCGCATGCTGCCGTCATGGAGACGGTGAATGCCGCCAAGATCCTGCGTCAGCCGCGAGCAAGCGGATTGATCAATGCGCTACTGCGGCGTTACCAGCGTGAAGGCGTTGGATTATTGGAGAGCATCGATAGGGATCTCGCGCTGAAAACGTCCCACCCACGTTGGCTCGTGAAGCAGCTGACTTGCGATTGGGGCGCTCAGGCAGCGGCGATTCTCGAAGCTAACAATGAACGACCGCCATTCTGGATACGAGTGAACACGAGGCGCGTATCGGTCGAGGAGTATCGGACGGCTCTGGCGGCCCGAGGATTTGCCGTGGCGCAAGTAGCACGTTATCCCGAAGGGCTGCGCCTCGAGCGTGCGGTCGACGTGAATGAACTACCCGGCTTTGGCGAAGGTTTGATCTCGGTTCAAGACGCAGCCGCTCAATGGGCCGCAAGGCTCATCGACCCGGCAGCGGGTGAACGCATCCTGGATGCGTGTGCCGCGCCTGGCGGAAAGACCTGTCACCTCTTGGAGCTGCAGCCCGGCATTGCGGAGCTCGTCGCCGTCGACATTTCGTCGGAGCGCACGGTGCGGATCCAGCAGAACCTCGAGCGCCTTGGACTCACTGCTACGTTAAGAGTGGGCAACGCGGCGGAACCCGCGCAATGGTGGGATGGTCGACGCTTCGACAGGATCTTGCTCGATGTTCCGTGTTCGGCGACAGGTGTGATTCGCCGTCATCCCGATGTGAAGTTGCTGCGGCGGCCTGAGGACATCGCAGAGCTTGCACGTCGCCAATCTCAGTTGCTGCGCGCGATGTGGCCCCTGCTGAATCCGGGCGGACGTCTGGTGTACGCAAGTTGCTCAGCGTTCAGCGCCGAAAACGCCGAGGTGGTAGGTCCCTTTCTGCGCGAGACCTCGGATGCAAAGGATGTGACGCGCGCGATTCTGGGTATAAACGACAAAGATTTGACGCAGGAAGTGGGATATCGAATCGCCGCCGGGACAGACGCAATGGATGGCTTTTATTATGCGTGTCTCCAAAAAGATCTCCGCTAAGCTCGACGCCTGTCGAACGGTGCGGATGTAAGTAAAAGGTATAGATGTTCCTTTTGGCCGACACTTCGTTTTTCGGTGCATGCACTGCGTGATACAGCGCGACGCGCTCATGCTTGCCCGCTCGCTGATGCTGCGAATTCTCGCGGGCGTCTGCGTGGTGCTATTTGCATCGCATGCCTATTCCCAAGACACCACGCGTTTCGAAGTCCGTTCTGCTTACGTGGAGCCCAACGAAGGTGTCTATCAGCTCAATGCCACGTTGGAATTCGATTTGCCGGAGGGAGCGCGCGAAGCGATCCGCCAAGGTGCACCGCTCACCCTGCATGTCGATATCGTGGTGAAGCGCGAGCGTAGTTATTGGTTGGACGAAACCGTTGCAGCGTTGGGTCAGGACTACCAACTCGCCTATCACGCGTTGAGCGAACGCTACTTGGTTCGCAATCTCAACAGCAGCGAACAAACCTCGTATGCAACGCTCGACTCCGCGCTCGATGCGATACGAGTGATCAGCGGACTGCCGATTTTGGACAAGGCGCTGGTCGCGCCGGATCAACGACACGAGATCAGCGTGCGGGCCAACTTGGATGTGCGTACGATTCCCGATGCCCTGCGTCTAGTCCTGTTTTGGGCAGACGACTGGCGGCAGCGTAGCGACTGGTACACATGGTCCCCGCAGCTCTAAAGCGCGCGTTCGTCTCGATACTGATCCTGATCGGTTCGGGACTGTGGGTTGCTGCGCTGCTCATCATGGCGCAGACGGTGCAGCAGTCCGGCCACTTCAGCGATCTGCATCCGCTCATTCTCGCGGTCAACGTCGCTGGGTTGATCGTTCTGCTGATTCTCATCGCCGGCCGCTTGGCCCAATTGGTGCGGGACTGGCGCAAGCGCGTCGTCGGTTCGCGCCTCGAAGCGCGCATGGTGTGGATGTCGGCCACGCTCGCGATGGCGCCGCTCCTGCTGGTGTTTTATTTCTCCGTGGTGTTTCTCAACCGCGGCATCGACAGTTGGTTCCACGTCGAAATCCGCCAGGGGTTGGAGGACGCACTGACTCTGTCGCGCGCCGCGCTCGACCTGCGGATGCGCGATTACCTCGACCGCACGCGAACCATCGCGAACCGAGTCGGAATGAATGCGGTCGAGCCGATCAGTACGTTGGACGATTTGCGTCGCGAGCAGGAAGCCACAGAGCTCATGCTCATCGGCTCCAACAGCCGCATCCTCGCCACCGTGTCCGAGCGACTCGGCGAGACCGTGTCGCTGCCGGTGAGCGATGAAGTCATCATGCAAGTTCGTCAGGGTCACGATTATGTGACGCTCGAACCGCTAGCGGGTGGCGGGTATCTCGTACGCACGGCAGTGCGGGTGCCGTTACTCGTGCCTGGCGCTGAACCGCGCATGCTGCAGGCGATCTATCCGATCGAAAGGCGCCTCGGTGAGCTGGCCGATACGGTGGAGTCTTCTTATCAACGTTATGCCGAGAAGGCGCGCCTTCGCGAGCCATTGAAGGTTAGTTTCACGCTCACGCTGACGTTGGTGCTCTTGCTCTCATTGTTCGCAGCTCTCTACGGCGCGTTCTGGGCTGCGCGCCGTCTGGTGCGGCCAGTGCAGGATCTAGTGGCCGGTACGAAGGCCGTTGCGCAAGGCGATTTCGATACGCGATTGCCACTCACTTCGCACGATGAGATGGGCATCCTAATTCACTCCTTCAACGACATGACGAAGCGACTGGCGCGCGCACGCCAGGAAGCGCAACTGAGTCAGCAGGCCGTCGAAGCGGAACGCGCCAATTTGGCGGTGATCTTGGCGCGTCTATCCACCGGGGTGATCTCGCTGGAGCCCGATCGCGCGATTCGCACCGCCAACCAAGCCGCATGTTCGATCCTAGGCACCAATGTCGATGAGATCGTCGGCAAGTCCGTGGCGCAGGATGAAGCCGACAAGACTCTCTTGGGGCAGTTCTTGACGGCATGCGCGGCGCACCTCGATGCAGGTCATCGGGAGTGGCGCGAGCAACTCGTCCTGCAAGCGGAGTCTGCGCGTCGGGTACTCATGTGTGCTTGCACCACGCTGTCCGGCGAGAATCAAAGCGGCGGCGGTTTCGTCATGGTGTTCGACGACATCACGGCGCTGCTACAGGCCCAACGCGATGCGGCCTGGGGCGAGGTCGCGCGGCGCTTGGCGCATGAGATCAAAAATCCGCTGACGCCGATTCAACTCTCGGCAGAACGGCTGCGTCGCAAGCTGATGGATTCGATGAACGAATCGGACGCGCAAGTCCTCGATCGCGCGACTCATACGATCGTCCAGCAAGTCGAAGCAATGAAGGAAATGGTGAATGCCTTCAGCGAATATGCACGCGCGCCGGCGATGGACGTGTCCAAGTTCGACTTGAATCAGCTCATCAGAGAAGTCACCGAGCTGTATCGTGCTCAGGGGACGGGCAAACCCAGGTTCGAACTCGATCCGAAATTGGGGGAAATCGAGGCCGACCGCGGCCGTGTGCGCCAGATCATGAACAATCTCTTCTCGAATGCCATCGAGGCGTTGGAAGGCGCGTCGGATCCGCACGTGCAAGTGACCACGCGTGCTCTGGAGAAGAATGGTTTGCAAATGGCCGAGATCACTGTTGAAGATAACGGCCCAGGGTTCAGGCCGGATGTGATCGGGCAGGTTTTCGATCCGTACGTGACCACCAAGGCTAAGGGCACGGGGCTGGGCCTTGCGATCGTCAAGAAGATCGTCGAAGAACACGGCGGTCGGATTGAGGCGGAGAATACTCGAAGTGGCGGCGCTCGCATTCGGATCGAGCTGCCGCTCGTTGCGGAAATCAGAATCGGCAGTCCTATTCGCGATCGCAGAATCGGGCCGAGGAGAGAACGTGCATGAGTGCAGCGCGCATATTGGTCGTAGATGACGAAGCGGAAATTCGCGGGCTTTTAAAAGAGATCCTCGCCGACGAAGGCTACGAGGTCGACGTCGCGGCGAACGCTGCCGAGGCGCGATCTAGCCGTGCGTTGCACGATCCGGATCTGATCCTGCTGGACATCTGGATGCCCGACACGGATGGCATCACCTTGCTGCGTGAATGGGCCGAACCTGCTGGCTCGTCGTGCCCTGTCGTGATGATGTCGGGACACGGCACGGTTGAAACGGCCGTGGAAGCGACGCGCCTCGGTGCCTTCGATTTCGTCGAAAAGCCGCTCTCGCTGGCCAAACTACTGCGCACTGTCGAGCGTGCACTCGAGTCCGGACGCAGCCGGAAGCAGTCGGGCCGCTCGCTCGTGCCTCCATTGCTTGCACCCGTGGGCAAGAGCCGCGCAATGCAGGCGTTGCGCGAACAAGTGCAGCAAATCGCGCCCCACGAAACGCCCGTGTTGATCGTGGGCGAGCCGGGGACCGGACGCGAAGCATTCGCGCGATACATTCATTCGCTCAGTCCGCGCGCGGCAGGTCCGTTCGTGCAGTTGGTCGCTACGGGTGTCACCGATGAAGGCGCTGCGGCTGCTCTTCATGGCACCGAAGGCGCGGGCGGTGTGCGTCCGGGTCTTCTGGAGCAGGCCAGCGGCGGCATCCTATTTATCAATGGGCTCGAAGATTTGCCGCTCAAAGCGCAGGGTTTGTTGGTCGCTGCGATGGAGACGCATTCGTTCACGCGCGTAGGCGGCGCGACTCCGATTCGATTGAACATTCGCATCATCGCCTCGGCGACCTCGCGTTTTCTCGGCACCGAAACCGGATCCGGCGTGCGTCAGGAACTGCTGTCGCGGCTCAACGTGATCACGCTCAATGTGCCGCCGTTGCGCGAATATTCGCAGGACGTGCCCGATCTGCTGCGCCACTACGTGGATCGATTGGTCGACGAACAGCACTTACCGTTCAGAAAGTTCGGTGTGGCCGCGCAAAATCGCCTGCGCAACTATCCTTGGCCCGGCAATGTTCGCGAACTCAAGAATCTCGTGCAGCGTTTGCTGATCCTCGGCGGCGAGGAAGAAATCAAACTCGAAGAAATCGAGCGCGAACTCGCCACGCATGCGCCGACGAATGAGCCGCTAGTGAAGCAGGATCTCCTCGCGCTGCCGCTGCGCGAAGCGCGCGAACATTTCGAACGTGCGTATTTGCAACAGCAACTCATCTTGTGCAACGGCAAGGTCGGTCAACTCGCCAAGCGTGTCGGCATGGAACGCACGCACTTGTATCGCAAGCTCAGATCGCTCGGAGTCGATTTCCGGCAGCTGGCAGATGATTAAGAGCCGGACGCAACGCAAAGATCGCAAAAGAAGTGATGTGGTGATGAAGTGAAAGCGCATCGCGCGCGAATGGTGCAGCTCACCACTGTGTACCCGACCAATTGGATGCGATTGGAACGCCGTCAGCAAGGAAGAAGGATATTTCACGCGTTCTTTTTTGCGTTCTCTGCGGCAAATTGCTTCTTCTCCGGCGTAACTATTTCTTTTTGTGTTCTTTGTGTTACTCCGATTCTTACTCTCCAACCCTGATCATCAGCGCATCAACGCCCGCGGCGCGGAGCTTGCTGCGAGTGTCTTCCAGTTTTTGCAGGTTGGTGATCGGGCCGACGCGGACGCGGTGCCACGTATCTTTGTCGACGGTGACTTTCTGAATCTTCGATTCCACACCTTGCATCGCGAGCAGAGCACGAACGCGATCTGCATCGGATTGATTGCGGAATGAACCCGCTTGCAGGATGTAAGCACCGGGTTTCTCGACCGGTCCTGCTTCGGCGCTCGGGGTGACTTTGCCGTCTTTTTCGGGAATCACGACTTCGTACTTCGGTAGCATGTCGTAGAAGTCGAACTGAGTCTCTTCCTGCTGCGAAGCCGGCGCGGGCTTGTCCTTCGGTGATGCCGCTTCTTCTTTGGCGATCGGGGCGATGCTCGCGTTCTTGATCGCTGCGGGGCGCCGGTCGTAGAGATAAACGGCCAACGCGACGCTCAGACCCAGTGCAAGGCCCACAATGAACGTGGCTAGCGCGGACATTCCGGAAGCGGATGAACGTCGTTTGGTGTTCTTGTAGTCGCGGGGCATGGACTAGTGACTGGTGACTAGCGGATGGAGGATAGGAAAGGCATCTACTACATGCGCTCGGGGGCGCTGACGCCGAGCAGCTTCAGGCCGTTCTCGATCACCTGGCGAGTGGCCGCGACCAAATTCAAACGCGCATTGCGCAAACCGATGTCGTCCACCAGGAAGATGTGGGCGTTGTAGTAGGTGTGAAAATCGCCCGCGAGATCTCGCAAGTAGTGCGCGAGCTGATGGGGTTCGAGCGCCTCCGACGCAGTCTCCAGCAGTTCCGGGAAATACGTGAGCCGGCGAATCAGCGCTTTCTCGTGCGGCTCATTCAATCGCTCGACGTTGCGTTCGCCGATTTCGCGATCGTGCGTCATGCCCTTTTCTTGCAGTTGCCGAAACACGCTGCACACACGAGCATGTGCGTACTGCACGTAGTACACCGGATTTTCTTCGCTTTGCGCGAGCGCCAGGTCGATATCGAACACGAATTCGGAATCGGCTTTGCGCGAAACTAAAAAGAAACGCACCGCATCGCGCCCGACCCATTCGATCAAATCTCGCAACGTGACGTACGAGCCGGCACGCTTGGATATTTTCACTTCTTCCCCGCCGCGCATCACGCGCACCATCTTGTGCAGGATGTAGGCCGGATAGTCCTTAGGAATGCCGATATCGAGTGCCTGCAATCCAGCGCGAACGCGCGCTGTCGTGCCGTGGTGATCGCTTCCTTGGATGTTGATGGCGTGTACGAAGCCGCGATCCCACTTCGTCACGTGGTAAGCGACGTCGGGCACAAAGTAAGTGTAGGTGCCGTCCGATTTGCGCATAACGCGGTCTTTGTCATCGCCGTAGTCGGTAGTGCGCAACCACAGCGCGCCTTCGCTCTCGTAGGTTTTGCCCTTGGCGATGAGCGCATGCACGACCTGATCCACTTTGCCGTCCGAGTACAGGCTCGATTCCAAATAGTAGATGTCGAACCGCAGACCGAACTTCTGCAGATCCATGTCTTGCTCGTGGCGCAGGTAAGCGACAGCAAAGCGACGGATCGAGTCGAGGTCGTCCGCCTTGCCATTTGCTTTGACCGCCTCACCGTCGAATGCGTGCACGCTCTTCTTCGCGAGGAAGTCATCGGCGATGTCCTGGATGTAATCGCCGTTGTAAGCAGCCTCGGGCCAGTTCGCATCGCCGGGCTTAAGGCCCTTGGCACGCGCTTGCACCGAGACCGCGAGATTCTGAATCTGCACGCCTGCGTCGTTGTAGTAGAACTCGCGGCTGACGTTGTATCCCTGCGTCTGCAATAACGCACAAAGGGCATCGCCGAGTGCAGCTTGTCGGCCGTGTCCGACATGCAGCGGGCCAGTCGGATTGGCGGAGACGAACTCAACCACTGTGTTCTGGCCAGCGCCGCGTTTGTTGTAGCCGTACGTTCCCGCCAGATCGAGAATGCGCGCCAACTCTTGCTGGTATGCGCTCGCGGATAAATGAAAGTTGATGAAGCCGGGGCCCGCAATTTCGACCTTGCTGATCAATTCGCTGGCGGGCAGTGCATCTGCAATCGCCTGCGCCAATTGACGCGGATTGCGTCGCGCCGGCTTAGCCAACTGCAGTGCGACGTTCGTCGCGAAATCGCCGTGCGCAGCATCGCGCGTGCGCTCGACGTCGACGTTGGGCTTCACGATATCAGCGGGCAATACATCGGCGGGCAGGGTGGCAAGCGCGGCCTGCACCAGTCGTTCAACTTGGTATTTCACGGATCGGGGGCGGCTAGTGGGACTGTTGGAGTCTATGTGACGGATGCAGGTGTGTGTAGATCCTGTGCGACTGCGCGGGCGAGAAAGTGAGGGAGTGAGTGGGTGAGGGCTGTCGCGTTCAGAAGGACAATGCTACGCGATTCACTCCCTCACGCTTCACTCGCTCACCACATCAACCCAAATCCATCGCATCCACATCAATCGACCACCGCACTTGTTTCGCGAATGGCAGGGTTTCGACGTCACTAAGCCAGTTGCCCAAGAATTTCTGCATGGGTCCGTGAGAGGGCGCGAGCACCAGGAGTTGTGCTCTGAATCGTCCGGCGCGGCGTTCCATCGCGGAGGGAGCGGGTCCGAGCAATTCCACATTTCGCACGCGATGTGCTTCCGCAGCGTCGGCAGCGGATTTGAGAAATCGCATCGCGGCGGTGGGGTGCGTCGCTTCGGCACGAAGCAGAGCAATCCGCGCGTAGGGCGGCCAGCCGCTCTTTTCACGCTCGACCAGGGCTGCTGAGGCAAATGCTTCATACCCGCCTTCGAGCAACTGCTTGAGCAAAGGATGATCTGGATATTCCGTCTGAATCAGGACCTCGCCTGGTTTGTCGGCGCGTCCCGCGCGGCCGGCCACTTGGATGATCGTCTGCGCCAAGCGTTCGCTGGCGCGAAAATCCGTGCTGAACAGTCCCTGATCTGCGTTGAGCACGACGACGAGCGTGACGTTCGGGAAGTCGTGACCCTTCGTCAGCATCTGCGTGCCGACCAAAATCCGCAGCTCGCCCTGTGCTGCGCGCGCGAGCGTTGCCTCGAGTTCTCCTTTGCGTCGCATCGAGTCGCGGTCGATGCGTGCAAGTGGAAAGCCGGGGAAGGTTTGCGCGATCGTTTCTTCGATGCGTTCAGTCCCTTGACCCACTGGCTTCGTGGCGGCATTGCAGCTCGGGCAAATCTCAACAGGACTCTGCTCTGTCGCGCAGTGATGACAAATGAGCCGTCGCGACGCGCCGTGAATGGTCAGATGCGCGTCGCATCGTGGGCAATGCGCCGACCATCCGCACTGCGGGCAAAACAGCACCGGCGCATAGCCGCGCCGATTCAAGAACAGCAG
This sequence comes from Pseudomonadota bacterium, assembly GCA_023391335.1. Taxonomy (GTDB): domain Bacteria; phylum Pseudomonadota; class Gammaproteobacteria; order Steroidobacterales; family Steroidobacteraceae; genus Steroidobacter. The sequence goes on along the minus strand of JAEWBG010000019.1, from coordinate 65,831 downwards.
CACCTGTCCGCCCGCCTGCAGATGACGCTGCATAGCGAGCAGAGCGGGAGTTGAGATGCCCGCAGATGCAGGCGATGTTCGCAAATCGATCAACGCGATGCGCGGAGGCTGCGCAGAGGCTGCGCGCTCCTTCAATCGCAGCAGCGATTGAGTATGTCGTTCACTGCGATGCAGAGTTTCGAGTGAAGGTGTCGCGGAACCCAGTACGACAGGCGCTTTGCAGCGCTGCGCTCGCATGATCGCGAGATCCCGCGCCGAATAGCGGAAGCCTTCTTGCTGCTTATACGAGCCATCGTGTTCTTCATCGACGATGATCAGGCCCAACGACTCGAACGGCGAGAACACTGCAGAGCGCGTTCCGATCACGATGCGTGCCGAGCCACTGCGTGCTTGGCGCCATGCGATCAGGCGTTCGCGTTCCGTGAGCGCCGAATGCAGCACCGCGATGGACGTGGAGAGGCGATTGCGAAATCGCGAGATCAACTGCGGCGTCAGGGCGATCTCGGGCACGAGCACCAAGCTTTGTTGTCCGCGCGCAAGCACCGCTTCGATTGCGTGTAGGTAGACCTCCGTTTTGCCGCTTCCCGTCACCCCGAATAGCAAGTGACTCGCGAAGCCACCGAGACTGTCCGTGATCGTGGCGACGGCGGCCCGCTGAGCATCGTTCAGTTGCGGCTGGCTGGCATTCGCAGTCGAGCTGTTCGCCGCATCGTTCTTCGGCTGACGGAAGGAGCGTATGAATCCGCGTTCCTCAAGGCTTCGCAGAATGTCGCGAGAGCATTCGGTGGCAGCTCGAAGCTGTGACTCCGCCGTCGGGCCATTCTCAAGATGCGCAAGTACCGCTCGCATGCGCGCCGCGCGCTTGGAGAGCGCTGCGGCATCTGCGTCCGCAACGCGTTCCCAAAACACCTCTTCTTCGGCGATTGCCGTTCCGCTGCGCAGAAGCACCGGCAAGGCTCCCGCGAAGACCTCCCCGATCGGATGCCTGTAGTAATCGGCTGCCCACGCCAGGAGTTCGAGCAAGCCCTTATCGAAGGTCGGATCGGGCTCCACAGGTGCGATCGCGTGGCGCAGCTTTTCTTGTGGCACATCGCTGATTTCGCTGCGTCCCAGCAGGATCGCCACGACCTGGCGGCGGCCAAACGGCACCCACCAGCGTTGGCCTGGAATGACGTCATCTACGCGCAGTCCAGCGGGGGCGAGGTAGTCGAATGTCCGCCTAAGTGGCGTGTCGATGGCGAAAATGAGGATCAATGCGCGTTCCGAGTTCAGGAGGTCAACCGCGACGGGCCCAACACGTTGAGTAAGGACATCGGGCCAATGCGCCCGTTGCTATAGGTGTGCGTGTGTCCGTCTGGCTGCGATTGTCTGGTAACCTGCCGCCCGCATGGGTCGAGCGCGACATTTCGTTCGCACTCAATATCTTGCCCGCCGAACGGCCGCAATCGCAGGAGCAATCTCTGGAGCCCGCTCGCGCCCTAGACCGCTTTTTGGCCGGCATCGAGCATCGAGCCTTCCGCATCGCCCGCATGGCGCTCGGCCATGACGACGATGCGCTCGATATCGTACAGGACGCCATGCTGCAGCTCGCGCGCCGCTATGGCACTCGGCCTGCCGAGGAGTGGCGGCCGTTGTTTTATCGAATTCTGCAAAACCGCATCCGCGACCATCAGCGCCGCCAGCGAGTGCGTGCCAAGGTCATGAGCTGGCTGCCCGGTTTTAGCCCCGACGAAGAGTCGAGCGATCCGATGGAGGCAGTGCCGGATCAAGGGCCGTCGCCTGTCGATCGCATGGCGCAAGAGAACGCCATGGTGAAGCTCGAAGCGGCGCTGCGTTCCCTGCCGGCACGTCAGCAGGAGGCGTTTGCCCTGCGAAACTTCGAAGGACTTGATGTGGCGCAGACCGCGCAAGCAATGGGCTGCAGCGAAGGCAGCGTGAAGACCCACTATTCGCGCGCCGTGCATACTCTGCGCGAGCGGCTAGGAGAGGAATGGTGAACGATCGCGATCCAAGTGAAACGCCGTTCGAGGAGCGCACCCGCGCCGCGTTCGATGCGACCGTCGCGAATCTCGATGGGCGCACGCGTTCGCGCCTGAATCAGGCGCGCCAGCAGGCCGTTGCAATCGCGGCGAACCCTGCTCGCCAGAAATGGATGCGAGCGCTCGTACCTGCGACCGGGCTTGCTACCGCCGCGCTCGTGGCAGTGATGCTGCAATTCAACGCACCGGGCCACAATTCGCGCAGTTCGGAAACGTTGGCGCTCGAAGACCTGGAGATCGTGTCAGATAGCGACAATTTGGATTTGATGCAAGACATCGATTTCTACGCCTGGATGCCGCAGGGCGATGCCTCGAATCAGTAAAGGGCTCGCGTTGTGTCTGGCGGCCACCGGCTGGATCGCGCTCCGCCCGGTCGCGGCTGATGACAAGGCCTCCGTGCCCGATGAGGATTTTCTCGAGTACTTAGGCACCCTCGACAGCGAGGCCGACGATTGGACGTTGTTCGCAGATCAAGACCCAAAGCCCAGCACACCTAAGCCGAGCTCATCACCGGAGAAAGACGCCAAGTCCGCGTCCAAGCAGAAATGAAATCGCTTCTCACATTGCTGCTCTCGCTGCTGCTGTGGACAGGCATAGCGGGTGCTGCCGACAGCAACCACGCGGGTGTGCGTTGGCAGGATCTGAAGCCCGAACAGCAGGAGGTTCTTCGCAAGTTCGAGTCCCGCTGGAGCGATTTGCCCTTGGCGCGCCAAGAACAATTGGCTCGCGGCTCGGATCGCTGGCTGCACATGACCCCAGAACAGCGCGACCGTGCCAAGCAGCGATTTCAACGCTGGCAAGCGCTCGACCCAGAGAAAAGGCAGGAGATTCGCCGCAGATATCAGCAGTTTCGCAGCCTGCCGCCAGAAGAGCAGGCGCGCATCCGGCAGAATTTCCGCCGTTTCAAAGAGCTCAGTCCCGAGGAGCGCCAGGAGCTGAGGGAGCGCTTTCGGCAGCTTTCGCCGGAAGAAAGGCAGCGGCTCAAGGAGCGCTGGCGCCATCGCCAGCGAGACTAACGATTCGCCTCCAGGCTGCGGGCGAGCCGCTCGGCCACTCAGTGGTGTTGATGGCGATCTTCTGAGCCCCAATCACCACAGCGCCGAGCGCGGCATTGGGGCGTGCGCGCCATACGAATGCCCGCCAAGGCAAATTTGTCGGCAGATTGCCGGCGACGATCCCATCCTCGATGTGGAAAACGCAGTGACGCAGCGCGTGCGTGAGGTCGAGGCGCAATGCCTTTGCGCTCGCTTCTTTGAGAACCCAAAGCGAATAGAACAGCTCCATTGCGTTGGTGTGAGCCGCCACCGCCTCAGCTTCCGCAGGATCGAACGCAAACTGAGCGAGTGAGATGACATCGCGAGGTTTATGGACCTCGATATCGATGCCGAGCGCACTCGCAGCAGGGCATGCGCCGAACGCCACCATGCCGCCGCTATGCGAAAGGCTGCGGATCGGCGTGTCCAATCGCAGCGAGTACAGCAACGTGCGGCTGATTTCGAACTCTGTGCGCTTAAGCGGTGAGCGAATACGGCGATAGCGCGTGAGTTCGGCGGGCGTGAGCAGCTGCGGATCGAAGCCTGAGGCAGATTTAGTCGCAAGCCACACCGTCAGCGCATCGTCCCCGATGCTCGGACCGGAGACGTGTTCGGTGCGTTCGCGCTGATTGGGCACATCGGGGCTCATCGTCAAGCCATGATAATTGGCGCCGCATCCCTCATCATGTCGCGGATGCTGGCTGACTCCTCTCGTTCATCGTCTTCGGCAACGCCCTCTGCGGTTCGCCAAGACGCATTCTATTGGCGCCTGTTCGGAACGGGTCTGAGCTTCGTGATCTTCGGCCTCGGTGCGCTGGTGGTCGGCGTTGTGTTGCTGCCTGCTGTGAAGCTGATTCCGTCGCGCCGCGATCGCAAACGCGATCGCGCACGCGGGGTGATGCGTCGGGCGATGCGCTTCTTCGTCGGTCAGATGCGTACGGTGGGTGTGTTGACCTACGAATTCCGCGGCGCGGGGCGGCTGGGGCGGACGGGGCAGCTCATCATCGCGAATCATCCCTCGCTCATCGACGTTGCATTTCTGCTGGGTTTCACCCCACCCGCGAATTGCGTCGTGAAGCGAGGATTGTGGCGCAATGCGTTTACGCGCAGCGCGGTCAGCCTTGCGGAATACATTCCGAACGATCCGACCGCCGACATGATCGAAGCTGCGTCGGCTGCGTTGGCGGAAGGACAGACCGTGATTATGTTTCCGGAAGGCACTCGGACGCCGCGCGATGGGCAGATCGCGCTTCACCGAGGGGCCGCGAATGTGGCGCTGCGCGCGGCGCGCGTGCTCACACCGGTCTATATCAAATGCGAACCGCGCACTCTAACCAAGGGCGAGCCCTGGTATCGCATCCCCTATCGGCGTGTCCACTACACGTTGAGTGTGGGCGAAGACATCGACTTGGAGCCCTATCGATCGATGGCGGCCCGTCCGATCGGTTCGCGAGCACTGAATGAGAGGCTCGAGCGCGACTTCCAGCACGCACTAGGAACGCAAGGGTGACGGAAAATTCCGTCATGGTTCGCCTCATGGCCGCTGCGTGCCCGGGCGTATGCCCGTATTCGGGATGAAATTAGCACGCCTGACGAATTACACTGCCGCCCCGCCGCGCCGGTGGGCAGACTCGATGCGGTGAAGCCCTTTTACGCAGGGCGCGCAGCACGCGAAGACGTGCCAGGGCAGATATGCCGTAGGATTCGCTCGAGCGCCCATGCGCGGTCAATCGACGTAACTGAAGGCAGTTCATGCATTCGAATGACGAAATCCTCGAACGGATTCGCACGACCCTCGTGCAGCAGTTCGAGCTCGATGCCGACAGCATCACGCCGCAGGCGCGCCTGCTCGATGATCTCGAGATCGACAGCATCGATGTGGTGGACTTGATGGAGGAGATCCGTCGCTTCACCGGCAAGAAGGTGACCGCAGAGGATTTCCGCTCGGTGCGGACCGTGGGCGATTTGGTCAGCGTCATTCACCGTTTGGAGCAGGGTTGAGGATCGTGTCGGAGACGCCTGTCGACCTTCCTGCTGGGTTTGCTCCATTCAATCCCTGCGTCGTCATTCCCGTTTACAACCACGAGCACGCAATCGGAGCTGTCGTGGCGCGCGTCGCTGCGCAGAATCTGCCCATCGTGTTGATCGATGACGGGAGCGATGCGGCTTGTGCGGCGGAGCTCGACAGGCTCAGCAAGCTTCCGGGCATCAGCTTGCTACGCCACGACTCGAATCGCGGCAAAGGCGTCGCGGTGTGCAACGGGCTGCGTTATGCCTTCGAGCAAGGCTTCACGCATGCCATCCAAGTCGATGCGGATGGCCAACACGCACTCGAGGATATCAGCCGCTTCGTGGACGAGGGGCGCGTGCGGCCGCACCACGTGATCTGCGGACACCCGATCTTCGATGCGAGCATCCCCAAGTCGCGCTATTACGGCCGATATTTGACGCACGCCCTAGTGTGGCTCGAAACGTTGTCGTTCAAGATCATCGATTCGATGTGCGGATTTCGCTTGTATCCGCTCGCAACAACGATGGCGCTGCTGAAAGAACATGGAGTGGGCGCGCGCATGGACTTCGATACCGAAATTCTGGTGCGACTCTACTGGCGCAACGTGCCGATGCATTGGATCGCGACGCGTGTGTCTTATCCGCTCGATGGCGTTTCGCACTTCCGTATGATCTTGGATAACGCACGCATGACCTCGCTTCACGTACGGCTCATCTTAGGGATGTTGGTGAGAGCTCCATTGCTGCTGTCGAGCAAACTCGCCCGCGTCGTATTACGCGAGCCGCGCGATGTGCGCGCTTAACGAAGTGGATAACGCATGAATTCAGTCGAGCAACGCGATGTCGTGATCATCGGTGCGGGCCCTTCCGGCTCCATCGCGGCGGCCTTGATGAAGCGTCGCGGCTGGGATGTGCTGGTGCTTGAAGCCCAGCAATTCCCACGCTTCGTGATTGGCGAGAGTCTGCTCACGCATTGTTTGGATTTCATCGATGAGGCGGGCATGTTGCCTGCAGTACGCGCCGCACAGTTCAAACACAAAAATGGCGCGGCCTTCATTCGTCGCGAGGAGTACGGCGAGGTCGACTTCCGCGATCAGTTCACGCCGGGCCATGAATCCACTTATCAAGTTCCGCGCGCGCAATTCGACAAGCTGCTGGCCGACGAGGCCGAGAAGCAGGGCGCCGAGATTCGCTATCGCACGCGCGTCGTGGCGTTCGATAACTCCCAGTCGCCTGTGCAAGTGACCAGCGAAAACGCGCAAGGCGAGCGCGCAATCATTCAAGCCAAGTTTGTTTTCGATGCGAGTGGCTTCGCTCGCGTGTTGCCGAAGCTGCTCGATTTGGAAATGCCTTCTGACTTCCCAAACCGTGCCGCCGTCTTTACCCACGTGCTAGACAAAGCGCCGATGGACGCGTTCGATCGCGACAAGGTGCAGGTCATCGTTCATCCTAAACACAAGGATGTTTGGTATTGGATCATTCCTTTTGCAGACCATCGCTGTTCGGTGGGATGCGCTGCGGCCCAGGAATTTTTCGCGAACTATTCGTCCGATCCCGCGATTCGCATCAAACAACTGTTTGCCGAAGAGCCGTTCATGTCGCGCACTTTCGAAAATGCGGAGTGGGATTCGCCGGTGCGATCGCAGGCAGGGTATGCATCGAATGTGAAATCGATGTGGGGTCCGGGATTCGCATTGCTCGGCAACGCCGCCGAATTCTTGGATCCAGTGTTTTCTTCGGGCATCACCATTGCGATGAAGTCGGCGAGCCTGGCCGCAGCAGTGCTGGATCGGCAATTGCGCGGCGAGGTCGTGGATTGGAAGCAGGACTTCGAGGCGCCTTTACGCAAGGGAGTCGATGTCTTTCGCACGTACGTGTACGCCTGGTACGACGGTCGTTTCCAAGACGTCATGTTCTCCTCGACGCACGCGCCGGGAATTCGCCGCATGATCTGTTCCATTCTGGCCGGGTATGCGTGGGATGAAAGCAATCCATTCGTCGTCGATGCGGAACGCCGCTTGGATATGTTGGCGCAAGTCTGCCGTCCCGCCTCGCAGCCCTCATCCACACACTGATCGATCTACATGAATAACCGAGATGTCGTGGTGATCGGAGCCGGCCCGGCTGGCGCGATTGCGTCTGCAATTCTGAAGCGGCGCGGTTGGGACGTGCTGGTGATCGAAGCGCAGCACTTTCCGCGCTTCGTGATCGGCGAGAGCTTGCTCACGCACTGTTTGGACTTCGTCGCCGAAGCAGGAATGTTGGAGGCAGTCGAAGCCGCGGGTTTTCGTCATAAGAATGGCGCTGCGTTCGTTCGCGGCGATGAATATGGCGACATCGACTTCTCCGAACAATTCACTCAGGGCCGCACTTCGACCTTCCAAGTGCAACGCGCGCTCTTCGATAAAGTCCTAGCCGATGAAGCGCAGCGGCAAGGCGTGCCGATCCAATTCGGCATGCGCGTAGTCGGATTCGAATCTGGCGGCGAATACGTGCAGCTGCGCCTGCAAGATGAAGCGAAAAACGAAAGCGCAGTGCGGGCGCGCTTCGTTCTGGATGGCAGCGGCTTCGGGCGCGTATTGCCCAAGTTGCTGGATCTCGAAACGCCTTCCGACTTTCCAGCGCGTGCGGCCGTGTTCACGCATGTCGTCGATGATCAGCCGCAGGATGCCTTCGACCGCAACAAGATACAGGTGGTCGTGCATCCGCAGAACAAAGATGTGTGGTTCTGGGTGATTCCGTTCAGCGGGCAACGCTGCTCGATCGGGTGTGTCGCAGCACGGGAGTTCTTTGCGAACTATCCAAAGGAGCCGATGGCGCGATTAAAGCAGCTCGTGTCCGAAGAGCCGTTCATGTCGCGCATCTTCGGCAATGCGACGTGGGATACACCCGTGCGTACGCTCGAAGGCTATGCCGCGAATGTGAAGACGATGACGGGTCCCGGTTTTGCACTTCTTGGAAACGCGGCCGAGTTCTTGGATCCGGTGTTTTCATCCGGCGTAACCATCGCGATGCGTTCCGCGAGCACCGCTGCTCACGTTCTAGATCGCCAGTTGCGCGGCGAAACGGTGGATTGGAAACAGGATTTCGAAGATCCGCTGCGCAAAGGCGTGAACGTGTTCCGCCACTATGTGGATGCCTGGTACGACGGCCGCTTCCAAGACATCATGTTTTCCAAGAGTCATTCGCCGAAAGTGCGCGCGATGATCTCCTCGGTGCTGGCCGGCTACGCGTGGGATGAAGCCAACCCCTTCGTGAGCGAAGCCGGGCGCCGTCTGGATGTGGTTGCGCAGTTGTGCCGGCAAGACCGTGCGTCATGAGTTCTACAGTTCTCATCACTGGTTCGAGTCGCGGCATCGGTGCCGCCATCGCGCTGCGCCTTGCAAGGGATGGCTTTGACATCGTGGTTCATTGTCGCTCTCGGCGCGATGAAGCAGAGGGTGTCGCAGGCCAGATCCGCGAGCTGGGTCGCCAAGCGCGCGTCTTGCAATTCGATGTGGCCGATCGCGCCGCCTGTGCGCAAGCGCTCACGGATGATGTCGCTGCTCATGGCGCGTACTACGGTGTGGTCTGCAATGCGGGGATGCATTCGGACGCGGCGTTCCCGGCCATGACCGAAGAACAATGGGATGGTGTCGTGCGCACCAATCTCGATGCGTTTTACAACGTGCTGCATCCGCTGACGATGCCTATGGTGAGGCGGCGTGCGCCGGGCCGTATCGTGACACTGGCGTCCGTCTCGGGAATCGTGGGCAACCGCGGACAAGTGAATTACAGCGCTGCGAAGGCCGGCATCATCGGCGCGACGAAGGCGTTAGCAGTGGAACTTGCAAAGCGTCAGATCACGGTGAACTGCGTCGCCCCGGGGCTGATCAGCACCGACATGATCGATGAACACGTGCCGATGGAAGAGATCCTCAAGGTCATTCCTGCGAATCGCGCGGGCACGCCCGAAGAAGTGGCGGCGGCGGTCTCCTTCTTGATGTCCGAGGGTGCGGCGTACGTGACGCGCCAAGTGATCGCAGTGAACGGGGGACTTTGTTAGCCCATGCATCGTGTCGTCGTCACCGGCATGGGTGGAGTGTGTGCACTCGGCGATCAATGGTCGCAAGTCGAGCAAGGCTTCCGCGCCGGTCGCAATGCGGTGCGGCGCATGCACGAGTGGGAACGCTACACCGACATGAACACGAAGCTGGCGGCGCCAGTCGACGCGTTCAAACCGCCGGAGCACTGGACACGCAAGCAACTGCGCAGCATGGGCCGCGTGTCGCAGATCGCAGTGCGCTCGGCGGAGTTGGCTTTGAGCGATGCCGGATTGTTGGGCGATCCGTTGTTGAAGACGGGTTCAGTCGGCGTCGCGTGCGGATCTTCTGTAGGCAGCACGCCCGACATCAAAGATTTCGCGGCGATGGTGATCAGCAACGACACCAGCGGACTCAACGCGAACTCATATGTGCGCATGATGCCGCACACGACGACCGCAAACATCGGCATCTTCTTCGGCACCAAGGGCCGGATCATTCCGACTTCGAGTGCGTGCACGTCTGGCAGTCAAGGGATCGGTTTTGCCTACGAAGCAATTAAGTCCGGCAAGCAGACGGTCATGATCGCGGGTGGCGCCGAAGAGTTATGCCCGACCGAAGCCATGGCGTTCGACATCCTGTATGCGACGAGCCGTCGCAACGAGGAACCCGCGCTCACGCCGCGGCCCTATGACCGGGACCGCGATGGCTTGGTGGTGGGCGAGGGTGGTGCGATCTTGATCTTGGAAAGTCTGGAGCACGCCCAAGCGCGCGGTGCGCGGATTCTTGCCGAGGTCGTCGGATTCGCAACGAACTCAGATGGCACGCATGTGACGCGACCGGAAGTGACCACCATGCGTCGCGTGATGGAGATGGCACTCGAAGATGCCGCTCTCGAACCGCAGGCGATCGGTTACATCAACGGCCACGGCACGGCGACGGAGCACGGCGATATTTTCGAAACCCGTGTGACCTCGATGCTGTTTGGGAATCGCGTGCCGTTCAGCACACAGAAGAGCTATCTCGGTCACACGTTGGGCGCGTGCGGTTCGCTCGAAGCTTGGTTCTCGATCGCGATGATGAATTCAGGGTGGTTTGCGCCGACGATCAACCTGGAGCATGTCGATGAGCGTTGCGGAGATCTCGACTACATCGTCAACGGCGGGCGCGAACTCCACGTTGAGTACGTGATGAGCAATAACTTTGCGTTCGGCGGAGTGAACACCTCGCTCATCTTCAAGCGCTGGCATTCATAGCCCATGGACACATTTAGTTCTGCAGGCCAGCACGTGGGCGACTGGCCGTTCTTCTCGACACTCGACGGCTCGCATACATTTGCGTGGCGCGACGGCCAGGCGATCTCGCAATCGGAATTTCAGCGCCACGTGATGTCCGTCGTTGCAGCGCTGCCCGCACGCGGGGCGATGATCAATCTGTGCGAAGACCGCTATCGCTTTTTGGTTTCCTTCGCTGCAGCTCAATGTGCGCGTCAGACTGTGCTGTTGCCCGCCGCGCGAGTCGAACAAGTGGTTAGCGAAGTTCAGCAGGCGCACGAGCACAGCTATCGCTTCGATGATGCGGATGTCGATGCGGCTATCGCCAGTGCGCAGAGCGGCACGTGCCTGCGTCCCGATGCAGATCACATCGCAATGATTGGCTTCACCTCCGGCAGCACGGGCCAGCCGAAGCCGTTTCCGAAACGGTGGGGCAGCATTCAAGCGAGCACCGCAAACAATCTAAATGCGATGCGCGCGTTTCTTGGCGAACAGTCGACGCCGTCTATGCTCGCAACGGTTCCGCCACAGCACATGTACGGTATGGAACTCAGCGTATTGGTGCCGCTATTCGGCGGCATCGCGATTCACTCCGGCCGCCCGCTCTTTCCTGCGGACGTCGCCAAAGCGCTCGCGGAATTGCCGGAGCCCAGAATTCTGGTGAGCACACCCGTGCACATGCGCACGTTGGTCGAATCGCCTCAGACGATGCCGCCCACGCAGCTGATCGTTTCGGCGACGGCGCCGCTGGATGCGGGCTTGGCTCGGGCCGTGGAGGCGAAATTCGGCGGCGTGCTGTTGGAGATGTTCGGCTCGACGGAAACGTGCGTCATTGCGCGCCGGCGCACGGCTGTCGAGGAGGAATGGCAGAGCTATCCCCATCTCACGCTGCAAACTTCAGAAGACGGCACCTGGGTGAGAGCGCCTTGGATTGCTACACCCATCTTGCTGCAGGATCACTTCGACATACGTGAGGGTCATCGTTTCGTCGTGAGGGGTCGGAACACGGATATGGTCGAAGTCGCGGGAAAGCGTGCATCCCTGGCCGACCTCACTCGACGCGTGCTTTCGATTCCAGGCGTGCGTGATGCGGTGGTGTTTCAGCCCGACACAGCAGGTGCAGCGGGAATTCGGCGCGTTGCCGCGCTGATCGTTGCACCGGACTTAAGTGCGTCGGACGTGCTCGAGCAACTTCGGCCTGCCGTCGATTCCGCATTTCTCCCGCGACCGTTGGCGATCGTGGAAAAACTGCCCCGCAATGAGTTGGGCAAGTTGCCGCAGGCGGAGTTACTGAGGATGCTGCGGGAGAACGTGAGGAAGTGAGGCTTCGCAGTGAGGCTTCGCAGTGAGGCTTCGCAGTGAGGGAGTGAGAAGTGAGATTCGCAGGAAGTCTGTCTTGGACGCGAAGCCCTCACGCGCAGCCTTCACGCGGAGCTCTCACGGATTCGGTGAGGAGAAGTGAGGCTTCGCAGTGAGGGAGTGAGGCATCACGGATCGGACGCGATAGCTCTCACGAATTCGGTGAGGAGAAGTGAGGCTTCGCAATGAGGGAGTGAGATCCGCAGGATATCTTGGACGCGACGCCCTCACGCGCAGTCTTCACGCGGAGCTCTCACGAATTCGGTGAGGAGAAGTGAGGCTTCGCAGTGAGGGAGTGAGGGTCGTGGGGCATCACGGATCGGACGCGATAGCTCTCACGAATTCGGTGAGGAGAAGTGAGGCTTCGCGGTGAGGAGTGAGGGTTGCAGGGCATCACTGATTGGGCGCGTAGCGCTCACGTGAAGCATTCACGCATCGCTTTCACGTTTCACCGGATTCGGTGAGGAGAAGTGAGGCTTCGCAGTGAGGGAGTGAGTTCCGCAGGATATCTTGCGTGCGACGCCCTCACGCGCAGTCTTCACGCGGAGCTCTCACGGAATCCAGTGAGGAGAAGTGAGGCTTCGCTGTGAGGGAGTGAGGGTTGCAGGGCATCACGGCTCGGGCGCGGTAGCCCTCACGCGTAGCTTTCACGCACTCACTCCTAACCCTACACGACCTTCGTCAACCGACTACCGACTCAATCTCCAACAGCAGCTCGCGCCGGCAAATATCGGCGGCCAAGTAGATCACCGGCACATTGGGAAAGTGCTGCTGCAACCGCTTGGACACCGCGTCGCACTGGCTGGCATCGCGCACGTACAACTTCAGCACTGAATTGTCGGGGAGTACTTGCTTGCCATCCACGCGCTGCAACAGAGCATGCAAATTGCGCAGCGTTTCATCGAGCTGCCCGACCGGATCGCCTATGTGTTGCGACGCGTGGCCTACGATGCTGGCCGTGCCGGAGATCAGCAACATGCCATCCGCCGTAAGGGTCGCGCGCGAAAAGCTGGGGCTGACCGGCCCGTGCACGCGCGGATAGCGATACGCGCTGACCTGGCGTGGATTTTCGATTGCACTGCCCGGGACTCGGGCTGCGATCCAGAACACTTGCAGATCGTGAGTCTTGATCTGTCTGCCGATAGCCGTTGCTGCGGGATAGTCGGTTGCGCTCTCGCTCAATCCGGTCGCTCTGCCGATGCAGAACTGACGATAGCGCTCCAAATCCCCTTCACCCTCATTGACCGCGTCTAAGTAATTCCACATGCGCAGCAGATGTGGGAAGGCGCTCGTGCGTTGAAAATCCCGAATGGCCCGATAAGCTGAGTGCGTTGCCTCGCGGATGCCGGCATGACGACGTTCGTCTTCTTCCAGCACTCCGAACAAGAACCGCTCGTCGTGCGCGAAACGAATCGGGCCAGATCGTCCTTGAGTGATTGCGCCTTCGCCTAGCCAGATCTCTCGCAGGTTCGCACCTCCTAGGGGGTCTAACGACACATGAATCAGCAACGATCCATCGGTGTTTGACGGACGCTCGGTTCCGAACTGCACGACGGCGAGCGGTGCGGGCTCGCCGTAGCGGCGCTCCTCGGCTGCGGATCGATACTCGACACGCAACGAGTTGCGCCCCGCCTGCGTTGGCGGCGCTGATTGCAGGATGTCTTGCGTGCGCAAATCGACGATTCCGGTAATAAAACAAGGTCCACGGGTAGGGTTAGCGTGGGCGCGAATGATACACTTCGCGCCCGCGGTCGTCTGACCGTTACCCCTTGGTTTTCGCATCGAGCCCTTGCATGTCAGCGCCACAGTCGGCCAGCGAGCGCGAACTCGCTGAACTTATCGTCACAGCACTCAACCTGGAAGGTGTCAGCCCTGCTGACATCGACCCGGAAGCGCCTTTGTTCAAGACCGGCCTGGGGCTGGATTCCATCGACGCTTTGGAACTCGCGTTGGAGATTTCCAAACGCTATGGATTTCAATTGCGTTCCGATGACGAGAACAATGTGCGGATTTTTAGTTCATTGCGATCTCTTGCCGAGCATATCGAACGCAACCGCGTAACGGCCTAGTCTGCCGATGCGCGCGGTCATGCGTCGCAAGTCGAGACCCTCATATTGACCATGACCTCCCTCCAGCCTTTGCGCATCACCGCTTACTGCGTTTGTTCGGCAGCGGGAGAGGGACGCGAGGCAACCCTGCAGGCGCTATCGCAACGTCGCAGCGGGTTACGCCCGAACGATTTCAATGCAGGCCTGAATACGTGGATCGGCCGAGTGCCGGGCCTGGAAGACGCCCCGCTCCCCGCGCAGTTCGACCTGTGGGATTGCCGCAATAATCGGCTCGCCTGGCGCGGGCTGCTTGCGGACGACTTTCTGACCGCGGCCAAGCGAGCGATTGCACGCTACGGCCGCGACCGAGTGGCGATCGTCGTCGGCACTTCCACCTCGAGTATCGGTGCCAGCGAAGAGGCGTACACCCGCCTCGATGCAAATGGCCAATATCCTCCCGATATGCGTCGGCCGATTATTCATACGCCGCATTCGCTGGGCGATTTCGTGGCGCATGCAGTCGGTGCCGATGGTCTGTGTGTCACCGTGGCAACTGCCTGTTCCTCCAGCGCGAAAGTGTTCGCGCAGGCCGAGCGCTATATTCGGCATGGCCTTGCAGACGCCGCCATCGTCGGCGGCGTCGACACGCTGTGTGGCAGCGTTTTGTTCGGATTCAACTCCCTTGAATTGGTCTCGCCCGATCTATGCAAACCGTTCGATGCGACTCGTCGTGGCATCAACGTGGGTGAAGCAGCGGGATTTGCGTTACTCGAAAGGCAGGGACAGGGCCCGACGCTGCTTGGCTACGGAGAATCGAGCGACGCTCACCACATGTCGACACCGCACCCGGAAGGGTTGGGTGCGCGCTTGGCGGTTGAAGACGCACTGCAACGCGCGAATCTTTCCCCCTCGCAAATCGATTACATCAACTTACACGGCACGGCGAGTTTGAAGAACGATGAGGTCGAGGCCCGTGTCGTTGCGAATCTGTTCCCGGAGAAGACGTTTGCCAGCTCCACGAAGGGTTGGACCGGACACACACTGGGTGCCGCGGGGATCACAGAAGCCGTGATCAGTCTCCTCGCTCTCGAGCACGGTACGTTGCCGGGCACGATCAACACGACATCGTTGGATCCGGTTTGTGGTCCGCAGATCCACCGCGAGAATGGCGCGGCGGATGCGCGATACGCGTTGAGCTTTTCGTTCGGGTTCGGCGGCAGTAATTGCGTGCTCGCGTTCGGCCGGAGCGATTTGCATTGAACGCGAGAACTTTGCCGCCGGTGCAGGTAGCCGGGATTTCATTCTGGGCCACGCGCTTTCCGGGTTGGGAGATCGCGCGTGCCGTTATCCGCGGAGAAGCGGCTGCGCCTGAGGGCAATTCGCCGCGCCCTGCGCCGACGATGCTTGCACCGACTGAGCGGCGCCGTGCGCCCGACAGCGTCGCGCTCGCACTCGAAGTGGCGGCGAAGGCATGTGAAGGATCCGAAATTGCCACCGATACGCTGCCATCGGTGTTTGCATCGACGCACGGCGATCTCGCGATCAGCGACTACATGTGCTCGACACTCGCGACGACACCGACCATGGTCTCGCCGATCAAATTCCACAACTCGGTTCACAACGCCGCCGCGGGTTATTGGACGATTGGAACGCATTGTTTGGCGCCCTACACCGCGATCAGTGCGCACCACTACACATTCGGCATGGGCTTGCTGGAGACGTTGGTCCAGGTCGTCGACACGCAAGCGCCAGTTCTCTACGTCGCGTTCGACGTCGAGGGCAAAGGCCCACTGCGGGCCATATCGCAAAGCGAAGGATTGGTTGGAGTGGGTCTGGTGGTCGAACCTGCGCGCGAGAATGCGCGTGGAATGCGTCTGACGGCGCACGTTGGAGCGGAATCCGCGGTGACGCTCGCGACTTCTCAGGCTGCTGAACTCGTTGCCAAGAATTCGATGGCGCCTTGTTTCCCGCTACTCGAAGCACTGGCGCGTGAACAGTCGGCGAAGGTGACGGTCGCAACCTCTCCGAACTCCCGTTTGATGCTGGAGCTGAGCAGGTGAGTGCGACCGAGCGCCTCGCTCGCACGGAGGTGTTGATCCTCGGTGGCGGGCTTGCCGGGTTGACGCTTGCGTTGCAACTGCGCCAACGCAATCCGACGTTGGACATCGTCGTCTTGGAGCGTCGTGGACATCCCGTTCCTGCGGCGACCCACAAAGTGGGCGAGTCTACGGTTGAGATCGGCGCTCATTACTTTCATGCCGTATTGGGATTGCAGGATCATCTCCAGCAAGACCAGCTCCGCAAGTACGGCTTCCGATTCTTCTTTTCCGATCGTGCTTTGCGTTTCGATGCCACCTTGGAGCTAGGGGCGAGCACGTACTTGCCGACGCCGAGTTTCCAGCTCGATCGTGGCATCTTCGAAAATTTCTTAGCGAAACATGTCGCGCAGCTTGGCGTGCGCTTTCTCGACGGCGCGATGGTGCGCAATGTTGCACTTGCGAGCGACAGCACGATCGAGCCCCATCAAGTTCGATACACACGTGCAGGCGAGGAACATACCGTGGCCGCGCGTTGGGTCATCGATGCGAGCGGGCGGGCCGGTTTGCTGAAGCGTCAATTGGATCTGAGTGCGAGCAACGGGCACGAAGGACACGCAGCCTGGTTTCGGATCGGCAGCAAAATCGACGTCGACTCCTGGTCCCACGATTCGGATTGGCACAAGCGTTGCGATCCGCCTTACCGATGGCTCTCCACCAATCATTTGTGCGGCGAGGGCTATTGGGCGTGGCTCATTCCGCTCGCGTCGGGGTCGCACTCGGTCGGCGTGGTCTGGGACTCGAAGTACTTCCCGCTCGAATCCATGAATAGCTTCGAGAAGCTCTTGGCGTGGTTCCATGAACATCAACCGTGTTTGGCCCAGGATCTCGAGACCAAGAAACATTTGCTGCAGGACTTCTGCTTTCTGCGTAATTTTTCATACGGCTGTAAGCAAGTCTTCTCCGGGCAGCGATGGGCGCTTACGGGCGAGGCCGGCGTCTTCCTCGATCCGTTCTATTCGCCCGGCAGCGACTTTATCGGTATCAGCAACACGTTCATCGTCGATCTCATCGAGCGCGATCTTCGCGCCGAGTTGTTAAATGCTCGCGCGCACGTTTATCAGCAACTCTATTTTTCGTTCTACGACAACACGCTCTCGTTGTACAAGAACCAATACGGATTGTTCGGCGATCCGGAAGTCCTGTCGTTCAAAGTGATATGGGATTACACGTTCTATTGGGGCGTGCTGTGTCAGCTCTTTTTTCAGCAGCGCCTTACGGATGTCGCCAACATCGCGTACTTGTCGCAAGACTTCCAACGTGCGAAGACGCTGAACGAAGCGATGCAGGCATTCTTCCGGGATTGGTCGCATCACACCGATAAGCGCAGCGAAGCAATGATGTTGGATCAAGCCGCACTGCCGTGGTTTGTGGAGCTGAATCGCGGCTTGCGCGATGAATTGAGCGAGGATCAGTTCCGTGCTCGCATCAAAGCGAATGTGCGGTTATTCGAGACGCTCGCGCATCAGATCATCTCGCGTGCGTCGAAGCAGTTTCCGGGGTTGGATATCTCTGGGATTGCGAAGCTGCTGGATCCGGCAGCAGTGGGCGGCGATTCGCTGCTGTTTGCGAATGCGGCTTAGAAAGCAATATTTCCACGGAGTACACGGAGAACACGGAGGTTAGAACAGGTGTGGCCTGGTTGCGGCGCTTGCATGCGCGGCAGACTGTTTCGCCGTGTCTGCAATTCTTTTCTGCAGCTCCGTGCCCTCAGCGATCTCCGTGGAGACATTCCGCTCTTAGTTCCGTCCTAGCACCACCATCGCACGGCCTTCGGCCAGCACCGTATCGCGATGACTCACGCGGAACGTGTACTGCAAACTATCCGCAGCCGCCTGCAGGCATTCCGCTTCGACAAGGATCGCGTCTTCCAAGTGTTCGACGAAATCGCAATGGAGCTTCACATTGCGTAGGGACACGAGCATGCCCGGTTTAGGACGATCACCCGAGCCTTGTGACCGCAATGCGCCATGAACGGCCATCGCCTGGGCTCCGTATTCGCACAAATGCACGGTGCGGAGCTTCCCATTGGTTCGCAACGGATTCGTGGGTGAACGATGAGTGCTGGATTCCAACTTGATGTGCGCATCGTTCCACTCGACGACGCGCTCGAGTAAGCACATGGTGCCTTGATGCGGAATCAGCTTAGCAAGGTCGATTACATCGCTCATTTTCTAGGCCTTCGCTGCGCGAGGCGCCACGTACTCGCGTGCGAATACGAGTGCGAGTACAAAATTGAAAATGACCCCGAGCGTCACCGTGACGCCGATGGCGCGCAGCACAGGTAGGTCCGACAGACCCAACAACGCGAACACCATCAATGTGGAGATCGAGCTCACGAGAACGGCATGCAAAGTTCGGCGCTGTTCATGCGGATCGTCCGCGGCGTGCTCGAAGAACAATGCGTAGTCCAGACCGAGCCCGGCCGCCAGCATGAACGCGATCAAATGAAACAACGTAAGCGAAACACCGCTCAAGCGCAGCACGGCCAAGATGAGCAAAGTCGTCAGTGTCATCGGTGTGAGCACTCGTATCGTTCGATGTGCGCTGCGCAGTGCGATCGCGATGACGATGGTGAGTACGACCGATGCGATGCCCAAACTCCACAGCAGCTTGGTCCGCTGGGCGGTGACCAAGGATTCGGATGCATCTTTCAGATCGAGTAACAGCACGTCGGCGCCGGCTTGATTCGCAAACGCTTGCAGAGCCGCGACATCGGCGACATCGGTCAATGTGATCAGAGCGGTCGTCTGTCCCGCACGCTGCATGAGCAGCATTTCCAAATTCACGCCCAGGATCGAGCTGCGCAGCGCTTCCGGTGTCAGCAACGGAGCAGTTCGTGCGCGCTCGACGTCGTTGATGAAAGGCTCGAACACTCCCGACCGAAACGATGTTCCCTGCAGCGCAGTCGTAAGCATTGCGCGCAGGTCATCGGCCGTAGGTAGTTGTTGTTGCCGACGCTTTTGAGTTTCCAGGCTGGGTACGTAGCGTGCCGCATCGTCGTACCCGGAGATCGCCTTCTGTTGGATCAGCGATTGCAGTTGCGGCTCCAGCGCTTCCAATCTAGACAGGGCTCGTTGCGTATCGGGCTCAGTTAACACCAGCATGTAGCGCATGTCTGGCGTACCCAATTGAGATCGCAATTCTTGATCCGCCATGAGCAGGTCGCGCGGCACCGGGGTCAGTTTGCTTAGATCGCTTTCCCAGATGCGAGTCGTGCTCATCATGATCGCGGCGAGCGCGATCAATGCGATCGTGATGGGCGCCCAAGCTGGCCTAGGGATGGTCGAGAAAACATCCCACACGCGACCCAAGAAACGTGAATCGCCCAGATCGCGCTTCACCGGCCGTAGTAAATACGGCAGGAGGAACCGTGTTGTGAGACTCGCGGTTGCAAGCCCGGCAATCGTGAAGCATGCGAGCTGCGCAAGTCCGATGACTCCTGTGAACAGGAAGGTCAGATAAGCTATACAGGTACTGGCGACACCGGTTACGAGCGTTGGCCACAAATGCCGCACCATCTCGAACGGCGAATCGTTCGGCTGCCGATGACTGAGCAGGTGCACCGGATAATCCTGCGCGACGCCGATCAGTGTGAATCCAAAGGCCAGCGTCACGCCGTGAACAGTGCCGAAGGCGCCGCTCACCGCGGCGAGGCCTACCACGCCCGCGCTCGCCAGCGGCAGTGAGCTCAAGATCACGCTGCTGAAGCTGCGGTAGGCAATCAACAACAAGACGATCATGCCGACGGTCGCGACCGTGCCGAGCATCTGCGCTTGATTCTGTGTCCGCTCCTGCATCAGCACCGAGAATTTCCCGGCGCCGCTCGTTTCCAAATGCAGGCGATGATCGGTATCGATGTTTTTGATCGCGCGATCGAGCGCATCGAGCGCCTCGCGCTGTTGCGCGGGATCGAACGCTGGCGCCTTGGTTTGTGCAATCAGCAGCGCGCGCTTGCCATCGCCGTCGAACCAAACGTCATACATACGATTCGGTTCGTGCATCGGTTGCCAACGCTGCAGCAACTTCATGAGCTCCAGGGTTGGATCGCGCGGTAACCACGGTTCTAGGAACGCCCCTGCAGGAGAGGATAGATCTCGCGACCGAGCTAGCAACTCATCGTGCAGGTACTTCGCATCGAGGGGATGGGTATCGAAGTCACGCGATAGGAGATATCGATACGGCAGCAGTTCGTCGGGGATCGCATCGAGCGACAGCTCGCCGTTGGTCACGAAACGAAAATGCGCATCTTGAGCCAGTTCATCCGCGAGGGCGCGCGACGCGTCCGCGAGTTCCTCCGGTGCGGCGCCGCTCAATGCCATGACTAATACGCGCGACGCAGGGCTTTCTCCAATTTCATCGACGAGCAAGTGCTGCTCTGGCGTCGTCGGGCTCGGCAGAAACAAGCGCAGGTCGGTGCCGAGCACCAAGTGCCGTTGAATAAAAACTGTGAGTGCGGCGAGCACTCCGATCCAGAGCACGAGCAGGATCAACCCGAAGCGCGCGTTGCGCTTGGCAGGAGGCGACGACAGCATTTTTGTTTACCCGCGGCAGCGGTTCTCAACCCAATCGCGCGTGAGATCGATGGGCATTTCGACGCGGGCTGCATCTCCGAGCAACATGATGCTCGCTCCGCCGTCTGCATTGAGAATCGAGAAGCAGCGCGGATCGCGCTCGCGGCCGTCTACGCGCACTTCGCTCAATCGTTTGCGCGTGCGTGCATCCTTCGGCACGAGTGTCAGGGTCCAATGCGATTGATTTCCTTGCGAGGACAGATCGAAGCTTTGTTCGACGCTCGAGGCATCGCCTGTCAGTAATGCTGAGAAACCCGTCAACAAGCTGCGAAGCTCAGGCGCGCGCTTGAGCGCGAAACTGCGCACGGGCTCGCCTTGCCGCTCCACTCGGACCGATTCGCCGCGAATGTAGGTGTTCTCGACATAAGGCTCGCGAACTTTGCGATCGAGTTCGCCTTCGCCTTCATGCCCCAATTCGCCCGAAACCACGAGCGGTTTGTCGAGGAGCGGCGAGAAGCGCACTTCGGTGAATTCGACATGCGCAGGTGCGGGCTTCGCGAGGCTCGCGATCAGTGCGTCGGCATCAAGATTGGCGGAGTGCGTCTGCGTGAGTGGTGCGAGCGTCGCTAAGAGAATGAACAGCGGGCGTTTGCCAAAAGTCATAGAAGTTGAACCAGTTATAAGGCGCAAGGTGCGCATAGTGAGCCACGCGGTCGGCGAAGCGCTGCACGACGGCTTTGAGCGCCGCTTCGCGATTCGCGCGATCGATCGTCAATACATCGGCAAACGATTCGAAATGCAGTTCGTAGCGGTTGCCGCCGAAGTACAAACCAAAACACAACACCACCGGCACTTTGAGCGCGGCGGCGAGTAGAAATGGAGATGCTGGAAACGGTGCCGGCGAGCCAAGGAAATCGACGGTAACGATCGCATTTCCATGCCGCGCGCGATCCGCCAACATCGTCACTACGCTCTTTGCGTCGAGCGCTTCTTTGATTGCCAATGCCGTGGTGGTGCCATCGCGTCGTGCATTGATGATCGACGATGCGAGCTGCGGGTTCAGCGCATTCAAGATCGCGCTCAACGCCGGGTTCTGTTCGATATCAATGACGGCACGGAATTGGACGTCCTTGCGCATTTCGGTCAGAACTCGCAACGCATCGAAACTGCCTAAGTGCGAACCGAACACCAGCACGCCGCGTTCCATCGATACGCGCTGACGTAGTTCCTGCAATCCCACCACCTTGATGTCGAAGCGTTTGAAGCGCTCCGACAGCAAAAACACTCGGTCCAAGATCACGGACGCGAACCAGAAGATGTGCTTCGCGACATTCCACAGCGATGGCTTGCGTTGCAAGACGCGGGAGAGGTAGTCGATGGACGCACGCCGCTCCGGGCCGCGACGAACTAGGTAATAAAGTGTGATCGGATACAAGGCCAGGCGCGCCAGACGCCGGCCGCACAATAGAGCGAACGTGCGGATCAAACGCAGTCCCGTCGCGCTGCCGCCTTCGGGTCGCTCGAGCCAACTATGGGTCACGCCGCCTCCGCCAGCTGCATGACTCCCTGTGCGATGACGGCGCCGTCTTTATGCACCGTGAACTTCACTGTGGCGGCGTCGCGCGTCAGATTGATGCGGGCTTGCTCTTGCGGACGCAGCGGTTGGACGAATTTCACCTGCGGCAAGCCACGCACGTGTACCGGACGGCCGAGCCAGCGCTCTATGGCGCTGATGACTTCATCCAACAGCCAGACGCCAGGAACGATTGGGTTGCCTGGGAAGTGACCGGGCAAACTCGGATGATCGGCAGATACGGTGAAAATGCATTCGTGCGAATTCATTTCGAACGCTCGCGTCCCATGAGCTGCGGCGCGACCGCAGCCATTTGTCGCAGGAAATCGTACATATTCCGATAGGGTTGCTGGGGAAAGCGGTAGCGCCGATAAGCGTACTCGACTACGAAGAACACTGCGACGAGGACGTACCCGATACAGTTGGCGAACAACGACCACCATTGCCGAGGCACCGTGAATGCCGGGTGAATGCCGCTCGCGAGCAGCAAGCCATCGGGGGAGGCGATGAGCGCTAGGGTCAGATTGATTGCCGTCATCAATATGAAAAAGCCGGTCCAAGCTTGCGTGAGCCGCCTCGCATAATTCCAAACCGCAGGATCAGGCTGGTGCTCGCCATGGATCGCGCGAATGAATTGGGCGATCAGAGCTGTACGCCCAGCGCTCAAACTCTGGCCGAACAACCAAGCGAGGAAAGCCGGAACGAGAATCGGCGCAATGAACAGAGGTAAGGCGGGCAGATGCGACCGCGCCAACCAAACGAGACCGCCGACAACGAGCGGCAATGCAATCCAAGCCGTTCTGGATCCCTGCAGCAGTCCTGGTACGACGATGGTTCCTGCGAGAATCGCGACTGCAGCGACGGTCAAAGGCAAGCTCGACTTCGCGACCGCAAGGTGCGCCACGATCGGGTACGCGATGGCCAGCGCTGTCGTGAGGGGTTTTGAAATCTGGGAGGTCATGATCGAAGGGCGCACAGCATGCGCGTGTTGCCGAGCGCGAACAAGGCATCCACAATGCGCGGCGAATCGGGAAGGACGCAACGCAAGAGCGAAGATCAAGAACGAACTGCGAAGCGCAGCGCCGCTGCGAAGCAGTCTTGATGGCCTCGGTGTCCTATTCCTAAGAATCGCCATTGAGAAGTACCGCGTGCATCGCCTCGAGCGGTATGCGGATTGAGGGGATTGCATGGCTGTGAAGATCGCCGTTCTGAAGGAGACGCGTCCGAACGAGAAGCGGGTCGCGCTCGTCCCAACGGTCGCCGACAAGCTCGCGCAATTGGGCGCGGAGATTCGCTTGCAGAGCGGAGCAGCGCTTGGCATCAAGATTCCGGACAATGCATTCCGCACTGTCTCATTCGCGGACAACCCAGCCGATCTAGTCGCCGACGCGGATATTGTCCTGTCGGTGCAACCGCCCGAACTGGCTATCGTGCATGCGATGAAGCCTGGGGCGATTCTGATCTCGTTCGTGTACGCCCACAAAGAACCCGAAGTGGTCAAAGCATTACGCGATCGCAAGATCACGAGCTTCGCGATGGAACTCGTGCCGCGGATCAGTCGCGCACAGGCAATGGATGCGCTCTCGAGTCAAGCAACGTTGGCGGGTTACTACGCGGTGTTGCTTGGGGCGACGCACCTCGCGCGTATTTTGCCGATGATGACGACAGCCGTCGGTTCGATCCGGCCCGCGAAGGCGTTGGTGATGGGTTTGGGTGTCGCAGGGTTGCAAGCACTAGCCACTGCGAGACGCTTGGGCGCGATGACCGAGGGTTACGACGTACGTCCGGAAACGAAAGAGCAAGCCGAATCGCTCGGCGCGAAGTTCGTCGACACGGGCGTCGATGCGCGTGGCACTGGCGGCTATGCGCGCGAGCTCACACAAGAAGAGAAGGACCGCATCGCGGCTGTCGTTACGAAGCACATCCAAGCAGCGGATCTGATCGTCACGACTGCGGCCATTCCGGGCCGGCCGTCGCCGAAGCTCATCAGCAAAGCGCAGGTCGACGGCATGAAAGCAGGCAGCGTCATCGTGGACCTCGCTGCGGAAGGCGGCGGTAACTGCGAATACACGCGTCCAGGCGAGACGGTTCAGATCGGTCAAGTCACGATCCTGGCGCCGCTCAATGTCCCGAGTTTGCTCGGCGAACACGCGAGCGAGCTGTATTCGAAGAATCAGCTCAACTTGCTGGAGCTGTTTATCAAGGATCAGAAGATCCAATTGGATTGGTCGGATGAGATCATTGCCAAGACAGTGCTCACGCACGATGGCGAGATCAAGAATGAAGCGGCGAAAAAAGCGGTTGAGGCATGAATCGCTTCCACACAGCACACCTGACACATTGGGACTACGAATGGACCTTACAACGACACTGACCGGATTCGTCGCGCTCTACATCTTCATGCTCGCGGCGTTCACCGGCTACGAAATCATCGGCCGCGTTCCCGCGATTCTGCACACGCCCTTGATGTCCGGATCGAACTTCGTTCACGGCATCGTCGTCGTGGGGGCGATGTATGCGCTGCTCAACGCGACGTCCTTGGTCGAGCAAATCATCGGTTTCATCGGTGTATTGCTCGGCGCCTCGAATGCGGCCGGCGGCTATGTTGTCACCGAACGCATGTTGGAAATGTTCAAGCCGAGCAAGGCCGGCGCCTCGCGCGAGAAGAAATAATTAGGCCGGACGAAGAGACACCATGCATCCGCAATTCATCATCGATGCGAGTTACTTCGCCGCAGCCTTCCTATTCATCTACGGCCTGAAGCGCATGTCTTCACCCGTCACCGCGCGATCGGGCATCGTCGTAGCGGGCGTCGGCATGTTGGTCGCGACCCTCGCGAGCTTCCTTTACTACTTCGGCGTCCATGAGGCGGCACGTCCGCATTTGCCGATGAACGTGACGCTCGCTGCGATCGCGTTGGTGATCGGAACGAGTTGGGCATGGTGGAGCGGCAAGCGCGTGGCGATGACGGCGATGCCGCAGATGGTGGCGCTTTATAACGGCATGGGCGGTGGCGCGGCTGCGGCAATCGCTGCCGTCGAATTATTGCGGCCGGGTGCGGCTCACGCCACGGTGCCGCTCGTGGTCACCGTCATCGGCGCGTTGATCGGTGCGGTGTCGCTGGCGGGCTCGCTGATCGCGTGGGCAAAGCTCGACGGCAAGATCAACGGCACTTGGCGCATGACTGGCCAACAAGTGTTGAACGGTCTGGTATTCCTAGCAACCTTGGGGCTCGGTCTTTACATCGTGTTCGTTGCTCATGGGCATGCAAGCCCGGGCTTGACCGCCGCATTCTTCGCAGGCGCGTTGATCTTCGGCGTGCTGATGACGATGCCGATCGGCGGAGCAGATATGCCGGTCGTGATTTCGCTCTACAACGCATTCACTGGTTTGGCCGTCGGTGCAGAAGGCTACGTGCTGCAGAATCCGGCGTTGATGATTGCGGGCATGGTCGTTGGCTCCGCGGGCACGCTGCTCACGCTGCTCATGGCAAAGGCGATGAACCGTAGTGTGTCGAACGTCATCTTCAGCAACTTCGGCGCGAGTGGCGCAGAGCAGCAGGGAGAAATCAAAGGCTCGCAAAAGCCTGCCGATGCAGCGGACGCAGCGATCCAAATGCGCTATGCATCGAAGGTCATCATCGCGCCCGGCTACGGTTTGGCCGTCGCACAAGCGCAGCACAAGTTATATGAGTTCGTGCAGTTGCTCGTCGCTGCCGGTGTCGAGGTGAAATTTGCGATTCATCCTGTGGCAGGCCGCATGCCCGGACACATGAACGTCTTGCTCGCAGAGGCGGGAGTTCCGTACGACATGATTTACGACCTGGAAGATATCAACGGCGAATTCAAGGAAGCCGATGTAGCGGTCGTCATCGGCGCCAATGACACGGTGAATCCCGCTGCGCGGACCAATAAGAGCAGCCCGATCTACGGCATGCCGATCTTGAATGTCGATCAAGCCAAGCAGGTGTACGTGATCAAGCGCGGCCAAGGCAAAGGCTATTCGGGCGTCGAAAACGAACTGTTTTATGCCGACAACACCAACCTGGTGTACGGCGACGCCCAGAAGGTGATGGTCGCGATGATTCAGGCGGTCAAGTCGCTTGAGGGTGGGCACTGAGATAGTGACTCGTGACTAGCGGATCGTGACTAGGCAGACAAGAGCACACGCAGATTGGTCGGGCTCGGGCGATGGTTGGCTTGTATCGGCAGTCATCCTCCAAGAGTGGGCTGGCTTCGCTTTCAGGGAATGTCGCATCTCTGCCTATCCGCTAGTCACTAGTCACGAGTCACTCGTGAGGAGTCACTAGTCTCCATTTCGCCACTACAGTATCTTTAGGTCGTTCCTAAGTTATGCTTAGGGCGTTTCTAAGAAGGCCAGCCAACGTGCGGCCGGCCAGGCGTGATCGAGTCGTGCAACACCTGTACAGCTTGAGCCAAGAGATCCTGCGCACCGATGTTTCGGGAATGCCACTGGAGTGGATCGATTACCGAGACGCGGTACGGCTTTACCACACCGAGCAGGTCGCCTATACCTGCGGTACGAAGCTCTATTGCCTGTACGGCGGCACCAACGCGAAGTCGGGTCTGCAGACGACGGTCGAGGTCAACTCGATCATCGCGACCATTGGGCATACGCACAATCCCGGGAATTTGCGCCAGGACTACACCCCGCCGCTGAACAACCAAACGTTGTTCAAGCGCGATGCGCACCTCTGCATGTATTGCGGGCAACGCTTTCCCTCGAATCTGCTTTCGCGCGATCACATCCGGCCGCTGAGCCAGGGCGGTCGCGATACGTGGACGAACGTCGTCACAGCCTGCCGTCGCTGCAACAACCTGAAAGCGTGGCGCACGCCCGAGCAGGCTGGATTGCAGTTGATTGCGGTGCCGTTTACGCCGACGTATGCCGAGTACATCTACCTAAAGGGCCGTCGCGTACTAGCGGATCAAATGGAATATCTGATCGCGCATTTCCCCAGAACCAGTCCGCTGCACGCCCGCATCAAGGCGCACTCGCTGCAATAGCGTCAGCTCAATTCGCTTGGCCGAGCTACGCGATCGGCGTAGGCTGCGCGCTCGTTCACTTGTGCGCGCACCATGGCCTCGATCGCTCCTTCCTTCGCTGCTCTACAAGAAGCCGCGCCCAGCGCTCCGGTATATCTGATTGATGCTTCGGTGTTCGTCTTCCGGGCGTATCACTCGGTACCTATCGCGGTCACGGATCCCGACGGCAACCCCGTCAATGCACTTCACGGCTTCGGACGTTTTCTCGGCGATTTGATCGAGCGAGTCCGGCCGGAACACATCGGGGTCGCCTTCGATGCGAGCCTCGTCACCTCATTTCGAAATCGCCTATTCCCTGCCTATAAGGCCAATCGCGAACCCGCGCCGGAAGACTTGAAGCGGCAATTCGCGCTGTGCAGAAAGCTCTGCGAATGCTTAGGGATCGCCCATTTCGAAAGTAATGAATACGAAGCCGACGACATCGTCGGTACGCTCGTCGAAAAAGCGCGCGCGGCCGGCAGATCGGTCGTGATCGTTACGCGAGACAAGGACTTGTCGCAGCTCGTCAGGCGCGGCGATCAATATTGGGACTACATCTCCGACGAACTTTACGAATACGACCGCATCGCCGATCGCTTTGGCGTGCTACCTGAGCGCATGGCCTGTTTTCTAGCGCTCATGGGAGATGCTGTCGACAATATTCCCGGCGTGCCTGGTATTGGGCGCAAGACCGCAGCGACGTTGTTTCAGCACTTCGAGTCGCTGGTTCATCTGTACGACGATCTGAATCGCATCGCGCAGTTGAAGATCCGCAATGCAGGGTTCGTTGCGCAGCAATTGCGCGAGCATCGCGAAGCCGCGTTTCTGGCTCGCAAGCTCACTGAGATTGCTTGCGACATGCCGCTCGCGATCGAACTCAATGACCTTCGTCGTCGCCCGCCGGATCTAGTCGGGTTAAACGTTTTCTACGATTCGGTTGGGTTTGGACGCCTGCTGCGAAATCAAGCGGAACGAATTGCGGCGCTTCGCGGCTGAAGAAAGAACTTCACCGGGAACACGGAGGGAAGAAAAGACGCAACACAAAGAACGCAAAAAAGAAGAATGCAATGGGAGTGGGCCCCAGCTGACCCGTGCATCGAGTGTGCGCAAATCCTCGGCGAGGCTCCCGCACTTCGGCATTCGATGACGTACGCCGTTCACGCGCCAGGCGCCTTCACCCCATCACGCCATCACCGCCAAGTGCTGTTTGTGCCGCATCCGAACCTCCTGCCCGTCAACCGTAAACCCTCAACCCTCAACCGTCATCGCATTTCTCGCCCAACGCTGAGAAATTAAGAATCCGGCTCCTGGCACCGTAATGCACAGTCAGCCTCCCACAAGGAGGTCATATGCGCGTTGCGGTTCGCATTGTTGTTGGTCTCGCGATCTTGTTCTTCTTCGCGTACGCACGGGCCGATACGATCTATCGATGTGATAGCGGCGGGACGATCACCTTCTCTGATCAGCCTTGTGGCGCAGATGCGCAGAAGTTCGAGCCGAATTTGAACCTCGTGAGCCACTACGAGCCGGTCGCAACGCACGTCGTAACCGAAGTGCAAAGCCGGTCCGTGAAGGAAGCGCCACCTGATGCGAGCATTGCGCAACTACAGGCGAAGCATGCCGAGGAGTGCCGCCGCATTCGCGAGTCGCTCGGCACCATTCGGTCCAAGATGCGTGCGGGCTATAACGCCAAACAAGGCGAGCGCATGAAAGAGCGCGAACGCAAGCTCAACGAATCGCGTCGCGCGAAACGCTGTTAAGAAGCGGACGAGACGCGAAGGCCGCAAAGGCAAGGTGCAATCCGATACTCGCCTGGCGCGGTTCGCGGCGCATGCGACTCTTCAAGGCTCCTGATCAACGCGATACACCGGATATAACGCAAAGCGCTCGTCCCAGGACGGGTGACGACGATAGAAGAACTCCAACCGCGCTTCCGGACTGCGAGCGAACTCGGGGTCTGTAGCAAGCTTATTCGTGAACTCCGCTCTGAGTTTCGCGTCGCTTGCGAGCATGGCTTTGGCGACGTCTTCGGCGACGTACGCTTCCATGTATTCCTTGTGCTCGAAAGAACCGTTGAAGAATCCCCAGCTCAAAAAAGAATCGGGGTCGAGCGGCTCCAGCAATGTCATTGCCAGGCGCGACCGTGCTTGGGCGATCGGTACGAAGATCGATCCTGCAGTCACATCGCGAACCTCATTCTTCCACTCGCCTTCAACAGTCAACTGAGTGTGACCTTCGAATGTAGGTGTAACCGCCGAGAAAGTGCGAGCCCTGAAGGTTTGTACCGGCACGTCTTGTTTGCCAGGCAGCATTCGATATTCGATCCCGTGAAGATCCAGCTTCTCCTGCAGCCACGCATATGCGGTGGGAATGATGTACCCCGCTTTGGGTGCGGCCACAGTCACCTTCGGGCGCAACTCGTCATAAAGAGGGATGTGCCAGACTTCCGGACGTCGCTCGTCGTAATGAGTCACGAGTGCACCTGAGATAGCCGAAGGCTCGCGCGTATATCGATACCCTTGGAAATCCAGCGTTCGCGTGTGCTGTGTATTCTCGTACGTCAAAGCAACATCTTTGCCCGCCTGCTGTTTGGCGTGCTCGTCAGCGAGCTGCGCAGCCTGCAGCCATTGCGGCCCGTGCTCCGCGGTCGCATCCACCATCGTGAGGATCGCGTTGCGCGTCATGCGAACACGCGTCGCATAGTCCTTCCACGAATGCGTTTCAACCAGTACACCGATACGATTGCGCATGCCCCAGTACTCCTGAGAGAACCGCGGGGGACCGACGTTCACCGCGAAGCCCGATGCTGGGTCGTCATCGCGAATGAAGGCCGGATAGAAATCCAACGGCAAGAAGCCTTCTTGCATCGCTGAGCGCATCAACTCGTCGCGGAGTGAGATGGCCGCCGTGCGAATGGCTTCGTCGCCGACCAATGTCGGTGCGACATTGAAGGACACGCCATGCTGGAATTTGGCGCCGTCGGTGACGTGCAGGTCCGCGTAGACGATCGGATCCCACTCATTCAACAGGCGCAGCATCGCCTGCGTCTCAGGCGCGTCGGCCTTGGTGTAGTCGCGGTTGAGATTGAGATTCTGCGCCGTCGTGCGCCAGCCCATTTCCTCAGGGCCCACTTGATTCGGTCGATTCCATGCACCGAAGCGCTCATGCCCGTCGACGTTGAGTACCGGTACGAACACCAACGTAACTTTGTCGAGCGCGCCACGAGCTGATTTGCCGGAAAGAATTTCGCGAATGGCAATGAAACCGGCGTCTTTGCCGTCGATTTCTCCCGCATGAATGCCGCCTTGCATCAAGAAGACGGGCCGGTGCAGTGAGCGAGTCGTGGCCGCATCGAGCGCACCCACGGACACGACGAGCGCCAACATTGGCCGTTGCTCGGGAGTACGGCCGAACTCGATGCATCGAACCTTGTCAGGCCACGTCTGCTGATACGCGGCACAGAGTCGCTGCACTTCCTCGTAGCGACCGGTTTGTTTGAAGCCGGACTGCTCTGCGGTCGTGAGCAGTGTCGCACTTGACGTCGCTGTGCACGTAAAGGCGAGGGCGAGCGCACCGAAGATCGCGAACCGATTCAACATGAACGTAGCTCCGTGGTCGAGGCTGCATTGTAGGGCTTGCCAGGTCGCGGTCACGAGCTGCCCTGCGACTGTACGAACTTCGGACGAGAGTTCAAAATCACGGCTCCTCATTTAAGCCTCCCATTCCATGAACCGAAGCTTTGCCGCACGATTGCAAACGTCCATTCAAGATCACAGCCCGCTGTGCGTGGGCATCGATCCATCCGCTTCCCTATTGAAGTCTTGCGGATTGCCCGATTCGGCGGAAGGGGCATTTGAGTTTGGTAAGCGAGTCTTGGAAGCTGCGGAATTTCGCATATCGATCGTGAAGCCGCAGTCGGCCTTCTTCGAGCGGTTTGGCAGTTCGGGGTTCAAGGCGATGGAGGAACTCTCACGACTCGCGAGAGCGAAGGGAGTGATGGTGTTGTTGGACGGAAAGCGCGGAGACATCGATACGACAGGCGCCGCTTACGCGGAGAGCTATTTCGGGTCGGCTACACCGCTGCAGGTCGATGCCGTTACGACACACGCATACCTTGGAATCGCAGCATTGCAGCCGTTCTTCGATATCGCGTTGCGAGCGGGGGCTGGTGTGTTCATCGTCGTCAGATCGTCCAACCCCGAGGGGCGCGCGCTGCAACTTGCTCGGCTCGCGAACGGGCAAACCGTTGCTCAACATCTCGCACACGAACTCACACAACGCAATCGTGCGTTGGGCGAAGGCGTTGGGCCGTTCGGTGCCGTCGTGGGTGCAACTTGCGATGACGCC
Organism: Pseudomonadota bacterium; assembly: GCA_023391335.1. Lineage (GTDB taxonomy): Bacteria > Pseudomonadota > Gammaproteobacteria > Steroidobacterales > Steroidobacteraceae > Steroidobacter. Next base: position 34,469 of record JAEWBG010000019.1, on the reverse strand, counting down.
GCAGAGATTGTGGCCGACCTGCCGCAGTCTTTCATTTTGGCACCGGGTGTCGGCGCGCAGGGTGCCACCATGCGGGACATCGCAGTGCGAATGCCGAACGCGAAAGGTCGCGTCCTGGCGAATGTGTCTCGCGCAATCTTGGCGAATGGAAGTGCGCCACACGAAATTCGCTCGACCATCCGCGCCTTGCAGGATGACGCTCGGCAATTGCTCTGATCCCATGCACATTCGCCGGTGACGCCGAGCTGAGACTTGCGCCATGAGAAGCATCGATGCGTTCGAAGTGCTTCTCGAACACGCCTTGCACGTCCGTATTACGCGCGGGTCGCAACGAGCCGTCGGCGGCGGCTCCATCGATCAAACACTACGCGTGGAAACTGAGTTGGGCCCGATCTTCGTCAAGCGGGGTCCTCCACAGGTTGCGGCTAGATTCGAGGCGGAAGCGCAAGGCTTGAGACTTCTGGGGCAGGCTCAAGCTGTGCGCGTGCCGCAGGTATTAGGTCATTCAAGCAATGATGAATACGCATTGCTCGCGCTCGAATGGATCGAGTTGGACACGAACACGCGCTCGAGCGAAGCGACGCTAGGGGAACAGCTCGCCTGGCAACATCGGAAAATCGACGCGAATTTCGGGCTAAGCTTCGATAACTTCATCGGAGCCACGCCACAGCGCAACGCTTTGTGCAACGACTGGACTAATTTCTTTCGTGAATACCGGCTGCGAGCGCAGTTGAATTTGTCGAAAGAGAACCGCGCTGGCGCTGAGCTGATTGATCGTGGTTCGCTGCTCTGCGAGCTGATGGATGCCTTTTTCAGCAGCTATCGACCGGTCCCTTCGCTCTTGCATGGCGATCTTTGGAGCGGGAACTGGGGCACGGATGCGGACGACATGCCGGTTATATTCGATCCGGCGGTCTATTTCGGCGATCGCGAGGCGGATATAGCGATGACGAAATTATTCGGCGGATTCGGTTCCGCGTTCTATACCGCTTACCACTCGACGTGGCCGTTGGATCAAGCGGCAGGTACTAGGATGACGTTGTACAACCTGTATCACGTCATCAATCACTTCAACTTGTTCGGGGGTCACTACGAGGCGCAGGCACTCGCCATGACGAATCGGCTGTTGGCTGAACTCGGACGCTAGACGCCTTTGACAGCATCTAGTGCGGTCGTGAGCAAACGCCGCTGAATTCTTTCGTTGAATGTCGTAGGGCGATCCAAATTCATTCGTTTTAGTTGCGCCGCGAAACGATTGTCTGACCGCCCTGAATGCAACGCACGCACTAACATACGAGCACGCCCCAGTGGGGTCGAAGACGCATCTCTCAGATGCCTCAGCGCATGTGACAGGTCCACTTCCTCCTGCGTCAGATCGCTTCCGAACGGAAGCGGTGGGAAGAACCCGCGTTGGGTCCAAGTTGCGTAGCGCTGAGCAAGATGCTCGGGCGTGTTAGTTCTTGCTTCTTCGGCGAGCCGGTAGGAGCGCGGCAATTTGCCCGCGCGCTTTGCCTCCCGCACAAACTCCTGTTGGAATCGCGCGTCCATGACGCCAATCAGCGCTTCGATGACTTCTTGATCGGTCTTGCTGCGCAAGTCGGCGATGCCGTACTCAGTGACGACGATGTCCCGCAGATGCCGCGGAATCGTGCATTGCTCGTACACCCACGGAAAGTTCGATGCGAGCTGGCCGTTCGAATGCCGCGTCGCTCGCAAACACAGGATCGATCGTGCGTGCGGCAGAGCGTGGGCCATTGCCACGAAGTTGTACTGGCCACCGACGCCGCTGGCGACAGAACCGCAGGCGAGCGTCTCGGAAACCGCAGCACCCAAACCTGTGATCATCATGGTCGAATTCACGAAACGTGCGTGGCAGCGTTGCGCGACCTTCAAATCCCATTCGTGGCCGTACAGCTCGTTGATGAAGCTGACGCCGCGCATGGCGAATAGACGTCGTTGTTCCGGCGCAAGCGTGCGCAACTGTTCGTAGAACTTTGCGGGGCCGAAGAAGAATCCGGCATCCACTAGGGCGCCGTTGCGCAGTCGCGTTCCCAGGCAGTGTTTCGCGATTTCCGCGCGCTGTTCGGCAGTCGCGAAGCTGGCGCGCACCTGCGTGCCATCCGGACTGATCAACATACCCCGTTCGAATTCGATTTCATCGCGAAACAAGCCCACATCGCGCAGCTCGTTGAAATCCACGAATGACATGCGCTGCATGCCGGATGCGCTGAGTGCCTCGAGTACATGGATACCCACGGTGTCATCCATGTGCCCCGCGTCGATCAAGCGCTGCAGTCGTGCGCTGGGATACACGGTGCGCTTGATGATCCCGGCGCGATACAGCTCCAGAAATCCGTCAGCGAACATTTCCGTGCAGCCGTATAGGCCACGTTCGAACGAAGCGGTCCCGCCTTCGCTCTCGATGAGACGCCGCGATTTCGTCAGTGCACCGCTGGCTTCGAGCAGTTCGCGATAGGCTGCTGGTTGCTGATGACGCAATGTGAGCGCATACACGATCGCATCGCCCAGCTCATTCATTCCGAACTGCAGCGTGCCGCCGTCACGAATCAGTGCGCTCACATGTAAGGCGATGCAATGCTGTGCCAATGAGACTGGCAGCTTGGGAGGCGAAAACAGCCGAGTGCCCGGGCGCTCGATCAAGAAGTCGAACGTATCCGCAGCCACGAGCGCATCTCCATACATGAAAGGCAATTCGGCATGGACTTGCCCGATCAGCACGAAAGGTCGTCCGCTCGCTCGCATCGCGGCGATTTGCGGCAACAAGTCTGCCGTCAGATCCGCGTTGCAACTCAAGCTCAAGAGCCCCGCGGGCGCTTCTCCCGGAGGCGGCGCGGCGACGAGTTGCGCGATGACGTTGATTCCGCGACGCAGGGCATCCCGCGACACGTGCGTGTAATTCGAGCTCAGGTAATGCTGCTGCAAGTGCTCATTGCTGAGCCACGCTCCGGGTTCGAGATAGAACTCGATGACCTCTATGTTGGGAGGTAATCGTTCTTCTTGGATGAGTTCGAGATATTCGAGCTGCGGATAGCCGTCGAAGATGCGCTTGGCCAGCGGATCGAGGAAGCGCTTCTCGAGGTCAGTGCGGCCGGACGGTTTGCGTAGCGATAGAGCAGTGACGATGGTGAGCCGAAAGGCAGAATCGCGTTGCGCGCGGCGCACGAACGCGTTGACGAGCAAGTTCGGTTTGCCAATGGCGACGGGGAGCCCCAAAACGACATGGCTGCCCACCCGCTGGATCGTTGCGTCGACACAGGCGTCGAGATCGGCAAATCGGAGCGGTTCGGGTTGTGCCATGTACGCGGAGCATTGCGGAAAGCAAAAGAATACGAGACCGCAAGCAAACAGCACAAACCTTGCAGCGGTTCCCGCGCAATACTGGGGTGCGGGCACGCGCTTCGCCCGCGATTTTGAAGAGTTTGCCCGGGCGACGGCGAGATCGCAGGCGCAGAGCCTCAGGCTCTGCAGGAAACTGCGTTGCAGGAGGCGTCGCTATTGCCTCTTGAGCGCTAGCGAAAACTTCACAGCGACTTCGTTGCCGACACTCGAGGTGTCTTTCCATTCTCCCTGACCTACACCGAAGTCGAGACGTCGCAAGGCTGCCGATCCCTTGAGTGTGCCTTGATTGCCATTGACCTCGAACGTGAACGTGATCGGCAAGTCTCGTGTCACGTTGCGCAGCGTGAGCTTGCCCGTGCCGACGTACGTTTTCGCGTCCTTCGCCGCGATTGTCTGCGTGATGTAGCGAGCCTTGGGCCACTTCGCGATCGCAAAGAAGTCGGCGCCTTTGACCGTTTCGTCTCGATCGTCATCCTGCGTGCTCACCGAACTCAAATCGATCGTCACGTCGAACCGGCTAGTCGCGAGATCCTTGGGATCGAACTTGATATCCGCAGTAAAGCTTTTGAAGGATCCCTGAAACTGTGCACCCGCTTGCGTGCCAGTGAACGAGAGCGTGCTGTGCTGCGGATCCATGACCCAATTGGTCGCGGCGCTCGCGCTCACTGCAAACACGCTGGCCAGCAATAGGAGAGCAGTGCGAAGAAAGTATTTCATGGCGCCATCCGGTATTTGAGTGTGAGTGCCTAGTGGTCCCTATTTGGTTTCATCGCGCAATTTAATCGGCAGCATTCTGCGCAGCACGTTGTCGCGGTCGATGAAGTGGTGCTTCAATGCGGCGATCGCGTGCAGAATTGCGACGTAAAGCAAAACGTTCCCGAGGAACTCGTGAGTTTCGTGCAGAAATGAATATGTACCTTTGTTGGGTCCGATGAGATCGGGCAATGTGATCAAACCGAACCAACTCACCGAGAAGCTACGCGCCGAGGACATCATCCATCCGGTCAGCGGGATCGCGAAGAGCAACACGTACAACAGGTAGTGCGTGCCATGTGCGAGAAGCGATTGCCATCGCGGCGCGCGCGGCGGATCCGCCGGAACCGCGCCGAAGAAGCGCCACACCAACCGGAAAAAGGCTAGTAACAGAATGGTGATGCCGATCGACTTGTGTTGAGCCAGCACTGCAATCTTCGCCGGCCCAAGCGGCATGTGATGCTCTTTGTTAGCGAGCAGGAACTGCACGATGATGAGGACGACGATGATCCAGTGAAGCAGCATCGAGATTGCGCCGTAACGCAGGGAATCATTCGATAAGCGCATAGGTTACTTCAGCTCCGACAACCAGCTTGGGAGTTCTAGATGAGTTTCAGTTTAGCTGCACATGGGCAAGCTCGTCACAGTGCAGGCGCAACTCGTCTGCGAGCGTCTGTACTCGTGGCGGCGAGCAGCCTCGCACTGCTCACGCTCAGCGCGTGCACGCATGCTCCCGCTCAAGTTGGCGCGCCAGCCGCAAGTGTAGCCAGACCGATCGATACAACCGGCGCGATCGTTTATTCAGTGGATCCGGCCGAATCGGAAGTGGACATTCTCGTCTTTCGTGGCGGCACCTTAGCCCGACTCGGCCACAATCACGTCATGGCAGCGAAACACCTCGCGGGCCGAGCGTGGATTCATCCTCAATTCGAAAAATCGGGCTTCGACATTTCTTTGCAAGTCGCAGATCTCATCGTCGACGATCCCGATGCACGCAGAGCGGCGGGAAGCGATTTCCCTCCCGAGATTCCGCAGTCCGATAAGGACGCCACTCGCACCAACATGCTGAAATCCGAGGTGCTGGATGCCGAGCGATTTCCCGAAGTGCGGGTGCAAGCAACAAGCGTGCGAGGTAATGAGCAACGAGCGGAGGTGACGGTGGGAATCGCGATCAAAGATGTGAGACGCGAAGTTACGGTGCCCGTCGCTTTGTCCGTTGATTCCTCGCGCCTTGTTGCACAAGGCGAGTTCGACATTCTGCAATCTGACTTCGGGATCAAGCCCTTCAGCGTCGGATTCGGCGCATTGCAAGTGCAAGATCGATTGCACGTGCGATTTCGAATCGTCGCAACCCGCTAACCGCGAGTTTGCATCAGCAGTAGCCGCGTACCTTCAGGTGCGATCAACACGCCGTTCTCTCGATCATCCAACGAATCGGGCATTTCGTCGGACAGCTTTAGATTGCGCTCACGCAGGGCCGCAAGGCGCTCTGCCATATGATCATCTTCAAACGTCAGCACAGGATTGCGAAACGCGCGGGTTCGATAGAACCCCAAGTTCAAGTGATCGCTGGTGAGGCTCGTGCGCGCAAAGGGCAGGACTTCTTCTTCCATCGCTACGAATCCAAGGCGTTCCCATAACTCGCGGGCAACCTGCGCATCGCGCGTCGGAATGCCAACTTCGGAGAAATAACCGCACGTCGTCGTGTGCGTCGTTTCGATGAGCGGCGGCGAAAAGGTTCTGGCTTCCAACAGATTGATGCACAAATCGTGAGGCTCGGAGAACGAAGCGCGGTTAAACACATCTTCCCCGAAGAACTGACTGTCGGGCTGCAACCCAATCTGCTGGAGCTGCGCCAGGCCCTCGCGCACGTTTGGGTACACGAATGTTAGGGCGGGCGAGCGAATCGGACTTCCATGCAGACCTAAGAACAGCCGACCATCTGTCACGACCGCGTAGGGATAGGGCCAGGTTTCGCCTACCTGAGCCTGTACAAATCCGAGCGCTTCGTAGAAGTGGAGCGACTCCTGGATGTCAGGCGTGTGAATGCTGATTTCTAAGAACCGACCCAACATCAGCGTTCTGCGCCGGCTCGCAATGCACGAGCCTTCGTCTGCGCAAGCTCAGCTTCGTCGCGCGGCTTGAACCAGCCCTGTACATGCTGGTTGATCACCGCCGTGAGAAGTCGGATCTGCGCGTCACTCGCGTTCAGCGCCGGAATGTAATCGTAAAACTCGCCCCCGTTTGCCATGAATGTCTCGCGGTTGCGGATCGCGATCTCTTCCAATGTCTCTAAACAATCCGTCGCAAATCCGGGGCAAATCACCGTGACGCGACGCTTCCCTTCGCGCGCGAGCCGCATGAGCAATTCATCGGTGTAGGGCCGCAACCACTCCTCACGCCCGACCTGCGATTGGAAGCTCACAGTCCATTGCTCTTGATTCAACCCTGCGAGCTGGCTGATGAGACGCGCGGTTTTCAGGCACTGGCAGTGATAGGGATCGCCGGCGAGTAGATAACGCCGCGGAATTCCATGGAAAGAGAAGACCATGTGGCTGTCCGCATTGGTGCGCCGATGGTCCGTGATGGTGGAGGCGATCGACAGCAAGTATTCGGGCTGGTCGAAATAGCTACTGACGAACCGCAATTCCGGCACCCAGCGCCACTGCTGCAATTCTTTGCTCACTGCATCGAACACTGACGCAGTCGTGGTCGCCGAATACTGCGGATACAGCGGCAACACCAAAAGCTTCCGCACCCCCTGGTCGCGCAGCGAACGCAATGACGAAGGAATCGAAGGATTGCCGTAAGTCATTCCCAGTTCGACGACCGCGCCCGACTGCGGATCCAGGCGGTCTTTGAGCTTTGCCGCAATCGCTTGGCTATGCAGAAGCAGCGGTGAGCCGCGATCGGTCCAAATCTGCCGATACGCGTGTGCGCTGCGACTCGGACGCAAGCGCAGGATGACCCCGTGCAGCACCAACCACCAAAGCCAGCGCGGTGCTTCCACTAGTCGCGGATCGCTTAAGAACTGCGCCAGAAACCGTCGAACGTTGGCAGGGTCTGGACCGTCGGGCGTCCCCAAGTTGACGAGCAAAATACCCAGGCGATCAGGCTGGTCGTGAGCGAAGGAGGGGGAGCCCAGAAACGACGGCATTGGATGATCGATGCGTGAGCGATGGATTGCGGAAGGATACCCAATCGCTGCGATCCGCTGGACGAGGCAATCGCTGGTTGCCCAAAAAAACAAACCCCGCCGAAGCGGGGTTTGTAGAAGCGGGAGTAAAGCCCGACTTAGGCGTTCTTGGCCTTGCGACGACGTGCTGCAGCGGCAACACCGACCAGACCGATGCCGAACATGGCGAGCGTTTCGGGTTCTGGCACTTGGCGAGTATCTGCTACTCCCCCAGCAACCAAGTTTGACCCGCGGAAGTAGAAATCTCCGTAATCCGAATTGATCGTGACCGACAGCGTGCCGAGCCAATTAAGCTCGATCAGACCCAGCAGAGTGGCGCCATGATTGAAGTTATCGGAGAAGAAGTTGAACTTGTAAGTAATCCCGCCCAACAGATCACCCACGTTGATGACCGCTTTCTCGCCCCAGATGTCTCTGTCGTCCGAAAGATTGATGCTCAATGAGAAGTCTGTAATGAGATCCGTCAAAGGACGGAAGCCGTTGTCGGTTAGATCGTGGACGTACGAGTAGGAACCGCCGTCTTGTATCTTGACGGTCCCGCCTACGGAGTCGGTCCAAGTCGCGGGTACGAACGCTGCATTTGCAGTCCCCGCCATTCCAACCAAGGCCGCGACCGCAACAAAAGTTCTCGTCAAAAACCGAATCATGGATGCTCCCGTTCTCATTGTTTCTGCCACTGCTCCAGTAGCACGCATGTATATAAGCAATGCGTGGGCCAGTGGAACAATATTCTTTCCAAGTCAATAAGTTACGGGTCTTAAAGCCAGCTTGCAAGGCCGCACTGCGATCAGCATGTAAGAGTCCCCGACGGCTGGGTCAGAGCGGTCGGCCGCAGGACCGAAAAAGTATTCAGCAACAATCTCATGGTCCTGTGACGGAAAGCGGCCAGATTTGTCGCTTTACTCTTTAGGAACACGCGTGCGTGTGATCAGGGATGCTTACATGGACCCACATGGTTGGGGCTCGCAATCGGGCAGGGATGCCTCTCCTTTTCTAAGTCACATCCTCAGCTAGTCATTTCCGAGTGCCGACTGCTCGGGGTACGCGATTCGTTACTGCCCCCTCCCCGGGATCGCGATGCTCCGACAGTGGGCATGCCGCCCCGTTCCTACCGCGGCGGCCTGCCCTGACAGCGGCCGGCAGTCTCAGCGTTCCGATTCATCGAGACTCTGAGACTGCTGGCCGCTGTCTTCTTTAACTTAACGCTCCACGATAGCCGTGACGCCCATCCCGCCGGCCGTGCACACGGAGATCAAACCGCGACCGCTCCCTCGCTGGGCCAACAACTTGGCGAGAGTTCCCAGAATGCGGCCTCCAGTGGCGGCGAAGGGATGTCCGATCGCAACGCTGCCGCCTTTCACATTGAGTCGGCTTCGATCGATGCTGCCGAGCGGTTGGCTCAAGCCCAGGCGTTCGCGACAGAACGACTCGCTTTCCCACGCTTTGAGCGTGCACAGCACTTGTGCCTCGAAGGCTTCATGGATCTCGTAAAAGTCGAAGTCCTGTAGATTGAGATTCGCGTCCGCCAACATCCGAGGCACAGCATAAGCCGGTGCCATTAGCAGACCCTCTTTGTTCACGAAGTCGACAGCGGCGTATTTTCCGTATGAGAGATACGCGAGCACCGGAAGATTGCGTGACTTAGCCCATTCCTCGCTTGCCAGCAGCACTGCCGATGCGCCGTCGGTCATCGGAGTGGAATTTCCCGCCGTCAACGTGCCGTTCGGATCGAACGACGGTCGCAACTTCCCGAGCCTTTCCAGACTGGTGTCGCGGCGAATGTTGTTGTCCTGCTTGAGCCCCCGAAACTCGACGACGAGATCGTTGAAGAACCCTTCGTCCCAAGCGGCGGCAGCTTTACGATGGCTCTCCAGTGCCAGCTGATCTTGCTCTGCGCGTGTGATCTTCCACGTCTTCGCCATGAGCTCGCAGCTTTGGCCCATGGACAACCCGGTCCTCGGCTCGTTCACGCCGGGAAGTAGCGGTTTTAGATAGCCCGGTTTCAATCCCAACCAAGGCTTGATGCGTTCTCCGAGCGAGTGACCGCGCGCGCTGCGTAGCAGCAGCTTGCGATAAGCATCCGGGTAAACGATCGGCACATCGCTTGCTGTGTCGACGCCGGCAGCAATTCCCGAATCGATCTGCCCCATGGCGATCTTCAGCCCGATAACGATCGCCGTATCCAAGCTCGTGCCGCACGCGCGCTGCAGATCGAACGCGGGCGTATCGGCGGACAGGCCGCTGCCCAACACCGATTCACGCGTCAGGTTGAAATCTCGCGAATGCTTGAGCACCGCGCCCGCGCCGACGTCACCCAAACGCTCGCCCGTTAGCTGAAAGCGCTCGACCAGCGCGCGTAGGGTCGCCGTCAACATTTCTTGATTACTCGCCTCGGCATAGGCGCCCATTGCGCGCGCAAAAGGAATGCGTATGCCGCCAATGATTGCGACGCGCCGAACGGATGAACCAACGAGCATGACGACCTCACGAACGTGGAGCGGGCCCGCAGCATGCCAGCGATGTGCCGGCCCATAAACAGTGGCTTGTGCGAGGAACGTAAGGAGGCGTCCGCTGGCAATAAACCCCGGCTGTACACAACGCGATCGTCAAAGCCGATCAAGTTGCTGTTTGCGAAGCCGCATGAAAGATTGCGCGCCCGTTCTAAGGAGTGCGGATGTCCATCGCACGCAAACACGTCATCTTCGACGCCACAGCCATCGCGCGACTCGGCTGGCCTTTGCTCGCAAACAATTTGTCGGTCATGGGTATGGCGTTTGCGGACACGGTGATGGCCGGCCGGCTCAGTGCGCAAGATTTGGCAGGGCTCGCGATCGGCGTCGCGTACTGGAACCTGTTCTTCTACGTCGTGCTGGGTGCACTCATGGCGGTTTCGCCCACCGTTGCACATGCGTTTGGCGCGAACGATCCGGCGTCAGTGACGAAAATCGCGCGGCAATCTTGGTGGATCGGTGCGGCACTCGTTGCGTTGTTGTTAGCGGGTCTGCTGCAGGTCGACTGGGTGCTCCCGGCGTTGCACATCGCACCTGACATTCTGCCGATTGCGATCGACTACGTTCACGCGGTGGCTTGGGGGCTCCCCGCCACGGTCGGCTTCTTCGCGTTGCGCTACACGAGTGAAGGGCTAGGGCGCACCAAGCCGATCATGTACGTGGGCCTGACTGGGCTCGTCTGCAACGTATTCGGCAACTGGGTGTTCATGTTCGGCAAGCTGGGCGTGCCGAAGATGGGCGCAGTCGGCGCAGGCGTTGCTACCGCGATCTGTCTTTGGATCATGTTCGTGTTACTTGCTGTGCATCTGGGCACGCATCGCGCTTACCGTCCTTACAAATTTTTTGCGCGATTCGATCCACCAGACGCGAAGACGCTCCGCGAGTTGCTACGCATCGGTGTGCCGATTGCCGGCAGCGTACTGGCCGAAGGCGGTCTGTTTGTTGCGGCAGCACTCATGATGGGTTCGATGGGTGCCGTGAGTGCAGGAGCCCATCAAATCGCATTGAACTACGCGGCGTTCATGTTCATGGTGCCGCTTGCGATCAGCTCGGCCACGACCATTCATGTCGGCCACATTCTCGGTCGCAACGATAGACAAGCCGCGCGTGCGGCCGGCTTCGTCGGAATCGGATTGTGTGCAATCGTAATGGCGTGTTCTGCGCTCGTGATCGTGTTTTTCAATGACGAAATCGCCGCGCTGTACACCAGCGACCGAGTGGTCGCCGACCTCGCTGCAGCGTTGCTCTTGTACGCCGCGCTGTTTCAAATCTCGGATGGACTTCAGGTCGGGGCGTCGGGCGCATTGCGGGCATTCAAGGACACAGCAGTGCCAATGGTGTTGTGCCTAATCTCATATTGGGTCGTGGGGTTCGCGCTTGCCTACGAGGCGGGCGTGCTGAGGCACGCGGGACCACCTGGAGTTTGGTTGGGGCTCACGGTAGGACTCAGCGTCAGCGCGATCTTGCTCATCTCACGCTACTACCGCACGTCGCTGAAAGCCGCTTAGTTGTCGCGCTTCTCGTGATAGCCGTAGCCGAGCGTCTCAATACTGTCGACATTCCCGTCGATGAAGCTGACTCGGCGCATGAGCCGATTCGGCCCGAGGTTGTAGGTCCAAACCTCCACCGGCACTTCAACGTAACCTTCATTCAAGAAGTACGTCTGTCCGTGAAGCATGAAATTCGGACGTTGCAGAATCGTGCGCGTGACGATGTCTGCAGGTTCTCCACAAAACTCGCGCACCATTGCTCTGGTGTCGCCCGTGGTGATCAAGCGACTCCCGCAGCGCATGGCATCGGCGTGAGCTGCGGTGCCTACCAGGAGGCCGACTATGAGGTTAATGATTGCAAAGATCCGCATGCCTTCAGTCTATGAAGCCGCGCTGAATTGCGTCTGAATAAGCAACGTGGGGTCTAGTGCGCCGGATCCAAGCGGCCCTCCAAGCAATGTTGGTAGAGCTTCGCAAAGTCCGTCTGCGACATTGGGACCGGATTGCCCGCCGTGGACGGATCATCCAGAGCTTGTTTGGCGAAAGTATCGATGTGCTCGCTGCGCATGCCGAGCTCCGCGAGCGTGTGAGGAATTCCAATCTGGCGGCGCAGCGCGATCAGCCATTCCTGCACGCTGTCGAACGAGGGATTCTGTAATCCCAGATAGGCTGCAACGCGAGTAAGTTTCGCCTCGATGGCCTTGCGATTCCATGCGAGCACGTAGGGCATGACCACACCGTTAGTAAGCCCGTGATGCGTGTTGAGATTGGCCGAGCAGGGATGACTCAAGCTGTGCATCGCGCCTAAGCCTTTTTGAAACGCCGTCGCGCCCATCGAGGAAGCCACCATCATGTTGGCGCGAGCTTCAAGATTTTTTCCTTCACGTACCGCCGTAGGCAGCCACTCTTTCACCAGGCGCATGCCTTCGAGCGCGATACCGTCCGCCATCGGATGGAAGAACGGCGCGCAGTACGCTTCGAGATTGTGAGAAAGCGCGTCCATGCCGACCGCGGCCGTCACATGCGATGGCAAATTCACCGTGAGTTCCGGATCCGCAATCACGATCGCAGGCAGCATGCGCGGATGGAAGATGATCTTCTTCGTGTGATCGCGAACATCGGTAATGACGGACGCGCGTCCGACTTCCGAGCCGGTTCCGGACGTCGTAGGCACCGCGATCACGGGCGCAATCCCCAACACATCAACCCTCGTGTACCAATCTTCGCGATCTTCGAAATCCCAAATAGGCCGCTTCTGCCCGACCATCAATGCGATGGCCTTGCCTGTATCCAGAGCGCTGCCGCCGCCAAATGCGACTACGCCATCATGCTTGCCGGCGCGGAACATCTGCACGCCTCGAATTACATTCTCTTCGATGGGATTCGCTTGCACGTCTGAGTAAAGCTCGGCGGACAAACTGGCGCTACGCAAATTCGCCAATGCACTGGTGATCATCGGCAGTGAGGCCAGGGTCGGGTCGGTCACCAATAGCGGTTTCGAGATCCGCAGCGCCTTACAGGCATCGGGCAGTTCTGCGATGCGCCCCGCGCCGAAGCGCATGGACGTCGGATAATTCCAGTTGCCTCGCAGACTGCTCATGTGTGTGCTCAAAGCGAGATTCGCAAGTGATAGGACTTTGGGCGCGTCAGGTGTTCGTAACCGACTCTCGATAGCGTGCAGCCACGTCCTGAATCTTTGATCCCGACCCAAGCGAGGGCCGGATCCAAGTAATCGCAGCGGTTCATGAACCACGTGCCGGTCTCGATGCGGTCGCCAATGGACATCGCGGCGTCCTCATCGCTCGTCCAAATCGCGGCGGTCAGGCCGAAGTGGCTGTCGTTCATCAATTGAATCGCTTGTTCATCGGATCGCACACTCATAATGCCCGCGACGGGGCCGAAGAGTTCTTCGCGCATGACCGACATGGAGTGAGTCACATTGAGTAGTACCTGCGGCGCCAGGTACGGCGTGTCTACCCGGCTCTGTGGAAACTCCCGTTCCTCGATGGCGTTCGTGGCGCCAGCAGCAACGCACCGTGCAACTTGGTCGCGAATTGCGCGTGCCGCCGCAGTGCGCACGACGGGACCAAGCGTCGTCTCGGGATCAAGCGGGTTTCCAAGTTGATACTTGCGCGTCAGCGCGACGAAACCTTCCACGAACGGTGCATACAATGATTCGTGTACGTAGATGCGCTGAAGTCCGCAGCAAGACTGTCCACTGTTGAAGTACGCACCGTCGACGATGTTTTCGATGGCGTGCTCCAGGTTCGCATCGCTGCGGACGTAGACCGGGTCGCAGCCGCCCAACTCCATGCCCGTGCCGACGAATCGTTCCGCTGCGGCTTTCTGTACGGCGTGCCCGCCCGCCACGGACCCGGTGAAGGCAACAAAATCGACGCGCGGATCGCGGATGACGCGCTCGGTGTCCTCGTGCGTGAGATGCAGTACTTGAAATAAGTGCGGCGGCAGACCGGCTCTTTCGAACGCCTGTGCAAAGCGCTCTGCGCACAGCGGAGTCTGTGCCGAGTGCTTGAGTATGACCGCGTTGCCTGCCATCAATGCAGGCACCACGCTGTTCACTGCAATGAGATAGGGATAATTCCAAGCCGCAACGGTGAAGATCACGCCCAAGGGTTCGCGCCGAATGAAGCGGCGAAATTGCGCTTTGGGGCCGGGATCGATATCAGCAAGGGCGTCGCTCGCGATGTCGATCATGTAGCGAGCTCGCTCGAGCGTTCCGTTCACCTCGTTGGGCGTGTAACGCAGCGGCCGACCCATTTGCCACGTCAGCTCCTCGGCAACTTCGCCGCGCATGCTTTCGAACGCATCGCAGAATTTGCGTAAAAGCGATGCGCGTTCTTCTATGGTCGTGGCCCGCCAGCCTAATTGGGCGTGGCGCGCGCGGTCCAATGCTTGATCGATACGCGCGGACGAAGCCAGTTCGCTTTCGACGTATACGCGACCATCGACGGGTGAGATCGTTTGCTGCAGCATGCGGCGCTAGATAATTTCGAAGTATCGCGCCAGCTCCCAATCCGTGATGTGCTTGCGAAATTCGCGTTCTTCCCATTCGCGCGTTGCGGCGAAGTGCTCGACGAAGGCATCGCCGAAGTAGTCGCGCGCCATCTCGGATTTCTTCAAACGCTGCGCGGAATCCCATAAGGTGCGTGGCAATGCGAGTTGCTCGGGATGTTTCTTTTCGTACGCGTTGCCTTCGATGAGCGGTTCAGGTTCTGCGCGGGTTTCGATTCCCCACAATCCTGATGCAACCGCGGCGGCAAGAATGATGTAGGGGTTCGCATCCGCAGCCGCAACTCGATATTCCACTCGCTGCGCTTTCGCGCTGCCCGGAATGATGCGTAGCGCGCAAGTTCGATTTTCAACGCCGATCGTCGCGTCCGTGGGTGCCCAAAATCCGGGAATCAATCTCGTGTAGGAATTCACGGTGGGTGCGACCATCGCGAGCAGCTCCGGCATGAGGCGCTGCTGACCCGCTACAAAGTGCCGCATCGTGTCGCTCATTTGATGTGGCTGGTTCGCATCGTAAAAGACGGGCTTACCGTCTCGCTTCAACGAGAGATGAATGTGTCCGCTCTGACCCGGCCAGTCGCGCGACCATTTCGCCATGAATGTCGCCATCATCTGATTGCGCTGTGCGAGCACCTTGACGAACGTCTTGAAAAGCGCGGCCTTGTCTGCGGACGCGAGTGCCTGGTCGAACGCGATCGCCGCTTCGATGACGCCCGGACCGGTTTCTTCGTGCAGACCCTCGACACCGAAGTCCATCGTGTCGCACGTGGATAAGAGTTCACGATAGAAGTCGGACGCTGCGCTGTTGCGTATGACCGAGTAGCCGAACCAGCCAGGAGCCATCGGCTTTAAGTCTCGGTAATTCTTCTCGCGTACGGATTGCGGGGTTTCATCGAAGAAGAACACTTCGTATTCGAACCCTGCGTACACCTCGAAGCCTCGACTGCGCGCGCGATCGAGCACGCGGCGAAGTACTGCGCGAGGGCACACCGCTTCAGCATTGCCGGCGAACTCGCTCAAGAACAGCAGGCCGTCATCTTCGAACGGAATCGAACGGCAACTCTCGGGAAGAATTCGGACCGGTGCATCGGGATAACCTGTGTGCCAGCCCGTGAACGTCACGTTGTCGTAGAGCTGATCCTGGCAATCCCAACCGAGCACGACATCGCAAAAGCCAAACCCGCTTTCGAGTGCGGAAACGAACTTTGCGGCGGACATGTACTTGCCGCGCATGATGCCGTCGACATCGAACACGCCGACTTTCACATGCGAAAGCCCACGCTCTTGCACGATGACGCGTGCATCCTCGACGGTTTTGACGTTGCGAGGCTCCATGATCAGATCTTCGTGACGCCGTAGCCTTCGGATTGCGGATGTCCGTGCTGTCCGCCGGTGAGCGCGAATTCTTCTTCGGGCGAGAGTACAAGCTTGTGACGGCCAATCACCGCGAAGTAAATGACGCCCGCGATGTACCACGCCAACGTGGCGTACACACCCTCGCGATACGAAGCATCCTGTAGTTGGAAGTACAACGTGAGCAGCGCGATGCAGACGGTTGCGGCCGCGCCTGGAATGCCCAGCGGACTGCGATAGGGTCGCTCGATATTCGGCATCTTCTTGCGCAGCAGAATGAAGGAGATCCCTTGGAAGGCGTAAGAGATCATCGCGCCGAACACCGCCATGTTGAGTAGGGTGCCGCCGATCTTCGCACCGCCTCGTTCTGCGCCCAATCCAAACCACACGCTTAAGATCACGGCCAAACCGATCCCGGTGCCGACGAACAATGCAATGTGCGGCGTCTTACGTTTTCCATGCGTAATCGACATCACGCCTGGGTAGTAACCGGCACGCGAAAGGGAATAAATCTGCCGGCCGTAAGCAAAGATGATCGTGTGGAAGCTTGCGATCAAACCGATGACTGCACACAACGCGAGCAGCTTGGCAGTTTGCGCTCCGTAAATGACCCGAAAGCCATCGAGCAGCGGTTCGGCGGAGGTGGCGAGCGAATACGCACCGTGAAGCTTGCCCTCTTGAATATCGCCGATCGAAGCGTTCAAGAACATGATCATCAATGCGGAGAAGATCAGCGTGAACATCCCGAAGATCAGTCCCTTCGGCATATCGCGCTTTGGATCGACGGATTCCTCGGCGGCGAGCGGCAATTCTTCGATCGCCAGGAACAGCCACACTGCGAAGGGCAGTGCAGCAAGCACTCCAGTCCAACCCTTGGGCAGGAATGTGCCGTTGCCATTCGGCAATTCCACGAGCGCGCCATCCGGCCCGACTCCGATGTTCAGCGCCCAGCGCGAGAAGTCCGCGAAGGGAATCGCGCTGACCCAAAACACCGCGAGCACGGCCAATGCCAGCAATGTGACGATGACGGAAATCTTGAACGACAATTCCACGCCCCAGTAGTTGAGCGCGACGAACAACAAATAACAGCCCACCCACCAGAGAGGTTGGAAACTCGTCGGAGTCTCGAAGATGCTCGTTAGATAGGAACCGATGAAGAACACGATCACGGCGGGCGTCATGATGTATTCGATACTTTCGGCGAGCCCGGTGATGAATCCGCCCCATGGCCCCATGGCGCTGCGCGCAAAAGAATAAGCACCGCCCGTATGCGGGAGAGCAGGCGACATTTCCGCAAGACTGAAGATCAACCCGAGGTACATGACGGCAATCACCATTGCCGCGATGAACAATCCACCCCAGCCGCCCGAGCCGATTCCGAAGTTCCAACCCGAGAAGTGACCTGAAATCACCGCACCCACGCCAAGGGCCCATAGCGACCATACTTTTGCGTGGCGCCGCAAACTGCGCTTCTCGAAATATTCCTTGCCGGCATTCTGGTAGGTGACGCTGCCGACGACCTTCTTGTCAGTCATGCCAATCTCCCCGAATTGTTGTTTGGAATGCTCGAGAGCAGGGACTATACGCGCGCGCAAGCGGTTGCCCATCGTGCTTGACCACGATGTCAGTTGATTTAGCAAAGGCGGAAGGACTATTCCGGAGAGCGTATCGGGCGTGCTGCACCAGCAAGGCGCATGGTAGCGGGCAAGTGGGTGTATTTGAGTTCAGCCGGGTCAGCGATGTTCATCCCTGGTGCGGTCACGATGATGATGTGTTTTGCGATCGATGCGAAATCAGCTCGAAAGTGCACCGAACTCTTCAGGACCAGAAGGGGGAAACGTTCTGGCTCGATACCTAGGTGGCGAAACATCGCTTGATCCGCTGCCTGTTGCTTTCGCGATGAGACAGCAATGTACAAATTGCCAAGCCGCAGCAATGCCATGGGGCCGAGCGCCATGCGTGCTCCCGCATAGAAAGCGCCCGTCGCAGTGAAGTTTCCGTCGCCCAGTGCCAGCACGCGATAGCGGCCGGCCAAGGGCGTCTCGCCAGCGGGACCGGAGTGTCCGCCAAGTTCGACGTGTATGTCCGCGCCCACGCCGACATCGTGTGCTCGCCGTGCGGCGACCGGATCGCACATCAGACCGCAGAGCGCGCGATGACTCGTCTGCGATAACGCTCGCAGGAGCGAGGTCGTGTCACTGGTGCCGCCACCGCCCGGATTGTCCTGTGTGTCTGCCAGGATGATCGGACCGCTCGCGAGTTGATCGATTTTCGCGAGCGCCGCTTCGATGGGAAATGTCTCTAGCGCAAATTCGTGTTCGCGCGTTGCGACGAGATCCGCGAGTTCGCGCGCTGTGGCCGCTGCGGCATTGGGCGTTTCGGCATGTACCACGACTGCCGGACCGCACTTCTCGACGTCTGCGGGAGGAAAGCCGGGGGTGAAGTTTGCGATGTGCACGCCGCCCGGGCCCTGAGCGGCCTCGAATTGTCTCATGACGCTCGAGAGGGGTTCGACGAGCGTGCATTGAGAGGTCAACGGTATCAGAAACGACAGCTTGGCGATGGTTCCATGCAGCACACGTTCGCGAATGACGTGGAGAGCGCGCAGCGCGCGTTCTCCGGTCGCTGCCATGTCGATGTGTGGATAGGTTCGATATGCGATTAGCGCATCCGCCTGGCTCAACATCAGCTCGGACACGTTCGCATGAAAGTCCAAGCTTGCAACGAGCGGCATCGAGCGCCCAATCGCGGTACGCACTCTGCGAAGTAACTCGCCATCCGCATCATTGAGATGCTCGGCGGCCATGGCGCCGTGAAGATCGAGATAGACGGCATCGACGCCTGAGTGGGTGCGCAGATCTTCGAGCAGCATGCCCGCAATGCGCTCGAAGGCATCCTCCGTCACGCGACCCGACGGGGTGGCCGAGCACCACGTGAGCGGTGCGATTCGGTGCCCAGCGCTACGAGCCTCTGCGATGAATCCCGATAGCGGCAGATTGATACCGCGCACGGCGTCGACGAGCGCGGGTCCGCGAGTCAGCCCAGGCCAGGCGTCAGGTTGAGCAAAATCTTCAAAACGTGCTCGCGTTGGCGCGAACGTATTGGTCTCGTGTTGAAAACCGCCGACCGCGATATGCATACGCTGGTCCGATCGAATGCTGCGGCGATCGTAGCCGAAGCGCGTGCAGGCAAGCGACCCTACGAGGCGATATTCAGGCGCGCGAGGGAAGCTGTCGAAGCGCTCGTGATGCGATTGCGGCCCAGGCATTTCGCCCGATACAGCGCCTGATCGGCGGCGTGCAGCAACTCATCGGGCGTCGAGACATGGGGCGGCTCGACAGTCGCAACGCCGCCGCTGATCGTGACTCGATCCGAGACGTCGGACGCATCGTAGCCAATGCTCAATCGCCATACCCGTCGACGAAGGCGCTCTGCGTAAAGCGCGGCACGCTTGCCGTCCACGCCAGGGAGGATGACTGCGAACTCTTCGCCGCCGTATCGAGCGACGAGGTCGCCGCCGCGGCGGAACGTTTCATCCAGCGTCTGCGCGACCTGGCGCAAGACCTCATCGCCGCGCGCGTGTCCGTAAGTGTCGTTGAAGCGCTTGAACTCATCGAGATCGAGAAATATCAGCGAGATTGGCAGATGCTCGCGGCGTGCCCGACGCAGCTCCCGCTCGAGCACGCGATCGAAATGGCGGCGATTGGCAATCCCGGTAAGCGCATCCACTGCGACGAGACGTTTGAGCCGCTGATTGGCGGTTTCCAGCGCCAGACGTAGGCGAGTGAGTTCCTCATTGCGCGCTTCGAGAGCGGCGGTGCGTTCGCCGACTCGGCGTTCCAGATCCGAACGAATTGCTTCGAGTTCGGCTTCGACGCGACGGCGCTGCGTCAGCTCAGCTTCCAACTCGCGAGTGCGATCCGCAATTCTGGTGTGAAGCCACATTGCGCGCCCCAAAGCCGCGACGACAGCGACAATGAGCAGCGCCACCGTACCTTGCGATACGAGCGGAGACGCCATCCATGCGAACAGGGAGATCGGCGTGGCGTCCACGGGCCCTCATGGAGAGTGGTCGAGCGAAGCGGCGAGCCGGTATCAGAACACATAGACGTGCGAGGCGGTACAGGACTTGACGAAACGTCGCGTCAAAATGATGAGCGGTTTCGGTCCTCGCTTCTCCAGACGACGGTGCAAAGATTCACACCAGCATCAACCATGTGCTTGACGCACTTGATACGACTAAGGAAACTTGCTGCACCCGCGCTGATCGAACGATCCGCCTCACTTACGATCCGCTGCGGCGGATGTCTTCGACCCTCGGTTCAATTTCCATCCACTTTGGTACAGCACGCTCCGCTCGCGCTCCTCGCGTGCAATAGCGAACTCGCAAGTCATGATCGGTTCGGCAATAGATCGCGTATTCGAGCGCCGGCTCGCCACGCTCATCAACGTTCGCGAGCCTGCCGTTTTGTGTGGCGGACTGAAAGGCGTGGAGAAGGAATCACTGCGGGTCACGCCGGCCGGTACGATCGACCAAAGCGCTCATCCAAGGGCATTAGGTTCTGCGCTCACCCATGAGCACATCACCACCGATTTCTCCGAATCGCTCATCGAACTGGTAACGCCCGCTTTTCCTGAATGCTGGGAACTACTGCAGTATCTGTGCGACTTGCATCAGTTCGTTTACCGGCATCTTGGCGACCAACTGCTGTGGGCCACGAGCATGCCGTGCCACGTGCGCGACGACGCCTCGATTCCGATTGCGCGGTACGGCCGCTCCAATGTCGGCAAGCTCAAAGAGGCGTACCGCACCGGCCTTGGCTATCGATACGGACGGCTCATGCAGGCGATCTCGGGGGTGCATTTCAACTACTCCTTCCCCGCGCAGTTCTGGCCGGTCTTGGGCGAAGCTTTGCAGCACCGCGACGCGAATCAGGACTTCATCTCTGAACAGTACTTTGCGCTGTTGCGAAACTACCGTCGCTATGGATGGATCGTTCTGTATTTGTTCGGCAATTCGCCCGCGTTGTGTGCTTCCTTTGTGAAAGGTCGCGAGCATTGGTTAAAAGAATGGGGTCCCGGCACCTTGTACGCGCCGCATGCGACATCGTTGCGCATGAGCGATCTGGGCTATCGCAACAAGCACCAGGCGGGCGTCCAGATTTCGGTCAATAGTCTGAGCGAGTACGTGAGCGATCTGACGGCTGCGGTGAGCACGCCGAATCCCGAGTATCAAAAAATAGGTGTGAAGGTTGACGGCGAGTATCGGCAACTGAACGCGAATCTGCTGCAAATCGAAAACGAGTACTACAGCTACATCCGCCCGAAACGCGTCACGCGCTCCGGCGAACATCCTTCGCAGGCATTGCGCCGGGCCGGGGTCGAATACGTCGAGTTTCGTGCGCTGGACGTGAGCGCGTTCGATCCGGTTGGGGTGAATCAGAACAAGCTGCGCTTTTTAGAAGCATTCGCCGCGCTATGCGTGTTGAAGCAAAGCGACCCGATCGATTCGAGCGAGCAATCTTCACTCGACGACAACCATGCCGTCGTGGCGCGACGTGGCCGCGAGCCGGGCCTGCAATTGAATCGAAACAATCGCCCCATAGAGCTGCGTGCATGGGCGTTAGAGCTAATCGATTCGATGCGTGGCATTTGCGAACTGCTGGACGGCGGCAATCCGCAGAAGCCTTATACGGCCTCGCTCGAGTTGCAGGAATCGAAAGTGCTGGACCCTGCGTTGACGCCTTCGGCTCGCAGTTTGGAAGAGATGCGCACGACCGGCGAATCGTTTGCGCAGCTGGCAATGCGGATGTCGCAAGTTCACAAAGCGTATTTCTTGGATCTGTATCCGCCCAACGAGCAGCGCCTAGGCGAGTTCGCGCAAGAAGCGGAAGCCTCGCTCGTCAAGCAGAAAGACATCGAGGCCGCGGACAACGTGACCTTCGACCAATATCTAGCGAACTACTTTCGCGGTTGAATTACGAGCCTCGAGTCGGTCCGCACCGGATTGGCGCATCCATCTGATCGGTGCAAACGAAGCGCAGTGCGCATGCCGCACTGCAGAGTGCGTCGTGAAGATCAAGCGGTTTTTGTTTGCGTTCATGTCTAGCGATTTCGCCCCTTCATCGTTACTCTTACGCATCTGGAACGCGCGGTCGCGCAATCGCTTGGACATAATCGAGCGAGCCCATTTAACAGTCGTTTCTGATCAGCATCCTTCAGCGGGAAATCGCATCAGAGCACGACTGAAAATCCGAAAACTGAGAACTGTGCACGTCGGTCTTTGAGGCGCAGTTACTACCATGGACACACAAATTATTGCCACAGATCAGCGGGCGGGCATTCCCGTCGACACTATGAGTACTGCTTCCAAACCTATAACAAGTCAGATCGTCACCCCTGCAGTCGCCGCGAATGCGGACCAGCTGGGAGACACCCGCACGATCGAGACCAAGTCCATCGAAGCCACCGGCGGATGGGACTCTTATGAAGTGTGGCGCCGCTTCATCAAAGAAGCCCGTGATCGCCGTAAGACTTCCGAATCGAACTAACTCCCTATCTTGGGGCGCGCTCCTCCGCCGCGCCCAGATTCGAGCTCAGATATCAGGCTGGTCACGTCGGGCCAGCACATTAGAACTGGGCCCATTCCACTAAAAACCTCGACTGCATTTTCTTCGATCGCGATGAGCGCGGTGCTTGTGGGGCGCACCGCGTCCCGCTACCGTACGGCACCGGCGGCATGCGCCTCGATCCGCCGCCTCCACCGCAGATCTCCATGCCCGAGCCACTCGCGAACGCCGCCGTCGGTGCTCCTCCGGAGTCGCCTCATGCTTTGCAGCTGAAGCGTGGCTTTCCGCGGCTGCGATTCGAGCCGGCGCTGGAAGCGGAATTCAAGCAAGTTCATCTAAAAGAATCGCTACATCAGGTTAGGCGGAATCTGTGGCTCGCTATTGCCTTCGTAGTGGGCTTCTCTGCGCTGGCCCATCTGGTCCTGAGTTCCGATGCCAATCGGATGATGGACGTGATCCGTGTGGCGGTGTTCACCCCGGTGCTCACGATCGCGCTCTGGGTGGTGCATAGCCGCTTCTATCACCGTTACTACCCGATCGTGTGCCTGCTGGGTTCGACCGTGTTCGGCATCGGCGTCGTCGTCCTGGACGTGATCGCCGCGCAGCACTCGGTGAATTTCAACGCCACGGTCGTCATCGCGATCATCTACATCTATTTCATGCTGGGAATGACGTTCTACGCGGCGCTATTCGCGGCGACGACGGTATTGCTCTCGTACATCATTGCCGGTGTGCTGGCCTCGCTGCCGATCTCATGGATGGTCATCGACGTAGGGGTGCTGGCCTTCACGAATCTGGTCGGCGCCATGGTGTGCTATTCGCTCGAGCGCACTAACAGGACCAACTTCCTCGAAGAACGCTTGTTGATCGAAGCGGCGAGTCGCGACGGATTGACCGGCATCCACAATCGCCGATCGTTCGACGAACATGTCGATCGTTTGTGGCCCCAGGCCATCCGCGATCAGGCGCCGCTCGCGTTGCTGCTCGTCGATATCGATCACTTCAAGGCGTACAACGACTATTACGGTCACCAAGCTGGCGATGAATGCTTGCGGCAAGTGGCATGGACGCTGACAAGTTGCGCACGTCGCCCGCTCGATATCACCGCACGTTATGGCGGAGAGGAGTTCGCAATCGTTTTGTATGACGCTCGGCGCGATCACGTTGAAGAGGCGGTGCGGCGTATTCAATCCGGAATCGAAACCCTGTGTATCAAGCACACGGCGCCGGGCATTTCGAGCAAGACGTTGACCGTGAGTATCGGCGGCGCCTGCATCCAACCGGCAAATGGTCGTAGCCATTTCGGTTTCATCCAGCTTGCGGATGAAGCGCTGTACGCGGCCAAGTCGCGCGGGCGTAATTGCGCGGTGATCATGGACAAAGAGTACGACCAGCTATCGACGGGCTCTTTCCGGAAGTCGCTCGACAGCGAATCACCTGTCGGCCTCGCAAGCTAGCTGAAGATTCGCAAGGACAGCGATCTAAACTGGTTCTCCCGCGTTGTAGTGCGCAGCCAACCGTCGACTACACTCGCACACGTGACGCGTTCGCGCATGAGTTTTGTTTCCCACGCTCAATCACATTCCATAGAATTCGCGTCCATGACGTTATTGCGAGTCGCCGAGCCTCAGGAGGAGCGCGCCGATCGGCTGGAGCGTGAGTTCCAGGCCGTGCTCGATGCCGCGGTGGACGCAGTCGTCTTGTTCGATCACGAAGGTCGTATCGAACTGCTCAATCATGCGGGCGAACGCATGTTCGGGTACAACGAACAGGAAGTGATCGGGCTGAAGGTCCACATCTTGCTGCCCGAGCCGTTTCGCTCGCAGCAAGAAGACTATCTACGCAACTACATCGAACCGGGCGAGCCGCGCATCATCGGCATCGGCCGCGAACTGTTGGCCAAGCGCCGCGATGGCAGCGAATTCTCGGCGGAGCTCGCAGTCGGGCGCGTGCAAGGTACCGAGCCGCCCAGATTCGTTGGCTTCATCCGCGATATCACCGTTCGGCGCAATGCCGAGGAAGCTCTTCGTCGCAGTGAAGCTCAGCTCACCATCGCGCAAGAGATCGCAAATCTAGGCAACTATGTGGTCGACTTCGATGGGCAGACCGAGGATTATTGGTCGCCGCATTTGTATCGCGTGCTGGGCCGCCGCTACGGTGAACCCTACATTGGGGTTTACGATTTTCTGCAGCCTCGGGTGCACCCGGCCGATCGTGCGCGCTGGCAACAAGCTAAAGACGAACTGGATGCGGTAGGCCGGGCGATGGACATCGAATATCGGATCACGCATCCAGACGGATCGCTGCGCTACGTGCATCACATCGCGCAGGCTACCCGCAGTCCATCGGGCAAGATGCTGCGGCAAGTAGGCACGCTTCACGACATCACGGATCGGCGTCTTGCGGAGGACGAAGCTCGCCAAATGCAGGATCGCATCGCGCACTTCGGGCGGATCTCAACCATGGGTGAAATGGCTGCCGGTATTGCCCACGAGGTAAATCAACCGCTCACCGCCATTGCGACTTACGCGCAAGCGTGTCAGCGTCTCATCGCATCGGGAAACGCCACTGAAGAAGAAATTGCCTCTGCGCTCGAGCACATCGGCGCGCAGGCGCTCAGGGCGGGCGAGGTGATCCGGCGCTTGCGCACTTTCGTAAAGAACCGAGAGGTGCGGCGTGAGTTGGTAGATGCCAATCGGCTGCTTGCGGATGTGCAGACGCTGGCCGAAACCGATGCAAGGCATCACGGCGTGCACATGGTGCTCGAGCCGGCGACGCAATCGCCCCAGGTGCAAGCGGACGTGGTGCAGATTCAACAAGTGATCCTGAATTTAGTTCGCAATAGCATCGATGCGATGACCGACATACCCGAAGCGCGGCGCGAGATCGTGCTGAAGACGGAGCTGGACAACGAAGGCGACGTGCAATTCACGGTGGCCGACCGAGGAATCGGAGTCAGTTCGGAAATGATGGCTGAGCTGTTCAATCCATTTTTTACGACCAAGCCGGGCGGCACTGGTTTGGGTCTTTCGATTAGCCGTTCGATCGTGCGAGCGCACGGCGGGAAGCTTTGGTGCGGCCCCAATCCAGGCGGCGGTGCGCGCTTCTTCTTTACGCTTCCATCAGTACCTGCAGCAGGGGGATAAGCCGATGAGGGCCAATACTAATAATTCGCGTCCAACCATCTTCGTCGTGGACGACGACGCGGCGGTGCGCGATGCGCTGAAGTTGTTGTTGCGATCGGTGGGTCAGCCGGTCGAGACGTTCGGCTCGGCGCAGGAGTTTCTCGATGCGTACAGCGAAGATCGTCCGGGCTGCTTGGTCTTGGACATTCGCATGCCCGGCATGTCGGGACTCGAGTTGCAGCAGAAGCTCAACGAAAAGCATTCGATTCTGCCGATCATCTTCATCACCGGTCACGGCGATGTGCCGATGGCCGTCGAAGCGATGCAGGCGGGTGCGGTCGACTTCATTCAGAAGCCGTTTCGCGATCAAGATCTCATCGATCGCATCAATCAAGCACTCGAAAAGGACGGCAGCAACCGTGCAGCATTGGGCGAACGCAACGACATCCGCCGTCGCTTGGAAACGTTGACGCCGCGCGAACGCGAAGTGCTCGACCTCGTCGTGCATGGCAAGGCGAACAAAGTGATTGCAGGCGATCTCAAGCTCAGCCAACGCACGGTCGAAATTCATCGTGCGCGCGTGATGGAGAAAATGCAGGCTTCGTCGCTTGCGCACCTGGTGCGCATGGTTCTCGAAGTGGGCGAAGCGTGATCGCGCAAGTGTGATCGATGCGTACTTGATTTGCGCTTCGTTGCGATGCGAAGCGCGACACCAAATTCCTTAAGTACAATTGCGAATTTTGAAGCAGGGCGCAGCCGATGAAAGTTGCGCCATGCGACCACGGCCCACAGGCGAGTCCACCGCCCCCAATCCTCCCTGCGGCTCGGGCTTTCTTGATTCAACGGCCGTGGCCGCTTTTTTCTAAGGCTTTAGCTTCCGTGTCAGGCACTCGTCCCATCGTCGCAGTCATCGAAGCAGATGCAACCGATCGTCGCACGCTGTGTTCGCTGTTGAGCTTGCTCGATGTCGACGTGCACGACTACGACAGTGCGGAGAGCTATCTCGCATCGCGGGTCGATTCGTTGGGCTGCTTGATCAGCGATGTGACGCTGCCCGGCATGTCGGGTTTCGAACTACTTAGAGTGTTGCGGAACGCGAAGCGATTGACGCCGGTCATTCTCGTCGGCGAAGAAGCTGATGTGCGCACGGCCGTGATTGCGATGCAGGAAGGCGCAACCGATTTCATCGAGAAGCCGCATTTGGATCTCACGATTCTGCGGCGCGTTGCCAATCTGATCGAGCGGACAAGGCACTGAAGCCAAGGTGATGAAGTGATCCAGTGATGAAGTGAACGGTGGGGCGGCCAGTGCTGTTCATCCGATCACCACGTCTCGCTGGATGCCTATCGCACCTGTTCCAATTCCGCCCGCGGGTCGAAATTCAGTTCGCGCTTCATTTGTTCGTACAGCGCTTGTGCCTGCGGCGAATCGTTCGGCGGCAGCACGATCTTAAGCACGACGTACTGATCTCCCGACGGATTGCCCGGAAGCCCGCGCCCTTTCAACCGCATCTTCTGGCCGGCCTTCGCGCCGGCAGGAATCCGCAAGTCGACGGCGCCGCCCAGCGTGGGCGTTTGCACCGTTGCGCCAAGTGCTGCTTCCCAGGGTGCGACGGGCAAGCTCAACGTCACATCACGGCCATGGACCTCGAAGAGTGGATGCGGTCGGAAGCTCACTTCTAAGTACAAATCGCCGGTAGGGCCGCCGCCGATTCCTGGACTGCCTTGCCCTGCAAGCCGAATGCGTTGGCCTTCCGTCACGCCCGCAGGGATCGTCACTTTGAGTTTGCGCGTTTGCACGCCGACGTGACCGTCGTTTGTCACTTGCGGCGAGTTGATTTCGATCGTCTGCGAGCCGCCGCGGTACGCCGCTTCCAAGTCGATCTGGATCTTGGCGACATGGTCCTGTCCGGGCGAAGCGAAGCCGCGTGCGCTACCGCGACGCTGGCCGAACGGACTGCGAGAGCCGAATAGCGATGAAAAGAAATCGCTGAAGCCACCGTCGTCGTTCTCACCGAACGACGTGGAGAACTCAAAGCCATTGCCCCAGTTCGGCGGCGGACGGAAATCCTGTCCGGGACGATAGCTGCTGCCAAGCTGATCGTACGCAGCACGCTTTTCAGGATCCTTCAGTACTTCGTAGGCTTCCTGCACTTCTTTGAACTTTTCTTCCGCGTTCGCTTCCTTGCTGACGTCAGGGTGATATTTGCGCGCAAGTCGACGGTAGACGCGCTTGATCTCGTCTTGGTTCGCGTCTCGGGCAACCCCGAGGGTCTTGTAATAGTCTTTGAAATCCATCGTGGATGAATAACCGCGTACGGCGCCAACCGCATACTCCGTCCGACATTGTAGGCATGTCCGAGGAATTCAAGATCGCGGCGATGCGCGGGCCGCCACGGGCCGGTTCAATTCGGGTATCGGCGTGCTCGGCGGATTGCGGCCAATCCCAACAACAGCCAACTCATAGAGCCGCCTCCGCCACCCTTGCTCTTCGGGGTCGAAGTGCTGGCGTTCGTCACGGAAGCCGTCGGAGATGCGGAGACGGTAACGGCTGCTTGAGCGCGATCGTTCCCAGGCTGGTCGTCGCTGTAAGCCCCCGAAATGTTTGCTTCCAATGCGTAGGTTCCCGCTTGGTTTGCGGTAAGGCTCGCTTTTCCTGTGGCACTCGCGCCCGCTGCGAGATGTGCAATGGTGCAGGTCACTACGCCCGCCGATTGCTGGCATTGGCCGCCTGCCACGCTGAGCTGGCCAATCGCGAAAACCGTAGCGTCAGTAGGAATGATCACCACCACGCTGCCAGCATCTCGTGCCGAACTATTCACCACATCGAACGACAGTGTGAACGCGTCGCGCACGTTCACGCTGCTGGGAGCGGTGACTGCTATCGACAGATCGTTGGTGGAGGAAATCGAAATGGATCCGGATCCTGAATTGTCCAGGGCCGACACATCGTTCTGTGCCGATGCGGACGCCGCGACGGAGTAGGTACCCCCAACGGCGCCTTGCAGTGACAGCGTGATGGTACGAGTCGCGCCGCCTGCGATACTGCCGAGGTCGCAGTCGATCGCGCCTGCGCCGCTCGTGCATGTGCCATCTGCGACACTGGCTGCCTCAATCGTCAGCGCCGCGGGAAGTGCAATTGCCGCGTGAACGCCATTCGCGGCAAGCCCGCCCGAGTTCGTTACCGCCAGTTGCCAATCGAACGGCGAGTCCGCAGCGTGATGGCTGGTGCCGAGGTCTTGCGGAATCGTGATATTTGCAGGCGCGAGCGCGGTGATGCATGAAGCCGACTGAATCTTGGGGCGGATCAAATCCAAACTGCACTGGGAGAACGCTTCATTGCCGCTCACCGCTGGCGACATCAGATACACGCCCGCGGGCGTACTTGCACAGGCCTTGCCCGCTTCGCCGTCATGTACGGCGCCGAAGTTGTGACCGATCTCGTGCGCGGCAATGAGCGAATCGATCCACGCGCCGGTTGCGCCCACTTGCGTGAGGCCCACTCCGTACTTCTGATCGCAGAGCGCATCCACATAGGCAATGCCGACGGTCGTGCCCTGCAGATCCCGTCCGGTGAACAGATGCGCCAGTCCACGCGAGCGCAACTCAGGCGTGCTGCGGCGCAGGTTGGCAAGTTCGGCAAGTAGTTTCGAAGGATCGGCTTCGCTCGAAAGATGATCCGTGCTCGCGTCATCCACCAACAGTGTCGGCGCCTGGATCTCGATTCCCAACTGCGAGCTGTAGATGCCGTCGATGTTGTTCAACCGCAGCAGCAAGGCATCGCGTGCCTCCTGCTTGCTGGCGTATCGAGCGAGAAACGCGCTGTCGCTGAGAATCGCGAGATCCAATTTGAGGGTCGCGCCGGGCGCGCGCTGCGTCTGCGCTTGCGACTTCAGTTCCCCAACCAAGGATGCGTAGCCGTCCTTGCCCACTGCATCGTTAAGTGTGTCAGTTGCCTCGCAGCTAGTTGAGCCCGGGTCTAGCCACGTGTCTGCGATCCGAAACATCACGTTGTGTGCGGACGAGGATGCTGGCGAAATCAATGCGGACTTCACTGCTGCGGCGGGTTCGATCGCGAACAGCTCGCGGCCATCCCAAATCAACCCATGCACATCCTCGCCTGCAATTCCCAGCCGCACCCACGAGCCTGCGGCATTGACGATCGTGCCGCGATACAGCGCTAGCGCCGAAACGGGGGTTTGCGATGGAGCCCACTTCGAGTTCACCTGCAGTTGCAAGTCGAAGCGCCGATCGAATGCATCGAACTGTGCAGCGAGATGGTCCGACCTCAATTTCTGTTGGCCGGCGTGAGCGGCATGAGTTAGTACGCTGAGATCGACGGACTCGGCGTTGTTGATGCGCGCAGCAGAATGGGCATTGGCAGCCGCTAGCGTCGCAGTGCACGCGACGACCCGCAGCAAAGTGTGAACCAGCGAACGTTTGCTTCGCGCCCAACCGAATTTCATGACACCTCCGATGAGGGGCCGTTTTCCCACGCACTCGAATTGCCAACTACGAAGTGAGTCGCGAACTCCTCCGGGCCGGGGTTGGGCGTATGCGTCGGTTCAGGCTTGTCCTGACAGCAGTTGCCTTAAATTTAAACAACCGTTTAATATGGGCCTTATGAAAGTGCCAGCTGGATCGCGCCGCAGTAAGACCCGCCGGGTCGGTCGCCCCGATTCGCAGGCAGATGCCAATGTGCGCGAAGCGCTTTTGAACGCTGCTCGCGAGCTGTTTGTCGAACGCGGTTTCGAGCGCACCACGGCGCGGCAGATTGCGCAGGCCGCGCGCACGACGCCTGCGATGATTCACTATTATTTCGGCGACAAAGCGGGGCTGTTCGAGGCGATGCTCGATCAAACGATCGCGCCGCTTCGCAATTTGCTAGTCGAAGGAGCGGGCGCCGGCGAGCTGGATCCAAGGACGATGCTGGCTATGCAAATGCGCCTCATCGCTGCCAATGCGTGGATCCCAGCCGTCGTCGTCAATGAAGTTCTCGCGCAACCCGGACGTCTGCGTCCCATGTTCGTTCGCGACGTCGCGGGTCGGCACATGCCCTTGCTGGTCAAGTTGTTCGAGCAGGGCAAGCGCGCTGGGCGGTTGCGCAGCGACGTTGATCCCAAACTGGCTGCACTCTCATTTATATCGCTGTGCGTATTTCCCTTCGTCGCGCGTGCGGTCGTCGAGCCGGTGTTCGGGATTCGCATTGACGAGCATATCGACGAGATCCTGAAGCACACCGAAAGACTGTTGATGCGCGGCATTGCAGCGAGCGAGCAACCATGAACCGGCAACGATCGTTCGGAGCGCTTCTTGGTTGCATGTTCATCGCTGGATGCGGCTCGCACGGGAGCGAACAAGTCTTGGGAACGCTAGAGCGGGATCGGCTCGAGCTCACTGCGGAAGCCAACGAACCGATCGTCGAAGTGCTCCACCGAGAAGGCGATGCAGTCACAGCGGGCACGCTGCTCGTGCGACTCGATCTCGGGTCGATGGCGGCCCGCTTGGAACAGGCGCGCGCAGCTCGCTCGGCGGCCGAGCGACATCTTGCCGAACTCGTCAAAGGCCCGCGTGCACAGGAAATCTTGGAAGCACGCGCCGCATTGGATGCAGCACGTAGTAGCGCCGCAACGCAGAACGCGGAGCTCGCACGCATGAACAATCTCTATGCGGATCATCTCGTGCCGCGCTCGGATGTGGATCAAGCACAAGCGGTCCGCGATTCTGCAGTGAGTGCGCAGAAGCAAGCGCAAGCACGCTTGAATCTCTTGCTCGAGGGCACGCGGGTGGAAGCAGTGGAGCAAGCAGAAGCACAACTTCGGCAAGCGGATGCGGAACTGGCTCAACTACAGGTAAGTGCGGACCGTTATCGCGTCACGGCACCACGCGATGGGCGCATCGAAGCGTTGCCCTACAAGCTGGGCGAACGACCACCCATGGGTGCGCCAGTCGTCGTCATGCTCGCGGACGGCACGCCTTACGCTCGCGTCTTTGTACCGGAAGATCGACGCAGCCGATTCGCGCCCGGAGCTCGCGTCGTCGTGCACGTGGATGGCGTCGACAAAGCGTTCGCCGGGACAGTGCGCTTTGTTTCGGCTGAAGCTGCATTCACGCCGTACTACGCGCTCACGCAAGAGGACCGTACCCAATTGAGCTACTTGGCGGAGATCGACCTGACAGATCCAGGTGCGACACAAGTGCCTAGCGGCATTCCCGTGCAAGTCGGTTTGCACCGGATTGAATGAGCTGTGGCGAGCACAAGCGACATGGCCATCACCGCGCGACAGCTCACGCGGAAGTTCGGCAGCTTGGTTGCCGTCGATCACATCGACATCGACATTCCTCGCGCTCAGATCTATGGCTTTTTAGGCCCCAACGGATCAGGTAAGTCGACGACGATCAGAATGTTGTGTGGGCTGCTCACCCCGACCAGCGGCGAATGCACTGTGCTCGGACTGCAGGTGCCGCGCGCCGCCGAACAGCTACGTCGGAAGATCGGTTACATGACTCAGCGATTCTCGCTTTGGGATGACCTGACGGTGGCGGAGAACCTGCAATTCCTCGGGCGCATCTTCGGCCTGTCGCATTCAGAGCAACAAGCGCGAATTAGCGCACGCCTTGAGCGTTACGGACTTGCCGATCGCCGCAACCAACGTGCCGGCACGATGAGCGGCGGGCAGAAGCAAAAGCTCGCGTTGGCAGCGGCTACTTTGCACGAACCTGAATTGCTGCTGCTCGATGAACCGACGAGCGCGGTGGATCCGCAAAGCCGGCGCGAATTTTGGGAGAGTCTGTTCGACCTCGTGGAGGAGGGAACGACCATCCTGGTTTCGACGCACTACATGGATGAAGCGGAGAGGTGCCACGGGCTCGCAATACTGGATCGCGGACGCATCGCTGCACGCGGTGCGCCGCGCACGTTGATGGATGACATCGAGGCCAGCGTTGTGGAAGTGGAAGCTCAGGATTCGCGGACGGCGCGACGCGCGTTAGATAAGCAGCCGTCGATTCTGAGCGTGGCGCAAATCGGTGAGCACTTGCACGTGTTGCTCGACAAGCGCACGAGCGATCCTGTCGCATTTGTTCGGCGTTTGCTCGCAGCGGCGCAGGTGAACGCAAGTGTCCAATCGGTGCGCGCGAATCTGGAGGACGTATTTGTCGCTGCAACCGGATTTGAGAGCTCGGAGCGTTGATGCGGCAACCCATCGATCGCATCGGGGCCGTGGCGCTCAAAGAGTTGCGTCAACTACGCCGTGACCGCCTCACGTTCGGCATGATCATCG
The DNA here is from genome assembly GCA_023391335.1 of Pseudomonadota bacterium. Classification (GTDB taxonomy): domain Bacteria; phylum Pseudomonadota; class Gammaproteobacteria; order Steroidobacterales; family Steroidobacteraceae; genus Steroidobacter. The sequence goes on along the minus strand of JAEWBG010000019.1, from coordinate 1,801 downwards.
GCATTCCGATGCTGCAAATGCTGCTCTTCGGATACGCAATCAACTTCGATGTTCGCGGCCTGGATGCGGGTGTTGCCGATCTAGCCAATACGTCCATGTCCCGAGCGCTGGCGGCCGATTTACAGGCGACCGGCACATTGCGCATCACTGAGCATGTCAGATCCGCGAGTGAATTACGCGAGCGCTTACGTTCAGGAGCGATTTCGATCGGCGTGTACATTCCGCCCGATTTCGAGCGGCGTCGTATCGAGCGCGATCGACCCATTGCGCAACTACTCGTCGATGGCAGCAAGCCAACGGTCGAAAACATCGCGCGCGGGCTGAGCGGGCTGTCCCTATCCAATCGCGCCGGCGTGTATACACCTCGAACGTCGCTGCTAGAGGTCCGAACGGAATACAACCCCGAGAAGCGGACTGCCGTGCAAATCGTGCCTGCACTCATCGGCGTGATTCTGAGCATGACGATGATGATCTTCACGGCGGTAGCGATCGTGCGCGAGCGGGAGCGAGGCAATCTCGAGCTGCTGATTACGACGCCGACATCGTCTTTCGAGCTGATGCTGGGGAAGATCCTGCCGTATATCGGCATCGGCTTGATTCAAACGACGCTGGTCTTGGCGCTCGGTTCGTTGTTGTTCAACGTGCCCATCAACGGCGGGCTTTTCGACTTGTACGCGGCAGCGCTGTTATTCATTGCTGCCACGCTGAGCTTGGGGTTGTTGATTTCGACTTTGGCTGAAACGCAGATGCAGGCGTTCCAGATTGCCTTCTTTCTGTTGCTGCCCTCGATTCTGCTATCGGGGTTCATGTTTCCCTTCGAGGGCATGCCCAAGTTCGCGCAATGGCTCGCCCAATTGCTCCCCTTGACGCATTTCATCGTGTTGATTCGAGGAATCGTGCTGCGAGGCGCCGGACTGAGTGAGCTGCAGCTACCGATCTACAAACTGCTGGCGTTCGTCGTCGCGATGCTGACCTTGGTGACGTTGCGGTTCCGCAAACGGCTCGACTAGTCGGGTCTTCAGATTAGGTTGTCTCGCACCATCCGAGCGCGCGGCCTCTCTCTTGCGCGCTAAACTGGTGCGCGCTTGAACATTCATGTACGTTTGGCGAGCATTCTGCCGGCGCTGGCGCGAGCCGATTCTCATGTCGGTTTGAACCCGCCCCGCGCCAAGCCTAGATCGCATTGCGCAATCGGGCCGTTGTGAGATGGGCCGTATCGCTGGATACGTTCGATCGTACTCGCGGCATGGAACGTGCATTGCAGTGCCAAGCCGCCGTGATGCACAGGTGCCTGGCCATCGAACGCCGGCTCGCGGCAGCAACGATAACTCAACGATCCGATCGACGAGATCTCCCGGTCTCATCGATAGGGGTCCCGCACTTCGAGACAGGAGCCACGGGGAATGAAACTCATCAGCGCGATTATCAAGCCTTTCAAACTCGACGATGTGCGCGCCGCACTCTCGGAGATCGGCGTGTCCGGCATGACGGTCACCGAGGTCAAGGGGTTCGGCCGCCAGCGCGGGCACACCGAGTTGTACCGCGGCGCCGAGTACGTCGTGGACTTCGTGCCCAAGACTCGCATTGAAGTCGCCGTGAAGGACGCACTGGTCGATCAAGTCGTCGAAGCGATCATCAACGCAGCTAAGACCGGTAAAGTGGGCGACGGCAAAATCTTCATCACCGACCTCGAGCGAGTCTTGCGCATTCGCACCGGCGAAGCGGACGATCAAGCTCTCTAAGATCAAGTTCTCCGCGGGGGGCCCCGCCGCCCGCGTGGGTTGATTCGCCGGCCGTTGGG
>JAEWBG010000009.1 GCA_023391335.1 Pseudomonadota bacterium | reverse complement strand
CACGATCCACGATCCACGATCCACGACATTCGTTCCCCGTTCCCTCTGAGAACAACATCATGCTCAAAACATTACTCCGCACGTCGATCATCGCTCTGAGCGCACTTGCAAGCACTGCATTCGCAGCGGAACACCCCATCACCCAAGTCGTCAAACGCGACGGTCATTTCGCTTTGATGGTCGACGGCGCTCCCTATCTGATGCTCGGTGCGCAGGTGAATAACTCGAGCGCTTGGCCAGCCATGCTGCCGAAGGTGTGGCCGGCGATTGAGCAGATTCATGCGAACACATTGGAGATTCCGATTGCGTGGGAGCAGATCGAGCCTACTGAAGGTCACTTCGATTTCTCATTCTTGGATCATCTGCTAAAAGAAGCGCGCGATCACAACGTGCGACTCGTTCTGCTTTGGTTCGGCACGTGGAAGAACAACAATCCGAACTACGCTCCTGAGTGGGTCAAGCTAGACAATCAACGCTTCCCGCGCGTCATCAATGCGAAGGGCGAGCAGCGCAATTCGCTGTCGCCGCATTTCCAGTCGACGCTCGATGCCGATCGCAAGGCGTTCGTGCAGTTTATGCGTCATCTCAAGAGCGTCGATCGCGAGCGAACCGTGCTCATGGTGCAGGTCGAGAATGAGACTGGCACATATGGTGCGGTTCGTGATTTCTCGCCGACGGCGCAGAAGCTCTTCGATCAACCCGCGCCCGCCGCTCTGGTGAAAAAGCTTCACCGCCAACCCGGCACCTGGAAACAGGCATTCGGCAACGACGCTGATGAATTCTTCCACGCTTGGCACGTTGCTCGATTCGTAGAACAAGTCGCTGCCGCGGGAAAATCCGAATACGCCATACCGATGTACGTGAACGCGGCACTGCGCGATCCCTTCAAATACCAGGATCCCTTCAGCTACTCGAGCGGCGGCCCGACTTGGAATGTGCTCGATATTTGGAAAGCAGCCGCACCGTCAATCGATGTGCTCGCGCCGGATATCTACATGCCGGAATACGCGAACGTCATCAAGACACTCGAACAATACTCGCGGGATGACAACGCGCTACTCGTGCCCGAAATGGGCAACAGCATGAACTACGCGCGGTACTTCTTTGCCGTGGTCGGTCACGGTGCGATCGGCTATGCGCCATTCGGCATGGACTTCACCGGCTACTTCAACTATCCGCTCGGTGCCGCCAAGTTCGATCCTGAGACGCTTCACGCCTTCGCACGCAACTACGAACTCGTCGCACCGATGGCTCGCGAGATTGCTGAACTGAACTTCAAAGGCAAAGTCGTCGGCGCATCCGAACCGACTGACACACACGAACAACGACTCGATCTGCCCGCCGGCAAATGGCGCGCAGTGCTTAGCTACGGGCGCGCATCCTTCGGTCCTTTCAATGGCGAACCCGCACCAGGCAACTCAACCCCTCGCGGCGGCGCACTCATTGCGGAATTATCTCCCGACGAATATCTCGTCACCGGCTATGACGTACGCGTGCAATTCGAACGCGCGAAGGCGAGCTCCAAACACTTCATGATGGCGCGCGTGGAAGAAGGCCACTACGAGAATGGAAAGTGGATCTTCGATCGCCTCTGGAATGGCGATCAAACCGACTACGGTTTGAATCTCATCTCCATTCCGCAGGTGCTGAAGGTGAAGCTGGCGGACTATTGAGATGCTGCGCAATGAAAGTGTGAGGAGAAGAGAACGCAACCTCACACAGAGCTCACAAGCACACGGAAACTAAATCGTCGCACCCGCATAGGCGGGTGCCTATCTGAGACAGAGCAAAGAACTCCACGGGGGCACGGGGGCACGTCGAGCTATCGGTTCGGCTCTCGGCCTACTTCTCGAAGACAACTCTCCATCCTGTGATGGCAACGAACAACAAGATCTGAGCGATCGCCACAGATAGCCAACCGCCGCCCAACCCCTGAATGACCGCGACCGTGATGAGTATCGATGCCAATGCCCAGAATGGGCCGTGGTTGCGTCGGGAACTATTCTGAGCCTCGTGTCGGCCCATCGCGAAGTACGTGTAAGCGAATACGAACCCCAGGATCCAGTTTGACTGCAGAAAGATCATTTGTGTCTCTTCGAGGTTGCTTTCGCGCGTAAACCCATCCTTGCTCGTGACTCAACGCCTTCGGTGAAGGAATTGGCGTTCCTGTTCGGGATTGCGAGCGCGCCGCCCGTAGAAACGATGAGCCAACCAAAAAACACCGCCTGGGTTGCAAAGACGAATGCGAAGTGGATTACTTTTGATCTCTTCGGGTCACGCAGAACAGTGACACCGCAGAGAGCGAGCAACTCGGGCTCGAAGGAAGACGGCGCGTTGACAACAAGAATCTCTTGCTGCTGCTTCAGGTTCAGTTTCTCGAAGGCGGAAGACATGTGCTCGCTCCTGAACTTATGACGCGCAACGCACCGTTAACCAGGAGCCGCGTCTTCGCGGCGACCGGGTTGAAAGGATAGTTGGGCATTTCTTACGTGCATATTGCCTACTGCAAGCACGAGTCGCAGCCTATGGAAAGCGACTGGAGCTGAAGGACTCGCTGTGCGTTCAGCTCGGCGGCGCATGCTCGGACGAACAGTGACTTCTGCCTTTCCGGGTCACGGTATGCTTGCGCACTTATCGATCGGACCTCGCACTCACGATTCTTGAACGAGATCCATTTGGCCTGCGTCTCCTCAAAGAGTGACTTGTCTCGTACGAGGCGGCCGCGGATGCTATCGAAGCTCGTCTCGAGTTCCTTCTCCGATTCTTCAAAGAAATGCTTTACGCATTCGGCGGCTGCGTGGTCGGAGATTTCAAAGCAGTCCGATGCTTTTGTCGCCGCATAGGTATGGTCGCCGACGACGTAAGTGTACTCGGCGCTATGAGCAACCGAGATCATCGGCAGAATCAGTAGAATCACAATCCGGCGAGTACCGCTCATCCGTTACCCTCTCTTCTAAAACCGCAACATCCGCAGCCCAACGTCGCGCTTGAGCAGCCAGAAAAAGCGCGCGGCGATTTGAACGGTCTGCCTCGAAGCGCTTTAGGATACGTCTCGGTTCATATATTGAGAGAAGTCGCGGTGCACATTCCAAATGAGCTGTGCAGCGCGCTCCAAATTCGAGCGTTTCGATCTTGAGATCGTCGCAACAATTCTTCCTTCGTCCCTTGGGGATCGAGCCTCGTCATCAGTTGCTTTACCTCCGTGTAGCTGGCTCGGATTTAGTCAGCATCGGGAAAGTCTTGGTCCTTCAAGAACCAGAACTGCGGATCCACGAGCTTCAAACGCTCTCGGATATCCCCCCAACGCAGCAGAGAGTGTGCAGCGCCTCAATGCACATTGTGTATGGCCGACTGTAACGAAGATCAGCGACAGGCATTCTCTTCTTGTCTCCTAACCGGCATCGCTAACGCACCTGCGTCTTCGCAGGCCGCGTTGAACGCTTTGCTAAATCGCCTCGGTACCGGTCAGCGTATGTATCGAGAAGACGCCGAATCATTCTTTGATAAGACGTGTGATTGCGCTCTGCGGCCTTTTTGAAGAAGTCGACACTGCGCCGGCTGAGGGATATCGTGACTTTGATACCTTCCTCTCCAGCCACCAACTGATCTGGTGATGGAAGAAAATCCGGAATCACCTCGGCTTTGATCGGCTCATTAGAGTATTTGATTCTCTTGCTCATAGATTCGCTTGCCCTTGCGCCAATAACCAGCGCCGATGATGCGAATCACGTCGTTCCGATAAGTGAAGCGCACTGTAAGAACTCCTCCGCCCACCGATCCGAAGCAGTAGAAGCTTTCTTCTGACTTGCTGTGCACCAGATCGCGAGCGATTACGTGCTGCCGGTCCAGAAATGCCTGTTGGGCGAACTCGAAACTGACGCCGTGCTTCTCTTGGTTCTCTACGTCCTTAGCGAATTGCATTCAAAGCTAGCCGCCATTTCTGGAAGCTAGCACCCATATGGCGAAAATGCCATACGAAGTAAAAGACGATGCGGAGTGGCCCTGCAGGTTCTTTTCAGCCTCAACGCCGCTGTTCAGCGAGACCCTGTGTTGGCGCACTTTTTATGCATCAGAATTTCCCTACTGCTGCGCGCTTCTTCAACCAATCGCAACGACATGCCGCTTCAAAATGAACTCGCGATCCACGGTTTTGCCAACAGGAAAACCGTACTCGCCTACTTTCTGAAATCCATATCGCCCATAGAAGCGCTGCGCGCCATAGTTCTCAGACCACACGCCGATGTAAATCGGCAGCCGCTGGTTCGCTTCCAGCCATTCGAGAGCGATATCCATCAATCGCGAACCTAGCCGCAGGTTTTGATGTTGCGATAAGACGTAGAGCTGCTGAATCTCGCCAGCCGTTCGCTCTCGGTTCTCAACAGGCAACTTGCACGCGCCGGCACAAACGAAAGCGACTGGCTTCTCTGCAAGAGACACCAACCAAACTGCGCGATCAGGATCGTTCAGCGTGCGAGTCCACGCAGCGACCGAGTGCGATCCATCCAAGAACGTCTGCAGATCTTCAGGCGGATAGAGATGCCCGAAGGTTTCGGTGAAGGTTGCGGCGCCTAGTGAGGAAAGCGCAGAAGCGTCGCTCTGGGTGGCGCGACGAATCGAGGCTTTCTTGCTGGTGTTCATCGAATCCTAAACCGTGCTAACAGTGCCTAGGAATGGCTTCACCCTACTTCCTCATATTCTCAGCTGCAAAGTCCCGCAGATCCGCCCTCTGAATTGCAGCTGCCATGAGATCGGGAAATCGATCCGGAGTGCATGCGAACGCAGGAACACCGAGCGTCGCAAGCTGTGCGGCCAGTTGTGCGTTGTAGGCAGGAGAGCCTTCATCGCTCAATGCAAGAAGAGTTACGAACTGAATGCCGGATGCGACCATGCTCGCTGCTCGTCGCATGAACTCGGTCTCCACTCCGCCTTCGTACAGATCACTAATCAATACGAAGATCGTATCGTGGGGTGCGCAAACGAGTTGCTGACAATAGGCAACCGCTCGATTGATATCGGTGCCGCCGCCCAGACGGGTCGAAAACAAGAGATCGATCGGATCATCGAGCTGTTCCGTGAGGTCGACCACTGACGTATCGAACACGACGAGCGATGTCGTCACGGCAGGCAAAGTCGCTAGCACGGCACCGAAGATCGCAGAGTACACCACGCTGGCAGCCATCGAACCGCTTTGGTCGATGCACAGGACGATGTGCCGCATCGACTGACGGCGACGGCCATAACCGATCCGCACCTCGGGAACGACAGTTCGAAACTCAGGTTGGTAGTGCTTGAGATTGGCTCGGATCGTTCGTGGCCAATCGATGTCGTTGTGTTTCGGCCTCCGATTGCGCGCGGCACGATTGATCGCTCCGTTGATGGCCTGGCGCGTGGGTTCCATGAGCCTGGCCATCAAAGCGTCGACGACTTTGCGCACGACTGCGCGTGCGGTCTCGCGTGTCTTAGCCGGAATCGATCCCGATAGCGCAATCAAATCGGCAACCAAGTGCACGTCCGGCTGCAGCGACTCGAGCATCTCCGGCTCCATGAGTAAGCGGGTCATGTCGAGCCGATCGATCGCATCCCGCTGCATGATCTGCACGATGCTCGCGGGAAAGTACTCGCGAATATCGCCAAGCCATCTTGCGACATTGGGTGCGGAACTACCGAGCCCACCCTTGCGGTCCGAGTCGTACAAGGCTTGCAGAGCTTTATCGATTCCAATGTCCGCACCGCTCAACGTGCTGCGGATCCCATCGGCTTCATCGCCGCCGAGAATTAGACGCCAGCGTCGCGCTGTTTCGGCATCAAGACTCATGCGGCCCTTCCAAATTCCAAATGAGTCGGAGCGTTGGTAACACCGCGCGCGCGGCGACCTCATCGAACGTTTCGCTGCTCGAGCTTCCACTGGTGACCGAATCGCTGGCGCGGAGGCGCTCACCGATCTGCCTGCGCTCGGGCGGGGGGAACTGGGCGAATGTCCTGCGCAAAAGCGGCAGGATCTGCACGAAATGTGGCGCAGTCGCTGCACTCACCCATCCGTTGATCAAATTGCGCAATCGCTCATCGTGAACCAAGAGGCTGCCGCTACCCGACAGCAAACCTTCGATCCAGGACGCCGCAACGTTCGGCGCATTGCCAGAGGACAACATTAGCGACAACACGCGAGCGAGATCATCGAACTCGATCTTATTTGAGTCGTACAGCAGACGCTGAGCGTAACCGCGCAGAAGCGGATGCGCCGCGTCGCCGTCAGCCACACGCAGCAACATCTCGTGCCATCCTGCGATGAAGCCAGGATTTGCCAGCGTGGAGAACCCCCGATCGTTGGCAATCAGTTTTTTCCAGATGAGCTTTGCAGCGTCGTCGTCAATGTTCACGGCCGCCGCTGGCACGCCAACGAAGATGCGCGGGATCAGCCCATGCAAGATATCAGCGATCAGGGATACGTCGGTGCCGCGCACGTCACCATATCGATGGACTTCAACTAGGGGCGGCAACGCGTCTAGCAGTTGCAACACATCCGCGTTCACGGCAGCCCGATTCTCGATTGCGATCACGAGTGGCGTGATGGCATCGGCGAGATCAGCAAACAACGCGTCCTGCAACAAATCGATGAGCGATGCGAGCGAAGAGCCCTGGTTCGCCGCCTTCTCTGTGACCAACGTCGCCGCGGCTTGGGCGACTGAATGGCCGTAACGACTGGCCTCGATCAACGAGATCGCAAACTCGGGCTGCCACCGTACCTGCCAGCGTTCATGGAACGTGCCGCGACCCATACTGCCTCGCACCGGCACGCCCCACTCCACGCCGAGCAATCGGAGTCGGCGGAGTAGCAAACTGCGCTCTCGATCATTGGTCTCGCGAAGATCCAGATCGAACGTCTTTTCTTCTGCTTTGGGAGGAAAGCGCAATCGCTTCTGCAACGTCGCTAAATCCTGCTGCAATGGCGCGGCAGGAAAGTCCTCCGGGACCTTGCCGAGACGATCACCGAAATGCCAGCGGCGCTGGATGATCTGCAGATTCACGACCTGGCCTGCGCCCATGACGGCTACCGCAGCATCGTTGTATTCGGCAAGCGCAGGCACAGGACGCTCGCGAAGTGCCGCAAGACTCTCGGCCAATCGACACGCTTCGATGACGTGCGCCGATGACACTGGCACATCCTCTTCTCGCAGCAATCGGGCCGCTCGCGTCAACCATTCAGCGCCGAGTGCATCACGCTTATGCCACAGAAGTTCATACCAAACGGGTGATTCGACGCCCGCGCCATAACCCGACCGAAATGACAGGCGCTCGTACGACCACGGTACCCATGCCGCTTCGGTCTTCACTTTGGACACTCCCTTGAGGAGCGCGTCGTCATGTTTGGCAGCTGGCATGTTCGCTAACGCGGGTGTGTGCCAAGCGCCGCAGACTACGGCAATCTTTGCGAACCCTTCAGCAATGGCTGCGCGAATGCACTTACGCATATAGGCTTCGCGCTGCTGTTCGATTGGCGGTAACGATTCAGGCACTTCGGTCCGTACTGCGGTCATCATCTCGTGCACCGCGCGGAACACTTCGACGTCTTGGCCTTCCCGCGATTCGACGAGTTGATCCCACCAACGTTCGGCGTCGCCATAACCGGATGCCCGCGCAATCGTCTCCAGAGGATCGCCGCGCGAACTTACGTCACCTTGCTCGTCAGCGGCTGTGGGGCTCTCGACCTTTGCTCGGCCCAAGCGCATCGATTGCGGCAGGTCGATGAAGCGCGCCGGGATACTGCGCTCGATAGCGAATCGGATAGCTTGCCATTCAGGCGAATACGTCGCGAATGGATACAGCACTGCATCGCACGGGCTCTGCGGCACATACACCAGCAACGCAACTGGAGGCTCGAGGTCTTCCCGCGCTGCTAGCGAAACTAACTCTTGTGCGTCAGGCGGCCCTTCGATGAGTACCACATTAGGAGAGAGCTGCTCGAGCGCATGCACGAGGCTCCGAGCCGAGCCTGGGCCGTGATGGCGTATGCCGAAGAAGTGGAGATCCGCCACGGAGCCTTCAGAGCAATTCGCGGCAGGCGCGGTACATATCTTTCCAACCGTCGCGCTCCTTCACTACGGTCTCGAGGTATTCACGCCATACGACACTGTCCTGCACCGGATCCTTCACGATTGCACCGATCAAGCCCGACGCAACATCGTGCGCGCGCAAGGTGCCATCACCGAAATGTCCGGCTAACGCCATGCCATTGCTGACAACGCTGATCGCTTCCGCGGTTGAAAGCGTCCCGCTTGGACTCTTGAGCTTCGCCTTGCCATCCTCCGTTTTACCTTCGCGCAATTCGCGAAACACAGTCACGATGCGACGGATCTCTGCTAACGCAGGAGCTTCCGCCGGCAACTCCAATGCTCTGCCGATGGATTCGACGCGCATCTGCACGATAGAGACTTCCTCCTCCAACGATTCAGGTGTCGGCAACACAACCGTGTTGAAGCGCCGCTTCAATGCGCTGGACATTTCATTGACGCCACGATCCTTGTTGTTCGCGGTTGCGATTAGGTTGAACCCCCGCACCCCGCGCGCTTCCAAGTGCAGCTCAGGGATCGGCAATGTCTTTTCAGAGAGAATCGTGATCAGCGTGTCCTGCACATCGGCTGGCACACGGGTGAGCTCTTCCAGCCGTGCCATCGCACCACTCTCCATTGCACGCAAGATCGGACTCGCCACGAGCGCTTCGCGTGAGGGACCTTTTGCGAGCAACAAGGCATAGTTCCAGCTGTAGCGGATGGCTTCCTCGCCCGTGCCTGCCGTTCCTTGAACCAGGAGCGTCGAGTCGCCGCTGATCGCCGCCGCAAGATGTTCGCTGACCCAACTCTTTGCTGTGCCCGGCAAACCCAACAGGAGCAAGGCACGATCCGTTGCGAGCGTCGCAACCGCGATCTCCATCAGTCGCTTCTGTCCCACATACTTGGGCGTGATGACTTTGCCGTTATCGAGCTTGCCGCCGATCAGATATGTCACTACAGCCCAGGGCGATAGTTTCCAGTTCGGCGGGCGCTGCCGATCATCGCTCTGCGCCAATGCGGCAAGCTCTTCTGCGAACAGCTGTTCCGCGGGTGCGCGTTGCACTTCGAGAGAAGTGTTCTTCTTATCTGTCACGACGAAGCTCCTTGAGCATGGCAGCACGAAATTCAACGGTTTCGTTCATGTGTTCTAAGGCATTGCGCCACGGCGATTCCGCAGGGCATTTGTCTAGCACAGATGGCAGTATGCCAAGCGCAGTTTCAACATCAGCGCGTCTGGCCCAGCTATCCAGTGCATTGCGAGGAAACGACCACTGCTGACGTTGATTGCGAATGACATCGCTCAACTGCTCTATGGCAAGGCGTGTCACTGTAGGCGACCAGCGCAAGTCAGTTGCTTGCAACAAGCCTGACGTGACATCAAACCGATTCACATCGAGCGTGCGCAGCTGCGCCTCCAGCAGAGGGGCGCGCTGATCTGCATCGGCCGCGGCGAGCAATGCGGACAGAGATTGCACGATTATCGCGGAATCAGCCTTCCGATCCAGCCACGTCGCACTAAGCGCATTGAGCCATTCCGCGTTCGGATGTCTCATCGTCGCTTCAGTGAGTGCGCTTAGCAACTCATCACCGTAATCGGTGGCCAGGGCAGCATCGATCAACGTCGTAGCATCGCAGTCGAACCGCTGTGTCCAATGTCGCGGCGGAGACATGGCAACCATCTGCATCAGCCAGAAGACACGCTCGCCGACTTTCCGTGCCGCAGGTGGTTTGAGTTCGATGCCATCACGCTGCGCCGCCTTGTCAGGCACATCGGGTAACCGCACTTCCAATTTTCGACGTCGCAGTCCGCTGAGCAGACCTGTCTTCCTGATCTCAAGCTCTATGAGCGGGGCGACGCGGGCCAGATTGCGTTTCGCGTGAGCGGATTCACCAAGGCGGGACAAACACTCCGCAGCGGCCATACGCACACCTTTACGTTTGTCATCGAGTGCTTGCTCGAGAAGCGGTTCGTCATCTGCGCAGAGCCCATCTAAAAAGATGCGTAGAAACGTCTCGCGCGCATCTGGGGGATCGCTACTCCACGACGATTGCACCCACTCACGTGCACGACGCGGATCGATCGAGCGCATGTTTTTCAGTTCTGCGGTGCGCTCCTGCAGCGTGCCGGTCGTCCATCGCGCTTCGGACGGTTCGGCATTCGCACCGCGGAAGCTCCAGCGTGCGTTCTGAGACGCTAGCCACGCACCCAATGGCCCCCAGACATCGTTGAATCGTTGACGTAGCTCGCGTGGAAGCGCATCGAAAACCACGGGCAGCCAATGCGCCGGCAGGACCAGCGATTGCTCATGAGCCGCTGCGAGCCATTCGGGCACGAGATCCGCGCGGTCCCCTGCGAGCATGCGAGCCAATCGCCACGCCGCTGCTTCGCTCACCTGCTCGGAGGGCTCAACATGCGAAGGTGCGGGGTGTTCCGACGAACTTTGCGCTGTAGTTCGAGCCCCAGCCGCTTGCCACAAATATGCGGCCGCCGCGGCTCTCAAGAACGCGCGGTCATCAGAATCGACCACGTGTGAAATCGAGCTGTCCGGCCAGAGTGTGTCGAGTTGCACCGGCGCGCGTCCCAACCCGAGAGTCGCGATTGAGGTCAACTTGTCCCACGACGACTGCGCCATCACGCGACCTTCGCGAGGATCGGCAGCTCGCCCAATTGCGAAACGGTGAACAATTGCCCACGGCAGTCAATCGTAAGCGGCTCGAATGCCAGACCGTCCCACTCGCCGAACACTGTCACCGGCTCACGCACTCCTAGCGCCAGGACGTGCCACGCGTGCCCAAATGAGCGACGCACTGCGAGCCGATGCCCATCGGCATCCCGAAACCACAGAACGTCATCGATCATCATCGGACATACCGGCCCAAGCACGACGGGGAAACGATCCGACCAAGGATTCACTGCCAATCGCGCGGCATGCTCGTTCTGGATCCGCGTGACGCTCAAACCGCCCGGCAAGCCGATTGCGTGAGGGATCACTCCGTCTCGCGATTTCTCCAGCGCACGCAACGGAGTCGCGCTATCGAAGTACACGAGCTCGGCATCGATGCATTGACCGACGTGATACGTCGCAGGCAATGGTTGTGTGCCGACGGCAAATTCAAGGACCAGGGCGACGCGATGAGTGGCTGCCCCGTACAACCAGGTCTGTTGCGTGCGTAGTTGCTCATCTCCGGATTGGCGGCGCGCGGCGACCAACCACTGGTCACGAACTCCGATCTGCTCACGAAGCGCGTCTTGCTCCTGAGTCCATCCTACCAACGTGCGCACCTCTGACTTGAGGACTGTGGGCAACCGATCGAGATTACGATACGCATCTACTAGGAGTTGTAACTTCGCCAGCCCGGCGAGCAGGGCCGATTGCCATTGCAGACTCGATACGGCGAAGTCGCCGAGTTCTCGAACACGCCGCGCGAGACCCGGAGCTTGTGCATCTACGAGTCTGGCAGCCATCTGTGACCAAAACGTTGCCGGCTGCGAGCGCGCATTCGCGAGCCCTTGCCGGATGATGTCCGCGAGCCAATTTTCAAGTTGGTCCAAACCGCCGGCGATACGGCTCTCGCGCTTCTCAGCTCGCTTGGCCTGCGCGAGGGGATCGGGTGGTGCGTCAGCGTTGGCTGCTCGCGCCTGCTTAGCCTCCGCTCGCTTCGCACGATTGGCAGACCATTCCTCGACGAATGCAGGTGGCATGTTGTTCGACAGCGGTGTTCCGCCTGCGAACATCAAGAGCAATCCCAACGTGTGCTTACAAGGCAGCTTGCGGCTAGGGCAAGAACATTTGTACGCGACATCAGCGAGATCGACGCGCACCTGATATGGATTCGCGCCGCTCCCCTGACACTCGCCCCAGATCAGATGATCCTGTCGGCCAAGGTTTTGCCACTTGGCGGGTTTGACTAAACCTTGAGCAGCCTTTAACGAAGCTGCATCCGGCGCAAGTTGCTCAACACGTTGGATCGCCCAATCAGTCATGCCCAGAGTATAGCGGGACATTAACTCGCAACTGTTCCTTGGCAAGGAAGCGCCCACGCGCAGGCCAGAAGATGGAAGCAGCGCGGCTGTGAGAAGTGTTTCCCCTCTCCCGCCGCTTCGCTCGCGACCTCTCCCACGCATTGCGGGGAGAGGTATGGATGGGCGGCGGTTTCGCCGCGGCGTTGCACGTTCCCTGTTGCCGGTTGTCTGTTCCTGCCGCACATGGATGTGCCAATGCCGCGTAGGCAGGACGCCGAGAGTGGCTGCCGCACATGGATGTGCCAATGCCGGGAAAGGCAGGGACGCCGAGGGCGGCTGTTCCCTGTTCCCTGTTGACTGTTCCCTGTTGACTGTTCCCTGTTCCCCGTTCCCCGTTCCCCGTTCCCCGTTCCCTCTTCGCACCCGTCACTCGTCACTCATGACATCGTCAAAAGAACCCATTCACCGACACAAAATACCGCTTGCGATTCTGCACATCGCTTTGCGGAATGCCGTCATAGATGCGAGCGCCGGCACGAAGCTGAAGGAATTGGAACGGGACGTACTCCCACACCAAGCTGTAGCGAGTTTGTTCGTCTTCGTTCACATCTTTATCCGGATCGAAGAACTCGCCGGTGAGTTTCAAATTCTGTCCCGGCGCGAACTTCCAATCGCCCTCTAACAATCCAACCCATTGCCGACGCTTTTCCGGGAAGCTCTCATCGACGATGTAGTCGCCTTCGGCGAGCCACGCGATCGGTCCGGTGCGTAAGCCGGCAAACAAACCTTGCATGCGGCGATTCCCAGCATCTGCATCGTTGTAATTGGCGCTCGCGCCGAGACGCCAAACGGACTGAACGTGCTCGACACGCAAACTGACTTGTTTACCCTGATCGTTTTCCGATCCACCCGCGGTTCCGTTCGTGAGTGCAAGCTGCGCGGTCCACGGGCCTGTCTCCAAGCCAACTTCGACGCCTTTGTCCGGCGTTGCGAAGTTAATTCCCGTCACGGTGCGAATGAATGCGGAGTCATCTTCTAAGCGCCAACCGTAGGGCAGATACATCTGCCCGGCCTTCACATACCAGCGCTGATCTTCGCTGGTGAGGCGCGCATACGCTTCAAGATTCAAGCTGCCGCCTGGCGCCACGCGTTCATCTGCATAGAGCATGAGTCGATTGGCGATGAGATTCACCGCGCCGTACACACGCAGCTCTTCAACGTCGAACTCCGACTGCGGATCTGTGTTCTTTTGATCCGTGTACGTGTATCCGGTGCGCAGATTCGCGCCGAGCGAAATCATGCTTGTCACTGATCCCGTCCACAGTTCCGCGCCGGGAATGTCGATGCGACCAGCCGGCAATTGAGTTTGTGCCCACACGTTTCCATACGCGTTACGCATTCCGCCGCCGCTCGGGTTGACGTGACAGCTCATGCACTTCTGTCCCTCGCGAACTGCGAAATAAGGCTCGGCGCTCGCAGAACCCGCAACCAACAGAAGCAAGCAGAAGAACCCTCTAAACCTCATGTCACTCCTCCACCGCGAAGCGCAAAACAAATTCACCACCCGCGACCGCATCGTCATTGCCATCGACGACTCTTCCAGAGAGATCCGTGATCTGCACCGAGCCCGCTGCATTGATGTGCAACTCGTAAAGATCGGCGACCCAGGGCGTGCGCGGTGTGATCGATATGACCGTCGGATTCGCGGTGATCACTTGTGCGTCGACTGGAATGATCTGCTCGTTGCCGTCGTTGAAGCCTTCATCACCGCCGGCACGAACGAGTTCAATGCTGTTCTGAAGGGTCGTGGTATCGAGCGCATCGTTAGCAGTCACGATTAGCTCTCGCGGCGCTTTGATCTGTGAATCTTGCGGGGGCCATGCCGGCAACAACTTGCTTAGACGCTGAGGATCGACACCGGCCGGAGGTTGTGCACCGTCGCTGATCCACTGCCGAATCACTGCGATCGTCGCTGGCGGTAGCGGCGAACCGCCCAGCGGCATGCGACCGCCGACCGAGGCCGTGCCTTCGATCTTGTGAATCAAGTAGCTCGCATCGGGATCACCCGGATCGATGCGCTTGAGAGTGGGGTCTTCGACACTCGCAACATTGACGAGCATCGCGTACGAAACACTTTCATCTAGTCGCAAACCTAGCGGCGCTGTCGAGCCCGTGTGACACGCAGTGCAAATCGGCGTGAACACGTGCTGTTGAATCGAATCGAATGTCGCGGTGAGCTCGTCGTTGCTCGTCTGTTGTACCGGCCGGCCGTTCTCGTCCAGTCCTTTGCCGTTTCCGGAGCACGCGCTTAGTAGGCAAGCGCCGAGCATTGCTGCAATCGCACGCATTTTTTCTCGCCATGTTGTGTGACAGCGGTATGTGCGCGGCGCAGGCCGTTTGGTTCAATGCGCAGTGTTGAACTTCCCGATAGAGCGTTGGAACTCAAGCATGCAGTCAATGCATCGCTCGCATTCGCTCATCAATCCTTTAGGAAGAGTTCAACATGCGCAAACACAATGTTTTTAGTCGAAGGGGAGCCGCGTTCTTGCTGACGCTTGCGCTCACCGCGTGCGGCGGTGGCGGAGGATATGGCGGGGGCGGCGGTGGCGGCAGTGGAGGTGGAGGCGGATACACGCCGCCCACGAATCCAACAGCACCTGCGCCACCTACCGTATCGCTGCAGCAGCCCGCATCCACAAAAGCGAATCGCACGGTTCCGCTCACCGCGGATGTCACGGCAGCAGGCGGAGTGAAATCAGTTGAATTCTTGGTCGACGGAACTGTTGTCGGTACAACGTCCACCGCACCTTACACGTTCGACTGGGACACCTCAGCAGTCACCGATGGAGATCACCAAGTGACCGCGCGAGTAACGGACAACAGCAACAGCGTCACCACATCCAGTGCGACGACATTCACCGTAACCAATCATCCTGTGATTCACGTGACGTTCTCCGCAGATCAGATCTTCCCGAAGCCTGCCTCCACCGCAACGGGCGAAGGCGATCTGACGTTCGATTTGATCAGCGGCGCCGTCACGGGCGGATTCACGGTGACCGGCATCGCTGCGACTGCCGCGCACATTCATCAGGGCTATGCCGCGGAGAGTGGCGGCGTGCTGCTGCCGTTCATGCAGGATCCAGCGGATGCGAATCACTGGACGCCGGATCCAGCAAATGTGCTCACCGCAGATCAAATCGGTTTGCTCCTCGATGGCGAGCTATACGTGAATGTGCACTCCGCTGCGTATCCAACGGGCGAGATTCGTGCGCAGATCATTCCGGAAGACATCCAAGTGGTCTTTGCATCGCTGGATGGAACTCAGGTTGTTCCCGCGGTGACGACGACTGCGGCAGGGCTCGCAGCGGTCACGTTGAATAAGGGCGAGAGCCTGGCTTCCGTGCACGTCACCACGAGCGGTGCGGATGATGCAACCGATGCACACGTTCACGTCGCCGCAGCGGGCGCGAATGCGACCGATGCGTTCATTACTTTGGACAAGGACCCTGCGAATGCGGCTCACTGGTCTGCCGACGAGAAGCCCATCACGAGCGCCGATCAGGATCAGTTCGACGGCAACAACTGGTATGTGGACGTGCACACGCCTGGCTCGCCGGATGGTGCGATTCGCGGCCAGTTCGTGCCCAATCCAACGACCACACCTCCGCCTCCGCCGGCGCCCAAACTTTCTGAGCTGCAGGATGAGATCTTTGGCCCACGATGCTCAAGCTGCCACACCGGCGGCGGCGCGAACCTTCCTGGTTCGATGAATCTGAGCAATGCCGCTGCTACTTTTGCGGCATTGGTGGGTGTTGCAAGCAGCGAGCAGGGAACCCTGCAACGCGTGAAGCCAAACGATCCAGACAACAGCTATGTCATTCGCAAGCTGGAAGGCGCGGCCGGCATCACCGGTGCTCGGATGCCATTCGGCGGACCGTTCTTGGATCAGGCCACGATCGATAAGGTCAAAGCCTGGATCAACGACGGCGCACCTAACAACTAGTACCGTGCAACCAAGCACCGAGCCTACGGGTTCGGTGCTTTCGCAGCGGCCAGGCACTATCCGAATCAGGCGCCGCCACATTGCCCATGTAGGGTTTCGTACTGCTTAATCCCGCGCATCTCATTGCCGGGGTAATAAGAATGGCGCAAGTGCGCAGCAGCGTCGCACTAGAGCGTCCGTGGAAGCGATGGAGCCTGCCTGCAGCCTGGCTGCTTGCATTGATTTTCTACTCGTCGACAGTCTACGGCGGTTGGGTTAGCGAACGTGCGGTGATCTGGCTCACGGATGCCGCGTGGACACTCAGCTCTTTGTTAGGCGCGGTGTGGAGTCTAGCCGCCGCTCGCGTCGCGACAGGCCGCTTGAAGATCGGTTGGGGCCTGCTGGGAGGCGCCTGCCTGGCATGGTGGACCGGTCAACTCCTATGGGATTGGAACGAACTCATCACCGGCAGAGTCGTCCCGTTCCCAGATCTCTCCGACTTCTTCTACACGAGCTTTGGCGTGTTCGCGGTCATGGCGATGTTCGCGTTTCGCGATCCACGTCAAGGCAAGCGGCTCACGACGCGCAGCAGCGGCAACCTTGGCCTGATCGTTTGCAGTTTCGCGGCTGTGTTCGTCACCTCGGTACTCGAACCCATCCTGCATAGCAGGGAGTCGAGTCAGTTCATCGCAGTGGCGTTGATCGAGTCGATCGTCACGTCGCTAGCCTTCATCTGCGCGATCTATTTCTTGTGGTCCTATCGCTGGGGCACCTTGGGCATTCCCTTGGTGCTACTGGTCCTAGCGGTTGCTCTACACGCCTGCGCGTCCATCGGCTACATCCACAATCTCATCGTCGGCGATTACGGCGCTGCCGATTTTCTGAACATTGCGTGGATGGCGGCATTCGGGGTGCAGTGCTGGGCGGCGCAGGAGTTTCTGCGGGACCGCAAGGGCACGCCGCACATGCACGCCGCGCGAGTGCTTGCTGCCGAACGCTGGGTCGAGGCGCTTTTGCCCGGATTTCTTTTGCTCGTGATCGTGGCGGCGGGCTTCGCTTTTCACACTCAACTGAGCACGGAAGTTCTGGCGATCAACGGCGCCCTACTCGCGCTGTTCGCACTTCTACTAGCCGCGCGCGAAAGTTGGGTTTACTTGCGAGAGCGCACGCTGCAAGCGCGATTGAGCAGCACCAGCAGCGAACTCGAACGTGCCCGAGTTCGGCTGCGGCGCACGCGCGAAGAACTGCGCGATACGGAGGAAAGCCTGCGGCTGACCGCCGCCGCCGGAAACGTAGGCCTATGGCAACGGGATTTGGCGACCAATCACGTCAAGTACAACGCGCAGTGGAAGCGTCAGCTCGGGTTTCGCGATGAGGAGGTCGGCAACTCGTTCGAAGAGTTCCGCGACCGTCTGCATCCCGAAGATCGCGAGCGCGTGTTGATGATCACGCAGAAATATCTCGAGCAGCCGTGGGAAGATTTTGAAACCGAGGTGCGTTTGCGCCATCGCGACGGATCTTATCGATGGATGCTTACGCAAGCGTCAGTCGTGTCGGGCACGGATGGCAAACCGAAGTATCTCTCCGGCTCGCACCTGGACATCACCCGCCATAAGCAACTCGAAGCTGCACTGCGCGAAAGCGAATCGCGATATCGCGAATTGGCCGAGGAACTCGAGCAGCGCGTTCAAGAACGCGCAGGCCAACTGCAAGAGGCGTATCGGGAGCTGGAGAGTTTCGCGTACGCGGTATCGCACGATTTGAAGACCCCTCTACGCGCGATCGATGGGTTTAGTCACTTGCTGGTCGAGAGCACTGCGGACAAATTGACGCCGACGGAACAAGGCTACGTCCAGCGCGTGCGACGCGGAGCCTTGCAGATGGCTGCCCTCATCGACGGATTGCTCGCGTATTCGCGCATCGAGCGCAGAGAGCTTCACAGCGCTAGCGTCGCAGCGCGCGATTTGATCGAGGAAATCTTGGGCGAACGTCAGGACGAAATCCGCAATCGCGGCATCGCCCTCACTTGTGAGATTCCTGAGGCAATCCTGAATGTCGACCGCGAAGGTCTCGCGATGGTCATGCGCAACTTGATCGAAAATGCCATCAAGTTCACCCGTCACGTGGCCGATCCGACGATCGACATCGGCGGCAAAGTTGCCGATAAGCACCTGACAATCTGGGTGAAAGACAACGGCGTCGGTTTCGATCAGGCCTATCACGATCAAATATTCCGCATCTTCCAGCGCCTGCATCGCGTCGAAGAATACGAAGGGACTGGAATTGGACTCGCACTGGCGCGCAAAGCGGCACAGCGCATGCACGGACAGTTGTGGGCGCAAAGCAGTCCCGGAGAAGGGGCAACCTTCTATCTGGAACTGCCGCTAGAGTGAAGGGGATTCCTCGCTCTGCTGAGGCTGCGGCGTCAAATCGCTAAGAAATCGCCGCAAACAATCCTGCAACGCATCGCGATCGATCGGCTTGGAAAGATGCGCATCCATGCCTGCCTCGATACAGTGTTCCGCTGCGCCCTTCATCGCATTCGCAGTGAGCGCGATGATCGGAATGTGCTGGTCACCGCGTTCGCGACTGCGAATTTCACGGGTTGCTTCATAGCCGTCCACCTCCGGCATTTGGCAATCCATCAGGATCAAATCGTAACGCCCCGTTTCCCACGCCACGATTGCCTCGCGTCCATTTGCCACGACCTCAACGGTATAGCCCAGCTTTTCCACCATGCGGCTGGCGACTTTTTGATTCACGACCACGTCCTCGGCTAAGAGGATCCGCTTCTGCTCTTCGCGATTGCGCAACGCACGCAACTCGTGGCGCGTCACGATTGGCTGTGTTTGGCTGTGCCAATCCTCCGCCTGGCTTCCCAAAACCACCATCAAGCAGTCGAATAGATCGTTCTGCGCGACCGGCTTCAGCAAGTATCCCGCGAAACCGAGCTGCGCAAACCGCAACGCGTCGCCTCGCAATCCCGACGAGGTGAGCAGGATGAGCCGCGTGCTCTTCAATTGCGGATCGCCGTTGATTTGTTGACCGAGCTGCGCACCGTTGCAGTCGGGCATGTCGTGATCGACCAGTGCGATTTCGAATGGGCGGCTCTCTGCGCAGGCCTCTCGCATTGTTTCGAGCGCTTCGTGAGCAGAGCTGGTCAGCGCGGCCGAGATGCCGCACTGCTCGAGCTGTAGCGCCAATAGTCGGCGGTTGGTTGCGTTGTCGTCGACGACCAAGACGCGGCGGTTGTGCAACGCCGCCGGCGCGACACGATGCAGTTTCGGACCGCTCGAGGTCGAGACTGCGAAGCGTGCGGTGAACCAGAACCGCGAACCCTTGCCCTCCTCGCTTTCCACTCCCGTCTCACCGCCCATGAGTTCGACGAGCTTGCGCACGATGGAAAGACCCAGGCCCGTGCCGCCGAAGCGGCGCGTGGTGGATGCATCGACCTGCGTAAACGGCTGGAACAGGGACTCGACGCGCCCCTTTGGAATGCCGACGCCGGTATCGCGCACTTCGCAGCGCACGAGGGTTCCCGATTCATCGGTTTGCAGCAATTGAATCTCGAGCGAGATCTCTCCGCTCTGAGTGAACTTCACGGCGTTGCCGCCCAGGTTGAGCAGTACTTGGCGTAGACGACCCGGATCGCCGCGGACCATTTCCGGCACGCGCGGATCGATGTTCATCGTGAGCTCGAGCCCTTTGGCATGCGCCTGAATGGCCAGCACGCGAGCAACATCTCGAAGCGCATCGCGCAGATCCATATCGATCTTTTCGAGTTCGAGCTTACCCGCCTCGATCTTCGAAAAATCGAGAATGTCGTTGATGACGGTGAGCAATGCACGGCCGCAATCGCGAATCGTTTCGGCGTATTCGCGTTCTACGCTGCCGAGTTCCGCATCCAGCAACAACTCGCTCATGCCGATCACGCCATTCATCGGCGTGCGAATCTCATGGCTCATGTTGGCCAAAAATTCGCTCTTGGCTTTGTTTGCGGATTCCGCCGCTGCGCGTGCAGCCCTCAGATCCTCTTCGGCTTTGACGCGCTCGGTGATGTTGCGACCGACACCCATGATGCCGATCACGCGCCCGTCCGCATCTCGCAACGGAACTTTGGTGGTCAAAATATTGAAGCGATTCCCTTCGAGATCGACGACCATTTCCTGACGATTGACGAGGGCTTCGCCGGAGCGAATCACTTTCTGCTCATCGTCATAAAATTCTTGCGCAAGCTCACGCGGGTAGAAGTCGAAATCGCTTTTACCGATCAGCTCTGCTGCGCGCCGGCCGATGATGCGTCCGCATGCCTCGTTGGCGATGAGAAATCGGCACTGCACATCCTTCGCGTAAATGAAGTCCGGGATGCTGTCGATGAGCGTGCGTAGCATGTTCTGCTCGCGCGTCGAATCCTTATCGTTGACGGATGCAGGGACCGCTTGCGTCGTCAACCGCGTCATCAGCCAAGCGATCAGAGCAGCTAGGGCGATAAACGCGACGACGGCCCAGTGCTGCTGAGCGGCCGACATCTTCGAGAACAGGAACAATCGCACCAGTTCGAAACCGAGGATGGTTATCAACGCGGCCCGAAGCGCCATGAGCCCGGCACGGTGCGAGCTTCGCTTCGCCTGACCAGAGGACGTCATATCCATTCAGCCGCCATTGTTGTTCGTTGGGTGAAAGGCGCCGCTAAGGCTGGCGAAGTGTCTGCCGTTTTTGCCGCGGAATCCAGCCCCAGGGGCGTGTTTAGAAGGGTCAGGCGAGCTTGTCACCCAGCAATCCCGGCCTATGATGCGACTCACCTTTCCTGACCCTACCTGCAGAAGCACACCGTCGTTATTCACGATCGCAAAAGGAGACGCAATGAAACGCAAGATTTTGGCTTTGGCCGCGAGCTCGCTGATCGCCCAGGGCGCGCTCGGCGCGGCCACTCATTCGTTGACGAAGAAATGGGAAACCGAGTCGGCGCTTAAGATCCCGGAGTCGGTGCTGTTCGATGGCAAACGCAATATTCTTTACGTCTCGAACGTGGATGGCGAGCCTTGGAAAGATGACGGCAAGGGCTCCATCGCGAAGGTCTCAACCGATGGCAAGATTGTGGCTGCAGAGTGGGTAAAAGGGCTGCGCGCACCGAAAGGATTGGGCCTATCAGGGGACCGGATCTATGCAGCCGATCTCGATGAAGTGGCCGTGATCGATATCAACAAAGGCGCGATCGTCGCTCACATCAAGGTTCCGGGCGCGAAAGGGCTCAACGACATCGCCGTGAGCGAGAACGGAACGGTGTACGTGACCGATTCTTTGACCCAGAAACTGCACGCCATCAAGAACGGCAAGCCCGAAACCCTGTTCAAAGGCTTAGGCGGCCCAAACGGCGTCTACGCGCGAGGCGGCAAGTTGTTCTTACTGGATGACCACGCGCTGTACCAAATCGAAAATGAACACACGCGAACGAAGTTGGCGGAAGGGTTCGCGGGTAACGCCGATGGTCTCGAGCGCGTGAATGGCACGGACTTCGTCGTGACGTGCTGGGAGGGCATCATCTACTACGTGCCCGCGCACGGCGCGCCCGAAGTGATGCTCGACACTCGCGATCAGAAGATCAACTCGGCCGATATCGGCTACGACGCGCAACATCACCTCGTATTCGTGCCGACTTTCTTCAAAAACACCGTCACTGCATACGAGCTGAAATAGGCCTGATCGACGCTGCTGGAGGTGCGCTGTGCCTCCAGCGGTGGCGCTTCGACGCGATCCAAAAACAGGAACGCTGCATCAACTCTGCAATTCGTCCTGCAGGCGCCGCGCGACGCTTCGGTCCGGATGTTCCGGAAAGTCCCGCTCGAATATCTCAATCAACTGGCGCGCCGTGACTCGATGTCCGGCAAGTTTCGCGAGCTGAGCCAGCGACACCAGATCTTTGCCATCGGCAAGTTGAAAGTGAGCCGAAGAATTCAAGCGCTCGCGAACGATGTCGAGCGCCTCTCCGGTTCGCCTGGCAGCAAGCATTGTCGGCACCAGTTCTCGAGCGAAGCGATTGGCAAGTCGTTGGTCCGGCCACGATTTCGCGCGCTGATACATCCACAACATCTCGAGCGACGCATCCGGTTGGGCATTCGCGTAGGCCAACGCGGTGTCCCAGGCATTTGCCAGCGAGCCGCCTCGATATTCAGCAAAGACACGATCGATCGCGGCTTGGCGCTTGCGCTCCAATTCGCCGTCCGCGCGAGCTTGGTGACGTTCAGGCGAATTCACCGGTTCGAAACCGAGGTGCAGGCGATGTTCGAATAGCAGCGCACCGATGAGCGCGAAGATTGCTAGCCACCCATACATGGCGAATGCCAATCGCACCGACTCCGGCAGCCGCAAATAGATGGCGCGCGGCAATTCTGCTTCCGGCACCAACGTCACTGCGCCGAGCCACATGATGCAAACGGCGAGCGCCAGCAGAATCAGGTAGCCAAACGCCGTCCGCCGAATGAGCCTGAGCCATGCGATCGGGTTCAATGCTTCGAATGGATCGTCCCCCGCCGCGTACACCGCGATGATCGCGGGCAGCACGACCGCAATCGCAACGAGTACCGCGTGACCTGCTGTGCGACCGAAATGCGCCGCCACGAGCGTCGAACCCACGTAGCCGCCGGCCACGAGTACTGCCAGTGCCAATGGCCGCTGCTCGTTCAGCGGATTCACCATTTCATAGGAAAGCACCGGCGGCTCTCGGCTGCCGTTCGCGACGCTATCCAACAAAGCGAAGCCATACTTAAAGAACCAGGACAGCACGATGAAGGCCAGAGGAATGCCCAGCAGCCCGCCGGACAGGGCGATCACCAGAAGAAAGGAGAACAACACGATCAGCACTAAGGATGCGGCGCGTAGCGGCACTGTTAAATAGCGTAGTAGTGCCAGGCCCGCTTGGATTTGCGAATGCGACCCGTCAGTCATGATCGAACGCAGATCTCAGTCGTAAAGAGTTATCGACGACAGAAGCTTCTTGCTCTGGCAAGATCGGCGGGCGGCAACCGCCAACAGCCTTTACGAGGGTAACAGCAATGAAGCTGGAAGTGATGTCGATGAGTTTTCTGCGCAGCGGCGCTCTTTCCGTTGAAGTCGGCGCCCAATCGACCAAAGATGCGCTGACCGAACCCACCTTGGATGTCATCAAGATGTGGGTCTATCTGCCTCACTACAACAAAGCGGACAGCATGGAAATGATCATGGAACAGGCGCTAAAGGTGGCGCGCGAATCCTTGAAGTAGGGACTAGTGACTTGTGACTAGCGGATAGACCTCCGCAACGCGCTCGCTCGGAGTGCTTGCCGAGGAATGCGGCTGCGCCCTTCTAATCACCATCCGCTAGTCGCAACTCTCCGGCTCTTTGTCTGCCTCTGATTCTTGGTCTGACTAGTCACCAGTCACTAGTCACCAGTCACTAGTCCTGGTCTGCCTCTGATTCTTCGTCTGCCTCTGAATTCTTGGTCTGACTAGTCACCAGTCACTAGTCACCAGTCACTAGTTCAGTACCTCGCCTCAACACTGAACCCCATAAAGTTGATGCCGCCTTTGGTTTCGGCGAAGAGACCGAAGACGCTCGAGCGGTGCCAGACCATGAAGCCGGTGTTGATCTCTTTAATGGGGCCATGCAGGAGCGGCCGAAGCGATTCGAACTGGCTGAGCGGAACATCGACTGTCCATTCGAGATAGTTCATCAGCTTGTTCGATTCGACATTCTTCTTCGCAAAGTCGCGTTCTTCGCTTTTGGGAATGCGCGTGACGTAACTCAAGCCCTCGCCCAATCCGAGCTGTACCCGCTTATTGGTCCAAGGCAGTCGCCATAAATATTGGGCCTTGATAAATGATGTGATGCCGTAGGCGTCCGGCTGCAGCCCGCGTTCGTCGATATATTGCAGTCCGACATTGGCGGTCATGCGAATCGGCTTGCCGAACAAATGCTGGCCGACCTCGTGGCCCCAGTTGAGGCCGGTGAGCCGATCCGATTCTCGCGATGCGTTGTAATCGCCTGCGACCACGGTAACGAAATCGGTGTCCGATGCCCGCGCGTAATAGAGCCGCAAGGAATCCTTGCTAGGAGCGGTGTCGGCACTCGATTCGGCAAACGCCGATGCACTGACTAGTGCGCACAGGAGCGACAAAAAGCGGAAATAGCGCATGGCTGTGGTGAGCAAATTGCGGACAGGATTGCCCTGCAGATTGGAGCAGGATACTCAGGCTGCGATGCCGGCTCACTACGGCGGTTGCTGAACCGGCGACTCATCTCAGACTAAGAACCGGATTTCACACGGAGGGGCTTTGTGTTGCTCTTCAGTTAAGCCTATCGTCCCCCGCCGCCTCCACCACCTCCGCCGCCGCCCGACGATCCACCTCCGCCGGAACCGGACGAACTGCCCGGCGGCGAAGATGCCGAAGCGATTTGACTACTGAGGCTCGAGCCGACCGCATGCGCCAGGCTGCCGAGGTTGTTGACTGATCCACCGTGGTACCAGCCAATGTTTTGCGTAGTGCGCAGAGCCTCTGCTTCTCCGACCGCGGCAGTGAACTTCTGCGTCCAGGCGTCTTCGACCTCGAGTGCGACCGCAAATGGCAACAGCATTTCGTATCGCTTCGCATCGAGCACCGGACGCTGCTTGCCGGGCTCCGGCATGTTCGCCAATTCGGTACGCTCCGCGACGCTCAAGTACAGCTTCAGTCCCTCGATCTCATCGAGCAGCTTGCGACCTGCATCGGTAGGCGCGCGTATCAGAATTGCGAAGACGATGAGCGCGATGGCCATGAGCGCGCAGACGAAGAGAATCAGCGGCAGTGCACTGCCGTGCGCGAAAAGAATTCCGGCGCCACCGCCCACCAATCCGATCAGGAACGCTTTGCCCACGCTCCCACCATTGCGCTTGAAATATTCCGGCTGTAATTGCCGATCGAGTGCTTTCGCGTGCCCAGAGCGGGCGGAGGAAATCACGGCTGCGTTGGTGTTTTTTAGAACGATTTCGCCCTCGCCGCCCTGGAACAGCCGATCGAGCAATTGCTTCTGCGCGGAGGTGGTCGAGGCGCCATCGGATGTGTGCGTGCGCACCAACCTCCACTCGTTCTTGAACAGACTCTTGTCGTGCTCGATCCGCAAGTGCCCCGCCACAGCCAGCGCGAGAACATCGGCCGTAAAACACTTCGTGTCGTAACTCATTCGTCGCAGATTACGCAGCGCTGCCGGACTCATCCCTTGCGGTGGTTCGTAACGAGCGAACACGACGCCGGCGGCTGGATCGCGGCCGACTCGGCGCCACTCTCTAACGCAGTAGATGGCGAGCGCGAGCAAGCCCAAGGCAGCGATCAGCAGGCCGCGATTGTCTTTCAACAACCAGTAAGCGCGTTGCGTTTGCGTCGGCGCGTGGACGATCCCTTTCGGGAAACTCAAGACGATCGTAAGACCCTGCTGCGGGGCAAGGGGCGCTGTCAGATCCCAATGCGCCGTTCCCGGTGCGGGCAACGACGCGACATAGTTTTGATCGGTGCTGCCCTGATATCCCGTGTAGCCCTCAGCACTCATTTGCTGGATGGGCACCGCGCTCGGCAACTGCACATCGACTTGGCCGGCATCGATGGGAAACGCCCAACCCGTGCCGATCGCATTCCAATACAGCTCATCGTGATCCGCGAAGAAGCCAAGCTGCCGAGTCGTACGGTAGTGCAATCGGAATTCAAACTCGGCTGGCACGGGCAGGAAATCATTGTTGCCCGTGTTGATGCGTACGCCGTTCGCCTTGTTCTCGGTGAACCAGGGTTCCGGTCGGCCATCGCGCTCGACGTCCAGAACCTGCAAGTCGACGACCACGCGATTGCCGTAGCGATCGCGATAGCGCGTCGGAAAGTCGCGATAGATGCCGCGGCGGATTTGATTGCCTTCAGCACGCACTTTGATCGTTTCGGTCACGTCCAAGCTGCCGTTGGCCTGAATCTTCACGTCCACGCCGTAGTTCAAGATGCGCTCGTCAGCGTGAACCGGCGCGGCAAGAAGCAGAGCAAGTGCAAGCCAGCGGATCATTGCAAAGCTCCAATCTGCACTGCCGCTCGTTCTTCATCGCGCGCTTGGTAGAACTCGGCGTTCTGAAATCCGCCAGCGTTCGCGACGAACAAATCCGGAAAGCGCTGCACCGAATCGTTGTAGTCGCGAACCGCACCGTTATAGAAACGACGCGCGTATTGCAGGTGTTCTTCGACCGTCACCAAGTCGCGCTGCAATTGCAGAAAGTTTTCACTGGCCTTGAGTTCCGGATAGGCCTCCTGCAAGGCGAAGATCCTGCCGAGCGCCTGCTCGAGCGAACGTTCCGTTTCGGCCAATTGCGCTGGACTCCTCTGCTGCACAGCTTGCGAACGCAACTCAGTGACGGCTTGTAGCACTGCGCGTTCGTGACTCGCATATGCCTGCACCGCGGTGACGAGTTGCGGCACCAAATCGTGACGGCGCGTGAGTTGCACATCGATGTCCGCCCAGCCGGTGCGCACTTGATTGCGCAGGCGAACCAAGCGGTTGTACGCAAACACCACCCAGCCCAGGACCAACGCAAGAATGAGAACGATCCAGCCCACGGCACTCCCCTTCTTGTTATACGTCTGCAGGATAGAGGCAGCGCGTGCGGCTCCACAACTCACCGCGTTCGGGAACCGCGATTACATCCGGGTAGTTGCTGCAACAGAATTTAAGGAGAGCCGATCAAATGTCAGAACAACATCGAGGCGTACACATCTCGCGCACCGCATCGTATGTCTGGAACCCTCATGCTGCGGCGCTGAAGGAACAACTCCAAGAGCGCCTCAAGTCTCACGAGGAACTCGCGATCGGCGAGTCATCCGGCCGCATCGTGGAGTTGCTGAGAACTCCGCAAACGGTGGAAACCATCCGGCGCGTGTTGATCAACGAGTTTGGGGAAGACGAGCAAGCGAGCGAACAGCATGTCGAAACCCTACTTGCATCGCTCTACCGCGAAGATCTGATTCAAATGTCGCCGGACACTTGAGTCGGCAACGGCACCGCTAGGCGCCGAGTGCCGCATGGATAGCCTCAGTCGTCATTCCATCGATCTCCACCGTCTTTCTGCGACTGGCTTGACCCGCCACGATGCGAATCCCGCTCTTCGCTACGTCCAGGTGTGCGGCCAGGAACTCCACCAGCGCCTTGTTTGCTTCTCCGTCGACGGGCGGAGCGGCCAATCGCACTTTGAGCCAGCCATCCAAAAAGCCCACGATTTCTGTTCGGGATGCCCGCGGTTGAACGTAGAGCTGCACCGTCCCCGCGGCGACTTTGGGTTTCATATGTGAGTTCCTCCAAATCGACAGGTGGCCAGCCTACGCCTGTTGTGCCAAAGCCACGCAAATGACCTTCAGCGCAGCCTGACGCCGGGTCAGTCCGACGCGCGCCGGCAACACGCGCGTTGACAGGCCAGATGGTGCCCCACCAGAATGGTGGTAAGGCCAATTGTTCATGATTGGTCATACAAAATCTAAGCACGGGGGATTCAAGTCGAGAGGCGCTTAGATCCAGGCACATCTGACGGAGAGAACTATGAAACGCAGATATTCGATCGGGGGCGTAAGCGCCGTCGGGCTCTGCCTTGCGGCCACATCCGTGCAAGCGCAGACCACGAACGCTCAGCCCAGCCAACTGGAAGAAATCGTCGTAACCGGCTATCGCCAGAGTTTGCAAAACGCCGCAGACGCCAAGCGCGAATCAATCAACTTCACCGACTCGGTCTTCGCCGAAGACATCGGCAAGTTTCCGGACACGAACATTGCAGAGTCGCTCAATCGCATTCCGGGCATTCAGCTCACGCGCGAAGTCAATGGCGAAGGTTTGAACATCGCCATTCGGGGCTTGGGCACCAACTTCACGAAGACGCTGCTGAACGGCCACGACATCAGCGTTGCATCCACCGGTCGTACGGACGCGCAATCGGTCAACCGCGAACTGGACCTGGACCTCTTCCCGACCGAACTATTCAACCGCTTGGATGTGTCGAAATCTTCGGTCGCAAGCACAGTCGAAGGCGGCGTTTCCGGCACGGTCAACTTGCGCAGCGCGCGTCCGTTCGATTTTGAAACCGGTTGGAACGTCAACTATCAGGTGCAGGGTCAGTACGGCGAGCAAAGCGACAAATACAGTCCGCGCGGCGCTGTGACGACGACGTGGCGCAATGACACGTTCGGCGTACTCGTCGGCATCGCAGCGGTCAGAAATAAATCGACTACGACCGGCTATGAAACGATCGGCTGGACGAATGCCAATCTGACTTACTCGCAATGTGGCATCACGCCGCCGAGCGGCACGAGCGCCGATACCGGCGCTGGCGGTTCATGCACCACCGGCAACGAGACCGGCGGAAATGGTTGGGTGATGCCGGCGACGCTGCCTGGCAATGTGGGCCATGGACTCACGCCGGGCGCTCCCGTCGATCAAGCATTCCTCCTCGCCAACAATCCGGGGCTCACGATTTCCCAAATCGGTAATGCGAACATGCCGCGCCTAGGCCGCGAAGCCTACATCTCGGGCAATCGCGACCGCGTTTCAGCGTTGACGTCGGTCGAATTCCGCCCGAGCGACTCGATGCGCTTCTCGCTCGATGCGATGTACGCCGATGCGAGCCGCAAGTTCGATCGGTTGGATATGGATCTGGTGGGACGCAATTTCTCGACCAACGGCTCGCTGATTCCGATCAACCTGAAGGTCGATGAAAACAACATCGTGACCAGCGGCACGTTCGTGAATGCGCAGTACTTCCTCGAAGCGCGTCCATACGACGAACAAGTCGATTTCTACGACATCACGCCAACGGCGCAATTCGACTTCAGCGACTCGGCAAAGCTGACAGTCAGCGGCTTCTATAGCCGCAGTACTTTCGACCGCCAGGCACCCACGATCCTCATCAACACTCCGCTCAATCAGGGCTTGGCAATTCAATTTGAAAACCAAGGCGGAGATTTCCCGAACGTCACCAGCAACTTCGATCTGAACGATCCGTCCATCGGTTGGACCTGGAGCGGCGGACGTCTAAATATCCAGAACGAAAAACGCACGACTCGCACACGCGGCGGGAATATCGATTTCCAATGGGGCGACGACACCAACAACTTGCGCTCGGGCGTGATGTACGGTGAGGCATACCGACTCATTTCTCCGCGCGACAACAGCGCACGTTGGGAGGACATCGCGTGCCGCGGCGGCTTGGATGCGAACGGCAACAGCCCGACGACAGGACGTCTGCCATGCGATGGCCTGAGTGCTGCGGCGGCGGTGCCGCAATCGGCGCTAGCCTCTTATCTGATGCCAGGCCCCGATGGATTCATCACCGTCGACTTCGATCGCTTCAAAGCGGACACGAATTACGCCGAGCTCAGCAGCACCGCGCCTGAGGTGAATTCGGCTGCAACTGGCGCAAGCGCCGGAAGCATCGAAGAGAAGAATCGTGCCGCGTACTTCGAAGCCAACGGCGAAGCGAAAATCATGGACCGCACGCTGCGCTTGAATGCCGGCATTCGTTACGTGAAGACGAACCAGACGATCGGCGGTCCCGTGACGATCGGCGGCGTGCGGCAGTGGCAGTATCTCGACTCCGATTACGATGCGTGGCTGCCATCATTCAACGCTGCGTTGAACGTGACCGACACGGTTGTCGCGCGCTTGGCCGGATCTCGCACGTTGACTCGCGCAAATCCGAATTCGATGTTGCCGAACACGAACTTCTCGGATCCTTCGGCACAGAGCGCATCGCAGGGCAACCCGAATCTTTCGCCCTATCTCTCCACCAACGTGGACCTCGGTGTGGAGTGGTACACGGGCGAAGAGGGTTACGTGGCACTGGCCTTGTTCGGAAAGCAAATCAGCGGGTTCACCGTTCCCGGAACGAACACGATTCAGTTCCGCCAGCTCGGCGTTCCGTTCGAGGATTTGACTACGCAACAGCAAGGCGCGATCAACACTCGCGGCGGTCCGGACAGCCCGAATGCGGTCGTGACCGTCTCGCAGCAGGTTAACGCGAGCGGCTTGTTGGACTTGAAGGGATATGAAATTACGTGGGTGCAGCCGCTGCACTTCTTCGAGGGACTGGGCTTCAGCGCCAACTACACGCACGTGAACCAGAAGAGCGTGGGTCAAGGCGTGCCGGCGATCGCGTTGGGCGTTTCCGATTACACGTACAACGGAACGCTGTACTTCGAGCGCGATGCCGCTTCGATCCGGTTGTCGTACACGTATCTATCGGATCAGACGCTGACAGATCCCGGTCAAAATGGCCTAACCGGCATTCGCTTCTATGGATTGGGACGCGGTCAGTTGGACCTCTCGGCAAGCTACGAGTTTGCATCGCTCCCGACGTCCCCACGGTTGTCGCTCGATGTGACTAACCTGACGGGCGAACCGCAGCGCTCTGTCCTCGGTGGTACCTCACCGTACAGCAACGCGACTTGGACCTTCTACGACCCCGGCTACACAGTGATGCTGGGATTGCGTGGCAAGTTCTAATGACCGAACATCGCCCGCATCGTACTGATGCGGGCGATCCTTCAGCGGGCCAACCCGTCTGACCTTGAGGAACAGGGCCGCAGCACAGTTCGTTCTAATTCTAATAAGAGTGACAACTGGAGCTGGACAATGCACCGCTTGGGTTTGCTGCTTTGTTTCTTACTTGCCGCGTGCGCGACGACGCACTCAACCACACCGCGCGAGTACTTGGATGAGCAAACGGCTGCGACGATCAAAGTGGTCGCAGATCCCTGGATTTTCAGCCGCGAACGCACCAGCTCGGCGGTCGACACACACGATTACCTGAACATCTATGCGATCGACGTCAATCGCATGGGTGAGCACCGGCAGTATTTGGCAGTGTTGAAAGCCTGGCCTGAGAACAGCGCCAGCTCGACGCTCGAACTCACCACCCAAGACGGGACGATCACGCTGGCGCCGACGAGTCAGTCCGCCCGCGAGCTTGGCATTGCCCAACCGATTGCGTCGGCCTTTGCTTATGACGCCACCTGGCGCTACTTCCCGATCGACAAGGAGGTGATCGCGAAGCTCGGCCGTTCGCCGGATTTGCGCGCGGCTGTAACCACATCCGACACTCGTGTCGCATACACGATGTGGCGCGATGGCAGTGCAGAGATGACGGAACTCGCGGCTGAGTTGCAGTGAGAGGCGCGAGAGGGCGCGCATCTCAGTTCACCGTTTACGGTCGGCAGCAAGAAGTGCGATTCCCTGTGCCAGGGGTGACGCTCCCCGAACCCCGACCCACGAACCACGATTCCTAGTTGACGGTTGACAGCAGGGACCGTGTGAAGTGTGCGCTGCACGGTGTGCGGTGTAAGACCCTCG